>JAHCAM010000099.1 GCA_019634895.1 Steroidobacteraceae bacterium | reverse complement strand
GTCGCGCAACACCTGCAGCGCCTGCCGGTGTCGCAGGATCTCGGTGTCGGGCGAATCGTCCGAACGGCCGCCGCGGCCCAGCCCGAACCAGCGCCGGACCTGCGACAGCGCACCCTTCGCCGGCGGTGCCGCCTGCTCGCCGTCACGCACGAGGCGAAGGATCTTCGCTCGCGTCGCCTCGCTGGGATGGACGTCGTCGCGCGGCTTCGGGGGGACCACTGCGGCGCCCGGCCTGGGCCGCATGGCCACGCCGTGCGAGGCCTCGGCGCTGCCGCCTTCTTGCGACGTGCCGCTGTGCCGCGTCCAGTCATCCTCGGCGCCCGGCGTCCGGTCGGCGGACAGGACTGCGGCGGCGCGAATTGCCGCGACCAGCTCCCCGGCCGAGCGGGCCGCGTCGACCATCACGAACTGGCAGTAGTGGCGGATCGCTTGCAGTTCTTCGTCGGACTCGATCAGCACCCCGTTGGGTGGCAGCGGCGTGTCGGACCACGGCCGGTCGAGTTCGGCGACGAACATGCCCTTGAGCAGGCGCCGCGTGTCCACGCGCTGAAGGCCGCCCGGAGCGTCGTCGGGGACCGCGTAGACGAGTCCCTCGGCCTGCTCGACGCCTTCTGCTTCGACGGTGTGTTCGACCGCGTGTTCGGCAATGTTGTTCATGCGGAAAATCCTTGCGGCGGCCCGGCAAGCGGGCCCGTTGCCGCCAGCGTAATCGCCGCGCAACGCGGCAACCAAGTCCTCGCGGCCTCGGTTGTGGCCGGCGATCCCACAGATCCCGACGGATGGTCGCCGGCGTGGTGTCAGCGGCGCGTTCCCGCCGACGCGCTAAACTCGTCGCATGTCCAGGATCGCGGATCTTCGCAAGAGCTACGAGCGCGGCGAACTCGACGAGAGCCACACGCACGCCGACCCCGTCGAGCAATTCCGCGCCTGGTTCGACCAGGCGCTGCACGCCGAATTGCCCGAGCCCAATGCGATGACGGTGGCGACCGTGGGCGAGACGGGACGGCCCTCGACGCGTGTCGTGCTGATCAAGGAGTTCGACCAGCGGGGCATCGTCTGGTACACGAACTACGAGAGCCGCAAGGGGCGCGAGCTGGCCGCGCATCCGTTCGCCGCGCTGCAGTTCCACTGGGTCGAACTCGAGCGCGTGGTCCGTATCGAGGGGCCCGTCGAGCGGGTCGATCCCGCCGAGTCGGACGCCTACTACGCATCCCGGCCGCTGGCATCGAGGATCGGCGCCTGGGCGTCGGAACAGAGCCGCCCGCTGTCGTCACGGGCGGCGCTGGTTGCGCGCGCGGCCGAGTTCGGATTGAAGTTCGGCCTGCATCCGCCGAGGCCGCCGCATTGGGGCGGCTATCGGCTCGCCCCGGAGTACTGGGAGTTCTGGCAGGGAAGGCCGTCCCGGCTGCACGACCGGATCGCCTATCGGCGCGAAGGCGGGGGCTGGTCCCGCCATCGCCTGGCCCCCTGACGACGCCCGATGTCAGTGAAGCCTTGCTCGCAGCAGCTCGAGCAGGGCCCTCGGCAGCACCGCCAGCGGGTGCGCTTGCGCCTGAAGCGTGTCGGCCAGTTCGCGCAGCTGCGGCGCGAGCTCGACGAGGCCGGCGAGCGCCTGCTCGTCGCTCATCCCGGCGAGCCGCTCGAGGAGCCGGGCAAGCAGCGGCATGCACAGCGTGCACGGCGCCGGCGGGACTGCGTCGGACGGGGTCGGTCGTTCGCAGCGCGCCGCCAGGTCGACGAGCGCCAGGCGCGTGGCCATGCGCAGTCGAGTCTCGCGCGAGAGCGAGTCGGTGAGTTCGGCCGCCGACAGCGCGCCCGCGGAGCCGGGCGCGCTGTCGAGCAGGCGGGACACAGCGTGGAGGACCGGATTCATGGGCGCATTGAAGCGCGCGCCGCGCGACCGCGGTTTGATCGCCATCATCGGCGCCGTCAAATACCCAAATGCTTTGGGGAAATCATTGATCGGCGGCAGGCTCGCGGAGATCATCCGCGCTTTCCCTCAAGGGGAGTAGCCGCGGACCGGTAGCGCCGGTTCGAGGGCGATCCGGTCAAGCCGGGCGGAACCACCGCCCCCGGGTCGCACGTGGTGAAGCGCCCGTCCCGCCCGGG
>JAHCAM010000098.1 GCA_019634895.1 Steroidobacteraceae bacterium | reverse complement strand
CGGCGCTCATCGCATGGCCGCCCGCAACTCGATCGGCGCGTCGAAGCGCGTGACCACCGGCTTGACCAGCCGCCAGCTGCGCGCCGGGTCCTCGACCTGGACCAGCCAGCGTCCGCTGCTCGGCAGCACGCCGTCGGCCCGGTAGGTGCCGCCACCGGTGTGCCGCAACGGGTAAGCGACGTCGAGCTCGGCGCGGGCGGCGTGGATCACGCGCAGCGTGAGCTGCGCGGGCCACGCGACGTCGCGCGTCGCCGTCAGCGCCAGCGTGATTCCCGTGCCGCCGCTGCCCGACAGCGTCGCGTGCAGCCCGAGCGCGCTCGCCTGCTGGTCGCGAGCCAGTTGCTGGTTGATCGCGCGCCCCTCGCGATAGTAGTCGTCGACGACCATCGAATCGGCGGTATGCGCGGCCAGCCAGAAGGTGAAGATCCCGCCGACCAGCGCAGCAGTCGGCGCGATGGCCAGCAGCCACGGCCAGCGATGCCGGTACCAGGGGGTCGTTGCGCTCATCGTCGTGGTGCCCATGGCAGTCAGCGCGGGACGAAGAAGGTGGAGCGGGCGTCGACGGCGACCGCCGCGTCGTCGACCGCCTCGACGTGGAACGATACCTTGTTGCTGCCCGGGGCCCCGTGGCCCGGCTTGACGCGAACCGCGATCGGCACCATCCGCACGCCGGCCGGCCCGACCTCGAACTGCGACTCGCCCGCGATGAAGATCGTGTCGATGCCGCCGACCGTGACCCGGAAGGTGCGCGGATGCTCGGTGGGGTTGATGATCTGCAGCCGGTAGCCGTTCTCGATCATGCCCTCCTCGACCTCGCGGCCGAGCGCGCTGTCGCGGATCACGTCGGCCTTGATCGGCGCGCGCAAGGCCAGGTGGCCGAAAATCGCCAGCGTCACCGCGACCAGGATCGCCGAGTAGACCAGCACCCGCGGTCGCAGCACGCGGCGCACGATGGCCGCGCGGTCGAGCTTGAGCGCGAGCGCGTTCGTCGTCGTGTAGCGGATCAGGCCGCGCGGATAGCCCATCCGGTCCATCACCTGGTTGCAGCCGTCGATGCACGCGGCGCAGCCGATGCATTCGTACTGCAGGCCCTTGCGGATGTCGATGCCGGTCGGGCAGACGTGCACGCAGATCTCGCAATCGACGCAGTCGCCCAGGCCCAGCGCCTTCGGGTCGGCCTTGCGCGAGCGCGAGCCGCGAGGCTCGCCGCGCTCGGGGTCGTAGGTGATGATCAGCGTGTCCTTGTCGAACATCGCGCTCTGGAAGCGCGCGTAGGGGCACATGTACTTGCAGACCTGCTCGCGCATGAAGCCCGCGTTGCCCCACGTCGCGAAGCCATAGAAGAGCACCCAGAAGGTCTGCCACGGGCCGGTGGACATCGTGAGCAGCGCGCCCAGCAGCTCGCGGATCGGCGTGAAGTAGCCGACGAAGGTGATGCCGGTCCACAGCGCCAACGCGATCCACAGGGCGTGCTTGGCGCCCTTGCGCGCGAACTTCGACGCGCTCATCGGCGAGCGGTCGAGCTTCATGCGCTGCGCCCGGTCGCCCTCGATGCGCCGCTCGATCCACATGAAGATCTCGGTGTAGACCGTCTGCGGGCACGCGTAGCCGCACCACAGCCGGCCTGCCACCGCCGTGAACAGGAACAGGCCGAGCGCAGAGATCACGAGCAGCCCGGTCAGGTAGATGAAGTCCTGCGGATAGAGGACGACGCCGAACAGGTAGAAGCGGCGCGCGTCGAGGTCGAACAGCACCGCCGGCCGGTTGCCCCACTCGAGCCAGGGCAGCCCGTAGAAGATCAGCTGCGTGAACCAGACCAGCGCCCACCGCCAGCCGGCGAACAAGCCGGTGACCGCGCGCGGATAGATCTTGCGCCGGACTTCGTAGAGCGCGACCTCGACTTCGGAGCCGGCGCCCTGGGGGGAAGGCGCGGGAGAATTCAACGGGGTGCGCCCTGACCCTCGGGCCGGTTGGACAGGCCCCAGACGTACGCGGCCAGCAGGTGCACCTTGCCCTTGCCGAGCATCTCGCCGAACGCTGGCATCTGGTTCGAGCGGCCCTTGTTGATCGTCTCCGCGATCGTCGCGATGCCACCGCCGTACAGCCAGGTCTTGTCGGTGAGGTTGGGCGCGCCCAGCGCCGGATTGCCCTTGCCGTCGGCGCCGTGGCAACCGGTGCAGCCGGCCGCT
>JAHCAM010000097.1 GCA_019634895.1 Steroidobacteraceae bacterium | reverse complement strand
GTCGAGCAGTACCGGGAGCATTTCGGCCCCGACTACTACGCGTTCGAGTCGCACGGCTGCCGGTTCTTCGCGCTCGACGCGCAGCTGATCAACTCGGGTTTGCCGGCCGAGCGCGAGCAGCGTGAGTGGTTCGAGCGCGAGTTGTCGTCGTCCGCCGGGCAGCGCAGCTTCGTGTGTCTTCACTACCCGCCGTACGTCACCGACCGCAACGAGCGCGGCACCTACGACAACATCGACGAGCCCGGGCGGTCGTGGCTGCTGGACCTGGTCGCAAAGCACCGCCCCGAGGCACTCTTTGCTGGCCACGTCCACAACTTCTGGTACGACGCGATCGGCGGCACGTCGATGTATCTGCTGCCCGCGACGTCATTCCTGCGGCACGACTACACCGAGTTCTACCGTGTCGCGCCGGCCCGCGAGTACGGGCGTGGAGACGCCGGCAAGTTCGGATATTTCCTCGTCGACGTGCACGAGAACGGCCATATCGCGCATTGCGTGCGCACGCAGGGCGCCGAGCTCGCTGCCGGCGAGACGCTGGAGGCGCCGCGCGAGCGCCTGCCTGCGGTGCATACGCGGACCAACGCGTGCGCGACGGTCGGCGTCGACCTGCGCCACCCATGGGCCGAACTGGTCGAAATCGCCGCCACCGGCGGCGTGCAGGAGTTCGAGCGCAAGCTCGCCCGCAACGACTATCCGCTGCTTGCGCTCTGGGAGATGGGCGCGCGCCGGTTGCGCGTGCCGATCCAGGACTGGCTCGACGACCGGGTGCGCGCGCGCATGCGGCTGTTGCGAGACATGGGACACGAGTTCCTCGTCTACAGCTATGGACTTCCGACCGATGAGGCGTTGCGACTGCTCGACGTGGCGACCGACCTCGTCAGCGCTTTCGAGATCGTGCTGGCGCGCGCCCACATGCCGGCGTCGGCGGCGGGCCTCGCGCGCCTGCGCGAGCGATCGGGTTCGCAGGTGTACCTGTCCAAGCTGCGGATGCACGAAGACGCGAAGTTCGATGGCTCGAAGTTCAGCCACTTCATCAACCACGGCTTCGTCGCAGCCGAGCGCGAGCAGATGGTCGAACTGCTCGATGCGAAAGGGCTGCGCGGCGCCGTCGACGGGTTCGCGTTCCGCGTGCCGCGCCGCGAGAGCCCTTCGCAGGCGCTGTCGGCGCTCGCAAGGCTCGGCGCCGAACTCGATCTCGGTGTCCTCGCGCACGTGCGCCTCGCCGGCGAAAGCCCTGCCGACGCGTACACCGACGATCACGCCAATGCCTGCCGCGTAGCCGATACCGTGCTGGCGAACCTGCTTCAGCCGTCGATCAGCACGTTCTTCGACACGTTCATGGACGTCGACCGCGGCTACTTTCCGCGAAACGGCTTCATCGATCGGCGCTACGACCCTCGCCCGGCGAGCCGCGTTTACGCGAACCTGCACGCGGCGCTCGCGGGGCGTCGGATCGAGGCACTGGCCGGTCATGACGCGGCCGCCTCGTCGCTGCGGCTGGCGCGTGTCGACGGCGAGCCGGTCGCGCTCGTCCTGCCCGAGGACCCGCAGGCTGCCTGGGCTGTCACTGGCCTGCCTGCGGGGCTCGCGCGGCCGGACGCCAGCGTGCTGGTCGCGGATCTCCAGACCGGAGTCATCTCGAAGGCTTCGATCGCCGAGAACAATGCGCTGCGGATGAGCGGCGACGAGCCGCTTCCTCGAGGCCCGTATCTGCTCCGTCTCGGCAATGGGGGCCGCGGATGACGCAGGCGCCGAAGAGGAAGGAGAAGCTCGTCTCAATGGCGCAGGCCGCTGACCTCGTGCGCGACGGAATGACGATCGCGCTCGGTGGCTTCATCAACAGCGGCCACCCGATGCCGCTGGTGCGCGAGCTGATCCGGCGCAAGCGCCGGAACCTCACCGTCGTCGGTCCCGCGTCGGGCGGACTCGACCTCGACCTGCTGGTCGCCGGCGGTTGCGTGCGCAAGCTCGTGAGCTGCTACTTCGGTGCCGAGACGCTCGCGCCGATCTCGCCGATGATCAAGCGGGCAGCCGAGCGCGGCGAGCTCGAGATCTTCGAATGCGACGAGGGGATGTATTACGCGGCCCTGCACGCCGGTGCGCAGCGCCTGCCGTTCCTGCCGACGCGTGCCGGCGTCGGCACGAGCTTTCCCGTCGTCAATCCCGCGCTGAAGGAATTTCGCGATCCGATCGCAGGCGAGCCGCTGCT
>JAHCAM010000096.1 GCA_019634895.1 Steroidobacteraceae bacterium | reverse complement strand
GATTTCGAACAGGATGTCGCGGGGTTCCACGACCTGCCCCGCGACGGCGGCGGCCACGCTCACCACGCCGGACACCGGCGCACGCAGCGCTTCGCGCGCACCGAGCCCGGCACTCAGCGCGGCGCGGCGCCGCTGCAGCGCTCGCGCCTCCACGCGTGCCGCCTCGATGTCCTTGCGCGGGACGGCACCGTCGAGCTGCTCGTAGCGCGCCACCCGGCCCTTCGCGATCTCGAGCTGGGCGTCGATCGCCGCCAGTTCGGCCTGCTGGTTGCCGCGCTCGACGTTGCCGATCGTCGGCTGCAGCCAGGCGATCACCTGCCCTTTCGCGACCCGCTGGCCGAGCACCGGCAGGCCGGACGGCCCCGGTTCGACGCGGCCGGCCTGGCTCGCCTGCACGCGGCCGCCGGCGTTCGGATCGGCGACGACGACGCCGGCGAGCTGCAGCGGTGCCGACAGCGGCTCGAGCCTGGCCCGCTGCGTTCGCACGCCGAGCCGGTACTGCACCAGCTTGGGCACGAACACGCTGCCGTCGGCCTGCCGTTGCGCGGCGACGCCTTCGTCGGGCCCCGGCGCGGATGCTGCCGTGCCTTCGGAGGGGGCTGCGCGTACGTCGGACGGCGTGCCGTGTGCCTCGCCCTCGTGGGCCGTTGCGGGCGCGCTCGGCAGCGACAGCGCCGCCGCCAGCAACACGGGCAGGAATGACGCATTCATCTCGATTCACCCTCCTGTCGGAGTCGTCGGTTTCTTCGGCGGGCAGCGACGAGTCCGGCGCCGGCCAGCACCACTGCGCCCGAGGCGCCCCAGACGACTCGGGCGTTGCGCGACGTTGCTTCCGCGGTGCGCCGGAGCGCCGTCACGCCGTCGGGGACGTCGAGCGTGAGCGTCATCAGGTCGGCCGCGTCGTCGGTCTGCACGACGACCGTCAGCGGATGCGATCCCGGGCTGGCAAGGCGGTCCGACGCGACCCGGTACACCCCCGCCTCGACCCGAGCGGCTCCGGCCGTCCAGCCATCGCCCTGCACTTCCAGGCGCGCGTCGTCCACCGGTGTGTTCGTGGCGACGTCGTCGAGATACACGGTCAGGCCGTCGCGTTGGCCGACGGCGAGCAGCGCGAACGTCTCGGTGGCCGTGGCCGCGGCCGCGCGCGGGGCGCGGCCGACATCGGCCGGGGCCGCTTGCGCCGGCGCTCCGTGGTCCTCGCCCTCGTGGGCCATGACGGGCAGCGCCAACGCGAGCGCGATCAGGAACGAGGCAGGTGTCTTCAAGGCAGTTCTCCCAGCGCCTGGCGAAGTCGTGACACGGCTTCGTCGCGGGCAGCGCGCTGACGCAGGCCGAGTGCCTCGGCGTCGAGCGCCGCGGCGCGAACCCGCAGCAGCGTGGTGAGGTCGGCCTCGCCGAGCGCGAATGCCTTCTCGATCAGTTGCAGGTTGTCGGCCGTCAGTTCGCGGCGCCGCTGTGCTGCATCGAGTTGCCGGTCTGCTGCTTCGAGCGCGGCTCGCGCGCGGTCGACTTCGCCGGCGACCTCGGCGCGTGCGAACGCCAGTTCGGCTTCGGCGCGCGATGCCGCCGCGATCGCTTCGGCCGTCCGTTGCCGCCACTGCGGACCGGCGGAGAACGGAATCGTCACCCGCAGCCCGATCGCACTGGCGAACGGCTCCGCAGCCGCGCCGCGGTCGCGCTCGACGCGCACGGCCACCGTGGGCGCCTCGCGGGCCGACCGGGCGGCCACCCGCAGCGCAGCGCGAGCGACCTCCGCGGCCGCGGCCGCCGCGAGCACCCGGGGGTGGCGATCGAGCGCCGGGTTCTCAGGGGCCGCCGATTCGGCCGCGAGCACCGCGGGCGCCGCCGCCCCGGTCAGGGCGCGTAGCCGAGCCTCCGCGCCGAGCAGGGCGGTCTGCGCGTCGATCGCTTCGCTCTCGGCGGCCAGGCGCTCGTTGCGCGCGAGGTTCGCGTCGGTCCGGGCCAGTTCTCCGGTGGCGAAGCGACGCAGCACGTCGGATTCCAGCGACTCGGCGCTGGCGGCGCGCCGGAGCGCCTGCTCGCGCGCGTTGCGCGCCGCGGCGAGCGCCCACCATCGCGCTCGAACCTCGCCGGCAAGCGACAGGCGAAGTGCGGCACGTTGCGTCTCGACCTCGTCGATCGCGCTGCGCGCGTGCGCCTGCCTGGCGGCCTGCTGGCCGGGAAGCCACAGTGGCACGCTGAGCTCCGCCTCCCACTTCTGCGCGCCTTCGTTG
>JAHCAM010000095.1 GCA_019634895.1 Steroidobacteraceae bacterium | reverse complement strand
TCGACGCCGCCGAACTGATCGTCAAGGTCAAGGAGCCGCAACCGGCGGAGCTCGCCATGCTGCAGCCCCGGCACCTGCTCTTCACCTACCTGCACCTCGCGCCCGACCCGCAGCAGGCGCAGGGGCTGATCGACTCCGGCTGCGCCGCGATCGCCTACGAGACGGTGATCGAGGCAGACGGGTCGCTGCCGCTGCTCGCGCCGATGAGCGAGGTCGCGGGCCGGCTGTCGATCAACGTCGCCGGCCAACTGCTGATGCGCAACGCCGGCGGACCGGGGCTGCTGCTGGGCGGCGTGACCGGCGTCGCGCCGGCGCGCGTACTGGTGCTCGGTGCAGGCGTCGCCGGCGCGCAGGCGGTGCGGATGGCTGCCGGCGCGGGCGCCGAGGTCACCGTGGTCAACCGGTCGCTGCCGAGGCTGCGCGCGCTCGAGGCACAGCTTCCCGGCCGGATCCGCACCCGGCCGTCGACGCACAGCGCGATCGAGGAGGAACTCGCCGCCGCCGACGTCGTCGTCGGCGCGGTGCTGGTCGCCGGCGCGAGCACGCCGCGCCTGGTCACGCGGGCGATGCTGCGCACGATGAAGCCGCGATCGGTGATCGTCGACATCTCGATCGATCAGGGCGGCTGCTGCGAGACCTCGCACCCCACGACCCACGCCGAGCCAACCTACGAGGTCGACGGCATCGTCCACTATTGCGTCGCGAACATGCCGGGTGCCGTGCCGCGCACGTCGAGCCACGCGCTGAACCTGGCGACGCTGCCGTACGGCCTCGCGCTGGCCGATCACGGCCTCGACGCGCTGCGAACGAGCGCGGCGCTGCGCGCCGGCCTGAACGTGCTGGCCGGCCGGATCACGCACCCGATGGTGGCGCAAGCGCTCGGACGCGAGTTCGTCGACCCGGCGCAAGCGCTCGCCGCGCCGGCTGCGGGGCACCCCGTAGAGCGCCGCTCGCAAGGTTGACGCAACGCAAAGCTCGCAGCACCGCTGTGGACGGAAGATGGCGGTGCCCGTATCGGGGCGATTGCTGGAGGCAGTACAGATGGCCGGATCGAAATTTTCCAGGGGGACGCTGTTCGTGGCTGCCCTTGCGTTCTGCGGCGCGAGCTTCGCCCAGCAAGGCGCAACGAAGGACCTCGGCAAGCGCGAGTACGACTCGAACTGCGCGTCCTGCCATGGCGCCGACGGCAAGGGAAACGGCCCGTACAACCCGTACCTCAAGCGCAGCGCTCCCGACCTCACGACGCTGGCCAAGCGCAACGGCGGCGTCTTCCCGATCGCGCGCGTCTATCAGACGATCGAGGGCGCCGGCGCCGAGCACGGCTCGAGCGAGATGCCGATCTGGGGCCAGGACTACAAGGTCAAGGCGGGGGAGTACTACATGGAAACCCCGTACGACCCCGAGGTGTTCGTCCGCACGCGCATCCTCGCGCTGGTCGACTACCTGAACCGGCTGCAGGCGAAGTGAACCCGTCCCGGCGCCCGCGCCGGGAGGTTCAGCCGAACTTGTAGAGCACGCCGTACCCGCCGCGCGGGTACGACCACTCGACGTTGTGGTGCTCGCTGCACAGCAGCCGGCAGGTGCCGCACTCGAGGCAGCCGTCGGTCGACAGGATCACGCTGCCGTCCTCGGCCTTCGTGTAGCAGCCCGCGGGGCAGCACCAGGTGCACGACGGCGTCTCGCACTTGTCGCGGCAGATCTCCGGCGTCCTGATCGCGATGTGGGCACGCCCCTCGTCGACGCGATAGCGGTTCTCGAACAGCTTCTCTTCGACCTTGATCGTCGTCATCGCATGGCCCTCATCAGCTTGATCGCGTCGCCGAACAGGCCGAAGCGCGAGCGCTTGGCCACGAAGTCGCGCTTGATCTCCCGCTCCTTGGTCAGCTTGTCCACGCCGTCGACTTTCAGCATCGTGTGCGCCGCGCGGGTGAGCAACTCGGGGTAGGTGGTCAGGAACTGCCGGTTGCCGTGCAGGATCTCCGGCACGTCGCGGTACTTCTTCAGGTCCTTCATCACGAAGCTCTGCTCGAGCGCGCCGCGGTAGCGCTTGAGGTTCGCCGCGGTGTAGTCGCGCCCCTCGTCACGCAGCTGGACGATCGTCTCGGCAGCCAGCTTTCCGGTGGTCATCGCCAGATTGGAGCCTTCGCGGTGCACCGAGTTGACGAAGCCCCCCGAGTCGCCGCAGATCACCCAGCCGTCGCCGTGCACCGTCGGGATCGCGTTGTAGCCGCCCTCGGGG
>JAHCAM010000094.1 GCA_019634895.1 Steroidobacteraceae bacterium | reverse complement strand
CGCGCCGAGGCGATCGATGCGTATCGCCGCTACCTCGACGGCGCGCCCGACGCGCTCGATCGCGAAGCCATCCGCGCCGAGCTCGAGCGCCTGCAATCTTCGATCGAACAGGGGAACACGCAATGACCGGCATCCTGGGCCGATCGGCGATGCTCGCGCTGCTGGCGCTCGCCGGCGGTTGCGCCACGACCCCGCAGTGGGAGCACTACACCGCGTCGAACCGCATCGAGAGCCCCGAGAAGGGCTTCACGGTGCAGGCGCCGGCCGGATGGCGTCGCTCGCCGGGCGAGGCCGGCGACCGGATCGTGCTCACCGCCGACGGCGCCGGCATCCAGCAACTGGTGCTCGGACGCTTTTCGCTCGACAAGGCGTTCGCGCTGACCAAGGGCAAGGCCACGCCGCAGACCAGCCCGCGCGAGCTCGGCGAACTGGTGCTCGCCGAGATCCGCGCCGGCAGCAAGGGATCGACGCTCGAACTGAAGTCGGCCGGCGAGACGCGGATCGACGGCCGGCCGGCCTTCCTGCTGCGCGTCAGCGAGCGCACCCAGGCGGGCGTGCAGTACGAGCGGATCGTCGCCGGTACGCAGGGCGAGTCGAAGATGTTCTGGGCGAGCTGCAAGGCGCTCACGCGCTATTTCTTCGAGCGGGCGCGGCCGGTGTGCGAGCAGGCGATCGAATCGGTGCGGCTCACCGCACTTTGACGGCGGCCGAGGTCAGAAGAACACGGCCGCGCTCACGTTGAACCGACGCGCCAGCCTCTTGGCGATCTCCTTGCTGATGCCGCGTCGGCCGTTCAGGATGTCGGAAATCCGGCCCTGCGGAGCGCAGTCGGCAAGGTCTCCCTGTTTCAGACCGTGCTGGCTCATCAGGATGCGCAGCACCTCCTTCGGCTCGGCCTCGGGTATCGGAGCGTGCTCCGCTTCATAAGCGGCGACCCGGTCGGCCAGATAGTCGAGCACGTCGGCCAGCGGGTGGCTCTCGTCGTCGCCGATCTCGTCGAGCAGGACCTCGATGGTCGCTCGCGCCTCGACATAGTCCTCCTCGGTGCGGACCGACGTGACGCCGACCGCCTCCTTGAACGGGAGCCACGCTCGAAGGATCGCCTGCGGTCGAGTCGCTGGCCTGCGTGCATGGGCCATCAGTTTCTCCTTGTCCTCCGCCAGTTTCCACGCTCGTACGTTTCGTGGGGCAGCACCGCGCGGATGTAGACCTTGCGCCGGTTGTAGTGGATCGAAGCGATCAGCCGGTACTTGTTGCCCCCGATATCGAATACCGTCAGCCCGTCGACGTAATCGGCACTGGCGAAGGTCGCGCGCAAGTCGTTGAAATCCGCGAACACCTCGGTCTTCATGATGCGATACCAGGCGATCAGCGGATGCTCGGCATCCGGGTGCTTGCGCCAGAAGTCGATCAGGATCGGTTTCGCAATCACGTGCACGGCAGTATATACCATTACGGTATATCGCGGATCGCGCGGGGTGGCGACGCGGCGCCTCGGGGCGCCGAACGCCGCAATCAGGATTTATCCTCGAAAGCGCCGTGCTCGGATATCGGACTGATGGCCGAGGGGCACCGAAGGGTCAGCTACCCAACACTCCTGCGATTCGTTGGGTGACTCACCCGCCGTCCGACTACGCGACGCCCCGGCCGGCGAACGCTCCGGCGTCGATCACTTCGCCAGTTGCGCGGCCAGCGTCTCGACGATCCGCTCGGCCGCCCGCCCGTCCCAGAACTGCGGCCGCCGCCCGGTCTTGCCCTGCCCGGCCAGCACCGCGTCGGCCGCGGCGACGATCTTCGCCGGATCGACGCCGACGATCGTGTTCGTGCCCTCGTCGACCGTCACCGGCCGCTCGGTGTTCTCGCGCAGCGTCACGCAGGGGATTCCCAGCGCGGTGGTCTCTTCCTGCAGGCCGCCGCTGTCGGTGAGGATCAGGCTCGCGTCCTTCCACAGGTTCAGGAAGTCCATGTACGACAGCGGCTTCGTGAGGATCACGTTCGGGCCCAGGTCGAGGCCGAATTTCTCGAGGTTGCCGCGGGTGCGCGGGTGCACCGGGAAGACCAGCGGCAGCTTCGCGGCGATCTCGCGCAGCGCGCCCGCGATGCCCGACAGCGTCGCGCGGTCGTCGACGTTGGACGGCCGGTGCATCGTGACGACGCCGTAGCGGCCCAGCCGTTGCTTGAGCGACTCGCTCTCGAAGCTGCTCTTGTCGGCGGCGGCGAGCTGGTCGCGCTGGTAGAACAGGTTGTCGACCATCACGTGGCCGACGAAGAAC
>JAHCAM010000093.1 GCA_019634895.1 Steroidobacteraceae bacterium | reverse complement strand
CTCAGAGGCCGGTGAAGCGGCGCACCGCAGCGAAGTAGGCGCGGTGCGGCAGCACGCGCAGCAGCTGCATCCACGACGTGAAGCGGCGCGGAAAGCGGATCTCGAACGCGCCCCTGCCGAAGCCGTAGATAATCGCCTGCGCGGCCTGCTCGGGGTCGACCAGTGCCGGCATCCTGAAGTCGTTCGCGGCGGTCATCGGGGTGTCGACGAAGCCCGGGCTGACGAGCCAGACGCCGAGCCTGTCCGGTGCGAGGTCGAGGTAGAGCGCCTCGGCGAGGTTGATCAGCGCCGCCTTGGTCGGGCCGTAGACCAGCGACTTCGGCAGGCCGCGATAGCCGGCGACGCTGGCGACCAGCGCGATCCCCCCGTGGCCCTGGCGGCGCAGCATCGGGATCACCGCGTCGATGCCGTTGAGCACCCCTTCCAGGTTGGCCGCGAGCATCGTGCGGGCCTGCCCGAGGTCGAAGTCCTGCGCGCGCATCGGCACGTAGCGGCCCGCGAGCCAGACCACGAGGTCGACCCCGCCCCACTCCCGGTCGATCCGCGCGGCGGCGGCCGCAACGGCGTCCGCGTCGACCACGTCGAGCGGCAGCGCGAGTCCCGGCGTGGGTGCGTCCGCGAGCAGAGCGTGCAGCGGCGTCTCGCGGCGCGCGCTCAGTGCCAGCCGCGCGCCGAGCGTTCCCAGTCGGCGCGCGAGCGCGGCGCCGATGCCGCTCGACGCGCCGACGATCCAGACGCGGCGCCCCTTCCAGTCGCGCACCGGCTCGTTCAGAGGGGCGAAGGGCCGCCTGCGTCGTGCGCGCGATCGGCCCGCCGGGGCGCCGGGCGTCACGCTCGTCACGATCGCCTCGAGAATGCCAGCGTGACTTCGCCGAGCCGCACGCCGAACTTGCTCATCACCGCGCGATTCAGCATCACGCGCTCGTCGACCAGGTACATCCAGTCGTCCATGTCGACGTGCCAGGTCCGCCCGTCCACCGGGAGTGCCAGCGTGTAGCGCCAGTGGAACGCGTTGCCGGCCACCGTCCCCGTCGCCTCGCCGACCACGTCGTCGGCGGTGCCGCGCCAGCGATCGGGTCCGTCGCGCCGCAGCGTCCAGACGCGCCGGCTGGTGCTGCCGTCGGAGTACCGGAACGACTCGTCGAGCTGGCCGACGTCGCCTTGCCAGGTGCAGCGGATCTCGACGACGAAGCGGCGAACGACCTTGCCGCTGCGGTCCTGGAAGACGCCCCAGGCATCGACGGTGCCGTCGAAGTAGCGCCGCAGGTCCAGCGCCGGACGCTCGTCGCGGTAGGCGGCGGGCTCGACCGCGGCGCAGCCCGCCAGTGCCAGGGAACCGCCGGCCGCCAGCAGCCAGCGCCGGCGCGACGGCGCGGAAGGTCCGCTGGAGGGCAGCAGGAGCGGTGAAGTACCCGGTTTCATCATGGCGATCCTTCCTCGGGTTCACGTTGCGGCGCCGGCGACAGCAGCAGCACCGCGCCGGCCGCCAGCTTCAGTGCGCCGGGCAGCGCCGCATAGGCCAGCGCGAGCGCAAGCGTCGTGTCGGCGCCCGAGCCCGGCCGATAGCCCGTCAGGGCCAACAGCGGCAGACCGAGGCCTGCCGCCGCGGCGAGATTGAGCTTCGTCGCGAGGTTCCAGACGCCGAAGTAGGCCCCCTCGTGACGCCCGCCGTCGCCATGGGCGGCGATCACCGAGGCAAGCAACGCCGGCGGCATCGCGAGATCGGCGCCCAACGCCAGCCCGGTCAGCACGCAGACGACCCAGAAGGCGGCGACGTCGCCCGCCCCCAGCCCGAGCGTTGCGGCGAAGGCCATGACGGCAAACGCCATCCCGAGCAGCCACGCGTTGCGCAGCCCGACGCGTCCGGCCAGCGCGATCCACAGCGGCATTCCGGCGGCGCCCGCGAGGAAGTAGCTGACCAGGAACAGCGGCACCTGCGCCTCGGCGCGCAGCACGTCGCGCACGAAGAACAGCAGCAGCGTGGCAGGGATCGCCGTCGCGATCCCGTTGAGCACGAACGCCGCGAGCAGCCACCGGAACGCCCGGTTCTCGAACACGGTGCTCCAGCGCCCCCGCCACGAGGTCGCCGCGGGCCGCCGTTCGACGCCGCTGGGCGCCCAGCGCAGCAACAGCGCAGCGATGGCCGCGAGCAACGCGAACGCGAGCGCGAGCGCGGGCGCGCGTTCGGGCGTGAGCAGGGCGGCGGCGGCGACCACGCCGACGAGCCCGAACGCCTCGCGCGTTCCCGTCACGCGGGCGCGCTCGCGCTCGCCGACGCCGATCTGGGCGCCCCACGACTGGTAGGCGACCGTGGCCGCCGAGTAGGCGAGATAC
>JAHCAM010000092.1 GCA_019634895.1 Steroidobacteraceae bacterium | reverse complement strand
TCCGGAACGTGCCCCAGCGGGTGCGGATCGAACGCTCGGACACCCGCTCGATCAGGCTCTCGTGCGCACTGCGGTACTGGATGAGGTCGGCGATCGCGCCGATCTTGAGCTTGTGCGCGGCCGCGAACTCGATCAGGTCGGGCAGGCGCGCCATCGTCCCGTCGTCCTTCAGGATCTCGCAGATCACGGACGCCGGCGTCAGACCGGCCAGGCGCGCCAGGTCGCAGCCCGCCTCGGTGTGGCCGGCCCGCATCAGCACGCCCCCGCGCTGCGCCATCAGCGGAAAGATGTGACCCGGCTGGACGATGTCGCTCGGCTTCGCGTGACGCGCGACGGCTGCCTGCACCGTGCGCGAGCGGTCGGCGGCCGAAATGCCGGTCGAGACGCCCTCGGCGGCCTCGATCGACACGGTGAAGTTGGTGCCGTGGCGCGTGCCGTTGGTGGTCACCATCAGCGGCAACTCGAGCTGGCGGCAGCGCTCCTCGGTGAGGGTCAGGCAGATCAGGCCGCGCCCGTAGCGCGCCATGAAGTTGATCGCCTCCGGGGTGACGAAGTCGGCGGCGAGCACCAGGTCGCCTTCGTTCTCGCGATCTTCCTCGTCGACCAGGATGACCATCCGGCCGGCGGCGAGCTCGGCGATGATTTCGGGCGTGCTGGCAAGTGTCATGGCGCCATTTTACGCTGCGCGGGCGGCCCTCGCCGCCGGACGGCGGCCCTGCTCCACCGGGCCGCTGGGATACTTCCGCCATGATGAATCCGCAGGACCTCGAGAGCTACCGCCGGATCGACACGCGCAGCGAGGCGCGGTCGGCTTTCGACGGCATCGCGTCGCGCGCGCAGCGATCGCTGCGCATCGCCGACGACCGCGGCGAGTTCTACGGTTTCGAGCGCAAGGCCTTCGCCGACGCGCTCGAGGCGCTGCTCGGACGCAGCCGCGACACGACGATCGAACTCGTGCTGCACGACGCGACGTTCGTCGAGCGGCATTGCCCGCGCGTCGTCGCGCTGCTGCGCCGGAACTGGCCGCGGTTGCGCGTGCTTCGCAGCGAGGAATCGGCGCGCAACTATCCGCGCGGCTTC
Organism: Steroidobacteraceae bacterium; assembly: GCA_019634895.1. GTDB lineage: Bacteria > Pseudomonadota > Gammaproteobacteria > Steroidobacterales > Steroidobacteraceae > SCUD01. Next base: position 1,265 of record JAHCAM010000092.1, on the reverse strand, counting down.
GTGCTGGTGGACGACCGGGTGGTGCTGCGCCGCCCGCACCACGACAGCGCGCTGACGTTCGTCGACTTCGACGAAGAGGCGGTGGCCGAGGCCCGCACGCTGCTCGACGAACTCGCCGCCGGCGCGGCGGTGGCGATCAGCGCCAATACGACCGGGCTCTAGCGCCCGCTCATCGCTGCTGCGCGGAACTGCCGCCCGCCGCGCCGAGCATGCGCTCGACGTATCTCGCGATCAGGTCGACCTCGAGGTTGACCTGGTCGCCCGGCGTCAGCGACTTCAGCGTCGTGACCGCGATCGTGTGCGGAATCAGGTTGATCTCGAACTCGGCGCCATCGGCCACGTCGGCAACGCGGTTCACGGTCAGGCTGACGCCGTTGACGGTGACCGAGCCCTTGTAGGCGAAGTACTTGGCGAGCCCCGCGGGCGCGCGCAGCACCAGGCGCCACGACTCGCCGACCGGCTCGAAGGACACGACGTCGCCGAGCCCGTCGACGTGCCCCGACACCAGGTGGCCGCCGATGCGGTCGTCCAGCCGCATCGCCTTTTCGAGGTTCACCTCGCCGACCCGGTCCAGGCCTCGGGTCCGCGACAGGCTCTCCCTCGACACCTCCACGACGAAGCGCCCCTGGTCGATGCCGACCGCCGTCATGCAGGCGCCCTGGATCGCGATCGAGTCGCCCGGCGCCACGTCGGACAGGTCGAGCCCGCCGGCGTCGACGGTCAGGCGCACGCCAGCCTCCTGGCCGAGCGGCTCGACACGCTCGATCCGACCCACGGCCGCGACGATTCCGGTGAACATCGTTCAGATCCTTTCGGGGAGACGGGCCAGCAGCCGAAGGTCGTCGCCCACGCGCTCGACCGACTGCCAGTGCAGCACGAGGCGCTTCTCCAGCGCCTCCGGAGGGGCCAGGTCCGCCAGCCCCATCGAATTGCCGAGCAGGGTCGGCGCCATGTAGACGAGCAACTCGTCGATGCACTCTTCGCGCAGCAGCGACCCGTTGAGCCGGTAGCCGGCCTCGACGTGAAGCTCGTTGATGCCGCGGCGCGCGAGTTCGAGCAGCAGGCCGGCCAGGTCGACCTTGCCGTTCGCGTCGGGTAGCGTGATCACCTCGCAGCCGAGTTCCTCGAGCGCGGCGGTCTTGGCGACGCGTTTCGCCGCGTCGACCGCACAGGCCACCAGCGTGCTGCCACCCTCGAGGATCCGTGCGGCCGGGTTGACCTCGAAGCGCGAATCCACCAGCACGCGCAGCGGTTGCCGCGAGGTC
>JAHCAM010000091.1 GCA_019634895.1 Steroidobacteraceae bacterium | reverse complement strand
CGCGCGCGAACGGATCCTGGCGGTCACGCCGTACTTCATTCCCGACGACGCGCTGCTCGCGGCGTGGTGCATCGCGTGCCGGCGCGGCGTGCGCCTGACGCTCATCGTGCCGCAGCGCTCGAACCACTGGATGGCCGACTGGGCGAGGGAGCGCGCGCTGCGCGCGCTGGCGGCGGCGGGGGCGCAGGTGCTTCTGTTTCCCTCGATGATCCATGCGAAGGCGGTCGTCGTCGACCGGCAGCTCGCGCTGTGCGGCTCGGCGAACCTGGACGGGCGCAGCCTGTTCGTGAACTTCGAACTGATGACGGCGTTCTACGGCGCCGAAGAGATCGCATGGCTCGCCGCGTGGATCGACGCGCAGGTGCAGCAATCGGGCGCGTACGAGGCGCGTGCGCCGTCGTGGGGGCGAGACGTGCTCGAAGGCGTCGTGCGCTCGGTGGGGTTCCAGCTGTAGCGCGCCACTGCTCGCGCCACGGGCTTCCCGACGAAGATCAGTTCGCCATCCGGCCGAGCGTCGCGACCGCGATCGTCAGGAAGCCCAGCGCGAGGTTCAGCACCACGAGGCGGCGGATCGAGTCGAGCGCGGCGGCCGCCCCGGGCCACTCGGACGCGGCGACCGAAGCGCGCATCTTCGGGTGCAGCTTCAGCGCGATCCAGAGGAACACCAGCGTCATCGCCGCGGCGATCGCGGCCATCAGGTTCCACGACATCGGCGGCTTGCCGCCCGAGGTCGTGATCGCGGCGAACATCGCCAGCCCGCTGCCCCAGAGCAGCACCAGCGAGCCGCCCACCAGCGCGAAGAACCGGCCGAGCGCCGCGGCCATCAGCGGCAGGCGTTGCGGCGGCTGAAGCGTCGCGAGCGCCGCCGGGCGCAGGCAGAAGTGCGCGAACACCATGCCGCCGATCCAGACGACGACGCCGACGAGGTGCAGGAACAGCCAGAGTTCGGTCATCGACGGGGCTCCCCGGGGACCCGGAAGCGGTGACGCGGCGGCGCACACCGGCGCGTCCGCTGCCGCGGCGGTCGTTCGTTGTAGCGAAAGCCCGGCTGGATTGCAACTGCCGCTATGGCGCGGACCCCTCCGTCGACCTCCCGCGCTCGTGGGCGCGACGCGGCGAGCAAGACCGTGAAACGCGTCGGAACGCCGCTCAGCTGCGCGCGAACAACAGCCAGGCCAGATAGGCCAGATACGCCGCGACGAACGCGGCGCCTTCGCGCCGCGACACCAGGCGGTCGCTTCTGAAGACGGGCAGGCATACCAGCGCCACCGCTGCGGCCAGCGGCAGGTCGAACCGCAGGATGTCGTCGCTCACGTCCACGCCGCCCGGCGCGGCCACGCAGGTGAGGCCGAGGATGACCAGGATGTTGTAGATGCTGCTGCCGATCAGGTTTCCGATGGCGACGTCCCGGTCGTTCTTCAGCGTCGCCATCAGCGTCGTGACGAGCTCCGGCGCCGTGGTGCCGATGGCGACGATGGTCAGCCCGATGACCGCTTCCGGGACGCCCCAGTCGCGCGCGATCTCGGCCGCGCCGGACACCAGCAACTGGGCGCCCAGCACCGTCACCCCCATGCCCGCCAGCAGCAGCAGCGCGTGCCACGCGCCGCGAGCGGCGCCGCGACCGGGTTTCAGCGCGGAGGCTCCGTACTCCTCGGCGAACTCGCGCCTCATTGCGGCGGACTCGAGCCGGCTCAGCTGCACGACGGTCGCGGTGTAGGCGATCGCCGCGAGCAGCAGGACCAGCCCCTCGACGCGGCTGAGGACGCCGTCCCACGCCATGACGACGAGCGTCAGCGCGGAGGTGATCATCACCGGGACGTCGATGCGTACGGTGAGCGAGCGAATCGGCAGCGGCCGGATCACCGCGCTCAGGCCGAGGATCAACAGGATGTTGACGATGTTCGCCCCGGCGATGTTGCCAACGGCCAGCGGCCCCTTGCCCTCGATGGCCGCCGTGATGCCCACCGCCAGTTCGGGCGTGCTGGTGCCGATCGACACGATGGTCAGGCCGATGACGATCGGCCTGATGCCGAGCATCACGGCGAGGCGCGACGCGCCGCGCAGCAGCATCTCGCCGCCGACGACGATGATCACCAGGCCCGCGAGAAAGACGACGACAGGGTGCAAGTCCAACAGGTTCGGCACGCACGACGGCTCGTGCGCGGATCGCGGCCTGACGATGCATCCGATGCAGTACGATGGCCGCTGTCACGCACGGGCGCGGAAGATGCCCGAGCGTAGCATCCGCCGCCGCGCCAGGCCGAGGCTGCGGCAGACACCCGAATCGCACCGCGCCGAAGAGGACGACGACGATGCCCGAGTTGCACCACCTCCTGGCCGCGACCGATCTCT
>JAHCAM010000090.1 GCA_019634895.1 Steroidobacteraceae bacterium | reverse complement strand
GGACGTGGAGCGGCGTCTTGAGCAGCCCCTTCCTTGCCAGCTGGACCGCGTTGTAGAGCATCGCGACGTCGAAAACCTCGATCTCGGGCTTGATGTCGAGCTCGAGCATCGTCTTCGCCAGACCCTCGACGAAGTCGGGCGGGTTCTCGTAGATGCTCGCGGGGAAGTTGACCGAACCCGTCGCCAGCGACGCCATGTCCGGTCGAAGCCCCAGCATCGCGCCGCGCGCCGACTGTTCGCGCCCGCGCCCGCCGGTCGAGAACTGGATGATCATGCCCGGGCAATACTTCCTCACCCCCTCCTGGACGCGGGCGAAGAGCTCCGGGTCCGAGCTCGGCGACTCGTCGGGCGCGCGCACGTGAACGTGCACCAGCGAGGCGCCCGCCTCGAAGGCCTCGTGCGTCGACTCGATCTGTTCCGCCGGGGTCACCGGCACGGCGGGGTTGTCCTTCTTGCGCGGCAACGCGCCGGTGATCGCCACGGTGATGATGGTGGGTGTCGTCATGGTGTCCTCTCTCGGCGCGCGCCTCGGGCAGAAATTTCGATGGTCGAAATGATGAATTTCATCATTGCCATTCTATCGCGGCCGTGCAATCATTTCTACCGATGAAACAATCTGTCTCGTTCAAAGAAACGAGATTTCGAAAGGAGACAACGTGGGCATGCAGGGCCTGAGCTACCAGGAATTGCTGCAGCTCGTCGAGCTGATCAAGTCGTCGTCCCAGTTCCGCGAGTTCCGCTTGCGCTCGGGCGACCTCGAGCTCGAGCTGCGCCGTGGCGGTCCCGATGCGCCGGTCGCGCCCGCCGCGCGTGCGGATGCGCCGCTCAACGCCCATTCCGCGCCTGCCGCGCCCGCCCCGGCTGCGGACGCCGCGCCGGCGGTTAGCCAGCCGGCGCCCGTCCCGGCACGCCCCTCGGCGCCTGCGCCAGCGAAGGGGGTCCGTGAACTTCCCGAAGGCGCGACCGTGATCAAGTCCCCGATGGTCGGCACCTTCTACCGCGCGCCCGAGCCCGGCGCCAGGCCGTTCGTCGAGGCGGGCGCCGCCGTCGCTCCCGACACCACGGTCTGCATCATCGAGGTCATGAAGCTGATGAACTCGATTCCGGCGCAGTGCAGCGGAACGGTCGCCGAGATCCTGGTCGGTGACGGCGAGGCCGTCGAATACGGCCAGCCGCTGATCGTCATCACCCCGGTCTGAACGCATGAACCGCGAGCACCCGGCGGTCCGGCCCCGATGAAACACGACGATCACGCAGTCCGGCCGTTCAGGCGTGTGTTGATCGCCAATCGCGGCGAGATCGCCGTGCGGATCCATCGCGCGTGCCACGAACTGGGTCTCGAGACGGTCCAGGTCTATTCCGAGGCCGACCGCGACAGCCTGCCGGTGCGCCTCGCGGATCACGCCGTCTGCATCGGCCCCGCGCGTTCGGCGCAGAGTTACCTGAACGGCCAGTTCATCCTGTCCGCTGCGTCGATGTTCAAGGTCGATGCGATCCACCCCGGCTACGGTTTCCTCTCCGAGAACGCCGGCTTCGCGAGGGCCTGCGAGCAGGAGGGCATCGCGTTCATCGGGCCATCGGCCGACGTCATCGCGATGATGGGAGACAAGGCGCGCGCGCGTGCAGTGGCCGAGGAAGCCGAAGTGCCGACGACGCCGGGCTCGCGCGGCACGGTCAGCGACCCGGTCCAGGCGCGGGCGATTGCCGACTCGCTCGGCTATCCGGTGATCCTGAAGGCCGCTGCGGGCGGCGGCGGCCGCGGAATGCGCGAGGTCCACCGCAGCGAGGACCTGGCCTCGCAATACGAGAACGCGGCCCGCGAGGCCAAAGCGGCGTTCGGCGACGACGCGATCTACGTCGAGAAGTTCCTCACGCGGATCCGGCACATCGAGATCCAGATCCTCTCGGACGGCGAGAACGTCCTTCATCTCGGCGAGCGCGACTGCTCGGTGCAGCGGCGAAACCAGAAGTTGCTCGAGGAGGGGCCTTCGCCGGTGCTCGATCCCGCCCTGCGCGAACAGATCGTCGAAGCGGCCGTGCGCCTGTGCCGGCACGCGGGGTACCGCAGCGCCGGCACGATCGAGTGCATCCTCGACCCGCAGACCGGCCAGTTCTACTTCATGGAGATGAACACGCGGATCCAGGTCGAGCATCCCGTGACCGAGATGATCACCGGCATCGACATCGTCAAGGAGCAGATCCGCATCGCCCAGGGTGAGAAGCTTCGCCTCGGCCAGGCGGACGTCCGGCTGGCCGGCCATGCGATCGAGTGCCGGATCAACGCCGAAGATGCCGATGCCGACTTCGCGCCTGCACCCGGCCTGATCTCCGACGTGCACTGGCCGGGCGGACCGGGCATCCGGGTCG
>JAHCAM010000009.1 GCA_019634895.1 Steroidobacteraceae bacterium | reverse complement strand
GCTCGGTCTCGGCGCCGACGAGATGGACGATCTCGTCGAGTACCTGAAGTCGCTGTAGGACACCCCGCTCCCCGGGGGACCTCAACCCCGGGGTGCCACCGCGCACACCGCCGCCCGCCGCTGCTGCGGCGGCGCGGCGGCGAGCGTCTTCACCGCGGCATAGAAACGCGGCAGGTCGTGGCCGGCCCCGGCGAGCAGGCGCTCGAAGCCCGGCACGCAGCCGAAATAGGTGGCGACCGACGCGAGTTCGGCGTTGTTGATGCCCGCCTCGATCCAGCGTCCGTAGCCGCTCGGCACGCCGCTTTGCAATTCCAGTGCGCGCAGGTCGGCCGCCAGCGCGCGCATCGCGAGGCGTTTCGCATCGCGCATCGCCTGCGGCGCAAGGGGCGACGCATAGAGTCTCCGCAGCTCCTCGCGGCGCGCCGCGAAGAGCGCCGCGGCCTGTGCCTGCACCGTGCGCCGCCGCCGCCAGGCTGCGAGTGCCTCGGGACGCCCCTGTACGTCGAGCCATCGCGCGAGCCCTTCCTGTTCGACCGTGACGGCAAACGCCTCGTTGAATGCCGAGTCGCCGGCCACGTACACCACCTGGTGCGCGAGTTCGTGAAAGATCACCGCGGCCGTCTGCGCATCGCCGTAGGCGAGCATCGTCGACAGGACCGGGTCCGCGAAGCGGCCGAGCGTCGAGTAGGCTGCGACGCCGCCGACGGAAACGTCAAAGCCGCGCGACTCGAGCGTGAGCGCGTAGTTGCGCGCGCGCCGCTCGCTGAAGTAGCCGCGGTAGGCGACGCAGCCGGCGACCGGATAGCAGAAGCGGCGCGGCGCGACCGAGAATTCCGGCGCCGCGAACAGGTTCCAGGTCGCGTAGCTGCGGCCGAGGTCCGCGTAGGTCCGGTAGCTGCCGTTGTCCGGCAGGCCGAGCTCCGTCATCGCGAAGTCGCGCGCCAGCCCGGCGTATTCCAGGCGCCGGCGCAGCGACTCGTCGGTGGCCGGGTTCGCGGCCACTTCCGCGATCGGCCGGCGCAGGCGGTTCATCTCCATCTGCCCGGCCGCCACGTGCATGTAGTAGCAGCCGGACGCCGGGACGCAGGCCGCGGCCAGCGGCAGCAGTCGGATCAGGCGGCGCAGCGAATCGCGTAACATCGCTGCATGGAAGTCTATCTGGTCGGCGGCGCGGTTCGTGACCAGCTGCTCGGCCGGCCGGTGGCCGAGCGCGACTGGGTGGTGGTCGGCGCGACGCCCGGGCAGATGCGCGCCGCCGGTTACCGCCCGGTCGGCAAGGACTTCCCGGTCTTCCTGCATCCCGAAACCGGCGAGGAGTACGCGCTCGCCCGCACCGAGCGCAAGACCGGCCGCGGCTATCACGGCTTCGAGATGCATTTCTCGCCGGAGGTGACGCTGGAGGACGACCTGCGCCGGCGCGACCTCACGATCAACGCCATGGCGCGCGACGCCGCCGGGCGGCTGGTGGATCCGCACGGCGGGCAGCGCGACCTCGAGTCGCGCACCCTGCGCCACGTCTCGGACGCCTTCAACGAGGACCCGGTGCGCATCCTGCGCGTCGCGCGTTTCCTCGCGCGCTTCCAGCCGCTCGGGTTCACGGTCGCGCCGGAGACGCTGGCGCGCATGCGCGCGATGGTCGCCGCCGGCGAGGCCGACGCGCTGGTGCCCGAGCGCGTCTGGCAGGAAACCGACCGCGCGCTCGCCGAGCCGGCGCCGGAGGCGTGGCTCAGGCTGCTGCGCGCCTGCGGCGCGCTGGCGCGCATCCTGCCGGAGCTGGATGCGCTCTACGGCGTGCCGCAGCCGGAGCAGTGGCACCCCGAGATCGACACCGGCCTGCACATGGAACTGGTGATGGCGGCCGCGGCCGAGATCAGCCCCTCGCCGCGTGTGCGCTTCGCCGCGCTGATGCACGACCTCGGCAAGGGGCGCACGCCGCGCTCGTCCTGGCCGAAGCACATCGGCCACGAGGAAAAGGGCGTGACGCTGGTGCGCGAGGTCTGCGCGCGCCTGCGCGTGCCCACGGATTACCGCGACCTGGCCGAGCTCGCCTCGCGCTGGCACGGCCTCGCGCACCGCGCCCAGGAGCTGCGGCCGCGCACGGTGCTCGAGCTGCTGGAGGCCTGCGACGCGATGCGCCGGCCGGAGCGGTTCCGCGAGCTGCTGGCGGCGTTCGAGGCCGACTATCGCGGCCGCGGCGGCTGGCGCGCGCGCCCCTACCCGCAGGCGGACCTGCTGCGGCGCGCGCAGGAAACGGCGCTTTCGACCACGCTCACGGAGCGCGACCGCGAGGGGCTGACGGGCGAGGAGATCGGCGCGCTGCTGCGGCGCCGGCGGCTCGCGGCGCTGCGCGCGCCCGGCTGAGCCGGCGCCTCAGGCGAAGTGCCAGACGATGAGCGCGGCGATCGCGAAGCGGTAGATCGCGAAGGGCGCGAGCCCGATGCGGCCGATCACCGCGAGCAGCCAGTGGATGCAGGCATAGCCGGTGACGGCCGCGACCGCCGTGCCGAGGCCCATCATCGCCCAGTCCACGGCGCCGTCCCGGCCCTGCAGCAGCTGCAGCAGTTCGTAGCCGCCCGCCATTGCGATGCCGGGCACCGCGAGCAGGAAGGAGAAGCGCGCCGCGGCGGCTCGGTCGAGGCCGAGTGCGCGCGCCATGGTCATGGTGACGCCCGAGCGCGAGGTGCCCGGCATCAGCGCCAGCGCCTGCGCGCAGCCGATCAGCAGCGCGTGGTGCCAGTCGATCGAGTACTCGTCGCGCTCGCTGCGCCCGAAACGGTCGGCGAGCCACATGAGCAGCCCGAAGAGAGTCAGCGTGCCGGCGACGAACAGCGGGTTGCGCAGCATCTGCTCGATCAGCCCGCCGAACAGCAGTCCGGCCACGCCGACCGGGATGGTGCCGACGATCACGCACCAGGCGAGGCGCGCATCCGGCGTCATGCCGCGCCCGGAGACGGAGCCGAACCAGGCGACGAGCATGGCGAGCAGCTGCCGGCGGAAGTAGGCCAGCACGGCGGCGAGCGTGCCGACGTGCACCGCGACGTCGAACGCGAGGCCCTGGTCGGGCCAGCCGAGGAAGTGCGGCACCAGGATCAGGTGGCCGGAACTCGAGATCGGCAGGAACTCCGAGAGCCCCTGCACGATCGCCAGCACTATCGCCTGAATCGGATCCAACGGAACCTCCAGATGGTGCCGGGTCGTAGATTCGTAGATTTTGATGTGGCGCTAAGCGGAATCTACGAATCTACGACCCGGCACCATCTTAAAGGCTGTCGCGCAGGTCACGGAAGGAGAAGCCGGGAAGCGGGCCGTCGAGACCGCGGGTGAAGACGATGGCCTTGAAGCGCTCGCCCATCTCGCCCGGCAGCATCAGCGTCGCGGCTTCCTGCTGGATGGCGAGGCGCTCGTGCGCCGCGCCGCCTTCGACCGCCCGCGCGAGGTTGCGCTCGATGCCGAGCGAGATCAGGAAATGCGCCTGCGTCGCGAAGCCGCCGACCTGCATGCCGCAGGCGGCGGCCGCCTCGGCCAGCGCCGAGAAATCGACCCAGGCGGTCAGGTCCTGCACGCCCGGCGTCGCCAGCGCATCCGCCATGCGCCGGTGCCGGCGGAAGCCGCAGAGCGTGCCGCCGTCGCGCGACGGGTGGTAGTACTGCGCGCGCGGCAGGCCGTAATCCACGAACAGCACCGCACCGCGCGCGAGCGACGCCGTCGCGTCCGCAAGCCAGCGGCCGAGCTGCGGGCGGCACTCGGAGACGTATCCGCTCGGCATCGGCGCGGGCAGGCGCGACTGGATGTGCCCGACGGCCGCGGCCAGGGCCGGGTCCGCAGCGCGCGGCTGCCAGGCGAAGCCGTCCCCGGCTGCGACCACGCCGAGCGACTCGCAACCCGCGTCCTGCACGCGGAAGCGCTCGACCGGCAGCGCGTCCACGACCTCGTTGCCGAAGGCGACGCCATGCCAAGGCTCACGCGGCGGCGCATCGAGCCATTCGAGCCGCCCGCGGAAGGCCGCAGCGCCGGGCCAGCGCCCGAAGAACTGCCGCTGGCGGCGCTCGAGGTCCGGACTCACGTCCACGATGCGGTAGCGGCGCGGCAGGGCGCCGCGCAGCTCGAGTTCCGCCAGCAGCAATGCGGCGCCCACGCCGCTGCCGGCGCCGAACTCGACGATGTCGCCGCCACCTGCCCGCCCGAGCAGTTCCGCGAGGCAGCCGGCCAGGCAGGACTGGAACAGCGGCGAGAGTTCGGGCGCGGTGACGAAATCGCCCTGCTCGCCGAAGCGGATGCGGTCGGTCACGTAATAGCCGAGCCCGGGCGCATAGAGCGCGGCCTCCATGAACCGGGAGAACGGCAGCCAGCCGCCGTTGGCCGCGATCAGGCCGCGGATGTGCCCGGCGACCCGCGCGGCGTGCGCGGCGTCCGCGGCCGAGAGCGGCGGCGGGTCGCCGACGATCAGCACGCGGATCCGCCGCAGCCGTGATGCCGGGCGCGGCGCCGCGTAGAATCGGCTGACCGATGGCCCCGGATGCGACAGCGCCGCTCGAGAACAAGGTCGTGCTGGTCACGGGCGCGGCGCGGCGCATCGGCGCGGTCATCGCCCGCGCCTTCCATGCGCGCGGCGCGAAGGTCGCGGTCCACTTCCGGCGCTCGGCGGACGAAGCCGGCGCGCTGGTCACCGCGATGAACCAGTCGCGGCCCGGCTCCGCCGCGGCCTTCGAGGCGGATCTCGCCGACATGTCCGCGCTCGCCGCGCTGCCGGCTTCCGTCATCGGCACCTTCGGCGCGCTGGACGTGCTGGTGAACAACGCCTCCAGCTTCTACCCGACACCGCTCGGCTCGATCACCGCGGCGCAGTTCGACGACCTGGTCGGCAGCAACCTGCGCGCGCCGCTGTTCCTCGCGCAGGCGGCGGCGCCGGAACTGCGCCGGCGCCAGGGCCTGATCCTCAACATCGCCGACATCCACGGCCTGCGGCCGCTGCGCCGGCATGCCGTGTACTCGGCGGCCAAGGCCGCGCTCGTCATGCTGACGCGCTCGCTGGCGCGCGAGCTCGGCCCCGAGGTGCGCGTGAACGCGATCGCCCCCGGCCCGGTGCTGTGGCCGGAGAACGGCATGGACGAGGAACTGCGGCAGCGCATCGTCGCGCGGACCGCGCTCAAGCGCACCGGCACGCCGGAGGACGTCGCGAAGGCTGCGATCTTCTTCGCGACCGAGGCGCCCTTCGTCACCGGCGAGGTGCTCGCGATCGACGGCGGCCGGCTCGCGGGCGGGGACGACCGCTAGCGGCGCGCGCGCGCGCGCCACCACGCCCGGCGCGGTCAATCCGCATCCTCCAGCGAGGTCTCGACCAGCGGGTGCGCGCCGCGGTCGAAGCGCTCCCATAGCGCGCCGATGCGCTCGCCGGTGACCGGATGGCGCAGCCCCGGCGACAGCGCCGTGAGCGGGCCGAGCACCCAGGCGCGCGTGGTGAGATCCCGGTGCGGCAGCGTCGCGCCGTCGAGACTTCCCGTGAGATCGCCATAGAGCAGCAGGTCGAGGTCCAGCGTGCGCGGGCCCCATTTCGGCGCGCCCGGCTCGCGCCCGAGCGCGCGCTCGGTCGCCTTCAGCACCGCCAGCACGTCGCCGAGCGGGCGCTCGGTGCGGAACGCGGCGACGAGGTTGACGAAGTCGTCGCCCTCGAATCCCACCGCCTTGTTGCGGTACGCGGGCGACGCCCGCAGCCCGGGAAATTCTGCGCCCAGCATGGCGAGCGCCCGCCGCAGGTTTGCGCGCGGACGGACGTTGCTGCCCGCCGCGACGTAGGCTTCAGGCATCGCGGCCGCGCTCGATGACGACGCCGACGTCCTTCGAGTGGCGCACCGCGCCCGGCTTGTGCACCGTGACGCGCACGCGCGCGACCGCGAACTCCGTGAGCACGATGCGCGCGATCTCGCCCGCGAGCGCCTCGACCAGGCGGAAGCTGCTGTCCTGCACGAACGCCAGGATGCGTTTCGCGACCGAGCGGTAGTTCAGCGTGTCCTCGATCGCGTCGCTCTGCGCGGCCGCCTTGAGGTCCACCCACATCTCGAGGTCGATCTCGATGCGCTGGCGGACCTCGCGCTCCCAGTCGTGGATGCCGATGATGGCGTCGGCGGCGAGCGCAGTGATGAAGATGCGGTCCACAGTCGTCTCCAGCGTCCAAAGAGAATGGGGACTGCCCCGGCTTAATTGGACGCGTCCCCTTTATAAAGGGGACGCGTCCAATTAGAGCGGGACGGTGCCCGGGGCGCGCAGCTCTTCCAGCGGCCAGCGCGCGCGGGCGCGCACCGGCAAGTCCTCGCGCTCGCCCGCGGCCAGGCGCGCATGGCCCGCGAGCGCGATCATCGCGGCATTGTCGGTGCAGAACTCCGGCCGCGGATAGTGCACGCGCGCGCCGGCCTGCGCCACCCGGCGGTCGAGCTCCTCGCGCAACCGGCGGTTCGCGCCGACGCCGCCCGCGATCACCAGCGTGGGGATGCCAGTCATCGTCAGCGCGCGCAGGGCCTTGCCGACCAGCGTCTCAACCATCGCGTCCTCGAAGCCGCGGGCGACGTCGGCACGCGTCTGCGCACCCAGTTCCCGGCCGCGCAGCGCGACCACCACCGCGGTCTTGAGCCCGCTGAAGCTGAAATCGAGGCCGGGCCGGTCGAGCATCGGCCGCGGAAAATCGAACACGCCGGGGCGTCCGGATTCGGCCGCCGCCGCGAGCGCCGGCCCGCCCGGGTAGCCGAGTCCCAGGAACTTGGCGGTCTTGTCGAAGGCCTCCCCCGCCGCATCGTCCAGCGTCTCGCCCAGCACCCGGTAGCGGCCGATCCCGGTGACCTCGATCAGCATGGTGTGCCCGCCCGAGACCTGCAGCGCGACATAAGGGAAATCCGGGGCATCCGGCTCCAGCGCCGGGGCCAGCAGGTGGCCCTCGAGATGGTGGACCCCGATCACCGGCACGCGCAGCGCATAGCCCAGGCCCCGCGCCACGCAGGCGCCCACCAGCAGCGCCCCGATCAGGCCGGGCCCCGCGGTATAGGCAATCCCGTCAATGGCTTGCAGCGGCAAGCCGGCCTCCGCCAGGGTCTCCTCGATCAACGGCAGCAGCCGCGCGATGTGATCGCGAGAGGCGAGCTCCGGCACCACGCCCCCGTGGGGTGCGTGCAGCGCCACCTGGCTGAACACCCGGTTCGCGACCAGGCCCCGGTCGCCGTCGTAGACGGCGACCGCGGTCTCGTCGCAGGAGGTTTCGATGCCGAGGACCTTCATGGGGCTAGTGCTTTGATTTTCCGGGGGCGGATCACTACAATTCCGGGCCCTTTCCCCGGGGCCGTTCCGGGGGCGCAGTGCCAGAAACGAGGTTGGAATGCCGAGCGTCCGTATCCGCGAGAACGAGTATTTCGACGCTGCCTTGCGTCGTTTCAAGCGTGCCTGCGAAAAGGCGGGCGTGCTGACCGAACTGCGCCGCCGGGAATTCTACGAGAAGCCCACCCAGGAACGGAAACGCAAGAAGGCCGCCGCCATCAAGCGGCACCTGAAGCGCAGCTCCCGCGACGGGGGCCGCAGCGCCCTGCGCTGATCCCGGGATGAGCCTGAAGGACCGCATCACCGAGGACATGAAGGCGGCGATGCGGGCAGGCGAGAAAGACCGCCTGTCCTGCATCCGCATGCTGCAGGCCGGCATCAAGCAGCGCGAGGTGGACGAGCGCATCCAGCTCGACGACGCCCAGGTGCTCGCCGTCATCGACAAGATGATCAAGCAGCGGCGCGAGTCGGTCACCCAGTTCGAGGCCGGCAAGCGCGCCGACCTGGTCGCGAAGGAATCCGCCGAGATCGCCCTGCTGTCCTCCTACCTGCCGGCGCAGCTGGGCGACGCCGAGCTCGCCGCCATGATCCGGGAGGCGATCGCCGCCACCGGCGCCGCCTCGATGAAGGACATGGGCAAGGTCATGGGCTGGCTCAAGCCGAAGGTCCAGGGCCGCACCGACATCGGCGCGCTGTCGGCGCGCATCAAGGCCGCGCTCGGCGGCTGAGGGCCGTTGCCCATGAGTCCCAGCAGGGTCCCCGAAGGCGGCGCGCGCGGCCATATCGTCCCGATCGGCGGCGCCGAGAACAAGGAAAACGACCCGAAGATCCTCGCCCGCTTCGTGCAGGTCTCGGGCGGCGAGATGGCCGACATCGTGGTGATCCCGACCGCGAGCCGCTCGCACGAGACCGGCCCGCGCTACGAGAAGCTGTTCCGCGAGCTCGGCGCGCGCCGGGTGGACGTCATGGATTTCGACACGCGCCGCGACTGCCAGGAGCCGGGCCGGCTCGAGCGGATACAGGGCGCCTCCGGCATCTTCTTCACCGGCGGCAACCAGCTGCGGCTCACCACGCTGCTCGGCGGCACGCCGGTCGCCAGGCTGATCCGCACGCAGAACGCGCGCGGCGTGACGGTCGGCGGCACCAGCGCCGGCGCGGCGATCCTCTCCGAGCACATGATCGCCTTCGGCGACGACGGCGCCGCCGCGATCGCGGGCAGCGTGCGGCTCGCGCCGGGGCTCGGGCTCACCAACCGTTTCATCATCGACCAGCATTTCCGCGAGCGCGACCGGCTCGGCCGGCTGGTCACCGCGCTGGCCTACAACCCGTTCGCGGTCGGCATCGGCCTCGACGAGGACACCGCGGCGTTCATCGGCCCGGACGAGACGCTGGAAGTCGAGGGCACCGGCGGCGTCACCGTCGTGGACGCCTCGAAGGTCAGCTTCTCGTCGGTGGACAGCGCGACCGAGGGTCAGCCGATCTGCATCCTGGGCCTCGTCGTGCACGTGCTGACGGCCGGCGCGACCTTCAACCTGCACACGCGCCAGGCCGCGATGGGCAGCCTCGCGCCGTCCCGCGCATGATAGTGCCGTCGTGCGCATCCTCGACCGCTCCGTCTACGTCGGCCCGTCGCACTACGCGCGGTTCCCGGTCATCCGCCTCGAGCTCGACCTCGGCGAACTCGAGGCCTGGCCGACCGGCCGCCTCGGCAGGGACTTCGTCGACGGGCTGATCGCCGCGCTGCCGGGGCTCGCCGAGCACGGCTGCTCCTACCAGGAACCCGGCGGCTTCATCCGCCGCATGAACGAGGACGACGGCACCTGGCTCGGCCACGTGCTCGAGCATGTCGCGCTCGAGCTGCAGAACGTCGCCGGCGAGGACGTCACCTTCGGCAAGACGCGCAGCCTGGACAAGCCGGGCCAGTACTCGGTCGTCTACGAGTACGCCGAGCGCGAGGAAGGCATCGCCGCCGGCGAACTCGCGCTGCGCCTGCTGTGCTCGCTGCTGCCGGAACGGATCCGCCCGGCCGGCAGCGTGCCGGAGGGCTGGGACTGGCCGGCGGCGCGCGACGCCTACATCAAGTACGCGCAGCGCCGCGCACTGGGCCCCTCGACCGCGTCGCTGGTGCAGGCCGCCGAGAAGCGCGGCATCCCGTACCTGCGCCTCAACGACCGGTCCCTGATCCAGCTCGGCCACGGCAAGTACCAGCAGCGCGTGCAGGCGACGGTGACGGGCCGCACGCCGCACATCGCGGTCGAGCTCGCGAGCGACAAGGAGGAGACCAACCGCATCCTCGGCGCGCTCGGCCTGCCGGTGCCGCGCCAGGAACTGGTGCAGACCGAGCGCGAGGCCGTGCGCGCGGCGAACCGCCTCGGCTACCCGGTCGTGACCAAGCCCTACAACGGCAACCACGGCCGCGGCATCTCCATCCGCCTCACCAGCGACGAGGAGGTCGTTCGCGGCTTCGCCGTCGCGCGCGAGCATTCGCGCTCGGTGATCGTCGAGACCTTTCTCGAGGGCGACGACCATCGCCTGCTGGTGGTGAACGGCGAGCTCATCGCGGCCACCCGGCGCACGCCCGGCCACGTGACCGGCGACGGCCTGCACACCGTGGCCCAGCTCATCGAGATCGTGAACCAGGACCCGCGCCGTGGCGTCGGCCACGAGAAGGTGCTGACGCGCCTCGAGCTCGACGGGCAGGCGCAGGCGATGCTCGCGCGCGCCGGGCTCGCCGCGGACTCGGTTCCCGCCGCCGGCCAGCGCGTGTTCCTGCGCTCCACGGCCAACCTCTCCACCGGCGGCACCGCGACCGACGTCACCGACGTGATCCACCCCGACAACCGCGACATGGCGGTGCGCGCGGTCAAGGCCATCGGGCTCGACGTCGGCGGCGTGGACTTCCTGTCGAAGGACATCACCCTCTCCTACCGCGAGATCGGCGGCGGCATCTGCGAGATCAATGCGGCGCCGGGCTTCCGCATGCACGTGGCGCCCTCCGAAGGCACGCCGCGCGACGCCGCGGGCCCGGTCATCGACATGCTGTTCCCGCCGGGCACGCCCGCGCGGGTGCCGATCGCCGCGGTCACCGGCACCAACGGCAAGACCACGACCGCGCGCATGCTCGCGCACATATTGAAGATGGCCGGCTACACGCCGGGCCTGACGACCACCGACGGCGTCTACATCGACGGGCAGCGCACGGTCCCGGGCGACATGACGGGACCGGTGTCCGCGCGCATGGTGCTCTCCGACCCGCACATCGACGCCGCGGTGCTCGAGACCGCGCGCGGCGGGCTGTTGCGCGCGGGCATGGGCGTGCCCGAGGTGGACGTCGGCGCGGTGCTCAACGTGCAGGCCGATCACCTGGGCCTCAGGGGCATCGACACGCTCGAGCAGCTCGCCGAGGTCAAGCGCACGGTGGTCGAGGTGGCGAAGTCCTGCGCGGTGCTGAACGCGGACGACGAGCTCGTGCTGCGCATGTCCGCGCACACCGACGCGGAGCACCTCTGCTACGTGACCATGAACCCGCAGCACGCGCTGGTGCGCGAGCACATCCGCGCCGGCGGGCGCGCCTGCGCGCTGGAGGCCGGCGTCAACGGCCAGATGATCACGCTCTACGACCGCGGCGGCCACATGCCGCTGCTGTGGACGCACCTGATTCCGGCCACGCTCGAGGGCCGCGCCACGCACAACGTGCAGAACGCGATGTTCGCCGCGTCCATGGCCTTCTCGCTGGGCGTGAAGCTCGACGCGATCCGCCAGGGGCTGCGCACCTTCGACACCACCTTCTACCAGGCGCCCGGGCGCATGAACGTGTTCGACGAGCACCCGTTCAAGGTGCTGTTCGACTACGGCCACAATGCGCACGCGGTCGGCATGCTGGCCGACCTCGCCGGGCGCCTCGACGTCGCCGGCCGGCGCATCGTGGTGCTTGCCGGCCCCGGCGACCGCCGCGACGAGGACCTGCGCGCGATCGCGCGCGCGGCCGCCGGGCGCTTCGACCATTACGTCTGCCGCCGCGACGACAACCTGCGCGAGCGCGGGCCGGACGAAGTGCCGCGCATCATCGCCTCGGAGCTGGTGGCCGCAGGCGTGCCGCAGTCCGCGATCTCGGTGATCCCGGACGAGCAGGAGGCCATCGACACGGCGCTGCGCATGAGCCGCGCCGGGGACCTGCTGCTGATCTTCGCCGATGCCCTCACCCGCTCCTGGAAGCAGGTGATCCGCTTCCGCCCGGACGGTGCGCCCGCGGCCGCGGCTGCGCGCGCCGCGGAACCCGCCGCAGCCGCTGCCATCGTCGAGGCACCGGTCGAAGCCGCGGCGCCGCTCTCGCTCGAGGGCCTGATCCGCGACGAGCGCGGCATCCGCTACGCGCCGGAGGCGTCCGACTGAGTGGGGCAGCGGCACCGCCCTTCGCCGACTCCCGCCGCCTGACCGGGCACAACCGGTTCTTCGACGGACCCGGCGCCGTGCTCGAGGCCGCGGCCGCGACGCCCACGACGATCGCCGGCTGGGAGCGGCGCGTCCGCAGGGCCGCAGCCGCGCTCGGATGGCCCGCAGCCCCGGTGGTCGCCGCGATCCATCCTGCCGGCGCGTCGCTCGCACTGTCCGCGCCGCCCGACCAGCTGTTCACCGCGACCGAGGTCAACGAGTGGGCGCTCGCAGCCACTCTCGCCGAGCAGGCGCCGGCGCGGCGCGACGAGCTGATCGCAATGCTGGCGGCCGAACAGCCCGACGAGAGCGAACCGCCCGTGCTCGGGGAGTCCGGCGCCTTCGAGCGCCTGCGCCGGCGCGCGGCTCGCGAGGCCAATCCGAAACTGCGCGCGCTGAGCGATGCGGCTGCCGCGCGTGGCCTGACCTGGTTCACGGACGACGACGAACTCACGCTGGGCGCCGGGCGCGGCAGCAGGAGCTGGCCTCTGGCAGAGCTGCCAGCTCCCGGGCAAGTGGACTGGTCCACCCTGCACGGCATCCCGATCGCGCTCGTCACCGGCACCAACGGCAAGACCACGGTCGTGCGGCTCATCGCCGCCTGCGCGCGCGCGGCCGGGCGCGCGACCGGCTGGTGCTGCACCGACGGCGTGTTCGTGGACGGCGAGGCGCTCGCCTCGGGCGATTACTCCGGCCCGGCCGGCGCGCGGCGCGTGCTGCGCGATCCGCGCGTCGAATGCGCGGCGCTGGAGACCGCGCGCGGCGGGATCCTGCGCCGCGGCCTCGCCGTGCCCCGCGCGGAGGTCGCAGTCGTCACCAGCATCGCCGCCGATCACTTCGGCGAGTACGGCGTGCACGACCTCGCGGGACTCGCCGAGGTCAAGCTCGCCGTGGCCCGGGCGCTGCCCGGCGACGGGCTGCTGGTCGTCAACGCAGACGACGCAACGCTCTCGAAGGCGGCGCCAGCAGCCGGCAAACCTCTCGGCTGGTTCGCGCGCGACGCCGGCCAGCGCATGCTTGCGACGCATCGCGCGGCGGGCGGCGCCGCCTGCGCGGTCGCGGACGGACGGCTCGTGCTCACGCATCACGGCGCCGACCACGACCTCGGCGCCGTCGCCGCCATGCCGCTCGCCGCCGGCGGCCACTCGGCATTCAACATCGCCAATCTGTCAGCAGCCGCGCTGGCCGCCGCCGGCCTCGGCATTCCGCCCGCGGCCATCGCCGCCGTATTCGCGCGCTTCGGCGCGGACCCCACCGACAACCCGGGCCGGCTGATGCGTTACGAACTGGGCGGCCTCAACCTGGTGGTGGATTTCGCCCACAACCCGGCGGCGCTCGCCGGGCTGGTGGACTTCGCATTGAAACTGCGCGGGCGCGGCAGGCTCGCGATCCTGCTGGGCCAGGCCGGCAACCGCGAGGACGCGGACCTGCAGAAGCTGGCCACCGTCGCGGCGGCAGCACGGCCGGACCTCGTCGTACTCAAGGAGCTCTCGGGCTACCTGCGCGGACGCGGGACCGGCGAGGTCTGCGCGATCCTGCGCCGCACGCTGTTGCGCGCCGGCGTGGCGGAATCGGCCATCGCGGACGCACCGGACGAGATTTCGGCCGTGCGCCAGGCGCTCGTCTGGGCGCGGCCGGGGGACGCGCTGCTGCTCGCCGTGCACACCCGCGAGGGCCGGGCGGCGGCGCTCGACCTGATCGAGGGGCTGCACTCACGGGGCTGGATCGCGGGGCGGCCCTTGCCCGCCTGAGTTATCTTGCGCCATGGCCGGACGCATCCCGCAAGCCTTCATCGACGAGCTGATCGCGCGCACCGACATCGTCGAGCTGATCGGCTCGCGCGTGCAGCTCAGGAAGGCCGGGCGCGAGTGGAAGGCCTGCTGCCCGTTCCACAACGAGAAGACGCCGTCGTTCTGGGTGAGCCCCGACAAGCAGTTCTACCACTGCTTCGGCTGCGGCGCGCACGGCACCGCGCTCGGCTTCCTGATGGAGCACGACAAGCTGCCGTTCCCGGATGCGGTGGACGACCTCGCCTCCCGGCTCGGGCTCGAGGTACCGCGCGAGGGCGGCGACGGCGCGCGGCCAAAGCGCGACGAGGGCATCTACGAGCTGCTGGCGCAGGTCACGCAGTTCTGGCGCGACAGCCTGCGCGAGTCGGCGCGCGCGAAGCAGTACCTGGCGGGGCGCGGCATCACCACCGAGACCTGCGTCAAGTTCGCGATCGGCTATGCGCCGGATTCCTGGGATGCGGTTCTCAAGCGCTTCGGCGGCAACGCGGACCGCGAGCGCATGCTGCTGGAGGCGGGCCTGGTCATCGAGCGCAGCGGCAAGGGCGAGAGCGGCTGCTACGACCGCTTCCGCGACCGCATCATGTTCCCGATCCGCGATGCGCGCGGCCGGCCGATCGCCTTCGGCGGGCGCATCCTCGACGCCGGCGAGCCGAAGTACCTGAACTCGCCCGAGACGCCGCTGTTCCACAAGGGCCGCGAGCTCTACGGCCTGTACGAGGCGCGCCAGGCGCTGCGCAAGATCGAGCGCCTGCTGGTGGTCGAGGGCTACGTGGACGTGGTGCGGCTCGCCCAGTCGGGCATCGCCTACTCGGTCGCGACGCTGGGCACCGCGACCACGCCCGAGCACCTCAACCGCCTGTTCCGCGTCACCAGCGAGGTCGTGTTCTGCTTCGACGGCGACCGCGCCGGGCGCGCCGCCGCCTGGCGCGCGCTCGAGAACGCGCTCGAGCACGCCCGCGACGGCCGGCAGCTGCGCTTCCTGTTCCTGCCCGAGGGCCACGATCCCGACACGCTGGTGGGCGAGGAAGGCGCCCCTGCGTTCGAGGCGCGCATCGCGTCCGCCACGCCGATCTCGGAGTTCCTGGTCACCCAGCTCGCGGCGCAGGCCGACCTCTCGAGCGTGGACGGCCGCGCGCGCCTCGCGGAGCTCGCGCGGCCGCTGCTCGCGCGGGTGCCACCGGGCGTCTATCGCGAACTGCTGCTCGAACGGCTGGCGCAGGAGGTCAGGATGCCGGCCGGGCGGCTCGCGGAACTGCTGCGCGCGCGGCCTGAAGCGTCGCGTGGCGCGGGCATCCACGGCGGCCCCCGCCCGGCACAGGGCGGGCGGCCGGCGCGTTCCGCGGGCCGGCAGCCGTTGCTGACGCAGGCCATCATGCTGCTGCTGCATCACCCGGGAGCGGCGCGCTCGGTGGCGGCCACGCCGGACTGGCTGGCGGCGGAACAGAAGGGATTCGCGGTGCTGCGCGAACTGCTGGAGACGGCCCGCGCCGAACCCGGCCTGTCCACGGCGCAGCTCGTGGAGCGCTGGCGCGAGCGCCCGGAGGGCGCGCGCATCGCCGAACTGGCGGGCGAGGAATCGCTGGTGGGGGACGCCCGGGCCGCCGGGCGGGAGCTGGCCACGCTTTTGGAGCGCATCGGCGCGGAACTCGGGCCCGAAAGACGACTCAATGAGCTCATCGAGTTCGCCCGCGAGCGGCGCCTGACCGAGCAGGAACAGAAGGAATTTCAAGGACTTCTGGGCGCCCGGGGCAAGCCCCCGGGGCGCTGATTCCGGGCCGTTGCTTCGCCCGGCAGCCGCCCCCACGTATAATGCTCGGCTATTTTGCGGCCGCCCCCTGCCCCCTGAGGAATCGCGCTTGAGCGAGAAAAAGCTCCCGGCCATCCCCGAAGACCGCCAGTCGCAGCTCAAGCTGCTGATCGCGCGCGGCAAGGAACAGGGCTACCTGACCTACGCCGAGGTCAACGACCACCTGCCGCCCGAGATCGTCGATCCCGAGCAGATCGAAGACATCGTCAACACCATCAACGACATGGGCATCACGGTGTACGAGAAGCCGCCGGATGCCGAGGCGCTGCTGCTGACCGATGCCTCCGCGCCGGACGAGGAAGCGGTCGAGGAAGCGGCCGCCGCGCTCGCGATCGCGGATTCCGAGTTCGGCCGCACCACCGACCCGGTGCGCATGTACATGCGCGAGATGGGCACGGTCGAGCTGCTGACGCGCGAAGGCGAGATCCGCATCGCCAAGCGCATCGAGGAAGGCCTCGACCAGGTGCGCACCGCGCTCGCCTGGTACCCGCCGACCTACGACTACCTGCTCGCCGCCTGGGAGCCGGTCAAGGCCGGCCAGGGCCGCATCACCGACCTCATCGTCGGCTTCATCGACCCGGACGCGCCGGACGAGATCGCCCAGCCGCACAACCCCAAGGCGGTGGTGCGCAAGGAAGAGCCGGAGGGCGACGACGACGACAGCGAAGACAAGGCCGACGACGAGGAAGAGGCGATCGACACCGGACCCGATCCGGAGGAGACCGCGCGCCGCTTCGCCGCGATCGCGCGCCTGCACAACACCATCGGCAAGGGCCTCGCGACCGCGCGCGGCGCGCGCGAGCCGAAGATCGTGCGGGCGCGCAAGCGCATCGCCTCCCAGTTCATGGAGCTGAAGCTGGCGCCGAAGATGTTCGACGCGCTGGTCGGGCACCTGCGCAGCCACGTGGACGAGGTGCGCCGCCTCGAGCGCGAGATCATGACCATCTGCGTGCGCCAGGCCGGCATGCCGCGCAAGGACTTCATCTCCACCTTCCCGAAGAACGAGACCAACGTCCGCTGGATCGACAAGCACATCCGCGCCAAGCGCAAGCACTCGGCCCCGCTCGGCCGCCAGAAGGAAGAGGTGGTGCGCCGCCAGCAGGAGCTGCGCGCGCTGGAGAAGCGCCTGGCGCGCTCGATCCAGGAGCTGAAGTCCGTCAACCGCGACATCGCCACCGGCGAGGCCATGGCGCGACGCGCCAAGAAGGAGATGGTCGAGGCCAACCTGCGGCTGGTGATCTCGATCGCCAAGAAGTACACCAACCGCGGCCTGCAGTTCCTGGACCTGATCCAGGAGGGCAACATCGGCCTGATGAAGGCGGTGGACAAGTTCGAATACCGCCGCGGCTACAAGTTCTCGACCTACGCCACCTGGTGGATCCGCCAGGCCATCACGCGCTCGATCGCCGACCAGGCGCGCACCATCCGCATCCCGGTGCACATGATCGAGACCATCAACAAGCTGAACCGCATCTCGCGGCAGATGCTGCAGGAGATGGGCCGCGAGCCGACGCCGGACGAGCTCGCCGAGCGCATGGAGATGCCCGAGGACAAGGTGCGCAAGGTGCTGAAGATCGCCAAGGAGCCGATCTCGATGGAGACGCCCATCGGCGACGACGAGGATTCGCACCTCGGCGACTTCATCGAGGACGCGGCCGCCGAGAGCCCGCTCGATTCCGCGACCGTCGAGTCGCTGCGCGAGACCGTGCACGGCGTGCTCTCCCAGCTGACGCCGCGCGAGGCCAAGGTGCTGCGCATGCGCTTCGGCATCGACCTCTCGACCGACCACACGCTCGAGGAGGTCGGCAAGCAGTTCGACGTCACCCGCGAGCGCATCCGCCAGATCGAGGCCAAGGCGCTGCGCAAGCTCCGCCATCCGAGCCGCAGCGAGCAGCTGCGCAGCTTCCTGATCGAGGACTGATGCGGACGGCGCATCGGTTCGCCGCAGCCCTGCGCTTCCCGCCAGACCAGCACTGCCAGAGCCCCCCCCGCGGGGGTCTTCCCGTCACGCCTTGCCTGGGGTCCACCTCGGATGCATGATCTCCGGGAGTTGCAGGGGTGTCCGGACAGGGATGGGTCGGTCGACAATGGCGGGGGCGGCTTCGGCGAGAATGCAGCGTCATCTGGCGATGCTCGCCTGCGCCCTGCTGTCGACGCCGGCATTCGCGCAGGACGGCGCGCTCACCGTCGCCCGCAACCTCAAACAGCTGACCGAACGTTCCGCGGTCATCGTGCGCGGCAACGTCGTCAGCGCACGCGTCGAAAAACACCCGGAGCTCCGCCATCTCGACACGGTGGTGGTCACGTTGCGCGTGAGGGAATCGCTCAAGGGTGATGCCGGAGCGACCTTCACTTTCCGCCAATACGTCTGGGGACTGCGGGACCGGCGTGAGTTCGCCGGCTACCGCAAGGGTCAGCACCTGCTGCTGATGCTGATCGCACCGAGCCGCCATGGGCTATCGAGCCCGGCCGGCCTGGAACAGGGCCGCTTTCTGATCAGCCGTGATGCGGCCGGCCGCGAACTTGCGGTCAACGGCCGCGCCAATGCAGGGCTGCTCGAAGGTGTCGGCGAGTGGTTCGACCGGGAGCGGAAGGTCCTGACACCCGAGCTGTCGAGCCGGATCGAATCGCATCGTGCCGGCGCCATTCCGCTCGAGGAGCTGACGACGCTGATCCGCATGACCAGTCCCGGGGCCCGCTGACATGACCTCGTACCGCGTCGCGGCGACCGTGGCGGCTGCGATTGTGGCGGCGCTGCTGGGGTGGGCGGGCGTCGCACGTGCCGGCGGGCCGCTGGCGATCCAGGACGATGGCACGCCCTACCTGTGGAGCACCGCGACGCCGATCGCCTATCGGACCGACCAGGGGCCCCTCAGCGCCGCCGTCAACGAGACCCAGGCGCGTGCGCGCGTCATCTCGGCGTTCAGCGTGTGGCAGGACGTGCCGACGTCCAGCATCCGCTACGAGCGGGCGGGGTTCATCAATCCGACCGGCGCCTTCACCGGCGGTGATGTCGACACGATCCTGGAGTTCGACGCCGTGGTTGCGAGCTGCGAAGCCGGCCTGCAGAGCCCGATCATCTACGACGCCGACGGGTCGATCTTCGCCGCGCTGGGTTTCGACCAGGAATCGATCATCGGATTTGCAGGACCCTGCGCCGTCAACGCAACCGAGATTGTGCGCGGCATGGCAATGATGAACGGCAGATTCCAGGACGGACAGGGTGTCGATCTGCCGGCTGCGGCCTTCGACGCGGCGCTGATCCACGAACTGGGCCACTTTTCCGGGCTGGATCATTCCCAGATCAACCTGGCCTGCCTGTTCGGGCCGTGCGGCAGCGACCTCGACGGCCTCCCGACGATGTTCCCGTTGCTGCTGGACGTGGCGCAGGGCTCGCTGGCGACCGACGACATCGCGTGGATCTCCAGGTTGTACCCGGAAACCGCGGCGGCACCGACCTTCACTGGCACGCACGGAACCATCACCGGAATTGTGTATTTCCGGGACGGAGAATCCCACGTGCAGTTCGCAAACGTCGTCGCGCGCCGCGTGAACGAGGGTGGGAACGAGGATCGACGCATCGTCGCGTCCGTGATCTCCGGGTACAAGTTCCGCATGTTTCACGGCAACCCGATCACCAACCCCGCACCCAGCATGGGCTCGGAGCATCCCGGAGACATCGGATTGTTCGAGATCCCGGTGCCCGCGGGCGACTACATCATCGAGATCGAGAGCATCTGGCAGCAATTCACGGGCGGCTCGAGCGTCGGCCCGGGCTTCATCATCCCGTTGACGAGCTCGGCGCCGCCGGCCGGGCCGGTCCATGTGGCGGCGGGCGCGACCGTGAGCGTGGACCTGGTGCTGAACCACAGCCCGCCACGATTCGATTCGTTCGAGACGCCGTGATGCCGCGTTCGCGACCCGGGGCGCGTACTGCAGCCGCGGCGCTGCTGCTTGGCATTACTGCCTGCGGTGGCGGCGGCGGCGGCGGCGGCGGCAATCCAACGCCACCACTGAACATCCTCATCTCGACATTGAATGACGGCGCCATCGGCGTGCCCTACGGGCAGGTGATGCCGGTGAGTGGTGGTGTCGGCCAGAGGTCCTTCTCGATCACCTCCGGCGCGCTGCCCGCAGGCCTGACGATGGATGCAACGAGCGGCCATATCACCGGCATTCCGACCGGACCCGCCGGCACTACGAATCTGACCTTGACGGTGAGGGACTCCGGTTCCCCGCAGCAATCCAGTTCGAGGGCATTCGGCATCCGGATTGCAGAACCGCTTGTTTCCAGCCTGGGATCGCCGCCGATGGCGACAATCGGGGTGCCGTATAGCCACGCGGTGATCGTCAGCGGCGGTACGCAGCCCTATGTCTACGTGGACTTCGGCATCCCTTCCGGTCTGGCGATCGGCACGGACGGAGTCATCCGCGGAACGCCGCTGCCGAATGCTGTTACCAGCACTTCCGGAATCACCGTCCGGGACAGCGCCACGCCGGAACAGTTCAGCCAGACAGGCGGGTCGTTGCAAGTGACGCTCGAGGTCGCCACCTCGGCGATGCCGGATGCCTCCGGCGGAATCGAGTATCGCGAGTTGCTGCGCGCGCGCGGCGGCTTGCCGCCGTACGACTGGAGAATCATCGGCGGCGAACTGCCGCCCGGCCTGGAACACAGGTTCCTTCCCGGCAATATCCTCGGGGTGCCGGTGCCATCCTGCGAGCCGACGACATATTCGTTTGACGTCGAGGTGACCGATCGGGACGTGCCGATCCAGGTCGGGACACGCCAGGGCATCACATTGACGGTCACCAAATCGCCCTTGACGTTGCCTGGCGGCGTCCTGCCGGTCGCCAGGCTCGGCGTGCCGTACAACGCCATCGTCGCGGCAACGTTCGGCGTCGATCCGTACCAGTACGCCCTCGTCGGCGGATCGCTGCCGAGCGCACTGTCCTTCGACGGTTCGAGCGGACGGATCAACGGGACGCCGGATACCGCCGCAACGCACAGCTTCACGATCCGGGTGACCGACGCCTGTGGCACGACAGCATCCAACGTTTACAATCTGCTCGTTGGCTCGGCGCCTCAGGGCCGCAATGATTCGATTGCGACTGCCACCGCAATCGGCAACGGCACGATCGCGGCTTCGATCAGCCCAAGCGGCCACCCGAATACCATTTTCGCGCCTGACCAAGACTATTACTCGATCACGACATTTTCCGCTTCGACCGTGA
This sequence comes from Steroidobacteraceae bacterium, assembly GCA_019634895.1. Classification (GTDB taxonomy): domain Bacteria; phylum Pseudomonadota; class Gammaproteobacteria; order Steroidobacterales; family Steroidobacteraceae; genus SCUD01. Next base: position 61,088 of record JAHCAM010000009.1, on the reverse strand, counting down.
CCATCGACGTGGACGGACACGCCGGCGAGATCGATACGGTCATCGAGATCGTGGACGCGAACGGCGTGCGGCTCGGCTCTTGCGGCCCTCCGGCCTTCACATCGGAATGCGTGAACGACGACGAAGACCCCGGGTTCTCCCTGGATTCCTTCCTGCAGGTGCGGGTGCCCGGCCCGACCACGTTCTATGTTCGCGTCGTGGAATGGCGCTTCGATGGCCGTCCCGACCTGCTCTATACGATCACCGTCAGTGGCATCAACTGATCCATGCATCGCATCCGCTTCGCCGCCCGGCGGCGGGCGGCTTTGACACAAGCTCCATGCGACGCAGTCCGGCAATGATGGTCCGACCGGCCCGATCGAACTGCCACGCCCGCAAGGCGACGCTGGTACACGGCATGGATTGCTGCGCACAGGGGAACGAGCGATGAGCACGCGCCTGTCCCGGCGCCACCTGCTGCATAGCGGCCTCGTGGCCGCCGTGACATTGGCTGCCGCCCCTGCGGCCGCCGCGCCCGAGACCCGCCGGCTCCGCTTCCTGCACACGCACACCGGCGAGAGCCTGGCCGTCGCCTACTTCCAGGCCGGGAGCTACGACGCCGCGGGACTCGAACAGGTCGCCCATCTGCTGCGCGATCACCGCAGCGGCGACGTGCATCCGATCGATCCGGCGCTGCTCGACCTGCTGCACGAGCTGCAGGCGCTGACCGGCCGGGACGACGCCTTCCAGGTGATCTCCGGCTACCGCTCGCCGCAGACCAACCGCATGCTGAATGCGCGCTCGAGCGGCGTGGCCACCCGCAGCCTGCACATGGACGGCAAGGCGATCGACGTCCGGATGGCGGGCGTGCCGACGAAGAAGCTGCACGAACTGGCGATGTCGCTGAAGCGCGGCGGCGTCGGCTATTACGCCGCCTCGGATTTCGTCCACGTGGACACCGGCCGCGTCCGCTACTGGTAGCCGCGTCGTCGTGGCCGGGTAGCCGCCGACGTCAGTTATCGCCCGCCGCGACCCGTGTCCATGGCCGCTGGGCAGCCGCATACCAGTGCTCCCAGCGCGAGTCCTGCCGCAGCGCCTCCAGGAACGGCGAATGCTCCAGCAGCCAGAGCGGCCGGCGGCCGAAGCTGCGCGCGTTGGCGCGCCGGCGCGCCTCGCCGGCATTCAGCCACTCGAATGCGCGGTCGGCGTCACCGCGCTGGGCATACACCTCGGCGATGCGGAAGCCCTCACGCGCGCCCTCCGACTCGACCAGCTTGCTCAGGGCCTCGTCGGATTCCGCGCGCCGCCCGAGGCGATCGAGCGCGATGGCAGCGATGAAGAAGCGGTCGGCCTCCTCGGGCCAGGTCTGTGCCAGCACGAGCGCCTCGCGATGCCGGTCCGTCGTCAGCAGCAAGATGCCGTGCAGTTCCGGCGCGTTCAGCGGCTTCGGGTTCAGTTCGCGCAGCTTGATCATCTCCTGTTCGGCCTCCGCCACGCGGCCGGAAAAATAAAGGTACACGCCCAGGTTGTAGCGAAAGGCGTACGACAGCGGCTCCGCATCCAGGGCCTGCTGCTGCAGCGCCGCCGCTTCCGGGTAGCGGTCCTCGCTGGCCAGCTGCGAGGCATAGGCGGTCAGCACCAGCGGATCTCCGGGATGCATCTCGAGCGCCACCCGCATCTGTTCGTCGGCCTTGCGCGCGTCACCCGTGAACCGCCAGTAGTTGGCGAGCCGCACGCGGGGCTCCGCCAGCGCCGGGTCGAGTTCGAGCGCCCGTTCCGCCGCCTCGCGGAGCCTGGCCAAACCCTGCTCCGGCGGCAGCTGCCCTTCGACGATGCTGATCCACAGGGCGCTCGAGAGCCCGGACCACGCCTGCGCAAATTCCGGATCGAGCGCCAGGGTTTCCTCGAAGTACCGGACCGCAAGCCCGAGATCTCCCTCGCCGCGGCGCTGATAGAAATGCTCCGCGCGCTGGTAGAGCTCCTGCGCCTGCGGGTTGGCACTCTTCCGCAGGGAGGCCGGGCTGCGCAGTTCCGCGCCTAAGTAGAGGGCGGATGCCATCGCGACCAGCAGCGCCACCGCGGCCATGCGCCAGCCGCGGCCGGCCGAGACCGGGGCCGCCGCGACCGCCGGCGTGACGGCTGCCTGCGGCGCCTCGAGCCTGCCGATGAAACGATAGCCGCGGCGCGGAATGGTCTCGATGTAGCGCGGCGTCTCCGCCTGGTCGTCGAGCGCGGTCCGCAACCGGCGCACGGCGCTGTTGAGCGCCGTGTCGAAGTCCACGACGCCCTGCGGCCACAGCCGCGCGATCAGCTCTTCCCGCGTCACCAGCTCGCCGGGCTGCGAAAGCAGCTGTTCCAGGATCATGAGCGGCTGGCTCTGGAGGCGGATGCGCCTGCCGTTTTTCGACAGCTCTCCAGCCTTGCGGCGGAGCGTCCATCCGTCGAAACGGACTTCGTCACCCGTCAGCATTCCTGTCCCCTGCCGCTCGTCCGGCGGCTCATGGTCGACAGGTTACACCGGCCCCAGGTCAGAAACATGTCAGACGCCGGTCAGATGCCGCATATGGCCTTCGGTCCGCGGCCAGCCTAGCAATGGCGGTTGCGCCACCCGGCGCCAGAACGCAGGGAACCAGACATAAGAAGGGCAAGAAGGGGAGGAATCGACCATGACTTCGCCAAAGACCGCTGACTGCCGATCCATCGTGGCTGCACCGGCCATGCGCCGTGTCGCCAGCAGCCTGCTGCTCGCCGGGCTCGCGGCCGCGCCAGCAGCGCTGCTCGCCGACGTCGGCGACGCCAGGACCATCGCTTCCGGGCTCAGCAATCCGCGCGGCATCGCCTTCGCGCCGAACGGCGCGCTGTACGTCGCAGAGGGCGGCCGGGGCGGCCCCGGGCCTTGCATCCCATCCCCGGCGCAGCCGGTGCTGCGCTGTTACGGCGAGACCGGTGCCGTGACGCGGATCCTGCCCAACGGCGGGTTCCAGCGCATCACGACCGGGTTGCCGTCGGTGGCGCTCCCCGATGGCACCATGGAAGGCGGCCCTACCCGTCTATCGTTCCACGGCAACGTGGCCTACCTGGTCATGGGTCTCGGCGGCAACCCCAATGTCGTCCGCAGCAGCCTCGGCGGCGGCAAGGCGAACTTGCTCGGAACGATGCTGCGGGTCACGCCCTCGGGACAGTACCAGGTCGTCGCCGACGTCTCGGCACATGAGGCGGCCTTCAACCCCGCGGGCGGCGCCGTGGATTCGAACCCCTACGGCGTGCTCGCCCAGCCAGGCCGGCGCATCGTCGCCGATGCGGGCGCGAACGCGCTCATCGAAGCGCTTGCAGATGGCAGCACGCGCACGCTTGCCGTCCTGCCGCAGGTCCCGCCGCCGCCCTTCCCTCGTGATGCCGTGCCGACCTCCGTCACCGAGGGCCCGGACGGGGCACTCTACGTCGGGCTGCTGAGCGGATTCCCGTTCGTCCAGGGCAGCGCATCGGTCGTGCGCATCGAGAGCGATGGCTCCGCTGCCAGCACGTACGCGGGAGGCCTGACCGCAGTCGTGGACGTCGCCTTCGACGCGGGCGGCGCCCTGTACCTGCTCGAAACCGCGAGTGGACACGTCGGGCCGTTCCCGCCGCCGAATCCCGGCCTCGGCGCCGGCCGGCTCAAGCGCCAGTGCCCGGGCGGCGCAATGACCGTGGTGCTCAACGGGCTGACGTTCCCGGGTGGCCTCGCGATCGGGCCGGACAATGCCGCCTACTTCACCAACTTCGGCACGTCGGTGAATGGCGGCGAGGTGTTGCGGCTGCCGCTGGCGTCCTGCCCCTGAAATCACTTCGACTGGATCGACCGCGATCCCGGAAAGGCCCCGCAAGGGGCCTTTCCGTTCCGGCATCGCAAGGAGTGCCTGACAGCGTTCTCTAGCCCGGCCGCTTCTGCAGCCACTTCGGCAGGAAGGACCAGGCATCGGCGCGGAAGCCGGCGTCGAAGGCGACGCCATGCCTGCGGAACAGCTCCTGCAGCCTGCCGGAGTTGAAGGCGTCCATCACCTCCGTCGCGCCGCCCACCAGCTCGCCGCCGACGAAGATCTGCGGAATCGTCGGTGTGCCGAGGCGCTTCGCCAGCACCGCGCGGATCTTCCCGCCCATGTCTCCCTTCTGCATCGCAACCGCGTCCAGGTCCACCGATTCGAAAGCGACCCCGGCGGCCTGCAGCAGCCGCCGCACCGACCAGCAGAACTCGCACCACTGCAGCGCGAAGAAAGCGATCGGCTTCGCCGGATCGCCCAGCAGGCGCTCGACGAAGCGCTCCGCATCGGCATCGATTGCTGCCGGCGCCGCGGCGGCAACCGGCGCGGCGCAGGTGTCGAAGCGCGCGCCCGGCGTCGAGCGCGACAGCTCCCACTCGGCTTCGTCCATGTCGGCGCCGATTTGCTCGAACAACGGCGTCGACAGGTAGCGCTCGGCCGTGTCCGGCAGCATCGCGAGGATCACCGTGCCCTTCGGCGAGCGTTCGGCGATGCGCAGCGCGCCCGCCAGCGTGCCGCCGCCCGAGGTGCCGGCGAAGATGCCCTCCTGCCGCGCAAGCTCGCGCGACAGGCGCATGGCGTCGTTGCCGGTCACCGGCAGCAGCTCGTCGACGAAGCCGCCGGCCTGGGCGTCGCCGGTGATCTTCGGCACGAAGTCGGGCGTCCAGCCCTGCAGCAGGTGCGGCCGCCATGACGGGTGGCTCTCGGCGGGCGTACCGTCGGCATTGCGCTTCTGCACGTAGTCGCTGGCAAGGATCTGCGCATTGTCCGGTTCGCAAACGCCGATCTTCACCTCCGGGCGCTCCTGGCGCAGCACGCGCGCCACGCCCAGCAGCGTCCCGCCGGTGCCGGCGCCGGTCACCCACCAGTCGAGGCGCTCGCCCGCGAAGTCGTCGAGGATCTCCCGCGCCGTGGTCTTCGAATGAAACTCCGGATTCGCCTCGTTCTCGAACTGCCGGGTCCAGAACCAGCCATTCGCCTCGGCGAGCTCGCGCGCCTTCTGCACCATGCCCATGCCCTTGAGGGCCGCGGGCGTCAGCACCACCTTCGCGCCGAGGAAGCGCATGAGCTTCCTGCGCTCGACCGAGAAGCTCTCGGCCATGGTGATCACCAGCGGATAGCCCTTGGCCGCGCAGACCATCGCCAGGCCGATGCCGGTGTTGCCGGAAGTCGCCTCGACCACGGTCTGGCCGGGCTTCAGGCGGCCGTCGCGCTCGGCGGCCTCGATGACGCCGAGCGCCAGTCGGTCCTTGACCGAGCCGAGCGGATTGAAGGCCTCGACCTTGACCCAGACCTCCACGCCGTCGGGCGCCAGGCGGTTCAGCCTGACGGCCGGGGTTCGGCCGATGGTGGACAGGACGCTTGCGTGTTTCATGGCTGCCGTCCACGTGCGCAATCGGGGGCGCACATGATACCCGCAGCCGCGGGCGCTCAGAGCAGTCCGCTGATGTGGATCGTGTAGAGCTGGTCCGGCCGGCCGTCGCCGCGCCAGTCCAGCACGCGGATGAAAGCGGTCACGCCGGCGTTGAGCCGCACCTGCAGGAAGGAGTCGCGCTCGACGCCCAGCACTTCGTCGTCGTGCACGCAGGGGGAGTTGAAGGCGGGAGCCACGCAGGTATTCAGCCGCACGCCGCTGGCGTTGACGATCTCTATCACCGGATCGAGCGGACTGCCATTGATCTGCGCGTCGATGTCCACCGTCACGGTGGACAGGGCGGTGGTCGTGATCCGGTAGTAGTCCTGGTCGGGGATGAACACCGTGTTCGGATGACCGCTGGGGCTGATGGAGGCATTGAAGCTGCCGTTGCCGAGCGTGGTCGCGGTCGCGATGGTGTCGTTGCGGCTCATGGCGACGGCATTGATGGCGATGCTGAGCGGCTGCGTCGCACTCTGCTGCGGCGCGCCGGAATCGGTCACGCGGATGGTGAAATTCGCCGTGCCGGCCGGGCCCAGCGGCGTGCCGCTGATCGTCCCGGTCGCCGCCGTCAACGTGAGGCCGGCCGGGAGGGCTCCGGCGCTCACGCTGAACGAGCGCGCGCCGGTTCCGCCCGTGGCCACCACGGTCTGGTTGTAGGCGACACCGACGGTACCTCCGCCAAGGTTCGCCGTGGTGATTGCAAGCGCCGGCGGCTGGACTCCACCGCCGCCACCGCCGCCACCGCCGCCTCCGCCGCAGGACGACGCCAGTGCCAATAGCGCGGCGATGCCGGCCAGGCGCAGAGCCGAAGGATGCCGCAGGACGCTCACGGACCCTCGAACTGGTCAAAGCGCGGCGGCGTGCCGATCAGCGTGACGTTGTTGCCGGAGGAGGTCGCGCCGGCCGCGACCGACACCGGCACCGACGGCGGCGGTGCCGTGCCGGGCATCGCAATCTGGTACGGGCCGATGCTGGAGCCGTCGGTGAAGTCCGGGTGGACGCTCTCCACCTCGATCGTGTAGCTGCCCGCCGGCACCGGAATCTCGAACAGGCCGATGTCGCCGGGCGCGGTCGAGCCGAACTGGCTCGGCGTATCCCCGGTGATCGGGTTGCCGTGGATCGCCCGGAACCTGTAACCGGAAATCACCGACACCGGGCTGGTGCGGTTCTGGGGAATGCCGACCGGCCGCGCGATGACGTTGACGAACTGCGCGTGCGACTGCCCGTCCGAGAAGAACACGACGCCGCTCAGCGTCCCGTAGGTGCCCGCGAAAGTGGGTCCGCCGGAGGTCCGCGGATGCAGCCGCGAGATCCAGGCCATGTCGTCCACCGACAGCGAAGCCTGCGTGGAACTGACCAGGAACGGGAACATGGTCGGCACGCCGGCCAGGTCGTCGGTCCCGCAGGGGTTCATGCAGTTCACGTTGATCTGCGAGTGATCGAGCCCGGAGAAATGCCCGATCTCGTGGATGATCGCGGCGTCGAATGCAGGCTCGGGAATGTCGCCGGGGCTCGGCAGCCCGTCCTGGAAGCGGCCGTTCATGACGATCAGGCCGGTCAGGTAGTTGGTCGCATTCGACGTGCAGGGGCTGGCGAAGCCGATCACCGACGTGTTGTCCATGCCGAGGCCGGCGACGATGGATCCGTCGGCGTCGTATACGACCGGGCTCTGGTTGCCGGCGGCGCAGTCGGCATCCACCGCGTCGTACTCCGCCAGCGTGCTGACGTCGCCGTCGGTGAACGCACCGGTCGAATTGATGAAGCCCACGCGGGAGAACGAGATATATGACGTCGGCACGCCCTGCCAGACGTCGAACATGGCGATCACGCGCGCCTGCGCCGTGGCCTCCGGCACCGTCGGGCTCAGCGGTCCGTTGTCGGTGCGGTAGTTGATCGTGCCGGTGCCCCAGGCGAAGGGCACGCCATTGCTCCTGACCAGCAGCGGACCGCCGGCCAGAGCCTGGCTGCCTGCCAGCCACAGTGCGGCCAGGACCGCGGCCTGGCGGCCGATGCGGACTCGCAGCGATGCCCGCTCAACGGCCGGCATCGACGAGTTCCCGGATGATCGCGGTCAGGCGCGACGCCTCGATCGGCCCCTGGCGATGCGTCCCAACGAGCTGCCGTGACGCCGCCGTCAGGGCCGCGCCCTTCTGCGACTGCGCCGGTGCCAGGCCGTCGAACAGGCGCGCGTTGGCATGCCCGTTCACCGCGACCTCGCGCCCGCCCGCGTCGCGGGCGATGCGGAACATGCCCTGCCCCATGCCCGCGGGACTCGAGAGGCCGTACTCGCTCGGCTCGATCATGAGCAGCAGCAGCTCGTCGCCCTTGCGGTACACGGTCTGGCCGTGGCGGCCGCGGATGTCCCAGACGTACTGGCGGAAGGTGAAGCTCTGCGATGGCAGGCCCTTGAGGGTCTCCCGCACCGTGAGCGTCACGACGACGGTATGCAGGCCCCTCAGCGTGGGATGCAGCTCGACGTGGGAACTCGCGACATGCCCGCGGACGATGGTCGCGGCACGATCCGTCAACTGCTCGAGATTGCGCGGCAGCGTCAGGGCGCCTTCCTGGGCGGGCGCGGTAACCGGCAGCCCCAGCATGGCCATCAATGCCAGGCCGGCTCGCAGTCTGCTCCTCACGACACCATTCCGCTCCGCAAGCAAGGTTCCCATTCCCTGGGCCCTGGCACGGCAAGGCCGCCGGCCATCAGGATGCATCCGGCACCATTCGAAGGCAAGTTACTGCGGCTGCCGCACCACTGCTCCGCCTTTCATCACGAAGCGCACGTCCTCGACCACTCCTATGTCAGTAAGCGGGTCCCCGGCGACGGCGACGATGTCGGCGAGCAGCCCCGCCTTCAGCCGCCCGCGGTCGTCGGTGCGCAGCAGCGCCGCGGCATTCACGGTGCCCGCCCGCAGCGCGTCCGCCGGGCTCATGCCGTGCTCCACGTAGGCGGTGAACTCGCGCCCGCCCTGTGCATGGGGACCGGCGCCGGCGTCGGTGCCGAGCGCGACCCTGACGCCCGCGGCGAAGGCGCGGCGCATGCTGTCGCCGACCCGCGCCTTGATGAACTCGTTCTTCTCGTGGATGGCCGGCGGCAGGTCGTATTCCTCGAACCACTGGTACAGCGTCGGCACCAGCCAGGTGCCGTTCTTCTTCAGCACGCGGATTGCCTCGTCGGTCAGCAGCGAGCCATGCTCGATGGAATCCACGCCGGCCTCGGAGGCGGCGATGATGCCCTCGGGCCCGTGCGCGTGGGCGGCGACCGGAATGCCGTGCAGCCGAGCCTCCGCGACCACCGCACGCAGCTCCTCCGCCGAGTACTGCTGCGAGCCCACCGGCCCCTCGTAGCTCATGACGCCTGCCGTGGCGCAGATCTTGATGACCTTCGCGCCATGCTTGATCTGGTAGCGCACCGCCTTGACGATTTCGGCCGGCCCGTCGGCGACGCCCTGCTCCGGCCCGCCCTCGAGGACGCCGGGAGCGTAGCCGGTCGCATCGCAATGGCCGCCGGTCGCGCCGATGCCGTGGCCGGCCGGCACGATGCGCGGACCCGGGAAGTCGCCGCGCTCGATCGCGTGCATCAGGGCGACGTCGTAGAAGCCCGAGGAACCGACGTCGCGCACGGTGGTGAAGCCGCTCTCGAGCGTGGCGCGCGCGTGCCGCACGCCGAGCAGCGCGTGGTCGATGTCGGACCAGCGCACGGAGCGCGACTCCCAGCCGGGGCCGAGATCGGAGCCGAGGTGCGTGTGCGCGTCGATGAAGCCGGGCAGCAGCGTCATCCCGGGCAGCTCGATGACACGCGCGCCCTGCGGCAGGCTGGCCGGATTCAGCGCCGCGATGCGCTCGCCCTCCACCACCACGACGCCGGGCGTCACGCGCCTGCCGGCCTCGACGTCCAGCCAGGCCTCCGCCCGCAGCACCACGACGTCGGCAGCTGCGGCCGTGACGCAACCCAGCACCGCGGCGGTCAAAAACGTGAAACGCATCATCTGTGCGGCTCCGGGCTGGCCAATGGCGTGCACCGTCATCCTATAATCGGGCATGGCCGAAGACCACACCAGGACCGTGCGCATCAAGCGCCAATCGCGGGTCGCCCAGGACGATCGCGGCCGCAACGTCTGGGTCGGGCGCGTCGATGAAGACGCCGAGCTCGAGCTGATATCGACCACGGCCCTGCAGAAGATCCTGAACTCCGGCGACGACAAGAGCCAGGTCGAGATCCGGCGCCTGGCGGCGAGCGGCAAGGAGGGCCTGCTGGCCCGCGACACCGCCACGGGCCGTTACGAGATCGTCGACAATGACGAACTGAAGTCCATCGCCGAGACCGGCAAGGTGCCGGAGCCAGCGCATGCCGGCGGCGTCAACATGGCCGCGCCGCTGTCGGAAGATGCGTTGCGCAAGGCCGAGGAGCTGTCGCTGGTCAGCACCATGGTGCTGCGCAAGGTCGTCGGCGCGGACGGCAAGGCGGAGTTCGTGAACCCCGCGGCGGACGGGCGCAAGGCCAGGGAAAGCACCAGCGACCGCCCGGGCAAGGACGACTTCGGCGGCTTCGACCCCTACAACAAGAGCTGACACGCCGGCTAGTGCCGCGCCGCCAGCCAGCGGTGCAGCCGGGCGTCGAAAGTCCTGAAGTGCCCGGTGAACCAGTCTGCGAGCCGTGACGACAGGACCTGCGGGTCGTAGCTGCCGGAAGCGGTGACGTCGTCGATGATGTCGAGAATTTCGTCGAGCAGCCGCTCGTGCTCGCGCTTGTGGGCCTCGAACTCGGCGTAATGCAGCGCCTGCATGTCCTTCTCCTCCAGCGCGAAGTGCGAGGAGATCGCGGCATGGATGTCGCCGAGCGCGCCGGTCACGCGCCCGATCGAGGCGCCGACGACCAGCTCGCGATGCAGCCGGTTGATCGCGTCGATGAGCTCGCGATGCTCCTGGTCCACCTCGGGCAGGCCGATGCGGAAATCCTCGCGCCATTCGATCAGTGCCGGTTCCATCGCAGACTCCTTTGCGCGCGGCGGCTCAGGGCCTCAGGCTCCACTGCCCGCCGCGGAACTCGATGACGAAATTCTGCGCCGGGGCGAGGTCGGCCTCGATGCGCCGCTCGTGGTCGAAGCCCTGTTCGCGGCCGCTGTCGCGCAGCCGTACGGTCAACGCCTGGCGGCCGGCCGGCACCACGATACGCTCGAGCACGGTCGAGGGCCCGTCGTTCCACAGTCCCGCAGGCTGGTGCTGGCCCTGGTACAGCACGAACCCGTCGCGCAGCAGTTCCACGTACACCGGCCAGCGCTGGCGCGGGCATCCCACCTGGCGGCGCATGTTGGGCTTCAGCTTCATGAGTTCTTCCGGCGTCAGCGGCTGGCACTCGACCCTGGTATGCGCCGCATGGCGCAGCGACAGGCTGATCACCGCCTCATCGGGCTGCAGCAGGCGCAGGTCCGGCCAGCTCGCGAGCGCGCCGGTGCCGAAGGCGAGCGCCCCGAACACGCCCGCCCATGCGCCCCATTGCAGCGGCTTCGGCCAGGCACGGCGCGCGAACGGCCGCGCCGGCGCGCGCTCGCGCTTCTCGCCACGCGCCATCGCCGGCAGTGCGGGCAGCCGTGCACGGAACGCGGCGAGATCAGCCTCGCGCTGCCCACGGTCGCCGCGCGCCGCCCAGGACACGCCGATGCGCTCGCGCGGCACGCGCTCGCGCAGCCAGGGATCGCGCTGTCCCGCGATGCGCTCCGCCGTCCAGCGGTCGCCGAGCCGGAAATGGCAGTCGCCGGCGGCGCAGCCCGCGAGCATCACGCCGTCGGCCAGGCCGCGGCTCAGGATCCAGTCCATGAACGGCGGCGGCAGCATGCCGACGCAGGGCAGCGCGATCCTGGCCGCATTGCCGCCGGCGGCGTCCGCGGCCGCGCCGTGTTCGCAGGCGAAGACGATCACGCGGTCGTCGCCGGCGAGGCCGGAAGCCGCCGCCTGCACCTCGCGCCGCAGTGCGGCGAGCAGACGGTCCGGCAGCTCGATGCCGGCGACGAAATCGGGCGCCGAGCGCATCGGCGTCGCGGTCGGGCAGGAACCGACGCAGATCCCGCAGGCCATGCACTGCTCGGGGTGCACCACCGCCTCCTGCTCGTAGGAGCGGCCGTCGCTGCGCGGGGCCAGCGAGATCGCGCCGAACGGACAGTCGGCGAAGCAGCGCGCGCAGCCGTTGCAGTTCCCGAGGTCCACCTTCGCGGCCGGCGGCGTGCGCCGCGGCGGCAGCCACGGCAGCAGCCACAGGAGCGCGAACAGGCCCGCGAGCCCGAGCCACACCGCCGCGGCGCCCCACTTCTCCATCACCGGATAGGCGCCGAGGTAGAACCAGTCGAGCGGCACCGCCTCCGGCATGCGGTCGAGATCCGCCGGCGGCTCGGAGAGCGCGGGCCAGGCGAGCGAGAGCGCGGTGAGCGTCAACAGGATCACGGCGCCCAGCCCGCGCGCGGGCGCCACCTTCGCGCGCGCGTGGCGGGCGATGTGGATCCACATGAACAGCAGCATCAACAGCGGCGCGGCGATGTGCAGGTACACCATCAGCGTGAAGAAGCGGTCCGACACCGAGGCCTGGTCGAGGAAATTCCGCCCGATCGGCTCGCCGAAGATCGGCAGCGCGTCGAGCAGCTGCGCGCTGGCGACCGCCACGTACTGCGCGCGCGCGTCCCAGACCAGCCAGTAGCCGGTGATGCCGCAGACGTAGATGAACAGGATCAGCGGCACGCCCGTCGCCCAGGCGAACCAGTGGTTGCCGCGCATGCGGTCCATGGCCCATTCGCGCGACAGGTGCACCAGCACCATCACCACCATCGCGTCGGAGGCGTAGCGGTGCAGGCTGCGCATCACGCCGCCGGCCCACCACTGGTCGTGCGTGATCGCCTCGATCGAGCGCCAGGTGCCGGCCACGCCGGTGTCGAAGAACACGTACAGGTAGATGCCGCTGACCGTGACGATCCAGAACAGGAACCAGCCGATCGCGCCGAGCTGCGCCATCGGGTTCCAGGCCGGCGGGAAGGCGCGCGCGCAGAAGCGGTCGAGGCCGTCGAACGGCACCCGAAGGAGGCCCCGCAGGCTCACGCGGCGCGGTCTTTGGTCTTGAGGTCCCGCCACGAGCGCCAGATAAACACGGCGACGGCGCTGAAGCAAAGCAGCCCGATCGCGGCGGACAGCACGATCGACCAGTCGAAGCGGTAACGGCCCGACTTCGGGTCGAACACGGTGCAGATCAGCCGCACGCTCTCGAGCAGCGCCGGCAGCGACGACTCGGCCGCGCGCTGGCCGGTCACCAGGCGCTTGATGCCGTCCGCGAGCAGCGGCGCCTCGAACTCCTGGCCATACACCTGTCGGTACACGCGGCCCTCGGGGTCCACGATCGTGGCCTGGATCAGGTGGTCGAAGCCCGCGGCCGTCGGCCGGTACATGAATCCGAGGTCGGCCATCAGCGCCGCGACCGTCGCCTCGTCGCCGCTGGCGAAGGTCCACTGCTTCGAGCTGATGCGCCGCTCGCGGGCGTACTCGCGCATGCGCGCGGGCGTGTCATTCGCGGTGTCGAAGCCCACCGTCAGCACGGCGAAGGCGTTCTCGCCGACGACCGCCGCGGCGATGCCCGCCACGCGCGCCAGGTGGCTGGTCGTGGTCGGGCAGACGTGGTAGCAGGACGTGAAGATCGGGCTGATGACCAGCGGCTTGCCGCGGAAGTCCGAGATCGCGACCCGGCTGCCGTCGGAGGCCGTCAGCACGCGCTCGCCCAGCTGCCGGCCGATCGCGGCCTGGCTCGTTTCCAGCGCGGTGCCCGCATCGAACGCGGGGGCCACCGGATCCGCTGCCCTCCCCGCCGGGGCCGCCAGGGTCCCGGCGAGCAGCAGCGGCGCGAGGATGGCAGCGCGCGGGCCCACCTTCACCGTCAGCGCATCGGCCAGATGTCGGACAGGTACTTCCAGTTGACGAAGTAGTACAGCACGAAGGCGACGAAGAACACCCCGACCAGCAGCAGCGTGCCGGGGATCTTGAGCGACTCCGAACTGCCGTAGCTCGCGACCGCCGACTTGCCGGCCGGAGCTTCCAGCGCCACCCTGCCTTCCACCTTCCTGCCGAAGAACACCGAGGCCACCACCACCACGACGTAGAACAGCCCGCCGAGCGCGGCGGCGATCGCCGAGAGGCCGTTCAGCGCCAGCATCAGGAACGCGGCCTCCGGGTAGCTGAAGTCGAGCGGCGCGTCGGCGAAGGTGATGTCCCAGTGCCGCCGCGAGACGCCGAGCGTGCCCGCCCCCATCATGAACAGCGAGATGCCGGCGACGCCCAGCCCGAACAGGTAGGGCTGCCATTTCGCCAGCCGCGGGAAGCGGATCTCGCGCTGGAAGATCAGCGGGATCAGCAGGTAGGTGATCGCCATGAACGCGAGCGTGGTGCCCGCGACCACGGTGCCGTGGAAGTGCCCGGGCACGTACAGCGTGTTGTGCATGATGATGTTGATCTGCTCGGTGCCCATCACCACGCCCGAGATGCCGCCCAGGAAGCCGAACATCACCAGCGACATGAACATGCCGGAGAAGGCCGGGTTGCCCCAGGGCGCCTTGCGCAGCCACTCGAAGAAGCCCTTGTCGAAGCCGCGCCGGCGCTGCGCCGCCTCGATCGAGCCCGGCACCGTGAGCCCGTGGATCATGCTGCCGAGCACCGCGAGGTACATCGCGTAGCTGGTGTTGAACACCTTCCACTCCGAGCTCAGGCCCGGCTCGACCAGCAGGTGGTGCGCGCTCGCGAGCTGCAGGAACAGGATGTACAGGAGGAAGGCGCCGCGGCTCACCTTCTCGGACAGCGGCCGCGCCCCGAACAGCATGGCCGCGATCGCGTACCACACGGCGACGTGCGCCGAGACGTTGATCTGCTGCGAGGAGTGCCCCATCGCCCACCACACCAGCTTGTACATCAGCGGGTCGATGGTGGAGATCAGCCCCATGCTCCACAGCCAGGTCGGGATCAGGATCACCGCGCCGGAGGCGAGCGTGAACACGGCGATGATCGCCGCGGTCAGCGCGCCGAAGGTCACCAGCGGGATCGAGCCCTCGTAGGTGCGCTCCTCGCGCGCGATGACGAGCGTGCCGAAGAAGATGCCGACCGCGACCAGCGCGCCCACCGCGAACAGGATCAGGCCGAGGTAGAAGTGCTGCGCCGCCATCATCGGCGGGTAGGACGTGAACATCACCGTGGACTGCCCCTGCAGCACGGCGACGTTGGTGATGAGGCCGCCGGCCAGCATCATCCAGAAGGCGACCCAGCCCCAGCGCGGCGCCGCGATCCGGCAGTTCAGCAGCGTCGAGGACGCGAAGTACAGCACCGCGATCTCGAAGAAGATGATCCACAGCAGCAGCACGTCGAGGCCGTGCGCGGTCAGCGCCAGGTAGAACCAGTCCGCCGGCAGCAGGTGCACGGCCGGCCAGCGGGTCAGCGCGACCGTCAGCCCGAACAAGCCGCCGATGGCGAGGAACACGACGGCGGCGACCGCGTTCGCCTTGATGAGCTTCTGTGCATTGAGGTCCACCTTGAGCCCGGTGGTCGGACAGGTGCGGAAGGTTGCCTCGCTCATGGCGTCACCCCGCTGGCGTCGGTCACGTAGATCTTGCCGAGCATCGTGTGATGACCGAGCCCGCAATACTCATTGCAGACGATGGAGAACTCGCCGGCCTGGTCCGGCGTGATGGTCAGCACGTGCTGGTAGCCCGGGTGCACCTGCACGTTGATGTTGACCGGCTGCAGCGAAAAGCCGTGCTGCAGGTCGAGCGCCGACAGGTGCAGCCGGTAGGTCTGGCCTTTCACCAGCTCGAGCGCCGGGTACCAGAGCCACATGCGCCCGATCATGTACACGTCGCTGCCCACGGGCGGGCGCACGACCGGGATGCCGTTCACGTCGCGCACCCGGTACTGCTGCACCATCGCCTCGGTCTTGGCGTAGAACGCGTTCGGCGTGGTGCGGTAGGTCTCGGTCGCGAGGTTCTGCTCGCCGGTGGCGTGCCACCAGATCATCATGAAGAACATCACCAGGCCCCAGAGGAAGGCCACGATGATCCAGACGAGCTCGGTGCGGTGGACCGGTTCCTTCCACCAGAGTCTTGCGGTCGGAGGCGTGATCGCCATGGCGTTCTCTCCCCGGAATCAGGGCGCGACGGGAATCTGGGTCAGCTCCATGACGCCCCACAGGATGTAGAGCACGGTCGGGATGGTGACCCCTAGGAACAGCAGCAGGAACGGGTTGTCGAGCACCCGCTGCATGAACGGCACGCGCTCCTTGTCCGGGTCCTTCTGATCGCTGGCCATGGGAACCCCCTTTCCCGGCACCAGGCCGGCCGCCGGAGGATATTACAGTCGGCCGGCCAGGGAACCCGCCTTGATCCAGGTCAATCCGCGGCCAGCAGGGCCCGGATCACGGCGAAAGTGCCGAGCGCCAGCGCCGACAGCAGGCCGAAAAAGACCAGCGTGCGGTGCTCGAAGACCCGGCCGGCCCGGGCCTCCAGCTGCCGCAGGATCCAGTCCGCGAGCAGATACAGCGCGATGCCGACGGCGGTGTAGAGCAGTGGAACGACGATGCTCACGATGGCGCCCTGTGCCTCCCGAGGCGGTCGAAGGCCACGCGCAGCAGGTGCCAGAAGTTGTTCGCGGTCCAGTACAGCACCATGCCGGCCGGGAAAGTGTAAAGCAGCAGCAGGAACAGGCCCGCCATCGCGTACAGCCGCAGGCGCTGGCCATGGCGCAGCGCGGGGGCGAGCGAGGCGTCCTCCTGCCAGCGCGCGGCCAGCACCGTGAAGGCCGTCATCACGAACGGCAGCAGGTTCAGGTGCGCGCCGAAGAACGGCAGCGTGAACGGCAGCGCGGCCGCCCGGTCCGGCATGGCGAGGTCGGCGATCCAGAGGAAACTCTCGCCGGACAGCCGGATGTTCTCGCCGAGCATGTCGAAGGCGGCGATGAAGACCGGGATCTGGATCATGAAACCCGCGAGGCTCTTGAACGTATAGAAATGGCTGACGCCGTGCTTGCGGTACACGGCGAGCGTCCGGTTGTGCGCCTCCTCGCCCTTGTACTCGCGCCGGATTGCGGCAAGCTCGGGCTCGAGCAGGCTCCGCGTGCGGTTGACGTCGGCCTGCCAGCGCTCGGCGACCATGATCAGCGGCGCCATCAGCAGCTTGACGGTGAGCGAGAGCAGCAGGATCGCAAGCCAGGCCGCGCCCGCCAGGTCCTGCCAGCGGTCCAGGAGCCACTGCAGGCCGAAGGACAGCCAGCGCAACGGCTCCCACAGCACGGCGTAGAGCATGTTCGTGAGCGCGGGATCCACGGCGCGCAGCTGGTCCTTCGCGACCGGGCCGAGGTAAAGCTCGATCGAGAGCGGCTCCCGCCCGGCCGGGCGCAGGGTGACGACCGGCGCGTCGGGCGCTTCCTCGCGGGCATCGATCGTCAGCGGCGCGGCGGAACGCGCGAGCAGCGTCCAGAAACGGCCGCGCACGCCCGCCCATTCGCCGGGCGCCAGCGCATGAGCGCCGACCGGATCGTTGCCGCCGTCGGCCAGCGTCTGCTGTCCGCCCGCGCCGACCACGACCGCGCGGGCATTGCTGTAGATGACGCCGAAACCCGCGAGCCGCTCGGGCACGAGGCCCGTGCCGCCGGCGATCTCGAGCGCCGCGCCCGGCGGCAACTGCAGCGTCGTGGTCTGCGCCCTGCCGTCCTGCGGCAGTTCCTGGCGCTGCGGCGGCTGGCGGCCGCCATCGGCGGCCACCACCGTCAGCACCGCGACATCCACCGGCGCCGCGGCCAATGCCAGCGCGGCGAGCATCACTTGTAGAACCGCCGCATCTCGGCGATGGCCTGCTCGACGCGGGCGGCGTCGAGCTTCGCGCCTTTCGCATCGCGGTAATCGGGCCCCAGCACGCGCGCCAGGCCGCCCGGCTCCGAGACGATGATGCGCGCGGGCTCGACGATGGCGAACGAGTGGTAGCTGCCCGCGATGATCCACTCCCAGGACTCGCCGCGGAACAGGTTGCGGCCCATGCCGTAGTCCGATGGATCGTTGCGGCAACCGAGCAGCTCCTCGAACAGCGTCGCCGGCAGGTCGAGGTGCGAGCTGCGATGCGTGAACCGCCGCGGCTCACGGCCCGGCCAGCGGATCATCAGCGGCGTGCGCAGCTGGTACTGCGCGTAGTTGCTGGCGTGGCCGTAATAGCCGAGGCCGAGGTCGTCGAACTCGAAACCATGGTCGCCCATGGCCAGCACGATCGTGCGCGAGGCGAGGTCCGCGGCCTCGAGCGCCTCCAGCACCCGGCCGATCTCGGCATCCACCAGCGCGAGGCCGCGGCGGTAGCGGTCCCAGCGCGCCTGCGCCTCCGGCTTGCCTGCGTAGCGGCCGTCCGGCAGCGGCTGCGTCCCGGCCGGGCTGACGTCGAAGTCGGAATGATCCAGCCACAGCAGCGCGAAGAAGGGCTCCGCGCCATCCTGCTGCCGCAGCCAGGCGACGGTCTCCCCGGTGATCTTCCGGTTCGACCCGACCCGGCCGAGCCCCGCGGCGGACTTCAGGTTCGCGACGCCCGCCACCACGGTGCGGTCCATCAGCGTCGGGCTGCCGAAGCCCGGCGCGCTCGCCGCCATGATCCCGTAGCCCAGCGCGCGGAAGCGGTCGAGCAGCAGCGGCGCCCGCTCGGCTACGTAGAAGGACTGGAAGTAGGTGCTCGGCAGGCCGTAGAACATGCCGAAGGCGGCCATCCGCGAGGAGTTGCCCGGACTCCAGTGGTCCTCGAAATACTGGCTCTGCGCGCGCAGACCGTCGAACGCTGGCGTCAGCGGTGTGCCCAGCGCATCCGGCCGCAGGCCGTCCACGACGATCCACAGCACGTTCGGCCTCGCCCCCGGCCGTTCGCATTCGAGCGGCGCGAGCGGATAGCGCAGCCCGCCCTCCTCCACCCCTGCGCTCCGCCGCAGCAGGCTCGCCTGCCGCACGCGCTCGGGATCGACGAGGCCCAGCTTCGCAAGCTGGCGCTTCGCGGTCTGGGGGTAGTGGAGCGGGATGGTCGGCGTGAAGCGCGTGATCGCGGAGTAGCCGGTGGCGTCCGCCCAGATGTGCAGCGCCTGGCTCGCGATCCAGCTCCCCACGAGCGCCGCGGCAACCCAGCGGCCGCCGGCAGATGGGCGCGCGGCCAGCCAGCGCCACAGCATGCCGGCGAGCGTCGCCTCGAAGGCGATCGCGACCGCGAACACCAGCGCCGCCGCGAACCAGGTGACGGGCTCGAACAGCGCCGCGATGAACATCGACAGGTGCATGCGCCGCTCGGCGTAGACGTTGGTGTCGAGCACCAGCAGCGCCAGCACGAGAGCGGCGGCGATCACCGCCACCGTCATGACCGTGCGGCGCAACGGCCCGGCCGCGACCAGCGGCCCGAGCAGCAGCGCGAAGACGAGCGCCAGCAGCAGCGTGAAGTTGCCGAGCATCGCCAGCGGCGCATAGACGATGCCGAGTGCCGCATCGGGCCAGGTGTAATTCAGCAGGTAGCGCAGGCCGATGACGAAGCACAGGCCGGCGTTCGCGGCGACGAACCAGCCCGCCCAGCGCAGCAGCTGCCGCCGCGTCACCGGCGCAGTTCCCGCGCGATCGCGGCGATCGCCTCGGCGCCCGCGATGCCGCTGCGGCCCACGTTGTAGACGTGCTCCGAGCGCAGCCGCGCGATGCCGGCGCGGAAGCGCGCGGGATCCCGGACCAGCTCGCGCACGAGGTCCGGCAGCCGCGCCAGTTCCGAAGGCGGCAGCAGCGCGCCCAGCCTGCCGCGCACCCAGGACTCGAACGGCTCCAGCCCCAGCTCCCGCCAGACATGGTTGCGCGACTTCATCGGCAGGTCCACCCAGATCACGGGCTTCTCGAGACCGAGTCCGTAGTCCAGGCCGGCGCCGGACCACTCCGTGATCATGACGTGCGAGTCGAGCAGCGAGTCCTTCTCCGCCATCTGCTCGACCAGCGCGAAGCGCGGGTGGTCCCGGTGCTTCGCGGCGATGCGGTCGATGACCTCCGGCGTCTGCCAACGCGTCTGGAAGTGCGGGCGCAGCGTCAGGCGGAAGCCGGCCGCGAGCACCGCGTCCGCGACCTCCATGCCGCAGCTGTTCAGGATGGTCTGCGGGCCCCAGGACGGCGCCAGCAGGACGTGGATGTCGGCGTCCGTGCGCACCGGCGGCGGGTCGCGCCGCGTCGCGAGCAGGTCGTCGAGCCGGCCATAGCCGTGCGGCACCAGGCGCTTGGCCGGCAGCCCCTTCATCTGCTCGCGCCTGCGGATCTCGCGCTCCATGTGCGGGCCGCACATGAGGATCGTGTCGTAGTGGTCGTAGGAGTCCTCGTGGTCCGCCACGTGCGTGCTGACCAGCGAGTGGGTCATGAAGACGTAGTGCACCGGGTGCACGGAGCGCTTCAGCTCGAGGTTGCCGAGGTCGAGGATCTGCGTGACCAGCACGTCGGCGTCGAGGTGCTGGCAGAACCAGATGCGCCAGAAGCCGCGGCCGATGCAGAACGGGCGGATGCGCGGGTTGCCGGCGCGGAACGCCGGGTCGTCGGGATCGGCGCACACATACAGCGCGCTCGCACCGAGCGCGCCCGTCAGGTGATCGAGCGCCGGCCGGAAGTGGTGCCAGTCCTGGCTGCTCTCGGCGAGGAAGACGATGCGCCGCTCATCGCGCGGCAGCGCGCGGAACGCCCGGTACGCCCGCCATTCGCGGAAGAAGCTCAATCCGGCCGTGACTGCGGCGCGCCGCCTTCCGTGGCCCGGGGCTTCCTGCGGAACAGCGACTTGAGCTTGTACCACCAGGTCTTGACCGCGAGCCCGATGGTCGCGAGCAGCCCGACGATGGCGGAGATGATCAGGCTGCCGGTGCTCGGGTCGAGATAGGCCTGGGCCGTCGCCGGCAGCGCGAGCAGCAGGGCGAATGCGAGGAGGCGCATGAGCAATGATATGCCGTCAGCGCGCCGGCCGCGCAACCGGGCCGCCGCACAGGCTCTTGACCTGCGGCCAGATGCGCTCCCGCACGCGGGCCAAGTGCGCCGGATCGTCGATCTCGCCCCAGGCGAGGTCGCGCACCACCGGGCAGGCGATCGGCCGCTCGCGGCCGGCCGCCACCAGGCAGCCGGTCTCGTAGTCGTAGTGCAGGGTGTTCCTGAAGGCGCGCTCGGCGATGGCGCACATCAGCGCGTAGAGCGGCGCGGACACGCGCGTGATGCCCACCAGCTCCCCGGTGGCCTGGCCCTGCAGGTCGGCGCGGCGCTTGGACATGTCCACGAGGAAGCCGTCCTTCGCCTGCACCCAGATCTCGTCGCCGGCGCCGGTCGGCCCGGAGAGCAGGATCGCGTCCTCGGCGGCGCCCGCCATCAGCGTCGTGAGCGCGCGCGGCTCGTAGACGAGGTCGGACTCGAGCAGCAGGAACGGTCCCTGCACCAGCGCGCGGGCGCACCAGAGCGAGTACATGCTGCCGGAATCCGCGAAGCGCTCGTTGTGCACCGTGCGCACCAGGCCCGGCATGCGGGACGCGAGCGCCTGGTAGTGGCCGGCGAGGTGGCCGGTGACGATGACGATGTCGTTGATGCCGGCGAGCTTCAGCAGCTCGATCGACTCCTCCACGATCGGTTTCTCGCCGAACTGTATGAATCCCTTTGGCCGGTCGGCCAGTTCACCCGCCAGCCGTAAGCCACGACCTGCAGCCAGGATCACCGCGGTCGCGACGGTCACGGTGCTGACTCCGGCGCCGACTGCGGCTGGCGGGCGCTTGCTTCGGCGGGGGTGGTCGCTCGCAAACTCCGCCGGAACTTACGAGTTTGCGAGCGACCAGCCCCGCCGCATCCCGCGCACGCCGGCCGCATCGGCATCGGCGTAAACGCTCGCGTGCGGCGCGCGGCCGGGATCCTGCGAGCGAGCGCGTAAGTTCCGGCGGCGCGAGCGAGCAGCGATCCCGGCCGCGATGCGCGCCCGTGGGCATTGACGCAGTTGCTCATGACGTGCCGCCGACGATGCGTGTGAGCGCTGCGCAGAGGCCGTCGAGCTGCGCGCGGGTGATGTCGCCCATGTGGGCGATGCGGAAGATGTCCGCGCCGAGGCGGCCCTGGCCTGCATAGATGACGTAGCCCTCGGCCTTGAGCGCATCGTGCAGGGAAGCGTAGGTCCTGCCCTCGGGCAGGCGCCAGGACCAGAGCACCGAGGAATAGTCGGCGGGATCGAGCAGCGTCCTGGCGCCGGCGCCGTGCAGCGCCTCGGCGATGCGATCCGCGCGGCTGCAGAAGAGCGCGAGGCGCGCGGGCGCCCCGCCCTGCTCGGCGTGCTCGGCCAGCGCCTCGTGCAGGGCGAAGGCGACCTGCACCGGCAGCGTGAACGGCGAGTAGCCGTCGCCGTGCTGGCCGGCGTGGTACGGGCGCAGGTCGAGGTAGACGCTGCGCGCGCCCGCGGGTTCGCGGCGCCACAGCGCGCCGGATGCCAGCACGAACGACAGGCCGGGCGCGCCGTGCAGGCACTTGTTCGCGGTGCCCGCGAGCGCGCCGAGGTTCCAGGCTTCGGCCTCGATGCGCTCCGCGCCGAAGCTGCTGACCGCGTCGAGCAGCATCGTCACGCCGCGCCTGCGGCAGGCCTCGCCGATCGCGTCGAGGTCGTTGAGGCGCCCGGTCGTGGTCTCGTGGTGCACCACGGCAAGATGCGTGACCGAACGGTCCTTGCCGAGCGCCGCCTCCAGCGCCGCCAGGTCCACCGGCGCGGTCCAGCCGTGCTGCAGCAGCCGGTGCGGGCGGCCGTGGGCCGCCAGCATCCTCGCCGCGCGTTCGCCGTAGACGCCGTTCGCGGCGACGAGCGTCGTCGAGTCCGCCGGCGCGAAGGTCGCGAGCATGGCCTCGACTGCGCCGGTACCGGACGATGCGATCGTCGCGGACGTGAACCCCGCGAGCGACGGATACACGGCCTCGAGCCGCGCGTTGATCTCCTGCATCAGCCTCGCGAACTCGGGCTCGCGGTGGCACCAGTCGCCACGCGACAGCGCGGCGCGCACGCGCGCGGAGAGCGTCACCGGGCCGGGATTGAGCAGGATCATGCGGCGAGGAATGCGGCGAGGCGCGAGGCGACCTCGGGCGGCGTCACCGTCGGTCGCGGCAACGTGTCGGGCACGCCCGGCAGGATCGGCACGTGGACGAAGCGCGGACCGGGGGCGCGGTCTGCGAGCGCCGCCGCGAGTGCGCCCGGGGTGCCTGCGGCCGTGACCGACGGGTATCCGCTGCCCGCGGCGAGCGCGCAGAAATCGATGCCCGGCGAGACCGTGGGCTGGCCACCGGTGGACTCGTGCATGCCGTTGTCGAGCACCACGTGCACGAGGTTCGCCGGCCGCTCGCAAGCCGCGGTCGCGAGCGCGCCCAGGCGCATGAGTGCGGCGCCATCGCCGTCGATCGCGATCACGCGCCGGCGCGGCCGCGCCAGGGCGATGCCGAATGCGAGGCTCACGGCGCAGCCCATCGAGCCCACCATGTAGAACTGGTTCGGCGAGTCGCCGAGCGCGTACAGCTCGCGGCCGGTGTAGCCGGTGGTCGCGACCAGCACGTCGCCGGCGGCGGCGGCGCGGATCGCCGCGAGCATGTCGCGGCGGGTCGCGACGGCCTGCGGCCTCGGGACCGGCGCGGCGCGCCCGGCCGGCGGCGGTGCCGGCGCGGCTTCGAGCCTGGCCTCCGCCACGCTGCCCTTCCTCATCACCAGCGCGTAGGGGCGCCTCGCGTCCCGCAGGTGCGCGAATGCCGCGTCGAGCGCGGGACCGATCGCGTCCTGCTCCGACGGGAACGGCGCCCAGGGGATCTCCATGAGCTCCAGCATGCGCGGCGTGACCTGGCCCATCAGCGCGTGCTGCGGCTCGTCCGCGGCGCCGCCCGGCTCGCCGCGCCAGGTCACGATCAGCAGCACCGGGATGCGGAAGGTGTGGGTCAGCGAGGTCAGCGGGCTGACCGCGTTGCCGAGGCCGGAGTTCTGGAACATCGCCGACGCCGGCACGCCCGCGAGCGCGCTGCCCGCCGCGATCGCGACCGCGTCGCCCTCGTTGGCGGCGCCGACGTAGCGCAGCCCGGGCGCGCCGATGACGTGGTTGATGAACGGCGTCAGGTAGGAACAGGGCACGCCGGTGTACAGCGAGATGCCGCGCGCGGACGCGGCCGAGATGAACGCGGCCGCTGCGATCATCCGAACTCGCTCGCCGCCAGTACGTCGTCGAGGCTGTCCACGTCCAGCCAGTGCCCGGTCGTGTAGATCACGCGGATCTTCCCGCCGCGGCGCATCAGCTCCGCGAGCACGGCCTGCATCTTGGCCTGGCGGTTCGCCGGGTCCGCGGCCAGTCCGCGCACGACCTCGCGCAGGCGCGGCAGCGCCGCGGCGGAGACCCGCAGGAAGCCCATCCACTCGCCGTGGATGCGCTCCTCCGGCAGCTCCTCGCCCACCGAGTCCAGGTACACCTGCTGGTAGAAGTTGCGCCGCGAGTGCGCCTGCGTGCAGGCGACGTAGTCGGCGGCGCGGCCGCGGTTCGCGGACTCGCGCCAGTTGGTGTCCACCGCGATCGCGATCTCCTCGCCGGCCTCGTTGAGCGCGTCCAGGATGTAGCGGTTGAAGATCACGTCGCCGTAGGACACGAACAGGTCCATGCTGTCGTCGGCATCCGCATCGAGGCCCTTCGCCAGCGACAGCAGCTCGCCGCTGTCGGCGAACTCCGGGTTGTCGGCATAGGCCAGCGACGGCAGGTCCACCGCCTCGGCGTGCCAGCCGCGCACCACGCAGATGCGCTTGACGCCGGTGGCGTTGTAGGCCGAGACGATGTGCGACAGCAGCGGCCGGCCGCGCACCTTGACCATGGTCTTGGGCCGGAGCTCGGTCAGCTCGCCGAGCTCCTTGCCGCGCGAGGCCGCGAGGATCAGCGCCCTGCAGCGCGCCTGCTTCCTGGGCAGGTAGCGCTCCTCGGCCTCCTGCAGTTCGGAGGCGCCCTGCAGGCGGAAGATCTCCTTGACCGGCGCGATGCGGTCCTCGACCGAGCGCAGGTTCTGCTCGCGCGCGATGGTCGCGGCGGTCTCCTGCATCGCGGTGACCGCGGCGCGCAGCATGTGGTTGGCCCAGATCGCGAGCGAGAAGCCCGCCTCGCGGAACACCTCGGTCGGCGTCGAGTGGTACTTGGTCGGCACGATCACGACCGGGGAGCGGCCGCCCCACTCCTTCCTGAACGCCAGCACCTCGGTCGGGCGCGACAGGGCGCTGTGGATCAGGATGCCGTCCGAGCCGGCCGCGTGGTAGGCCTCGGCGCGCCGGAGCGCCTCGTCGAGGCCCCAGCCGGCGATGAAGGCCTCGATGCGCGTGATCAGGCAGAAGTCGTCGTCGCGCTGCGCGTCCTTGCCGGCCTTGATGCGGCTGCAGAACTCGTCGACGTCGGAGAGCTGCTGCTTGTCGCCGTCGATGAAGCTGTTGGTCTTCGGGAACAGCTTGTCCTCGATGCAGACCCCGGCGATGCCGCGGTCCTCGAGCTTGCGCACCAGGCGGCGCACGTTGTTGAAGTTGCCGTAGCCGGTGTCGCCGTCGAGCAGGATCGGGATGGTGGTGGCGTCCGCCATGAACTCCAGCATCTCGAGGACCTGGGTCCAGCTCGCCTCGTTGTTGTCGCGCACCCCGTACTGGGCGGACAGGCACAGGCCGCCGGCCCACAGCGCGCGGAAGCCGGCCTCCTCGCCGATGCGCGCGCTGATGCCGTTGTGGGCTTCGAGCAGGAATTCGAGCTGCGGGCTCTGCAGCAGCTCGCGAAAGGCCGTGGTTTTCCGCCGGGCGGTCACCCGGCAAGTCTAGCAAGGGGACGGTAAAGGGGACGCGTCCAATTAAGAATAGGGGTCGCACCCCGATTTCTCTGAACGGGGGTGCGTCCCCTATTCTTAATTGGACGCGTCCCCTTTATCCGGAACGCCAGGCCTGCAGCCAGGCGGTGAACTCGTCCGGCGGCAGCGGCTGCGAGAACAGGAATCCCTGCGCGTAGTCGCAGCCCATGGACGCGAGCGCCTGGGCGACGGTCTCGTTCTCGACGCCCTCGGCGACCACCTCGAGGCCGAAGGAATGGCCTAGCGTGACCACCTGCTCGACGATCTTCCGGTCTGCCTTGTCCGACTGCATGTTCATCACGAACGAACGATCGACCTTGAGCTCGTCGGCCGGCACCTGCTTGAGGTAGGACAGCGAAGAGTAGCCGGTGCCGAAGTCGTCGATCGACACGCGCACGCCGAGCTCGCGGATCGCAGTCAGCACTTGGTGGCTGCGCTCGCGGTCCACCATCAGCGCGTTCTCGGTGACCTCGACCGTGAGACGCGACGGATCCACCGACCACAGGCCGGCGGCGTTGCGTATCAAGTCCACCAGTTCCGGGTTGCAGATGATCGAGGGGGTAACGTTCACCGCCACGCCGATCTGGCCGACGGACTTCGGCCATTCGGCGAGCTGGCGCAGCGCGCGGTGCACGGCGAACCGCGTCAGCGGGTCGATCTGGCCGGTCATCTCCGCGAGGTCGATGAAGATCTCCGGCGGGACGTTGCCCGCATCCGGCCGGTTCCAGCGCATCAGCGCCTCGGCACCGGTCACGCGCAGGTCCGGCAGCGACAGCTTCGGCTGGTACGCCAGCACGAGATCGCCTTTCTCGAGTGCGTTGCCGAGCTGGGTCTCGAGATCCCAGCCCGCGGCCAGTGCCTCGGCCTCGCGCGGCGCATAGACGACCATCGGCTGCGAGGTCTTCCAGGCCTGCAGCAGCGCGGTCTCGGCGCACTGCATGAGCGCCTCTGGCGAGCGCGCGTGCCCCGGGAACATGGCGATGCCGACCGAGAGGCGGACGTTCGCCTGTTCCCCGCCCGCGTGCAACGGCTCGGCGCCGGTGCGCAGCGCCTTGTTGGCGGCCAGCATGGCGTGGCCCTCGTTGCGAAGGTTCGAGAGCACGAACACGAACTTGCGGTCGCCCAGGCGGGCAAAGTAGTCGCCTGGCTTGGCGACCTGCGACAGCCGGTTGCGCAGCTCGTCGAGCATCCGGTCCGCGGCCGCATGCCCGGCGCTCGCATACAGGCGCTCGAGCTGATGTACGTACACGACGAGCACGGCAATGCCGAACAGCCGGCTGCCGCGTGCGGCGAGCCGGCCGTGGATCGCCTCGAGGCAATCCGTGTAACCGATGCTGCCGGCGGGCTGTGGCAGGGCGGTGCTCATGGCATCAGTTCAGGTAGTAGGCGGCGGGGTCCACGCCGAAGGCGCCGGGTTCGAGACCACTCTCGATCCAGAGCGAGGACGGGTCGTCCGCGGTCGGCGAGATCTGGTTCAGGTCCACGACGCGAAACTCGGCGAGCGGCCGCTTGTCGGCGTCCAGGATGATCATGATCTCGGGCCGCAGCCGGCGGATGCGGCTCTGCGCCGTGACCACGGCCACTTCGCCCGTGTTCAACAGCACGAGAGTGCCGGTCGGGAACAAGCCTATCGCCTGCGTGAACTGATCCACCAGCTCGGACTGGAACTCGATGTTGGCCAGCGCGCGCAATTGCCGGAGCGCGCCGTAGGACGACTGCGTGCTGGCGTAAGGCCGTGACGTGATCATCGCGTCATAGGTGTCCACGATGCCGGCGATGCGACCGTACACCGGGATCGCCGCGCCGCGCAGGCCTGCCGGATAGCCCGAGCCGTTGTAGCGCTCGTGATGATGCGCGACCATCTCAACGACGCGAGGGTCCAGCTCGCCCGCTTCCTTCAACAGGTCCAGGCCGTATTCAACGTGTCGGCGCACCTGCGCGAGTTCCGCTGCATCCAGCTTGCCGGGCTTGGCGAGAATCGTCTCTGGCAGGCGCGTCTTGCCGACGTCCAGCAGCATGCCGCCGAGCGCCACCGCCCTGAGCGCGTCGCGGTCGAGCCCGATCTCGCGCCCGAGCACGGCGGCCCAGACCGACGACGCCAGCGAATGCGAATAGAGATAGCCGCCCTTTCGGCGGATGCGCATCAGGCAGGACATCGCGGTGGGATTGCGCAGCACGCTCGCGACCATCGGCTCCACCGCGGCCTCGAGACGGCGCAAGTCCAGCTTGCCGGAACTGCGTAGCGTCCCCATCGCGCTCTCAATCGACTCGAAAACCGCCATGTGGATGCCGGAGGCCTGTTCCATATCGGCCTTCAGCTCGCGTACCGCCTCCGCAGGACGGCGCTGGCGGCCTCCCGCAACCGGTGCGGCTGCCGGTTCATCATCTTCGACGTGAGTGTCTACCGTGACGACGCGGCAGTGCCGCCGCAGCGCCTCGAGCTCCTCGTCGCTGCGGATCACGAAGCCCTGGAACAGGAACGGCGTTTCCAGCCACGGGCGATCGAGTTCGGACACGTACATGCCGATTTCGAGGTCACTGACGGCGAACTGGCGGTAACGGGACACGGAGGCATTCCGAGGCAGCGTGCCGGTACCGCACACAGTGACAAAGCTCACGTCCCCGGGCCGTGACGGGTGACGCAAAAAATATGACAAACGATGGCCGCGAGCCACAAAAAGGCCGGTCCCCTGGCGTCGGGGACCGGCCGGATGCGGCTGCGACGGCGGGTTCTGCGGCTACGGCCGGCTGCCGAAGTCCTTGCGGAAAGTCAGGCCGATGGTGCGCGGCATGTTGGTCAGGAAGCCGACGCGCGCGACGCGCCCGCGCTCCTGGTCAAGCGCCAGCCGCGCGTTCTCGTCGCCGACGTTGTTGATGTAGAGCGCCGCCTCCCAGTCGCCGCCGCGCACGCCGAAGCGCAGGTTGCCGATGTCGTAGGACGGCAGCAGCGGGTCGAAGGTGAACGAGGTGATCGTCGGGGCGCCGTAGCTGCGGATGTTGAAGGTGCCGAACCCCGGATTCTGGTCCGCATTCTGCGTGTAGCGGCTGCCGACGTGCTGGTAGCTGCCCGTGATGAAGCCCTCGAGGGAGTCCGTCATCGGCCAGGTGTAGGTGGCGTTCGCCGACATCTGGAATTCCGGCACCGACGGCAGGCGATTGCCCCTGATGATGCCGGCGATCACCGTCGGCACGCCGCCGATCGGCAGGATCAGGCTGCTGTCGAGCTTCGAATCCGTGTAGCTCGCCGAAATGCCGAAGTCGAAGCGGTCGGTCGGCTGCGCCAGCAGCTCCATCTCGACGCCGGTCGAGCTCGCCTTCGGGACGTTGAGCAGGATGCGCGAGGAGCAGGTGCCCGCGACCACCGGGAGCTGCAGGTCCTTGATGTCGGCCTGGAACACCGCGACGTTGAACTGGCCGCGGCCGCCGGCAAAGCCGATCTTCGCGCCCAGCTCGTAGTTCCAGAGCGTCTCGCTGTCGAAGCTGTCGAAGCCGCTGTAGGTCGCGAGGTCGTTGGCCGAGCACAGCGGCACGTTGAGCGGGTCGTTGATGCCGCCGAGCCGGAAGCCCTGGGAGGCCTGGGCATTCAGCTGCACGTTGTCGCTCGCACGGTAGGAGAACAGCACCCGCGGCAGGAAACCGTCGTCGTCGGTCGAGCCCGGGCCGTTGGTCGGCTCGGTCGGAAGCCCGTCGGAGTCGGCGAACAGGCCGCCGAAGTACAGCACGCGGTCCTCGGAGAAGTCGTAGTAGCGGCCGCCGACGGTCACGTTGAACCGGTCGGTGACGTCCACCGAGCCTTCCGCGAACACCGCGGTCTGCTTGAAGTCGTACGGGATGCGCGAGAAGAACGGCGTATCCGTCGGCGAGCCGAGGTCCGCGCTGGTCACGCCGCAATTCGGCGGACCGCCGCACAGCAGGTTGATCATGAGCGCGTCGTAGCCCGGCGTCGGCAGGGTCTGGCCGTAGTCGCGCTGGATGTCGCTGTAGAACGCGCCGGCGACCCACTGGAAGCGGCCGTCGGTATCGGACGAGAGCCGCAGTTCCTGCGTGAACACCTTGACCGTGGTGTCGTCGTACAGCGGCGAGTTCAGGCGCACCTGCGCGCCGGTGCCGCCGAGGTCGAAGGTCACGCTGCCGGTCAGCTGCGAAGCGTCGCGGATCACCTGGATGTCGCGATCCGTGTACGAGCTGATCGAGGTCAGCACCACGCCGCCCAGGTCGAAGCTCATGGTCAGGTCCGCGAGCAGGAAATCGTCGGTGAACTTCTCCTGCAGCTGGACGTACTGCTGGCGCTCGCCGATCGTGATCGGCAGTTCGGTGGTGGTGAACGGATTGGCCAGGATGTTCCAGATGTCCTGGCGGTTGTAGCCGTCCATGTCGATTTCCTGGTAGATCACGCGCGGCGTGATCACCACGTTGTCGGTGGGCTCGAAGCGCATCGCGAGGCGCGCGCCCTGGCGCGTGCCGCCGTTGACGTCCTTGCTGATCGAGCCGCCCGGGCGGATGGCGTCGATGAAGCCCGGGATCTCGTTGTAGTAGCCGACGAAGCGCAGCGCCGTACGGTCGGACATCGCCATGTTGACCATGCCGCGCACGTTGAAGCCGTAGTCGCCGCCGTCCACGGCGCTGGTGCCGAGTTCGATGTTGCCGTAGTCGCCGGCAAGGTCCGGCTGGTTGCTGATGTAGCGCACCGTGCCGGAGAGGGAACCCGAGCCGAACAGCGTGCCCTGCGGGCCGCGCAGCACCTCGACGCGGCTCAGGTCGTAGAGGTCGAGGTCCGGCGTGAACAGCGACAGCGAGATCACGGACTCGTCCATGTACACGCCGACCTGCTCCTTCACGCCTGGCAGGTCGCGATCGGTCTTGCCGGCCGATATGCCGCGCAGGCCGACCTGGCTCTGGCCGGGACCGAGGTTCTGCACCGAGAACCCGGCGATGTTGCGCGACACGTCCTCGATGCTGGCGGCGCCCGCCGACTCGAGCGATTCGCCGCTGCGCGCGCTGACCGCGAACGGCACGTCCTGGATCGACTCGGCGCGCTTGCGCGCGGTCACCTGGACCTCGCCGAGCATGGTCTGCGCCTGGGCGCCGTTGGCGATGGCCAGCGCCACCGCGGCTGCCACGAGTGAAGCCGGACGCGGCCTGAGCTTGTCGTTCATGTTGCTGCCCCTGGTTGAGCCCGATCCCGCGGGCGTGTTGTACGCAGGAGTTTGTCTGCAAAAGGGTATTTCCCGCAAGCCCGAGCGGTCGTTGCGCCGGGGCGACAGCCGTTTCGCGAGGCGGCAGGAATGTGGGCCCGCTGGGATTCGAACCCAGGACCAAGGGATTCGCGTGATCCCGCCGTTTCCGGCGGGCGCGGACTATCTCTTCACCCGCGGCCGCCGCGGCCGGTGGGGTGCGGGACGCTCGCGCCTGTCATCAAGGGCACTCGAAGCCCCCAGGTAGTCTCTGCACCGTCCGGCGGTGCACCGCCGGCTTGGCTCAGGATTGCCATCAGCCGCCCATGCGCTGGAAGGTTTCCCTGAATTCGTCCCGTCCACCCGTGCCCTTCCGGGCACGGGGCACCTTTCGCCAAAGATGAGTCCCCTGCTCTAACCACTGAGCTACAGGCCCGCCGCGAGTCTAGCAAAACGGTCCCGCGGATCCCGGCCGCGCCGATTTTCCGAGGCGCGTCGAAGGCGGAAAATTGCGAGAATGCGCGCTGGAACGGACCGCACCCCTGGTTCCTCCTACAGGAGCATGCACGATGAACGAAGACAGGATCACCCGGCGCGGGCTGCTCAAGGGCGCGCTCGCCGGACTGGCCGCAGTGCCCGCTGCTTCGCTGCTGGCGCGCGAGGCGCACGCGGCGGAGGCGCTGTCCGAGGAAGATGCCGCCGCGAAGTCGCTCGGCTACGTCACCGACGCCAGGCGCGTGGATCCGAAGACCAATCCCAGCTACAAGGCCGGGCAGACCTGCGCGAACTGCTTCCAGTACACGGGCGCGCCCGGCAGCGCGGAGGGCCCGTGCCGCATCTTCCCGAACAAGACCGTGAAGGCGGCCGGCTGGTGCAAGGTCTGGGTGCCCCAGCAGAGTTGATCGTCATTCAGCCGGGGTTCAGTGCCGCGCCGCGAGACTGGCGCCGTCGGTGTCGGCCGCCGGCGGCCATCGGACGGATCCGGCAGACTGGGGTGCCTCGGGCCCGTACGAACTGACGGCGGCTGCACCGGCTTTCTTTCATGGCGTCGGCATGGAAAAAGAAACCCCGCCTCGCGGCGGGGTCAGGTCCCTCTTGGTTCGTCGTCAGGCCGGTGGTCCGGCTTGTTGTTCGAGTCCACCAGGTCTGCACTCGGGCTTCGCCCGGCGACCTCACTCCCCCTTGGTGGCCATGCCCACCTTTCCTTCCCCTCACCTGCGCCGCCCTCTGGCAGCAGGTTCGTTGGGGTGCCAAGTCCGCCTTCCGTGGTGCAGCTTGCGGCGTCGTCCCGGTTGTGTCCCGGCGCCCAGCATCCCCCGTCTGGGACTATCAGAGACAACTTGCGTGCCAATAGTGTTGGGGGTCTTTAGTATCAAAGAGTTGGGTAATTGGACGCGTCCCCTTTATCGGCGATTATGTTGAAAATGTAAGGAATCCCGACAGGAAGCAAGGCCTTGCGCGACCCCAGATTCCCCGATTGGCGGCCAGCCGCCGCCCCGCGCAAGAGCGGCGCACGGCTCGAGAAGGTCCTGGCAGAGGCCGGGGTCGCATCACGGCGCGACTGCGAGTTCGCGATCCGGGCCGGGCGCGTGCGCGTGAACAGCCGCACGGTGCATGCGCTGCCCTGCCTGGTGGATCCGGTGCACGACCTGATCGAGTACGACGGCGCCGTGGTGGACGCCGCGCGGCGCACGCCGGGGCGGGAGCGCGGGCGACTGTACCTGATGCTCAACAAGCCGCGCGGCGTGATCTCGACCGCGCGCGATCCTGGCGGGCGGCCGAACGTGGTCGCGATGGTCCAGCCCGCGGTGCCGCCGGGAGAGCGCGTGTTTCCGGTCGGGCGGCTGGACGCGGACTCCACGGGCCTGGTGCTGCTCACCAACGACGGCGAGCTCGCGCACCGGCTCGCGCACCCCAGCCACGGCGCCGCCAAGGAATACCGGGTCGCGGTGCAGGGCGCGCTGCCGCCCGAGTCGCTCGAGCGCCTGTCGCGCGGCATGTTCCTGGCCGACAAGGGCGCGCCGCAGGGCGGCGCGAAGCGCGCGAAGCTCGAACGGCTGCGCGTGCTGCGGCACACCAGGGACCGCCGGCGCGGCGACCTCTCGCTGGTGTCGGTCACGCTGCACGAGGGGCAGAACCGCGAGATCCGCCGCCTGTTCGCGCGCGTGGGCGCCAGGGTGAAGAGCCTCGAGCGCGTCGCGATCGGCCCGCTCAAGCTGGGTGCGCTGCGCAGCGGGCATTTCCGCGCACTGCGGCCCGACGAAGTGCTGGCGCTGCGGCGTTCCGTGCGGCTCGGATGAGGGCCCCGCGGGCGTTACACTGCGGCCATGACTGACGCGAACCGGCGCATCGCGGCCTGGCTGCTCGCCGTCATCGCGTTCCTGATCGTCTACGGCTCGCTGTACCCGTTCCGCTTCGGCGGCGGCGGCGGGCGCGGCTGGCTCGAGCTTGCGGGCACGCTGTCCTTCGCGCGCACCACGCGCAGCGACATCGCCGCGAACGTGCTGCTGTACCTGCCGCTGGGCGCCTGCCTCGCCTGGCTGCTCGCGATCCGCCTCGGCGGGCTGCTGGCGGTGCTGGCGGCGACCGTCGCCGCGGCCGCGCTGTCCTTCGCGATCGAGTTCGCGCAGCTCTACGAGACGCGACGCGTCGCCAGCCTCGGCGACGTCCTCTACAACACGGTCGGCGCCTTCGCCGGCGCCTGGATCGCGCTCGCCATCGCGGCGACGCACCGGCGCCTGCGTGCGTCCCCGTTCGCGGGCCTGCTGCGCTATCCGGTCGCGACCGCCCTGCTGCTGTCCTGGGCGGGTTACCGGCTGGCGCCGTTCGCGCCGGTGCTCGACCCCGGCAAGTGGGCCGGCGCCTTCGCGCCGCTCGCCGAGGGCGGCTGGTGGACCGCCGGACAGATCGCGCCGCATGCGCTCGCCTGGCTGGTGATCGCGCAGTGCTGCGCGCGCATTGCGCCGCTGCGGCCGGCGGCGCTGCTCGCCGGCGCGATGGCAGCCGTGCTCGCCGGGCGCGTGCTGTTCGCGGGGCTCGCGCTCGAGCCGGCCGAGGTCGCCGGGATGGCCGCTGCGCTCGCGCTCGCCCACCCGCTCGCGCGGCTGCCGGGGCAGCGCGCAGCGGCGCTGCTCGCCGCCGCGCTGGTCGCGCTGGTCGCGATCCAGGGCCTGGTCCCGTTCGACTTCCAGCTGGCGCCGGACCGCTTCGCGCTGCTGCCCTTCGCCGAGAGCCTCATGCAGTACCGCGCGGCCAGCCTCACCGACATGTTCCTGCGCTGCTTCACGACCGGCGCGCTGGTGTGGCTGCTGGTCCGCAGCGGCCTGCCGGTGCTGCCCGCGACCGCGACCGGGGCGGGCACCGTGTTCGCGATCGAGCTGCTGCAGACCTGGCTGCCCGCGCACACGGCCGAGATCACCGACCCGCTGCTCGCGATCGCCGCGGGCGGCCTGATCGCCGTATTCGAGCGGGAGGACGGCGGCCGTTGAGGGCCGCGGCTCCGGGCGCGGGGGAACATGCCCCGGGCGATACGGTCTATGCTCGCAGCATGCGGTTACTCCTGGCTTCCCTGCTGCTCTGGGTGGCGGCTGGCGCCCTCGCCGACCAGACGGCGGCGCCAGCCGAGGATCCGCCCGTGCCAGCCGGGGAACCACCCGCGCCCGCCGCGGAACCGGCAAGCGCGCCCCCACCCGGTCCGCCGCTGGATCCGCGCCTCGAGGCCTACGAGCAGTTCCGCGCCCGTTACGACACGGCGCACTTCGACGAAGCGCTGCCGTTCGCGAAGCGGGTCGTGGAACTGTCCGAGGCGGGATCCGACCCGGACTACGAGCTGCCGATCGCGTACAACAACCTGGGCGCGACGCAGTTCCAGCTCGGCGACTACCCGGCGGCCGAGGCCAGCTACCGCAAGTCGCTCGAGCTGCTCGAAGCGACGCAAGGCATCGGCTCGCGCCGGCTGATCGTGCCGCTCGCCGGCCTCGGCACCGTGTCCGCGGCGCGGGACCAGCACGACCTCGCCGCAGCGTTCTTCGCCCGCGCGCTGGCCGTCAGCCGCCGCGCCGACGGGCTGTTCAACCTGCAGCAGCTGCCGCTGATCGAGCAGTCGGCGAACAGCCTGTACGCGCTCGCCGATTACGCCGGCGTCGAGCGCGAGCGGACCTACGCGCTCAGGATCGCGGAACAGAACTACGGCTATGGCGACCCGCGCACGCTGCCGCCGCTGCTCGAGCTGGCGAAGTTCTACGAGGGCCTGCGCGAGTTCATCGCCGCGCGGATGATGTACCTGCGCGCGCGCGACGTCACGATGAAGGAAAGCCAGGGCTTCAGCCCCGAGGCGGTCAGGGCCCTGCTCGGCGTCGCCCGCACGCACCGGCTGCAGTACACGATGGATCCCGAGACGCTCGACTCGCAGCAGCCGGCCCGCGACGAGGTCACCGGCGACGTGGTCGGCAAGGTGTACCGGGAGTCGCGGGTGCCGCCGCCGGCCGTGGACCGCACCGGGCTGCGCGCCGTGAGGAACGCGCTCGAGATGCTGCGCGCGGTGTCCGACCCGCCGCCGCAGCTGCTGATCGACGCGCTGACCGAGCTCGGCGACTGGTACCAGACCACCTCGCGCCAGGGCCTGGCCTACCCCTTCTACGAGGAAGCATCGGCGGTGTTCGCGGCCCACCCGGGCCAGGGACTCGTCAACCCGCTGCTGCAGCCGCGCATGGTCTTCTACCGGCCGCCCGTCTCCTCCAGGCGCGGACTGAACACGCTGACCGGCCAGTACCGCATCCGCAGGGCCGTGTTCGAGTTCACCGTGACCGAGGCCGG
This sequence comes from Steroidobacteraceae bacterium, assembly GCA_019634895.1. Lineage (GTDB taxonomy): Bacteria > Pseudomonadota > Gammaproteobacteria > Steroidobacterales > Steroidobacteraceae > SCUD01. Next base: position 25,808 of record JAHCAM010000009.1, on the reverse strand, counting down.
CCTGACGCAGGACCTCACCGTCGTCGAATCGGACATGAACGAGGCCCAGCTGTCGCAGTCGCGGCGCGCGCTCGGCCGCGCGGTCTACGCGCCGCGCTTCGAGGACGGCAAGGCGGTCGCGAGCCCGGGCGTGCGCTTCACCAGCGAGTGGACCGAGCAGCAGCAGCCGGAATCCGCGCCTGCCGCGCCGGCGGCGGCGGCCGGTCGAGGCTAGGCGGGAGGATCCTGCGGCGCCGGTTGCGGCGGCGGCGGCGCGGCCGGTTCCGGCGCGGCCTCCGCGGGCGCCTGCGGGTCGGGCGACGCGCCGCCCGGCGCCGGCCTGCCGCGCAGCAGCAGGCGGACCGCGTCCTGGTCCGGCAGTTCCACGGCCACCTTGGCGCCGGCGTCGCGCATCGCGCGCTGGGTCGCGATCGCGAGCGGTTCCTTGCTCGCGAGCGTGCGCGCCTTTTCGCGGCCGTAGCCGGTGTAGGTGAAGGCGTCCACGCGCGCGCCGTCGCCGTCGTAGACGGTCAGCAGGTAGCGGATGGTGACGATGAAGGCCTCGCCGGCGACGTCCCGCGGCGTCAGGAAGGAGTACTCCTCGAAGCGCGGCTCCAGCACCATCGTGAGCGGCGGGCTCAGCTCGCCCACGCGCGCCGGATCGTCGACCGGCACCAGCTCGGCGAACATCGCCGTCAGCAGCCAGTCGAGGTTGGTGACGTGCGCCGGCCCGAGCGTGACCTCGTAGTCCACCTGGCCGCGCGTCTCCTTGTGCACGTACTCGCGGAACTCCTTCGAGTAGTGCACGCCGACGCGCGCCGGCAGCTTGTCCAGCAGCGGCGGCGGCAGCTGCGACTGCGTGGTCAGGCGCGTCGCGGTGCACGCCGAGGCCAGCGCCAGCAGGGCGGCGGCGGCGGCCAGCCTGGCCGTCAGCGGCATCATCGTCTGCTCCGGGGCGGGGTCACGAATTCGTCCTCCGGCAGCCCGACGAAGGTGCCGCCGTTCCTGGTGCACAGTATGCGCATCAGCGTCGCGTAGCGCATGCTCGTGTGCTGCGGGTAGGTGGTCGGGAACGGGAAGGCGAGCGCATGGATGCGCACCAGGCGCTCGCCGGTCTCGCTGGAACGGTTGATGCGGTCCACGGTGTCGACGACGTCCTGGATCGAGGGCCCGGTGAACTCGTCGCCGAACACGTAGATGCTGATCGGGTGGTCGCGGGTCCAGAAGGTGCGCACGGCCGCGATGATGCCCTCGGCCGGGCTCGAGTTCGAGAATGCCTGCCAGTTGCGGAAGCGGTCGAGGATCGCGCGGCGGCGCGCGGGCGTGTCCGGGATCCACTTGCCGCGGTACTCGGTGAACATGTAGCCGCCCATGTCGTCCATGACCTGGATGCCCTTCAGCTTCGGGTAGATGTTCAGCACCTCCTCGAGCTTGCGCTCGGCGCGGCGCCAGTTCTGGGACTGCATCGAGCCCGAGGTGTCGACGATGAAGATCACGTACTCGCTGTCGATCGGCAGGCCGGCGACCGGCTGGTTGTAGACCTGGCGGTAGCCGGCGCCGCGCAGCTCGCGGGTTTCGTCGATCAGCGCGCGGCGCGCCGCCAGCAGCGTCTCGTTCAGCTTCGCCAGCGCCTCCTCCTCGCCGCTGCTGGCCATGTGGCGGCCCGAGACCTCCGACAGGTCGCCGCGCAGCCGCGCGAGGCGGCGCTGCTCCTCGGAGAGCTGCTCGATGCGCGCCCGCAGCTCGCGCTCGAGCACCAGGGCCATGCCGCGGATGTCGAAGACCTCCTTCTGCATCCGCGCGATCTGGCCGTCGAGGTCCTGCTTCGCCATCTCCAGCTGGATCGGCTCGCCGAACTCGTTCAGCACCAGCAGCAGGATGATCGCGCCGAAGCCGCAGCAGATGCAGTCGAGGAACGACATGCTGAAGGTCTCGGTGTCGCGGCGCGTGCGGCGCTTCATGGCCAGTCCTTGGCCGGGGCCAGGAACCCGCCGCCGGTCGCGCGCGCCAGGCGCCAGAAGTAGATCGGCGCCGAGGGATCGCCCTCCATCGGCAGCAGCACCACGTTCACCGGCGGCGGCTTGCCCGGCAGCGAGCTGACCGCGGCCTTCATCAGGTCTTCGCGCTGCTCGGGCGTCACGATGGTGCGCGTCAGCGGCGGCCGCTCGCCCTGGGTCGGCAGGCCGTCGGTGACCAGGATCACGTTGTCCGGCGCGGGCGAGAGCTGCTTGATGACGGCGAAGGCGTTGTGCAGGCTGGTGCCGCCGGTCGGCGCGGTGGCGCGCAACGCGGCGAGCGCGACCTCCACCTGACCGGCGTCGCCCGCGTTCAGCCAGCGGCCCGCGCTGCCCTCGATGAGCGGGCGCGGCTGCGTATCGAACACGTAAACCTGGAATTGCGAGGTCTTCGGCAGGCGCGTGGCGACCCAGTAGACGACGTTGAGCGCCTGCTGCCACTTGAGCGAGGCGATGCGCCGCTCCGGCGGCATGTTGCGCAGGCGGATGACGTTGACCACGGTCTCGTCGAGCATGCTCGCGGAGGCGTCCACCAGCACCAGCACGCGCTCGCCGGTGACGCGCAGCGTCACGAACAGCTGCTTGTCGAGCGACGGCGACTCGGCCTCGCCGGAGCCCTCCTTCGGCGCCGCCGCGCGCAGGCGGCGCGTGCTCTCCTCGAGCTGCTTCAGGTCCGCCTTCAGGCGCTCGAGGCTCTCGCGGCGCGCCAGCGTGTCGTGCTCGTAGCGCGCGAGCTCCTCCTGCGTCAGGCGCAGCTTATCCAGGATCTCGCGCGACAGGCCGGCCGCGCGCACGGTGCGGTCCTCGGTGGATTCGAGCGCGTTCTGCAGCTCGGCGAGGTGCTTGTAGCCGTCCAGCACCTCCTGCTCGAGCTTCTTCGCCTCGGCGGTCAGCTCGGCGTTCTCCTTGATGCGGTAGAGGCCGGCCTGCGCGCTGATGATGGTGTAGAAGAGCACGACCGCGCCGAAGCCGCAGGAGATCACGTCCAGGAAGGACATGCTGAAGGTCTGCGTCTTGCGCTGGGTCATCGCTCAGCCCACCGCCACCAGCTCGAGCACCACGCCCGGCGTGCCGACGCGCAGGCGGTCGCCGGCGGCGAGCGCCGCCTCGCCGTCCACGCGCTCGCCGTTCAGCCAGGTGCCGTAGCGGCTGGTGTCGCGCACCAGGACCTCGCCGCCCTGCACCGCCAGCGCGCAGTGCCGGCACGAAATCCCGGCGGCCGCCGGCAGCGCGATGCGCCGGCCCGCTCCCGCGCCGGCGCCGATGACCAGCGGCTCCGCGCCGATCGCGTGCGCGCGGCCGTCCAGGGTCACGTGCGTCGGCCGCGCGCCGACTGGACGGCGCCGCGACGCGGCCGCAGCCGGGATGGCGCGCGCCAGCGCAGTGACCAGCGCCGGCGGCCCGGCAGGGCCGATCTCCTGCGCGCGCGCCGCAGCCGCCGCGGCGGCGGCTTCCTCCGGCAGCGCCACGGGCTCCAGGCCCGGCAGCGAGGCCAGCCGCTCACCGAGCGCCGGCAGCAAGGCCGCGCGCGCCGACAGCGCGAGGGTCGCCTCCTCGTCCGCGCGGTGGCCCGCGTGCACCAGTTCCGCGAGCTGCGCGTACCAGGCTTCGGCCGCCAGCGTGAACTGCTCGCGGCGCAGCGTGGCGGTGAACGCACCCGCCGCAGATTCGATGGTCGCATCCACCGACTCGGCCCGCGCCAGCGCGGCGAGCCAGCCCGGCAGGCGCTCGAAGAGTTGCTGCTCGGTTGCCGCCTGGTGCAGCGGGTCGAAGCGCGTGCGGCGCACCATGGCTTCGGCGACCAGCTGCGCCCAGGCCGAGTACATCGCCTTGAGCCCTGCGCGCGGCGCCACGTCCACGCGCCGGCGGCGCAGCACCGTCGCGCCCGCGAGCTCGGTCAGCACCGCCTGGTGCAGCTGCACGTCGAGATGCAGCACGGTGCCGCGCGCGGCGAGCCCGGCGCAGGCCGCCAGCGCCGCATCCACGGCGCCCGCAACGGGAATGCCGGCCCGGCGCGCGATGCCGAGCAGCAGCCCCGCCTGGTGCAGGCGCATCGCGCCCGGCAGCGCGAACACCGCACTGTCGCCGGGCTGCGCAACCGATCGCCACAGCGAGGCCAGGTGCGCATGGGCGAGCTCGGCGTGCGACAGCTGCGCTGCGGCGCCCTGCGCCCAGGACTCGGCCGACAGGTCCGACCAGAAGCGGTCGGCGGCGAGCACCGGCTTCAGGCGCGCCTCGGCCGCCGCCGCCTCGCCCACCACCGGGCCGGCGGCCTCGAGCAGCGCGATCCCGGGACTCGCGGCCACGCGCGCGCCGTCCCTCACCGCGACGACCGCCGCATCCACGAGCTCGATGCCGATCACCGCCATGGCGCGCCCTCACCGCACCTGCAGGTGGCGCAGCAGGCGGTTGTCGAGCCAGGTCTCGGCGTCCAGCACCAGCCGCTCCTGCGCGAGCTGCAGGTAGTGCAGCAGGAACATCAGCAGCAGCGACAGCAGCAGCGCGACCAGGGTCGAGTTGAACGCCACGCCGAGGCCCTCGGTGACGCCGGAGATGTCGCCGGTGACGGCCTTGTGCGCCTCGGCGAGCGCATCGCCGATGCCGCGCACGGTGCCGATGAAGCCGATCGCCGGGATCGCCCAGGCGATGTAGCGGATCATCGACAGCTCCGAGTCGAGCCGCTCCGCCTCCGCGGCGCAGACCGCGTGGCCCGCCTCCGACACGTCCTGGACGTTGCGCGTGGCGCCGAAGCGCGCCAGCGCGGCCTTGGCCGCGCGCACCACCAGCGACTGCTGGCGCGCCGCCGGCAGCGCCTCGAGCTGGCGCACGTACTCGCGCGTGTCCTCGGGCAGGATGCGCATGCCCTCGGGCACGCGCACCGGATCGCCGTCGAGCTCGTCCTGCTCGCGGCGCGCGATGCGGTACTTGAAGCCGATCATGGACAGCGCCCAGATCATGAGCACCACGCAGCTCTCCTGCTCCCAGTCCTTCATGATCACGAACAGCGAACGGTCGGGGACGAAGTTCGGGTCCTTGCGCATCTGTTCCGCCTGCGCCGTGATCACGGCCTGCGCATTCGGCCGGACCCAGAAGGACCAGATCGAGTGCACGACGACGACAGCCGCGAGCAGCGAGCCCAGGCTGAACAGCAGTTCCTTCGGGTAGCGGGTCTTCATGGGTTCCTCAGATGTCGATCGGGTACGAGACCGGAAAGTCCGCGCGCACTTTCTCGGTCGGCGTGAAGATCTGGGGCGGCGGCCCGGCGTCCGCGGCCTCGGGCGGCAGCGGCGGAAGTTCCTCGTCGATGTCCTCTTCGGCGGCCGGCCGTTGCTCCGCCGGCGCCGGCGCGGGACCCTCGGCCGAGGGCGCCGGCCGCGGCGACGCCGGGGCCGCGGGCCTGTCCTTCGGCGGCTCGATCGCGAGCGCGGCGGTCACGGCGAGGGCTGCGGCGACGATGTAGGGAATGCGCATGGTTCACTCCGCGTAGCGCGCGATGCGAAAGCCGAGGTCGTGGCGCCCGCTCGAGCCCGAGTCGCGAGTGGCGGCGCGCAGGTCCGCGATCCGGCCCGTCAGCCAGCCGGCGCCGCGGATGACGAAGGCCTCGCCGGCGCGCGGGCCGACCGGGTCGGTCGAGACATGGTCCGCGCCGACCACGTAGATCGAGTAGCGGTCGGTGGTCCATTCCATCACGTTGCCGCCCACGTCGAAGAGCCCGAGCGCGTTCGCCGGGAAGCTGCCGACCGGCGCGGTCACCCGGTGGCCGTCGTTGTAGCCGGTGATCGTCACCGGCGTCAGGTAGATGGCGGCCGCGTCGCCCCAGTTGCCCGACTTCGGCGGCACCGGCAGCTCGTCGCCCCAGGGGTACCTGCGGGTCGCCGCGGTGCCGTCGAAACGCGCCGCGAACTCCCACTCGGCCTCGGTCGGCAGGCGGTAACCGGTGGTGACCGGCTCGATCAGCACCAGGCGGCCGCCGCGGCGTTCGTAGGCCGGCGGCAGCTGGTCGCGCTCCGAGAGCCAGTTGCAGAACGCGGCGGCGTCCTCCCAGCTCACGCGCACCACCGGCTGGCGGTCGAGGTCCAGCGACTCATCCTTGAAGATGCCCGACTGATGCTGGGCACGGAACTCGCGGAACTCGCGGTTGGTGACCTGGTGGCGCGACAGGTAGAACGGCCGCTGCAGCACCACCACGCGCTCGGTCTCGTTGGAGCGCCGCCCCGGCTCGCGGCGCGCGCTGCCCATGGTGAAGCGCCCGCCCTTCACCAGCACCAGCTCCTGGCCGAGCGCGGTCGTGCGCCGCGCCGGGATGGCCGCGGACCTGGCCTCGCCCGCGGTCAGCAGCCGGAACTCGACCAGCTGCGACTGGCCCTCGCGCGGCGTCACCGTGGCGCGGAAGGTCTCGAGCCCGGCCTTGCGCACCTCGATCACGTGCGGCGCGGCGGGCAGCGACAGCACCTGGTTGGCCGGACCGCGCGAGGCGCCGTCCACGTAGAGGACGGCGTCCGCCGGCTCGCCCTGGACGCGGACCTCGCCGAGCTGCGGCACCAGGTCGACCGCGACCCGGCGCTCGGCGCGGCTCTCGACCGCGACCGTCTGGGTCACCGGCGCATAGCCCGCCAGCGACACCAGCAGTTCCTGCGGCATGCCCGGCATCACCCCGACCGTGAGCGGCGTGCGCCCGCGGTAGCTGCCGCCGATGCTGACGTCGGCGCCCGCGGGACGGCTCTGCACGATGAGCCGGCCGTCCGGCATGCCGAGCTCGACCGGTCCGATCGCCAGCGGCTCGCCGGCGCGCACGGTCACCGGACTTTCGTAGCGGCGGTATTCCGGATGCAGCAGCGCGAGCGTATAGCGGCCCGCATCCAGCTCGGTCTCGAGCGGCGTGCGCCCGAGTTCGACGTCGTCGGCCCAGACTGCGGCGCCTTCGGGAACCGAGGTCACGGTGACTTTCGCGTACAGCGGCTCGAGCGACACCGCGAGTTCCTGGCGCTCGCCGCCGCCCAGCACGTCGAGGCGCTGATGAAACTCCGCGTGGCGCGGCGCGGTGACCGTGAGCTCGCGGGTGCCGGCCGGCAGCTCGTGCTCCCCCGGCAGCGCGCCGATGGTGCGGCCGTCCACGGACAGCGTCGCCGCCACGCCGCCGGTGTCGAAGACGACAAGGCCCGGCAGGCGCTCGAGCGCGACCACGATGCGCTGCCCGGATGCGCGCCCGACGACGACCGCCTGCCGCGCCGGCGCGTAGCCTCGCGCCTCGACGGTGAGCTCGTACTGCCCGGGCGGCACGAGATAGCGCCCGCCGAAGCCGAAATCCAGCGCGGTGCCGGCAAACTGCGCCCGGTCGATTCCCGTCTCCGGGCTGGTCACGACCTGCACCGAGGTCGCGGTCGCGAGGTAACCGAGGGCCGCCACCACCAGCGCGACCGCGGCCCAGCGTGCCGGCTTCAGCCAGGCCGGCGCCGCGGGCGCGCGCCTCGGCGCGGGCCGCGCTGCGGGCGGCTCCCAGTCCACCACCGCGATCGGCAGGCGATCGTCCTGGGTCTCCGGGTCCACCGGGCCGCGGCCCTCGAACTGGGGCGGCAGCGTCACGTTGGCGACGCCGCCGTGGCGCACGACGATCACCTGCCTGTCGTCGCGGCGCTCGAGCGTGATGGACACGCCGTCGAGCGCGTCCCTGCCGGCGCCGGGTTCCGGGCTCACCGCCAGGCCGGCGGCGGTCACTGCGACGCGCGCGCGCAGCTCGCCCGCCGCGCAGCCGGGAATCACGACGTCCGCGCCCGGTCCGCCGACCGACAGCGGCATGTCCGACGGCGACAACGGCCGTTCACCGAGCGGGTCGTCGAGCCACAGTTCGCTCAAATCGGTTCCTCGCACTTCACCATGACCACCGCCGCAGGCGCTCCCGGCGGCAGCACGATCTCCCGGCGGACGTCACGATAGCCGTTTCGCGTGCCGACGACCGTATAGCGCCCCGGCAGCAGCTCCACCTCGCGCACGGAGAAGGCCCCGTACTGGCCGACGCGGTAGATCGTGACGCTGGTGACGCCATCCGACTGCAGCCGCAGCCGGACCGGCGTCTGCGCCGCCGCCGTGAGCCGTTCGAGCTCCGCCGCCGCCGCCGCCAGGCGCTGCCTCGGGTTGCCGGCGTCGGCTGCGGCGGCGAGCAGCCGGCGCGCCTCGGCACGCCCGGCGGGATCCCACAAACGCTGCGGCTCCCGGTTCAGAGCTTCGATCGCGCCCTGCAGTTCCGCGCGCGGCCCGGCCCGCGCAACGCCGGCACGGGCCGACTCGAGCGTGGGCTCCAGCGCCACGGCCTCGCGCCAGGCGGAAAGCGCTTCGTCCCAGCGCTCGGCGGATTCCGCCGAGCGGGCGCGCTGTTCGAGCGTGGCGAGCGCGCCCGCGCGCTGGCCCTGGTCGAGGGCGGCCAGCGCATCGGCGGCCTCCTGCGAGCCGGGCCGCAGCGCCAGCGCCTCGCCGAGCGCTGCGCGCGCCGGGCCGACGCGGCCCGCCGCCATCTCCGCGAGTCCGCGCGACATCGCGGCGGCGTAGGCCTCGCCGGCGCGCCGGCCGGAAATGCGCGCCAGTCCCTCGGCTGCGCCCGGCGCCGCCGGGTCGATCGCGAGCGCGCGGCGGTAGCCCTGTTCAGCGACGGACATCCGCCCGGCGCGCTCGTCGGCGGCCGCGGCATCCACGATGGCGAAGGTCTGCTCGATGCGGCCGGCGCGGGCGATGCCGGCCGCGGCGCCCGCATGCGCGGGCTCGATCGCCTGCACCAGACCAAAGGCGTCGCGTGCCGCGCCGGTGCGGCCCTCACGCAGCGCCGCCTCGCCGCGGGCGAGCGCCTCGGCGACCGCCTGCGGCCTGCGCGCCTCGATGGCAGCCAGCAGCGTTCCGGCCTCGCCCCAGCCGGCCGCCGCGGAACCGTAGTCCTCGACCGAGAACTGCCGGGCCGCCAGCGCGCCGGCATCGCGCGCGGCGGCGAAGTCCGCGGTCGCCCAGCGCGCGGCCGCGCGGCCGTCGAGCGCGGCGAAGGCGGCATCGAAACCGGCACGCGCTTCCTCGGCGGCTGCGCGCGCCACGGCCGCGGCCGCGAGCGCGTCCTCGCGCGCCTGCTGTTCCTGCGCGAGGCGCTCCGCTTCGCTGCGCGCCTCCTGCTCGAAGCTGCCGCCACCCCCGAAGTGCTGCGGCAACCAGAAGAATGCAGCGGCGATCGCGACCGCAGCGACGACCACAGCCACCGGCATCCAGCCGCGGCCGCGGCGCGGGCGTTGTGGCGCCGACGGCAGGGCGTGCACGATCGGCTCGACCACGCCCACGTCGCCCGCCCCTGCCGCCGCCAGGCGTGCGCGCACGTCAGCCAGGGCGGGCCGTTCGCGCGGCGACTTGGCGAGCAGGCGCAGCGCGAGCTCGCGCACGCCGACCGGCACCTCGCCGCGCGGCACCAGCGGCGGCACCGGCTCGTGCAGCACGCGGTCGCGCGTGATCTCGGGATACCAGGGCGGGTGGCCGGCGATCAGCTCGTAGAGCAGCGCGCCGAAGGCGTAGAGGTCGTCGGCCGGCTGCGCCGGCTCGCCGCGCAGCTGCTGCGGGCTCGCGTTGTAGGGCGAGCCGCCGGCGGCGCGGCTGCCCGCGGCCAGGGCGACGCCGAAGTCCGCGAGCCGCGCGCGGCCATCGGCGTCCAGCAGCACGTTGCCGCACTTGAGGTCGCGGTGCACGATGCCCGCCGCGTGGCAGGCCGCGAGCGCCGCGGCGACGTCGTCCACGGCGCCGGCCCAGCTTTCGAAGGAGCGGCCGCGGAACTGGCCGAGGTCGCCGCCCGGCATGTACTCCATCGCGACCAGCAGCAGGCCGTCGGTTGCGATGACGCCGTGATGAAGCACGGCGTGCCCGCGCGGCAGCCGGTTCGCGCGCGCGGCCTCCTCTTCCAGGCGGCGCGCCAGCCCGGGATCGGGGGGATCCGCGGGATCGAGGATCTTGAGCGCGGCCTGCGCGCCGCGCTCGCGGTCATCCGCGAGCCAGACCTCCGCGGCGCCGCCGCGGCCGAGCCGGCGAATCAGTGCAAACCGGGCGCCGATTTCGAGCCCGGGCGTGAGATCCAGCATGGGGGTTCAACCCGCGCCGGCCGGCCGGGCACCCTGCGCCGCGGCACCCGCCGCCGGCGCAAGCGGCGCGACGGGAACGAGGCCGGTCTCCTCCTTGTACAGTTCGTGCAGCAGCTTGCGCCACTCCGCGTATTGTTCCTCGGCCGTGCCGGTGAGCCGCAGCGTGCGCCCCTCGACGTCCACGATCAGCGGCGCGGCCTCGCTCTCGAACGAGCCCGACATCTCCTTCAGCGTTTCCTCGTGGATCTTGGCTTCCTCGCGCTTGCGGTAGCCGCTGATGACGCCGGCCACGCCGCCGGCCATGGCGCCGTAACGGGCATAGTCCGCCATGCGCGCGCAGCTGCTGCTGTTGCAGCTGTCGGGGACCATCACCGCGGCCGCGATCGCGGCGGCGCCCATGAGCATGCGGTTGCGGGCCTGCTGCTTGACCTTCTCCGCGGCCACGATCTCGTCGTAGGTGAAGCGGCGCCAGTAGGTGTACGGCTCCTCGAGGCGCTCGCTGAACGCAGCGTAGTTCTCGCTGACCGTGTCGATCATGCCGTAGTCGCGGTCGCGGATCTGGCGGATCCGGCCGAGCATCACGTCGTCGTCCGCCGGCAGCCGCAGCACGCGGTACTGGCCGCTCCTGCGGTCCTGCTCCAGGTACTGGCCGAAGGCGACCGGCGCGAAATCCACCGCGAAGCGCAGCTCGCTGACGCGGCGGATGTTGGCGACCTCGGCGGGCGGCAGCTTGCCGCGCGCCTCCAGCAGCGCGTTGGCGATGTGCACGTACACGTTCTCGAACGGGTCGCGCCCGGCGCTGTAGCCGTCCTTGTAGGCCCGCGTGTCGGCGAGGCCCTCGAACTCCTGCTTCCTGATCCACACCCGGCCGGTGGCGTCCGTCGCCGTGATCTCGAGCGTCAGGTACTTGCCGTTGGACTCGACGATGCGCCCGTCCACCGTCACGTCGAACGAGGTCACGCTCGCCGGCACCACGCGCGCGGTGCCCCAGTGGCCGGTGCCCTCGAGCGTGTCGCGCAGCTGCATCGCGGCGAAGCGCGCCTCGGCCCGGCGGATCTCGGGATAGATGAGCAGCTTCGGCGCGAGGTCCGGATTCTCCTCGAGCTGCTTCGGGATGCCCGGGTCGAAGATGTGGACGCCCACGTCGAGCAGCTGCGCGTCCGGGATCTCGGTCGTCGCCTGCGTGGCCTGCAGGACCGGCAGCGGCCGCGTCTCCTTCACGCAGCCGGCGGCGACGAGCGCCGCGGCCGCAAGCAGGGTGAACCGGGTCGTCGCGTTCATGCCGGATGCGCCCGGAGCGGCCTCAGCGGCCCCTCTTGTAGCGGCGGTACTCTTCCCACAGCGCCTCGCGCAGCTCGGGGTCGGTTTCCTTCATCGCCGCCTCGCGGATCTGGCGCGCGACGATGTCGTCGTCGCGGCCATCCGGGATGTCGGAAGGGACGCCGGTCGGGCCGCGGCCGGCCGAGGTGCCGCCGCCGACGCCGCCCTGCTCGCTGACCTCACGCGGGTCGGTGCCAGGATCCCCGGTCCTCGCGCTCGCGGACTTGTTGACCGACTCGAGCCCGCCGCGCGACCTGGGGCCATCGCCGCCGGCAGCTCCCTTGCCGCCGCTCTCGCCGTCCGCGTCGGTGCCGGTGCCGACCTCGCTGCCGCCGCCGCCCTGTGCGGCTTCGCGTTCCTTGGCGATCTGCGCCTGCGCCGTGCGCACGGTCTCGTCGAAGGTCCCGAAGGTCTCGTCGAGGCGCTTGCCGATTTCCTCGCTGCGGCCGGCGCCGCCGGACGATGGCACCGCGGGGCCCGCACCCGGGCCGGGCTGGCCGCCGGCGGGATCTCCGGGCGTACCGCCGCTGCCGCTGCTGCTGCTTCCGCCTGCGGGCTGGCCGTCCCCCGGCTGGTTGGTGCCGGCGCCGCCTTCGCCCTTCTTCGCGCAGTTCGCCGCGGCATCGCCGTCTTTCGCATTCTCGTCGCAGGGTGTCGCCGTGGACGAGCCGCCCGGCTTGCCCTGGGTCGAACCACCGGCTGCACCACCCGCTGAGCCGCCGGGGATCGGGATCGGCGCATCGCCGCCGGCGCCGGTCCTGCTCTTGCTCGGGAACTGGGAATCGGAAGTGCTGCCGCCACCGCCCGCGTCGCCGGCACCGCCACCGCCCGAGCCCGTGTCACCGCCGATGATGACGCCGCCGCCGCCACTGCCGGGCATGCCGCCGCCACCCGAGGAACCGCCGCCGCCGCCGGGCATGCCGCCGCCCCCGCCGGACGAACCGCCGCCGGACGAACCGCCGCCCGAGGAGCCTCCACCCGAGCTTCCGCCACCGGAGGAACCGCCCGAAGAGCCGCCGCTGGATCCGGGCTGCGTCATGCCGCCGCCGGAACTCAGGCACCCGGCCAGCATGGCCACGAGAACCGCGGTCGAAATGCCACGCAACAGCCGTTTCATGTCCATCTCAGCCTCCCACCGGCAAACCCGCGATCGGGCGGGACCGGCTATGGGTCCGCATTTTCAGTTTGGAGAGCGCTTCCGGCCGATGGTTCACAACCCGGCCTCTACCGGGGGGGTCAGCCGCCCTCGGGCACGACGGACGGGTCCTCGCCCTTCAGGAACGCCCCGAGCTGGCTCGCCAGCCGGTCGCAGGCCGTTCCCTGCACCCGCGCGATGAAGGGCAGCGGCACCAGCACGCCGACCAGCGCGGAAGTGCCGGTCACGTTCGTGGACACGGAGCCGGCGGTCTTCGCCTCGGCGATGTCCCAGACCGTGGCCTGGTAATCGGATTCCTTCTCCCACCAGCCGAAGCCGATGCAGCCGCCGCCGGCGGGGCCGACCGTGCAGGTGATGCTGCCGCCGCTGTCGGTCTTGCGGGTCGCGCCGTCCACCCAGATCAGGTAGCGCACGCCGCTCTCTGCGATGCGATCCGCGACCGCGTCACGCGCGAGCAGCTTGGTCACGCCCTCCGGGCGCTGCGGCGCGGTGGACGGTTCGAGCCAGGGGAACATCGAGTCCACGAACTCGTCGTTGGAGCGCACCTGGATGCCGCGCTGCCGGTTCAGCTTGTTGCCGACGCAGTCCATGAACTCGTCCTCGGCGGTGATGCCCTCGACGTGCGGCTTGGCGAGCAGCACCACGGCCTCGTGCGAGGCGATCGCCGTGGACATGCTGCGGTCTTCCTCGAGGTGGGCGGTCATGCAGCCGGAGAGCAGGACGAGCGCCGCGGCGCCGGTGCCGGCGTGCGGCAGGGAAATGCGGTTCAGGGTCGGCATGGGGGCGACTCCGGGGCAGCGGCGGCGAACCGGATCGAGTATACGCCGCGATCAGAACAGCGCCATCTGGCCCGGCGCACGGTTCGGCGCAACGAAGCGGTCCGTGGCGAGCGGGCTGCTGCGGCCCGTTTCCAGGGCGTTCCTGCGGCAGGATTCCTCGAAGCGCCGGCGCAACAACGCGGCCCAGGGGCCGTGGCCGCGCATGCGGTGGCCGAAACGCGGGTCGTTGTCGCGGCCGCCGCGCAGCTCGCGGATGCGGTTGCGAACGCGGTTCGCGCGCTCGGGGTAATGCGCCTGCAGCCACTCATAGAAGATGTCCCTGACCTCTCCCGGCAGGCGCAGCAGCAGGTAACCCGCCGTCTTCGCGCCCGCCTCAGCCGCCGCGGCCAGCACCTCCTCGAGCTCGTGGTCGTTGATGGCCGGCACCACCGGGGCGAACATCACGCCCGTCGGGATGCCTGCCGACGACAGGCTCCTGATCGCCGCCAGCCGCGCCGCCGGTCCCGACGCCCGCGGCTCCATCTTCCGCTTCAGTTCGTCGTCCAGCGTGGTGAGACTGACAAAGACCTTGACCAGATGTTCCGCGGCGAGCGTGCGCAGCAGGTCCAGGTCCCGCACCACCAGGGCCGACTTGGTCACGATGGTCACCGGGTGGTGCGCCTCGGCGAGCACCTCCAGGATCGAGCGGGTGATGCCCATCTTCTTCTCGAGCGGCTGGTAGGGGTCGGTGTTGGCGCCGAGGTTGATGGGGCTTGGTTTGTAGGCCCGGCGGTTCAGTTCCTGCCGCAGACGCAAGGCCGCGTCCTGCTTGAAGAAGAGCTTCGTCTCGAAATCGAGGCCGGGCGAGAGGTTGACGTAGGCATGGCTGGGGCGGGCGAAACAGTTATGACTGATGATGCCGTTGGCGACGAAGTCGCCGGTTCCGGTCGTGATGTCGAAGAGTTCGATGGCCCGGCCGAGCGGCTCGATCTCGACAACCTCCAGCCTGGCCGCGGACTTGACCGCTTGAGCCTGGAAATCCCGCTTGCGCTCGATGGCAGGATCAAATACGCGAATGAAGCGCAGATGCTCGCGGAGACCGCCACGAACCCGCACATAGTGAACAGGCTTCTGCGCCGCTGGCCGCGACGTTTCGACGAGCGAGTCGAATCCAGACCTGCGCAGGCCTTCGGAAAGTGCCTCGATCATCCTGCGATCGGTGTTCGCAATCCGGATGGTGCCCCCGCCGAAGGAGCCTTCGGCATCGAAAATGCCCCCTGCGAAGCCGCGAGCCCAGTCACCTTCGGGACGATCAGGCCATTCGATCAGCTTGCCTATCGCGGCCACCGAGGCTCTCGCGCTGGTGCGGATCGCTTCCATTCGCCGGCGTATAGCCGTGCCCGCACTGAACAGGAATCGATCGGTCGCGATCCCGAAACCGGACAGAAAATCCGTTGCGCGCTCAAGGGCTGCCAGGTCCGCCATTGCCAGCCGGAATCGATACTGGTCGCCGTTGGCCCTTCCGGGCCGGGCGTACCGGTACACACCGAGGTGGCCGTCGCCCCGGATAAGCCCGCAAAGGTATCCGCGCCGATAGTCGCGCGAATGCTCGCGGGCCGTCGTGGCTGGAATCGCACCGAAGCCCATCAGCGTGTTGTTAAGCGTCAAGTGCGGCCGCTGGCCACCTGCCTCGTCTTTCGCCACAAACTTCCATCCGCGCTCGGTGAGGAATCGGTGATCGCCACTCGCGACGACTTCAGTGCCGTCCGCGAGCCGTATCCGCCAGGCCGGCTTGGTCGTCCGCCAATGGACGAGCACATGCGTACGCGCATAGCGGCGGTAGTGCCCGTACTTCACCGTGCCGTAGATCTCGTCGCCGACCGCAAGCTCGGCCAGAGGTTTCTGGCTGCCGTCGCCCATGAGGATCGGGGTGTCTCCCGACAGGCAGTAGACACATCCATGCTCGCATCCACGATAAGGATTGATGGACTGGTCGAAGGGAATGTCCGGGGAGTTGTTGCGCGTGATGACGGACTGCGCGGGCTCCGGCAGGACCCTGGTCTCGAGCGGCGGCAGGGGTTCGTCGAGGATTCCCCAGCCGTCGTCCACGCGCTCGACCGCGAGCGATTCGAACCGCCCGGCGCGGTTCGACAATGCCCCGCGACCCTTGCGCTCATCCAGCCGCATACCTGTATGGATATACAGGTACCGGTCGGGCCGGTCAAGCGGGGGGACGCGCCGGTTCCGGGAAGCGGTCCATGCTGCGCAGCGCCGGGAACAGGCGCATCCACAGGCCCGCGGTCGCGACGCTCGCGATGCCGCCCACGACGACCGCCGGGATCACCCCCCACCAGGCCCCGGTCACGCCCGCACGGAACTCGCCGAGTTCGTTCGAGGCCCCGATGAAGACGGCGTTCACGGCGCTCACCCGCCCGCGGATCGCGTCCGGGGTCTCGAGCTGCACCAGCAGGTGGCGGATGTACACGCTCACCATGTCGGCGCCGCCCAGCACCGTGAGCGCCGCCAGCGACAGCCAGAAGCTCTCCGACAGGCCGAACACCACGGTCGCGACGCCGAACAGCGCCACGCCCGCGAACATCGCGCGGCCCACCTGCCGCGCGACCGGGCGCACGGCGAACACGAGCGCGACCAGCGCGGCGCCGACGCCGGGCGCGGCGCGCAGGATGCCGAGCCCGTCGGGGCCGATGTCCAGCACGTCGCTCGCGTACACGGGCAAGAGCGCAGTCGCGCCGCCGAACAGCACGGCGAACAGGTCGAGAGACACCGCGCCCAGGATGATCTTGCGCCGGTACACGAATCGCAGCCCTTCGAGCAGCGTGTGCCAGCTCGCGGGTTCCGTGGCCGGCGCGGGCGCGGCGGTCCGCAGGCCGATCATCAGCACGGTCGCGACCGCGAGCAGCGCGGCGACCGATCCGTACACGACCTCGGGCCCGGCGAGGTACACGAGGCCGCCGATCGCGGGGCCGACGATCACCGAGACCTGCCAGGTGCTGGAATGCACCGCGACCGCGCGCGAGAACAGCTCCGGCGGCACCAGGTTCGGCAACAGCGCCTGCCCGGCCGGCATCGCGAAGGCGCGCGCCATGCCGAACAGCACCATCACCGCGAACACCGGCCAGGCGACCGCGAGCCCCGACAGCGTGAATGCGACCAGCAGCAGCGCGCAGACGAACTCGAGCGCGAAGCAGCCGACCAGGATGCGGGCGCGGTGGCGGCGGTCCGCGACCTGCCCCGCCGGCAGCACCAGCAGCACGAAGGGCAGGAACTGCGACAGCCCGATCAGGCCGAGGTCGAGCGGGTTCTTCGTGATCGCGTAGATCTGCCAGCCGACCGCGACGGTCTGCATCTGCACCGCGATGGACACCGCGGTGCGCGAAACCAGGTAGCGCAGGAATCCCGGGTGCGCCATCAGGCGCCCGAGCCCGGCGTTCGCGGATGCGGCGCTCATGCCGGCATCAGCGCCCGATCAGGATCCGCAGCATGCGCCGCAGCGGCTCGGCCGCGCCCCACAGCAGCTGGTCGCCGACGGTGAACGCCGTCAGATAGTCCTCGCCCATCGCCAGGTGGCGGATGCGCCCGACCGCGATGTCGAGCGTGCCGGTCACCGCCGCGGGCGTCAGGCAGGCGAGCGTCGCTTCCACTTCGTTCGGGATGATGCGCAGCCAGGGATGCAGCCCGGCCATGACCTGCTCGAGCGCGGTCAGCGTCGCAGGGCGCCTCAGCTTGATCGTCACCGCCTGGCTGTGGCAGCGCATGGCGCCGACGCGCACGCACAGGCCGTCGATCGGCACCGGATCGCCCGAGAGGCCGAGGATCTTGTTGCCCTCGGCGCCCGCCTTCCATTCCTCGCGGCTGTAGCCGTTGCCGAGGTCGCGGTCCACCCAGGGCAGCAGGCTGCCCGCCAGCGGCTGGCCGATGGCGGCGGTCGGCATCGCATCGTCGAACGCGGCCCTGGCGCGGCGGTCGATGTCGAGGATCGCGCTCGCCGGGTCGTCCAGCAGCCCGCGCGCCGAGGCGTGCAGCACGCCCATCTGCGCCAGCAGCTCGCGCATCTGCTGCGCGCCGGCGCCCGATGCGGCCTGGTAGGTCATCGTCGTCATCCACTCGACCAGACCGGCGCGGAACAGCCCGCCGAAGGCCATCAGCATCAGGCTCACCGTGCAGTTGCCGCCGATCCAGTCGCGGCAGCCGGCCGCGAGGCCGGCGTCGATCACATGCCGGTTCACCGGGTCCAGCACGATCACGGCGGCGTCGTTCATGCGCAGCGCCGAGGCCGCGTCGATCCAGTGCCCGTCCCAGCCGGCGGCGCGCAGCTGCGGATGCATCTTGCCGGTGTAGTCGCCGCCCTGGCAGGAGACCAGGATGTCGCAACGCGCGAGGGCTTCGAGGTCATAGCCATTGCCGAGCGTGCCGTGGCCGGAGCCGACGTCGGGCGCCGGCCTGCCGGCCTGCGTGGTCGAGAAGAACTCGGGCTCGATCAGCGCGAAGTCGCCCTCGGCGCGCATGCGCTCGATCAGCACGGCGCCGACCATGCCGCGCCAGCCGATCAATCCGACCTTCGGCCTTGCGCCTGCAGGTTCACCCATCGCGTCCACCGGTTGGCAAATTGCGCCGCAAGCGGCGCACTATAGCCTGCACCCGGGGGGGATTCACGATGGCCGACGCCGCGGATTTGCAGCTGCAGGTGCCCGCGGGCGCCGAGTGGGGACCGGCTTTCGACGCGGCCGGCGCAACCGGCGCCTGGATCGCGACCATCCCGGCCGCTGAGCGCGAGAAGTCGGATGCCTACTTCGAGGGCGGCTACTGGATCGAGGCCTGGGGCGCGCTGATCACGGTGGCGATCGCCTGGATCCTGCTGGAGACGCGCCTCTCCGCGCGGCTGCGCGACTTCGCCGAGCGGCGCGCGCGCAAGCCGTTCCGGCAGACGCTGCTCTACGCCGCCGGGTTCATGCTGGCGATCGGCATCCTCGGCCTGCCGTGGACGCTGTACACGGACTTCTTCCGCGAGCACCAGTACGGCATGTCGAACCAGACGCTGGGCGCGTTCCTCGGCGAGCGGGCGATCTCGCTCGCACTCGGCATCGCGCTCGGCGCGATCGCGATCGCCGGGCTGTACGCGATCATCCGCCGCGTGCGCGAGCGCTGGGTGCCGTGGGCGACCGCCGCCACCGCGGTGTTCCTGCTGTTCATGATCATGGTCTTCCCGGTGTTCATCGCGCCGCTGTTCAACGACTACAGGAGCCTGCCCGCGGGCGAACTGCGTGACTCGATCCTCGCGCTCGCGCACGACAACGGCATCCCGGCCGACGACGTGTACTGGTACGACGCCTCGAAGCAGACCAGGCGCATCAGCGCCAACGTCTCCGGCATCGCGCACACGACGCGCATCGCGCTCAACGACAACCTGCTGAACGGCACCTCGGAGCCCGAGATCCGCGCGGTCATGGCGCACGAGATGGGCCACTACGTGCTGAACCACTCGCTGTGGATCCCGCTCTCGACCGCGCTGATGCTCGGCATCGGCTACTGGGTCGTGAACCGCAGCTTCGGCGCGATCCGCGCGCGGCGCGGCGGGCGCTGGGGCGTGCGCGACATCGCCGATCCGGCCGGACTGCCGCTCGCGCTCGCGATCTTCGCGGTGGTGATGCTGCTGCTGACGCCGGTCTCGAACGGCATCGTGCGCATCGCGGAGAACCAGGCCGATGCCTTCGGGCTGGACGCCGCGCGGGAGCCGCAGGGTTTCGCGAGCGTGGCCATGCGGCTGTCGAGCTACCGGAAGATCGAGCCGGGGCGGGTCGAGGAATGCGTTTTCTACGATCACCCGAGCGGGCGCACCCGCGTCATGCGGGCGATGCGCTGGCTCGCGGAGCACCCGCCGCAGTCGCGGTAACTCGCTGGATGCACGCCCGGCGCGCGGGATCCGGCGGGGTCGCTCGCTCGCAAACTCCGCCGGAACTTACGAGTTTGCTCGCGAGGACCCCGCCACCACGCGCGCCGGGCGTGATGCCGCCACTCGCGCAGCGGTGGCGGCCGGGAACCTGCGAGCGAGCGCGTAGGTTCCGGCGGCGCGAGCGAGCAGGGTTCCCGGACGCCGCGGCTGTGCGACTAGCGGCTCGGCAGGAGTCCGGCCGGTACCAGCGCCAGGAGATCGTCGCCGGAGATCACGGACTTCGCCGCCGCGATGTCCGGCGCGAAATGGCGGTCGTGGTCGTAGAACGGGACCTTCGCGCGCAGCAGCGCGTGCGCCTTCTCGAGCGCGGGACTCGACTGCAGGGGGCGGCGGAAGTCGATGCCCTGGGCGGCGGCCAGCAGCTCGATCGCGAGGATGCCGCGCGTGTTCTCCGCCATCGGCGCGAGGCGCCTGGCGGCGAAGGTCGCCATGCTGACGTGGTCCTCCTGGTTCGCCGAAGTCGGCAGGCTGTCCACCGACGCGGGATGCGCGAGCGACTTGTTCTCGGAGGCGAGCGCGGCCGCCGTCACCTGCGCGATCATGAATCCCGAATTGAGCCCGCCCTCCCTCACCAGGAATGCCGGGAGCTGGCTCAGGCTGTCGTCGATCAGCATCGCGATGCGCCGCTCCGACAGCGCGCCGATCTCGGCGAGCGCGAGCGCCAGTCCGTCGGCCGCGAAGGCGACCGGCTCGGCGTGGAAGTTTCCGCCCGAGAGCACGTCGCCCTCCGCGCCGAAGACGAGCGGGTTGTCGGAGACGCCGTTCGCCTCCAGCATCAGCGTGCGCGCGGCGTTCTCGACCTGCTGCAGGCAGGCGCCCGCCACCTGCGGCTGGCAGCGCAGCGAGTAAGGATCCTGCACGCGGTCGCAGTGCTCGTGCGAATGGCCGATCCCGCTCTCGCCGAGCACGGCGCGGAAGGCGGCCGCCACCGCGATCTGCGCCGGCTGGCCGCGCACGTTGTGGATGCGCGCATCGAAGGGCGTGCGGCTGCCGAGCGCCGCGTCCACGCACATCGAGCCCGCGACGATCGAGCCCGCGAGCAGGTCCTCGGCGGCGAACAGGCCCTCGAGCGCGAGCGCGGTCGATACCTGCGTGCCGTTCAGCAGCGCGAGACCCTCCTTCGGCCCGAGCGTGAGCGGTTCGATGCCCGCGGCCTTCATCGCCGCGGCGCTGTCCATCTCGCGGCCCCCGACGCGCACGCG
Organism: Steroidobacteraceae bacterium; assembly: GCA_019634895.1. Taxonomy (GTDB): domain Bacteria; phylum Pseudomonadota; class Gammaproteobacteria; order Steroidobacterales; family Steroidobacteraceae; genus SCUD01. Next base: position 5,311 of record JAHCAM010000009.1, on the reverse strand, counting down.
CCCTTCGCCGATCAGCGCCAGCGACAGGTGCGCGAGCGGCGCGAGGTCGCCGGAAGCGCCCACCGAACCCTGCGAAGGCACGAGCGGCAGGATGCCGGCGTTCACGAACGCGAGCAGCCGCTCGATCACGACCGGCCGCACCCCCGAGTAGCCGCGCGCGAGGCTGGCGGTCTTCAGCGCCAGCACCAGCCGCACGGTCGAGTCCGCGAGCGGCTCGCCGACGCCCGCCGCGTGCGAGCGCACGATATAGAGCTGCAGCGTCGCGAGCGCGCCTTCCGACACGCGCGTCTTCGCGAGCTTGCCGAAGCCGGTGTTGATGCCGTAGAGCGCCTCGCCTGCGGCCAGGCGCTTTGCCACCGCCGCGAGCGATGCCTCGACCGGGCCGCGCCAGCCGTCGGCGAGCGCGATCGGGTCGTCGCCGCGCACGATGCGGCGCAGCTCGGCCAGCGAAATCGAACCGGGCTTCAGCGTGAGCGCGGCCATCAGCGGATCGACGGCAGGTCGAGGCCCTGCTCGCGCGCGCAGGCGATGGCGCGCTCGTAGCCGGCATCGGCGTGGCGCATCACGCCGGTGCCGGGGTCGTTCCTGAGCACGCGCGCGATGCGTTTCGCGGCGGCATCCGTGCCGTCGCAGACGATCACGACGCCCGCATGCTGCGAGAATCCCATGCCGACGCCGCCGCCGTGATGGATCGAGACCCAGGTCGCGCCGCTCGCCGTATTCAGCAGCGCATTGAGGAACGGCCAGTCGGAGACCGCGTCCGAGCCGTCCTGCATCGCCTCGGTCTCGCGGTTCGGGCTCGCGACCGAGCCCGAGTCGAGGTGATCGCGGCCGATCACGACCGGCGCCTTCAACTCGCCTTTCGCCACCATCTCGTTGAAGGCGAGGCCCAGGCGCGCGCGGTCCTTCAGTCCCACCCAGCAGATGCGCGCCGGCAGGCCCTGGAACCGGATCCGTTCGCGCGCCATGTCCAGCCAGCGGTGCAGGTGCGCGTCATCCGGGACCAGTTCCTTCACCTTCGCGTCGGTGCGGTAGATATCCTCCGGCTCGCCCGAGAGCGCGACCCAGCGGAACGGGCCGACGCCTTCGCAGAACAGCGGGCGCACGTAGGCGGGCACGAAACCGGGGAAGTCGAAGGCATTCTGCAGGCCCTCGTCGAAGGCGACCTGGCGGATGTTGTTGCCGTAGTCGAAGACGACCGCGCCCCTCGCCCTGAGATCGAGCATCGCCTGCACGTGGACCTTCATCGAGGCGCGCGCCTCGCGCTCTAATTGGACCGCGTCCCTTTTTCGTGCCTCGGCCGCCTGCGCCAGCGTCCAGCCGCGCGGCAGGTAGCCGTTGCGCGGATCGTGCGCCGAGGTCTGGTCGGTGGCCACGTCCGGCGCCACGCCGCGGCGCACGAGTTCGGGCAGCACCTCGGCGGCATTGCCCAGCAGCCCGACCGACAACGCGCGCTTCGCGCGCCGCGCCTCGTCGACCATCGCCAGCGCCTGGTCGAGCGTCACCGCCTTGCGGTCCAGGTAGCCGGTGCGCAGGCGGAAGTCGATGCGCGACTCGTCGCACTCGACCGCGAGCATCGAGAACCCCGCCATCGTCGCCGCCAGCGGCTGTGCGCCGCCCATGCCGCCGAGACCCGCGGTCAGGATCCAGCGCCCGCGCGCGTCGCCATTGAAATGCGTGCGCGCGCAGGCGCCGAAGGTCTCGTACGTGCCCTGCACGATGCCCTGCGAGCCGATGTAGATCCACGAGCCCGCCGTCATCTGCCCGAACATCATCAGGCCCTTGCGGTCGAGCTCGTGGAAGTGCTCCCAGGTCGCCCAGTGCGGCACCAGGTTCGAGTTCGCGATCAGCACGCGCGGCGCGTCCGGATGCGTGGCGAACACGCCGACCGGCTTGCCGGACTGCACCAGCAGCGACTCGTCGTCCTTGAGCCGCCGCAGCACGGAAAGCATGGTGTCGAACGCCGCCCAGTCACGCGCGGCCTTGCCGATGCCGCCGTAGACGACCAGCCGGTCGGGATGCTCGGCGACCTCCGGATCGAGGTTGTTCTGGATCATCCGGTACGGCGCCTCGGTCAGCCAGCTGCGGCAGTCCAGCTTCGCGCCGCGCGGGGCGCGGACGACGCGGGGACCGGACACGGATCTCGGTTCTGCGCTCATGCGCTGCGCAGGATACCCTGCAGCGGACCCGCCGTCAGTTGCCGCCGCCGACGTCGAGCGGGATCGTCTCGATCCGTCCGACCGGCTCCAGCGCCTGCAGCACGTCTTCGCGCCCGCGCAGCCGGTCGAAGCGCTCGGTCAGCAGCTTCTGGAATTCCAGCTCGTCCATGCCGGTGCGCGGGACGCGCTGCAATGCGAGGATCGCAGCGCTGCGCCAGTCCCGGTTGCCGAGGCGCCGGATCATGAGCGCCGCCGCGCCGTCGACGTCGTCGGAACACAGCAGCGCGCGAGAGAGCGCCGGCGGATTGTCGGCCACGTGCGCGTGCAGGTACTCCAGGCCCTGCACGCGCAGCGCCTCGTCTCCCGTCAGCACGCCGATGCAGGAGCGCAGCGACTGGATCCAGGCGCGGCCGTAGGGCGACGCGGGCCCGGCCTGCTCCAGCAGCGCGAGCGCCTCGGCGCCGCGTCCTTCGCGCACCAGGTAGCTCGCGAAGTTGATCACCTGGCTGACATTCTGCCCGCCCCTCTCGGCCAGGCGCGCGCTGTCGCGCAGCACTCTGGCGCCCTCGTCAGCGCGGCCAAGCTCGTACAGCAGGTAACCCAGCTCGTTGAGCACCCACGGCTCGAACCTGCCCGCGTCGCTGAACGCCGCCGGATCCCTGCGCAGCCTTGCCAGCGCATCCTCGGCGAGCGCGACCGCTTCCGCCTCGCGGCGGGCCTTGTCGAGATTCTGCACGTGCTGGTAGACCGACTGCAGCAGGCGGGGATTCTGCGCGATGGCGGACTTCGAGCGCGCGAGATTGCGCTCCATCGCCGCCGCAAGGTCCAGGCGCGCCTCGAACTGCGGGTCCTCGCGCAGCGGATCGAACAGGCGTTCGATGCGCATGGCCACGAGGAAGTCCACGTCCCCGACCGGCGCGAGCCGCGCCCTGGCCTCGTCGATGCGGCCGCGCTCGAGCAGCAGCCGCGCATGGCCGACGCGCAGGAACTCGTCGGTATCCGGCGGCGGCGGCGTGAACCCCGCCGCCACGATCGCCTCGTGCACCTGCAGCTGCCGATCGCCCGTCAGGTCCAGATCGCCGGCCGCCCGCAGCAGGCGCGCAACATGCTCGACCTCCAGGGCGCGCAGCAGCTCCGGGCTCGAGCGCGCCACCGCCAGCAGCGACTCCACCGCCGCCTCGTTGCGGCCCAGAATCATGCCGGCGTAGAAACGGATGCCGTGCGCGAGCGGCAACGCCGGGTCGAGCGCCAGCAGTCGCCCCGCCGCATCGAATGCAGCCTCGAACTCGCCGCTGTTCATCGCGCAGGCCGCGAGCCCCCAGAGAAAGGCGACGCGCTGCTGCGACTCGAGCCCGGTGGCGAACTCGGCGGTATTCGTGAACGCGATCGCCGGCGCGAGCTGCGCGGCGCAATCCTCCGCGCGCAACGCCTCGAAATGACGCTGTGCCCGCAGCAGCACCGGCTCGGCCGGCGGATCGAGCGCTGCGGCCGGCGGCGCGGCGACTGCGAGCAGGAGTGCCGGCAGCCAACGGCGCGGGGTCACGTCCATGTCAATCTCCTTTGGATTCCGTGCATTACGATACGCCCGCCCGCCCCGGGGCCAAAGCCCGTCGGTTGCGGGCGTATAATCCGCCCCCAGCCATGAAGCGCGCGATCGCCGTCATCGCTGTCTTCCTCGCGCTGGCCGGATGCACCGGCCTGTTCGGCGGCCCGACGCGCCAGGGCGTCTCCAGCAGCCTGGTGGATTACCTCTACCCGAAGGGCGAGCCGCCGCCGCCGCAGACGGGCGTGATCCCGCACCTGCAGCTGCCGCTCAAGGTCGGCCTCGCATTCGTGCCCTCCGGGCTGCGCGGGGACCTCGCGCTGCCGGAGTCCGAGCGCATCCGCATGCTGAACGACGTCAGGGCGCGCTTCGCCGGGCGCGACTTCATCTCGGAGATCACCGTGATCCCGGACGCCTACCTGCGCTCCGGACGCGGCTTCGACTCGCTGGAGCAGACCGCGCGTCTGTACGGGCTCGACGTGATGGCGCTCGTGTCCTACGACCAGGTGACGCACAGCGACGAGCGCACCTCGGCCTTCCTGTACTGGACCATCGTCGGCGCCTATACCGTGCACGGCAACAGGAACGACGTGCAGACCTTCGTGGACACGGCCGTGTTCGACGTGCCGACGCGGAAGCTGCTGTTCCGCGCGCCGGGCGTGAGCCAGGCGAAGAGCACCTCGACGCTGGTCGGCCTCGAGCGCGACCTGCGCCAGACGCAGAGAGAGGGCTTCGAGCAGGCGATGGCGGACATGACCGCCAACCTCGACCAGGAACTGTCGGCGTTCAAGGAGCGCATCCGCACCGAGGGCACGGTGCGCGTGACGCGCGCCGAGTCGTCCGGCGGCGGCGGTGCAGCAGGCGGCGGTTCCTTGCTGCTGCTCGGATGCCTGGCGCTCGCCGCTTCCCGACGGAGACGAGCGACGGCCTGAGCCCGTCTTCCATTTCCATGCAGGACTCCCGCTCCCTCGCCCGGGCGACGCTCGGCGCCGTCGGCGTCGTGTACGGCGACATCGGCACCAGCCCGCTCTACGCGCTGCGCGAGGCAACCGCAGCCGCCGGCGGCGCCGCGAACCCCGACGCGGTGCTCGGCGTCGTGTCGCTGATCTTCTGGAGCCTGCTGACCGTCATCACGCTCAAGTACGTGGTGCTGATCCTGCGCGCGGACAACGACGGCGAGGGCGGCATCCTGTCGCTGGTCGCGCTGGTGCAGCGCAAGTCCGGCATGGCGGGACCCTGGGCGTTCCGGCTGGTCGCGCTCGGCGTCGCTGGCACGGCGCTGTTCTATTGCGACGCGCTGCTGACGCCGGCGATCTCGGTGCTGAGCGCGGTCGAGGGACTCGAGCTGCTGAACCCGCGGATGCACACGGCCGTCCTGCCGGTCACCATCGCCATCATCGTGGCGCTGTTCGCGCTGCAGTCGCGCGGCACCGCGCGCGTCGGTGCGCTGTTCGGGCCGGTCATGGCGATCTGGTTCCTCACGCTCGCGGTCCTCGGGGTGCGCGCCATGCTCGCCGAGCCCGGCGTGCTGGCCGCGCTCTATCCCGGTTACGCCATCCGGCTGCTGCTCGGGCACCCGGTGCTTGCGTTCACGATCCTCGGCGCCGTG
>JAHCAM010000089.1 GCA_019634895.1 Steroidobacteraceae bacterium | reverse complement strand
CGTGAGCAGCGCCAGCATGTCCTCGGCGTCCTTGCGCGCCTCGGCGTCGGGGTGCGTGAGCGCGATGTCGGCCTGCAGTGCGGTCCAGTACGCGAACGCGCGCGAACCCTCGGCATAGGCCTTCTGCGTGAGCAGCATCCGACGCACGTCCGGGTGCACGATGATCGGGTCAGCCGGCTTGTCGGGCGCCTTCGGACCCGACAGCGAGCGCATCTGCAGCCGCTCCTTCGCGTAGTCGAGCGAGTTCTGGTAGGCGACCTCCATCAGGCCGAGCGACTGCATGCCCACGCCGATGCGCGCCGCGTTCATCATCACGAACATCGCGTTCAGGCCCTTGTTCGGCTCGCCCACAAGCCAGCCGGAGGCGCCGTCGAGGTCCATGACGCAGGTCGCGTTGGCGTGGATGCCCATCTTCTCCTCGAGCCGCGCGCACTTCACGCCGTTGCGCGCGCCGAGCGAACCGTCGGCGTTGGGGACGAACTTGGGCACGATGAAGAGCGAGATCCCCTTGGTGCCGGCCGGCGCGTCGGGCAGGCGCGCGAGCACCAGGTGCACGATGTTCTCCGCCAGGTCGTGCTCGCCCGACGAGATGAAGATCTTGGTGCCGGTGATCCGGTAACTGCCGTCGGCCTGGGGCTCGGCCTTCGTGCGCAGCAGGCCGAGGTCGGTGCCGCAGTGCGGCTCGGTCAGGCACATCGTGCCGGTCCAGTCCCCCGACACCAGCTTCGGGATGTAGAGTGCCTTCTGCTCCGGCGTGCCGTGCGCGTGCAGGCAGTCGTAGGCGCCGTGGGTGAGGCCCGGATACATCGCCCAGGCCTGGTTGCCCGAGTTCATCATCTCCTGAAACGCGATGCCGACCGCTGCCGGCAGGCCCTGCCCGCCGTACTGCGGATCGCAGGTGAGCGTCGGCCAGCCGCCGGCCTTGAACTGCTCCCAGGCCTGCTTGAAGCCCTTCGGCGTCGTCACGACGCCGCCCTCGGACCAGCGGCAGCCCTCCTCGTCGCCGCTGCGGTTCAGCGGGAACAGCACCTCGGCGCAGAACTTGCCTCCCTCCTCGACGACCTGGTCGATCAGTTCACGGTTGGTCTCCGCGTAAGGCGGCAACGCCTTCAGGGTGCCCTCGACGTCGAGCAGCTCGTGCAACACGAACTGGATGTCGCGCAAGGGTGGGGTGTATCGGGCCATGACTGCTACTCCAGCTTCGAAACGATGGGATGGAAGGAAAAGGTCGGGGTCAGGTTCAAGTCTTTACAGACCGAACGTTCGTGCGCTTTTTCGGCCGCGACAGGCGCATCGTTCGCTGGTACGAGTCGACCAGGCGGTCGAAGCTGCGACGCGCGCGCCCGACGGCGTCGGGGCTGTCGAGCAACCTGCCGTCGTGGTGCAGCACGAGGATCACGCCATAGAGCTGGAACACCAGCTCCTGCACGTCGAGGTCGTCGGGCAGGTCGCCGGCGTCGACCGCCTGCTGGATCGCGCGCGACAGCTCGCGCTGCCACGAGCGCACCATCGCCACGAGTTCCTCTCGAACCGCGCCGGGCCGGTCGTCGTACTCGGCGGCGCCCGAGATCCAGATGCAGCCTCGCGCAGCCTCGATCGCGGTGCGCTCGAGCCATCGGTCGAAGATCGCGCGCAGCCGCGGCAGGCCGCGCTTCTCCTTGAGCCCCGGGACCAGTACCTCGTCGACGAAGCGCCGCTCGTAGGCCTTGAGCACTGCGATCTGCAGGTCCTCCCGCGAGCCGAAGTGGGCGAACACGCCGCTCTTGGACATCTGCATGCGCTCGGCGAGCGCGCCGATCGTGAGACCCTCGAGTCCGTTGCGCGCCGCGAGTTCGAGCGCGGCCTCGACGATCGCGGCGCGCGTCTGCTCGCCCTTGCGCGGCCCGCCCGCAGGGCGCCGGCGCGCGACGGCAGGCGAGCCGGCTGGAACGGCCGAAGGAGTCTTCATCGTCAGTTTTCCGAACGATCGTGCTTTTCTGGGAGCCTAACCGAAAGCCGGCGCTGGCGGGCGGGGAGCCTGCCGCCGTTAGGGGCGACACTCTAATGGTGCGCTGCAGCGAAGGCCGCGCTACCGGGCCGCGCTACCGGTTGGGGAACGTCGTGCGGTCAGCCGACCGCCTCCTGCGTACCCCCGAACTCCGCGCCGATCTTCATGATGCCGCTCACGCGGGCCACCGGCGTGCCGTCCGCCGTCACTAGGCCCTGCGCGAAGACCATCGATCGCGTCGTGCGCAGCACTTGCGCCTCGCCCTGCACCCAGGCGCCCCTGGCCGACGGCGCGAGATAGTCGATCTGCAGGCTGATCGTCGGCAGGAACCGGCGCCCGATCTCGGGCACCTGCCGGTGTGCGACCAGGGGCAGCAGCATGTCGCAGAAGCTCGCCATCATCCCGCCGTGGCAGATGCCCATCGGATTGGTGTGGCGCGGCTCGACGCGAAAGCCCAGTTGCACCCGGTCGCCGCCGTGCCGCAGGTAGAACGGGCCATTC
>JAHCAM010000088.1 GCA_019634895.1 Steroidobacteraceae bacterium | reverse complement strand
CCCGCCGACCTGCAACGGCTGCCTGCGTCGCTGCCGATCGACTGGTTCTACCTCGCGCCGCTGCCGGCGATCTACGCGGCTTCCCCGGGCGCCGTCTGGGGCGCGAGCGTCGGAGTCACGCTGCTGATCGGCGTGGCGCCCTGGCTCGGCCGTCGCGCGCGGCCGGCCCCGGCGAGGGTCGATCCGGAGCACTGCAACGGGTGCCGCATCTGTTTCGCCGACTGCCCGTTCGCCGCAATCGCAATGGCGCCGCACCCCGGGGGCGAGGGCGAGATCGCCGTCGTCGACGACGACCGATGCGCGTCGTGCGGGATCTGCGCGGGCTCGTGTCCGTCGGCGGTGCCGTTCCGGCCGGGCACCCCACTGGCGAGCGGCATCGACCTGCCGGACCTGACGGTGGGCACGCTGCGCGAGGAGATCGCGGCTGCATTCCGCCAACCCGGCGCCGCCGGCGCGATGCTGGTGTTCTCGTGCCGGCACGGGGCGCGGCCGGCCGCGCGCGCCGGGGTACTGGACTTCGAGTTGCCTTGCGCGGGGATGCTGCCGCCTTCGTTCGTGGAATACGGGCTGCGCGCCGGCGCCGCCGGCGTCGTCGTGGCCACGTGCGCGATGGGGGATTGCGAGTACCGCTTCGGGGTACGATGGACCATCGAGCGGATCGCGGGCAGTCGCGAACCGCGCCTGCGCCGCGCGGTCGATCGTGCGCGGGTCATGGTGATCCCTGCCGGTCGCGAGGACGGCGCTGCGCTCGACGCAGGGATCGAGGCGTTCGGGTCGCGGCTCGCCGCGGCAGGGTTGGCAGCGAAGGCCGGCGACCATCGCCGGCGCACTTTCGGAGAACACGGACATGGCTAACGCGCTGCTGCGTTACGGCGGACAGGGAATCCTGTACCTGCTGTTCGCTGCGTTCATCGGCTACTTCTCGACTGCGCCGGCGTACCAGCACCTCGCGCCCGACGAGGCGCTGCTGCGCCTGTCGTTCCGGCATCCGGGCGAGTTCGCGACCGACTGCCGGGCGCGTACGGCCGAAGAACTCGCCAAGCTGCCGCCGCAGTTGCGCGCGCAGATGGACTGCCCGCGCGAGCGCTCGCCGGTGCACGTGCGCGTCGAGCTCGACGGCAAGTTGCTCTACGACGAGACGTTCCAGCCCGCCGGGCTGCGGCGCGACGGCGCGGCCAGCGGCTATCGCCGCCTGCCCATCGCGGCCGGTGATCACCAGCTGCGCGTGCAGTTCAACGACGACGTCCGCGTCAAGGGCTTCAACCACGAGGGCGAACGGCGGTTGACCGTCGTGCCGGGGCAGGTCGTGCTGATCGACTTCATCCCCGACCAGGGCGGGGTGGTGATCCGATGAGCGGGGCACCGACCGCGGGCTTGCCCCGCCAGATCGCCGGCGCGCCGGCGCGCGCCCGCGACGATCGATTCGACGTCGCCGTTCCCACGACCGAGCAGCGTTCGATCGCTGCCGGATGGCTGCTGCTCGGGGTCGCGGCGCTGATCGGCGCCGGCGTGTTCTCGATCCTGCTGGTGCTCGCGCGCACGCCGTTCTTCGCCAACCTCGTCCCGGCAGGCGACTTCTTCCGGGTCGCGCTCGTGGTGCACGTCGATCTCTCGGTGCTGGTCTGGTTCGTGTCGATGGCGGGCATGCTGTGGACGATCGACACGTCGCCGCGCTCGCTCTGGCTCGGCTGGCTCGCGCTGTGGGTCACCGGGCTCGGCACCCTGTTCATCGCGGTGGCCCCGTTCACCGGAGCCGCGATGCCGGTGATGTCGAACTACGTCCCGGTGCTCGACAACGACACGTTCCTGTACGGGCTGGCCGTGTTCGGCGTGGGGTTCCTGCTGCTCACGCTGCGCTCGTTCGTCGCGCCGGCGCGGATGAGCCTGCAACTCGATGGCGCCGACGCGCTGCGCTTCGGCCTGAAAGCGGCGGCGGTGTCGAGCGCCGTCGCGCTGATGGCGCTGGTGTGGTCGGCGGCCGACGTGCCGCGCGAACTCGATGCGCGCACCTACTACGAGCTCCTGTTCTGGGGGCCGGGCCACGTGATCCAGTTCACCTGGACGCTGCTGATGCTGGTGGCGTGGGCCTGGCTCGCGACGCTCGTGGGCTCGCCGCTGCCGCTGAGCCCGCGCGTCGTCGTGCTCGTCTACGCGATCGGCCTCGTCTCGGTGTTCGCCGCGCCGCTCATCTACCTGAACTGGAGCGTGCCGTCGGTCGAGCACCGCAAGATGATGACCTGGCTGATGCGCTTCGGCGGCGGGCTCGCGATCCTGCCGATGGTGCTGGCGCTGGCGGTCGCGCTGGCGCGACGCGTCGCGTCGACGCCCGCGACGCGGCCGCTGCGCGCATCGCTGATCGCGTCGCTGCTGCTGTTCTCGGCGGGCGGCGTCCTCGGCTTCCTGATCGAGGGGTCCGACGTGCGCGTGCCCGCGCACTATCACGGCTCGATCGTCGGCGTGACGCTGGCGCTGATGGGACTGGCCTATGCGCTGCTCCCGCGCCTGGGCTATCGCGAGGCGACCGGCCGGATCGCGAACTGGCAGCCCTGGATCTACGGCGG
>JAHCAM010000087.1 GCA_019634895.1 Steroidobacteraceae bacterium | reverse complement strand
CGTTGCCCTTTTTTCGTTCGCCTACCTGAGCCTGTCGGCCGGGACGGGCGCGCTGATCCTCTTCGGCGCCGTGCAGCTCACGATGCTCGGAGCCGGGCTGCGGGCCGGCGAGCGCTTTGCACCGGCCGCGTGGGCCGGGCTGGCCGCGGCGATCGCGGGGCTCGTCTACCTGGTTTCGCCGGGCGTTTCCTCCCCCGCGCCGCTGGGCGCGACCTCGATGGCGCTGGCCGGCGCAGCCTGGGGCGTCTATTCGCTGCGCGGCCGCGGCATCGCCGACCCGCTGGCCGCGACCGCGTCGAATTTCGCGCGCGCGGTGCCGCTCGCGCTGGCCCTGTCGGTGCTGACCGCCGGTGCTGCACACGCCGACGGGCCGGGCATCGCGCTGGCGGTCGCGTCGGGGGCGCTGAGCTCCGGAATCGGCTACGTCGTCTGGTACGCCGCCCTGCGCGGGCTGACGGCCATGCGCGCCGCGACCGTGCAGCTGTCCGTGCCGCCGATCGCGGCGATCGGCGGCGCCCTGATGCTGGCCGAGCCGCTGACCGGGCGGTTGATGTTCGCGTCAGCCGCCATCCTCGGCGGCATCGCCGTCGTCCTGGCGACCCGGGCGCGCGCCGTGCCGCGCGTCGCGACGGGCCGTTGAGCCCGCGCCATGCTGCAGCGCCGATTGACGATTCACGGGCTGGTGCAGGGGGTGGGGTTTCGCGCTTCGCTGGCGCGCGAGGCCCGGCGCCTCGGACTGGCCGGGTGGGTCCGCAATCGCCGCGACGGCTCGGTCGAGGCGGTCGTGGCCGGCGACCCCGCGGCGGTCGAGGCCCTGACGCGCTGGGCGGCGCGCGGCCCGACGGCGGCGCGTGTCGCGCGGGTGGACGTCGGGCCGGCGAGCGGCGAGTTCGCGGGCTTCGAGACGCGTCCGACCGACTGATCGCCGATACTCCATACCCCATTAAGGTAATAACGTGGCTATCATTGGGGTTATGGACGCCCCTCGGGCGCCATTTGAAGATGCAGGGTGGCGGTCGCGGGGAATGGCCCCGCGTCCAGTACGACAACAAGGCAGCAGGAGACACCGTGAAGTTCAGGATCAGTCAGATTGCGCTGGTGGTGGCAGGTTGCATGGCGCCCGCGCTCGGTCACGCGACCAACGGCTACTTTTCGCACGGCTACGGCATCAAGGCCAAGGGGATGGCCGGCGTCGGCATCGCGCTGCCGCAGGATGCGATGGCAGCGGCGACCAACCCCGCCGGCATGGCCTTCGTCGGCAACCGGATGGACGTCGGCCTCGACGTGTTCATGCCGGCCCGCGAGGCGGAGATCAGCGGCAACGTCGCCGGCCTGAACGGCACCTACGACGGCGACGGGCGCAACATGTTCTTCGTGCCCGACTTCGGCTACAACCGGATGATCAATCCGAACCTGTCGGTGGGCGTGGTCGTCTACGGCAACGGCGGCATGAACACCACCTACGAGAAGTCGCCGTTCTCGGCCTGGGGCGTCACGGGCACCACGGGCGTCGACCTGACGCAGCTCTTCATCGCGCCGACGGTGGCCTACAAGATCACGCCCGACCACGCGGTCGGCGTGTCGCTGAACCTCGCGCACCAGCGTTTCTCTGCGTATGGCCTGCAGCCGTTCACGATGATGTCGGCGGCCCCGACGAAGGTCACGAACAATGGCGAGGATTCGTCCTCCGGCTGGGGTGTGCGCGTGGGCTGGACCGGCCGCATGAGCGACACGCTGACGCTCGGCGCGACCTACCAGACCAAGACCAAGATGGGCAAGTTCAAGGAGTACGCCGGCTTGTTCGCCGACGGCGGCGACTTCGACATCCCGGCCAACTACGGCGTGGGCATCGCGTTCAAGGCCACGCCGAAGCTGACCGTGGCCGCCGACGTCCAGCAGATCGACTACAGTGGCGTGGGCTCCGTCGGCAATTCGATGGCCGCCCTGATGTCCGGGATACCCCTCGGCGGCGCCAACGGCCCCGGCTTCGGCTGGCGCGACATGACCGTGGTCAAGCTCGGCGCGAGCTACCAGTACAGCGAGAAGCTCACGCTGCGCGGCGGCTTCAGCACGACCCGGCAGCCGATCCCGTCGAGCGAAGTCACGTTCAACATTCTCGCCCCCGGCGTGATCGAGAACCACCTCACGCTCGGCGCGACCTGGCAACTCGGTGGCGGCAAGGAATTGAGCGTCGCCTACATGCACGGCTTCAAGAAGACGGTCAGCGGCGGGTTGCCCCCGGGGATGCCGCCGGCAGGCTTCGGTGGCGGCACGGCTGACCTGCGCATGAGCCAGAACTCGCTGGGCGTCGCATTCGGCTGGCAGTTCTGACCGGAAACACGAAGAGGGACGGACATTGGGGTACCTGATCAACGGCGTCGAGGTCGAGGCGGACGAAGAAGGCTTCCTGCTCGAACCCGACTACAGCGAGGACGCGGTGCGCGCGATCGCGCAGGCCGAGGGCATCGAACTCACGGACGACCACTGGGCGGTGGTCGCCTACCTGCGCGAGCGCTTCCAGGAGGACGGCCACACGCCGAACTTCCGGAACATGGTCAAGGATTTCGACGAATCGCATCCGGGCATCGACTGGAAGACGAAGCTCTACGAGCTGTTTCCGAACCAGCCGGCCCGGCA
>JAHCAM010000086.1 GCA_019634895.1 Steroidobacteraceae bacterium | reverse complement strand
GGCGAGCAGCCGCCGGTGGTCACGCGCTACATCGCCGAGCCGGTGCGCCACGGCTGAGCCCGGAAGCTTGATTCGGCTCAGCCGGTCCGTGCCGGCACGCAAGTAGAATCGGCTTCGTGTCGATCAGCCGCCCCCGCCCGCTCGTCGCCTGGATCGCCTGCATTGCGGTCCTGACAGCCGCGCTCGCCCCGTTGCTCGGCCATGCGGTCGCGACGGTGCGCGGCCTGCCGGTCGTGGTCGCCGAACTGTGCTCGGCCGGCCAGGGCGGACGCCTGGTGATCTGGGCGCCGCTGGCGGCCGACGCCGATCCGGCGCAGCCCGCCGACGGCCGCTCGTCTCGTGGCGCAGCGGCCAAGGCGCACTGCCCGGCCTGCCTCGGTTCGCCCGATCCGGCAGGCCTGCCGCCGACCGCCGCGCCGGCCTTCCTGCTGGTCGCCGCCGCGTATCGGCTGCCGGCCGCCCTGCTGCCGGTGCCTGCGGCGCCCTCTGCGTGGACGCCGGCGAATCCACGCGCGCCACCGCCGCACGCCTGATCCGCCCAGGTCCGAACCCGATTCTCCGGGCGCGCACCGCGATTCGCGGACAGCGCCCATCGACGCGCGCGCCGCGCGCAAGGAAACCGAACATGAAACACGCGCAGCTCAAGCGCCTCGTCGCCTCCTCGCTCCTCCTTCTCGCCACCGCCGGCACCGCCCTCGCGCAGGTGACGGTGGTCGATCCGTGGGTGCGCGCCACCGTGGCCGCGCAGAAGGCCAGCGGAGCCTTCATGACGCTGACCGCGGCCCGCGACGCTCGCCTGGTCGAGGCCAAGTCCCCGGTGGCCGGGGTCGTCGAGATCCACGAAATGGCGATGGAACAGAACGTGATGCGCATGCGCGCCGTCCCCGGGCTCGACCTGCCGGCCGGCAAGGCGGTCGAGTTGAAGCCCGGCGGCTACCACGTGATGCTGATGGAGCTGAAAGGCCCGCTCAAGGCCGGCGACACGGTGCCGATCACGCTGGTGTTCGAAGGCGCCGACAAGTCGCGGCAAACCGTCGAGGTGAAGGCGCCGGTGCGGCCGCTTGCCGGCGGCCAGGCCCCGATGAAACACTAGCGCCTGGGGCTCCGCTGGCGGTGCGCCCTTGTGCCCGCCGCGGCGGAGCATTAAGATATATATTATTTAAATCTTAAAGGCCGGCCGACATGAAGCCTGTCCCCGTCCGCACCGTGCTCGTTCCCCTGCTCGAACCGCAGGGCGCATCGCCCGCGTCGCCGCCGCGCGGCGTGGCACTGTTCCGGCTCGGATTCCGGCCGTTCTACCTGCTCGCAGCGCTGTTCGCGGCGCTCGCGGTGCCGTTGTGGCTCGCGCAGTTCGCGGGCCTGCTGCCGCCGCCGGCTGCCTACCCGGCAATGCTGTGGCACGCGCACGAAATGAGCTTCGGCTTCGTGCTGGCGGTGATCGTCGGGTTCCTGCTCACCGCCGCGCGCGTCTGGACCGGGCTGCCGACCCCGACCGGCCACCATCTGGCCGGCCTGGCCGCCCTGTGGGTCGTCGCGCGGCTGTTCAACTACTTCGGCCCGTCGCCGGCGGCGATGCTCGCCGACGCGGCGTTCCTGATCCTGCCGATGATCGCGCTCGGCCTGGTGCTGGTGAAGGCGCGCAGCCACCGCAACCTGTTCGTGCTGGTGATCCTCACCGCGTTCCTGGTCGCGAACACGTTGTTCCACCTCGCCGTCGCCGGGCGGGTGGCGTTCGCACCCATCACGGCCGTGCACTTCTTCGTCTTCACGGTGATCATGCTCATCGGCGTGATCGGCGGACGCGTGATCCCGTCGTTCACCGCCAACGCGTTGCGCGGGGTGCGCCAGTACCGCAGCCGCTGGATCGACGTGCTGGCGCTGGCAGGCACCGGGGTCGCTCTGCTGCTGGTGCTCGTCGCCGCCCCGGTGGTGCCCACGGTCGCCGCGTGTCTTGCCGCCGCTGCGCTGCAGGCGGCGCGCCTCGCCGGCTGGAATCCGTGGGCGGCGCGACGCCAGGCCCTGCTGTGGATCCTGCACGTCTCGTATGCCTGGGTGCCGATCGGGCTGGTGCTGCTCGCGTGCGGGGTGGCCGGCAAGGTGCCGATGTCTGCAGGCATCCACGCGCTGACGCTCGGCGCGATCGGCGGGCTCATCATCGGCATGATCACGCGCACGGCGCTCGGTCACACCGCGCGACCGTTGAAGGCGGGCCGGATCGAAGTGGCGGCCTACCTGCTCGTGCAGGCTGCGGTGCTGGTCAGGTTGGCGCCGATCCTCGTGCCCGGCCTGCCGTACCTGCCGTGGACGACGGTCGCCGCCAGCGCATGGAGCCTCGCGTTCGCACTGTATTTCGCGAAGTACGCGCCGATGCTGTTCGCGCCGCGCCTGGACGGCCGCGACGGCTGAGCTTCGGCCCGGCCGGACGCGCCGAAGGTGCGCGCCGGCCGGTGAAGACTCTTGCCAGCCGCGCGAGGCGCCGCCGGCTGCGGACTCAGGCCGCGCGACGCCGCATCGAGGACGCCGCCTCGGCGGGCGCGTAATCGAACTCGAGCCGGCTCAGCGCACGCTCGAAGTGCTGGCGCTGCGCGACCGCGTGCTGCTCGAGCCGCCGGCCGCCCCAGACGCCGGCCAGCTGGTTCGGCGAGATGCCCTGGATCTCGCTGGAGCTCTG
>JAHCAM010000085.1 GCA_019634895.1 Steroidobacteraceae bacterium | reverse complement strand
GCTCGCTCATCGGAGTTCCATCGTTCGGGTCAGATCACGCCGTCGTGGCGCAATTGTGCGATCTGCGCGGCGTCGTAGCCCAGTTCGGCGAGCACGGCCTCGCTGTGCTCGCCGAGCGCCGGGATCGGCGCCATCCGTGCCTCGGTCATGCCGGGCGGCAGCAGCGCCGGTACCGCGCCGGCGGGCGTCGCGACCTCGGTCCAGCGGCCGCGCGCCCTCAGTTGCGGATGCGCCCAGACCTCGGCCATGCCGTTGACCTGGGCGTTGGCGATCTGCGCGTCTTCGAGCAATGCCACCAGCTGCGCGGCGTCGAGCCTGGCGAAGCGCTCGACGATGATCGCGCGCAGCGCGTCGCGGTTCTCGACGCGCAGCGGGTTGGCCGAGAACCGGTCGTCGTTCGCCAGTTCGGGCCGGCCGAGCACTTTCGCGCAGAACACCTGCCACTCGCGCTCGTTCTGCAGCCCGAGCATCACCGTCTTGCCGTCGCCGGTCGGGAACGGGCCGTACGGGTAGATCGTCGCGTGCGCGGCACCGGCGCGCGGCGGCGGCGCCGCGCCCTCGAATGCGTAGTACATCGGGAAGCCCATCCACTCGACCATGCTCTCGAGCATCGAGACGTCGATGCGCTTGCCGCGCCCGGTGCGACCACGCTCGATCAGCGCGGCGAGGATGTTGCTGTAGGCGTACATGCCCGCGGCGATGTCGGCGATCGAGCAGCCGGCCTTGGCCATCTCGTCGGGGGTGCCGGTGACCGACAGGAAGCCCGACTCGCTCTGGATCAGCAGGTCGTACGCCTTCTTGTCGCGGTATGGCCCGTCGGAGCCGTAGCCCGAGATGTCGCAGACGATGAGCCCGGGGTGGTCGGGCGCGAGGGCCTCGTACGACAGCCCCAGGCGTGAGGCGGCCCCCGGGGCCAGGTTCTGCACCAGCACGTCGACGCGGTCGAGCAGGCGCGCGAGCACCTGCGGCGCCTGCGCGTGCTTCAGGTCGAGCGTCAGGCTCTCCTTCGAGCGGTTGGTCCAGACGAAGTGCGACGCGAGGCCGGCGACGCGCGCATCGTAGGCGCGCGCGAAGTCGCCGACGCCCGGACGCTCGATCTTGATCACGCGAGCGCCGTGGTCGGCGAGCTGGCGCGTGCAGAACGGCGCGGCAATCGCGTGTTCGAGCGTGACCACCGTGATGCCGTCGAGCGCGCCCATCAGAACGACCTCGGCAGGCCGAGCACGTGCTCGGCGACGTAGGACAGGATCAGGTTGGTCGAGATCGGGGCGACCTGGTAGAGCCGCGTCTCGCGGAACTTGCGCTCCACGTCGTACTCGTTGGCGAAGCCGAAGCCGCCGTGGAACTGGATGCAGGCGTTGGCGGCTTCCCACGAGGCTTTCGCCGCGAGGTACTTGGCCATGTTCGCCTGCGCGCCGCAGGGCTCGTGCGCGTCGAAGCGCCGGCAGGCCTCCCAGCGCATCAGGTTGGCCGCCTCGACCTCGATGAACGATTCGGCGATCGGGAACTGCACGCCCTGGTTCTGCCCGATCGGCCGGCCGAACACGATGCGCTCCTTCGCGTACTTCGTGACCCGGTCGACGAACCAGTAGCCGTCGCCGATGCACTCGGCGGCGATCAGCGTGCGCTCGGCGTTGAGCCCGTCGAGGATGTAGCGGAACCCCTTGCCTTCCTCGCCGATCAGGTTCCCGGCCGGGATCTCGAGGTTCTCGAAGAACAGCTCGTTGGTCTCGTGGTTGACCATGTTGGGGATCGGGCGCACGGTGAGCCCCGACTTCTCCGCCTGGCGCAGGTCGACCATGAAGATCGACATCCCCTCCGACTTCTTCTTCACTTCGGCCAGCGGCGTGGTGCGCGCCAGCAGCAGGATGCGTTGCGCGCGCTGCGCCAGGGTGGTCCACACTTTGCGCCCGGACACGATGTAGCGCTCACCAGTGCGCACCGCGCGCGTGGTGATGCGGGTGGTGTCGAGTCCGGCATCGGGCTCGGTCACGCCGAACGCCATCAGGTGCTCGCCGCGGATCATCGGTGTCAGCATGCGCGCCTGCTGCTCGGGCGTGCCGAACTTGACCACCGGCGCCAGTCCCCACACGTAGTGATGCACGGCCGAGGCACCGCTCATGCCGGCTCCGGATTCGGCCACCGCGCGCATCATCACCGCTGCCTCGGCAATGCCCAGCCCGGTACCGCCGTAGGCTTCGGGCATGGCGATGCCCAGCCAGCCACCTTCGGCCAGCGCCTGCTGAAATGCCTGCGGGTACTCGCCACTGCGGTCGTGCTCCAGCCAGTAGGCGTCGTCGAAGCGCGCGCACACCTGGAGCACGGCCTCGCGGATGGATTCGTAGGTGGATGGCGGCATCGGTCTGGATCGGGTCTTTCCGAATAGCTTATCGGATAGCGGGTTGCCTGGGGGTGCCAGCGGCAGGACCGGGCATGGCGCTTGATGCCACCTCGACGCCGCGAGGAGGGGGCTGTCTGGAAAGGGGTATCGTGTTTCCAGGCCCTGGGGGGAATCGCCATGCACGCTGCAACCTGTCCGCCCTGTCGTGAATCGCCGTCCCGGCGACAGGACGGTCTGCGGGCGCTGCTGTCGTGCGGGCTGGCAGCAAGCGTTCTGCTGTGCCCGGACAGCACCCTCGCCTCTGCCACTCATGTTCCGCCGGCCTGCGTCGGGGTCGACGTGCCGCAAAGCCGCATCGAAGTCACCACCCGCCACGCCACTCCCGTGATCACGTTCGAACGCAGCGCGCGTCATCTGCGCATGCAGCTTGCCGCCGATGCCGCAGTGGTCGCACTGGGGATGACGGAAAGTTCGACCGCGCTGTCGATGGAGGTCACGCTCAATGCGGTGGACGGCACCGTCGCCGGGGTACGCTGCGCGCGACCGAACCTGTACGTGGTGCTGACCCATTCCAGGCT
>JAHCAM010000084.1 GCA_019634895.1 Steroidobacteraceae bacterium | reverse complement strand
TCCTCGATCGCGCACATGGGCTTCGTGACGCTCGGCGCCTTCGTCGCCTACGACATCTGGCAGGTGACGGGATCCGTGAAGGGCGCCGCGATGGGCCTCGACGGCGCGATGGTGCAGATGATCTCGCACGGCCTGGTCTCGGGCGCGCTGTTCCTCTGCGTCGGCGTGCTCTACGACCGCCTGCACACGCGCGAGATCGCGGCCTACGGCGGCGTCGTCAACACGATGCCGGTGTTCGCGTTCTTCGCCGTGCTGTTCGCGATGGCGAACGCCGGCCTGCCCGGCACCTCGGGCTTCGTCGGCGAGTTCCTGGTCATCGTCGCGAGCTTCAAGGCGAACTTCTGGTACGCGTTCGTCGCGGCGCTGACGCTGATCCTGGGCGCCGCCTACACGCTGTGGCTGGTCAAGCGCGTGATCTGGGGCGACGTCGCCAACGACGGCGTCGCGTCGCTGAAGGACCTGAACGCGCGCGAATTCATCGTGCTCGCGACGCTGGCGGCGGCCGTGCTGCTGGTCGGCCTGTGGCCCGCGCCGCTGCTCGAGGTCATGCGCCCGACGATCGAGCAGCTGGTGGAACAGCTGATGGTCACGAAGCTCTGAGGTCCGCCCGATGGATGGCACTCCGCTGACGCTCTCGCTCGCCGACCTCGCGCCCGCCGCGGCGGAGATCTTCGTGGCGGGCGCGGCCTGCCTGGTGCTGCTGTTCGACGTACTCGCGGGCCCGCGGGCGCGCGACCTGTCGTTCCTGCTCACCATCGCCGCGCTCGCCGGCGCGGCCTGGGTCACGTCGCTGGTCGCCGGAGCGCAGCCCGAGATCGCGCTGTTCGGCCATTACGTCGCCGACCCGATGGGCACCGTGCTGAAGCTGTTCGCCTACGGCGCGGCCGCGGTCACGCTGGTGTACTCGCACGCCTACCTCGTGCGCCGCGGCCTGCTGCGCGGCGAGTACCTGGTGCTGGCGCTGACGGCCGTGCTCGGCATCCAGGTCATCGTCTCCGCCGGCAGCCTGCTGTCGCTGTACCTCGGCATCGAGATCATGTCGCTGTCGCTGTACGCGCTGGTGGCCTTCGACCGCGACGACGGCGTCGCCGCCGAGTCGGCGATGAAGTACTTCGTGCTGGGCGCGATCGCCTCGGGCTCGCTGCTGTACGGCATCTCGATCCTGTACGGCATCACCGGCACCTTCCTGCTGCACGGCGTGGCGGCGGCGGCGGTGATGGAGGGCGCGCCGGCGGTCGGTCTGCTGTTCGGGCTCGCCTTCATCGTGGTCGGCGTCGCCTTCAAGTTCGGCGCGGTGCCGTTCCACATGTGGCTGCCCGACGTCTACCACGGCGCGCCGACGGCGGTGACGCTGTTCGTCGGTTCCGCGCCCAAGATCGCGTCCTTCGCGCTGGCCATGCGCCTGCTGGCCGAGGGCCTGCCCGCCGCGGTGGACGCCTGGCAGGACATGCTGGTGGTGCTCGCGGCCCTGTCCATGGTCGTCGGCAACGTGGTCGCGATCGCGCAGACCAACATCAAGCGCATGCTCGCGTACTCGACCATCTCCCACGTCGGCTTCATCCTGCTCGGCGTGCTGGCCGGGAATGCGGCCGGCTACCAGGCGGCGATGTTCTACACGCTGACCTACGTGATCATGACGACCGCCGCCTTCGGCGTGGTGCTGCTGCTGTCGCGGCAGGGGTTCGAGGCGGACTCCCTCGACGACTACAAGGGCCTCAACCGCAGGAGCCCGTGGTTCGCGTTCGTGATGCTGCTGGCCATGTTCGGCATGGCGGGCGTGCCGCCGACCGTCGGCTTCTGGGCCA
Source organism: Steroidobacteraceae bacterium (assembly GCA_019634895.1). Taxonomy (GTDB): domain Bacteria; phylum Pseudomonadota; class Gammaproteobacteria; order Steroidobacterales; family Steroidobacteraceae; genus SCUD01. The sequence goes on along the minus strand of JAHCAM010000084.1, from coordinate 1,152 downwards.
AGGTGCAGGTGATCTCCGCGGTGCTCGACGTCGGCATGACCTGGCTGGCCGCGCTCGCGGTGCTGCTGTCGGTGGTCGGCGCGTACTACTACCTGCGCATCGTCAAGCTCATGTACTTCGACGAGCCTGCGGGCAGCGAGCCGTTCGCCGCGGGCCGCGCCTTCCGCGCGATGCTGAGCCTGAACGGCCTGGCCGTGCTCGCGCTCGGCCTGTTCCCGGGCCTGCTGCTCGGCCTCTGCGCCCACGTGATCCGCTGAACGGGCCTGTGATAAGGTGCCGCTTCTTTTTCATTGCGGAGCCCTGCCGATGCGACAGATTCTGCTTCCTGCCCTGGTGACGCTGGCCCTGGTGCCGGCGCTGGTCTCGGCATCGCCGAACCCCATCAGCAACGAGACCGCCGCCAGCGAGCCGGCGCAGGACAAGGCGGAATCGCCGACCGCCGCCAAGGCCAGTTTGCAGGAAGAGTTCTCGCCGCCGCCCGGGTACCGCGCGAAGAAGCGCGGCAAGAAGACGGTGTACTGCAAGAAGAGCCCTGAGAGCGGGACCCGCTTTGCGTCCGAGATCTGCTACGACGAGGAGCAGTTGCGCGAGATGGAGCGCTCGCGCGAGATCGGCAACGCCTCGTTCGACCAGGCCCGCAAGGTCTGCTCGGGCCTGGAGCCCTGCACCGGAGGCTGACCATGAATCGCATCGTGACCGCTGTTGTCATCGCGGCGCTGTCGGCGCCGGCCTGGGCCGTGGGAACGGCGAGCGCCATTGCCGACGAAAAGGCGACGGTGGAGCAGGGCGCGGATCGGGCCGCGCCGCAGGCGGATGCGGCTGCGGCCGGAAAGAAGGAGTTTCAGCCGCCGCCCGGCTTCAAGCCAAAGAAGTTCGGCGACAAGCTGCTCTACTGCAAGAAGGACGCCAGCATCGGCACGCGCTTCAGGAGCGAGAAGTGCTTCGATGAGGCGCAGATGCGCGACTTCATCCTGGCGCAGGAGCAGAGCAACCGGGATTTCGACAGGGCCCGGGCCGTTTGCGCGACGCCGTCGGTCTGCCGCAGCGAATAGGCGGAGTCCCCTGCGTCCGGCCGCTGCGCCGCCTGCGAGTTTCGAGGCAACCCACGGTTTGTAAAGCCGCCAGCGGCTGACTATAATGCGCGCCCCTGTT
>JAHCAM010000083.1 GCA_019634895.1 Steroidobacteraceae bacterium | reverse complement strand
GCAGCCAGCCGAGCAGGTGGCCGCCCATCGCGAGCGCGAGCACGACGACCGTCGGCGGCAGCGTCCACCAGAAGCGCCGCGTGAAGTCGCGCAGTTCGGGGTTCTCGTCGTCGTCGAGGCTGGGCATCAGCGGCTCGAGCGCCATGCCGCAGATCGGGCAGTGGCCGGGCGCGTTCCGGCGGATCTCGGGGTGCATCGGGCAGGTGTAGATCGTGCCCTGCGGTGCCGCCGAAGCGGGCTCGGTCACCGCCGGCGTCGGCGCACGATGCTCGTGATGCTCGTGATGCTCGTGATGCTCGTGATGCTCGTGATGCTCGTGACGGTCGTGATGGGCGTCGCTCGCCGGCTGCGACGGGTCGCTGCGCGTATCCATGATCTCGTCTACTCCTTGCGTTCGCGCTCGGAGGGGGCGCCATGCCGTCCGTGGCCGCCATGTCCATGGAACAGGTGCATCAGCGGACACGCCAGCAACAGAAGGTAGATCCAGAGCCCTGCAAGGTGGGTCCAGTGCTCGCGCACCAGGAAGAAGGCGACGATCAGCCCGACCATCGCGAGCGCGGTACCCCATGGACGGCGCGGTCCGCCCCGGGTTCGCGGCGCCGAAGCGTCACGGTGCGCGGCTTCGTCCACGGGCGAGTCCCCTCTGCTGCACTCTGCATGATGCCACTTTGCCGATCCGGCGCCCGCGCGAAGATGACGCGGGCATTACATTTCCGTCACCGGGGCGCGGTGCGTCGAGCGATCGCTTGCGGTACGCGGGCTGCGTCATCACGCCGCGGCGTCCATCTCGCGAACGAAGGCCGCGGCGCGCCGGCCCATGTAAGCGATGCCGAGCGCGTTGGCCAGCAGCCCGACCCAGAACAGCGCAACCTGATACTGGGCGACGAACGTCACGAGACCGGCAGCGCCCAGCGCCGGCAGGAGATTGACGAGGTAGTGCGCGCAACATGAAACCATCGCGACGCCCGATGTGGTGCCGCTCGCCGCGACGACCTTGCCCGATCCGTGTGCCGCGTGAACGGCCCGGTGCAGCCATGAAAACAGGCCCACCTGGATACCGAACCCCGTGGCCAGCGCCACGACATACGGCCAGAACGTCGCGAACTGCTCGAGTGCAAAGGCAGAGCCGGAGACCGCAGTCAACGTCGCGAAATAGATCGCGAGCAGCGCGGTGGTGCCGAGGGCGCCGAACGCGAACGCGCGAGCCAGGCCCGGGGCACGGGAAGCGCGCGCGTGCCCGGCGGAAGGAGTGTCGATTGCCATCGGATGCTCCAGTGCGTGGATCAGGATCCTCCGGGCTTCCAGCGCAGGACGCGGACGGTCGACTCGCCGGGACGCGACAGGCGCAGTTCGAAGCCGCCCGGCACCGGATCGGGCGCGGGAAAGCTCAGCACGCCCTCGCGGTGGTGGCCACCGGGGCCGGCGCCGGTCCACGCGGAGGGCTTCATCTGCCGGCCGTCGTCCGTGACGAGCGTCGCGGTCTGCGTCAGGTCGTCGGCGAGTTCCTGGCTGTGCGTGTCGAGGACGACCGCGAAGTCCCACCTCGTTGCCCCCGGAGCCGGCGGCCTGGGCGTGACCTTGACGTTCACGCCGCCCTGGCTGCTGGTCTGCGGGGTGCCGCGCACCTGCGCTTGCGCCGCCGGCGCAGCGGCGAGCGCAGACAGCGACAGGGCCAGGACGCACGCGGCCGCCCTGACGCGGCGACGCGCGCACGCGCGTCGATCGATGATGCGTGTCATGGTGCGGACCCCCGTCTACCGGCTCGGCTCGATTTCCGTCACCGCGTAGTGTCCGTCGACCTTCGCGGCCCTGAACTTCACCTTGTCGCCGACCTTCAATCCGTCGAGCAGCTTCGCGTCGCTCGCCTGGAACACCATCGTCATCGGCGGCATGTCCAGGTTGCGGATTTCGCCGTGCTTGATCGTCAGCTTGCGATTCGCGCGGTCGATCTTGCGCACCTCGCCCTGCGCCAACCCGGCGTCGGGCTGAGCGCCCTGAGCGCCCTGAGCGCCCTGAGCGCCCTGCGCACCCTGGGCGGCCTGCGCGACTTGCGCAACCGCGTGCCCACTCGGCTCACCATGATGCGCGAAGATCGGCGCCGCGCCCCACGCGAGTGCTGCCGCCACTACCCACTTCCCTGTCTTCATCCTCGTTGCTCCTGTCGAAGGTTCAGCGTTTCGGGGCCACGCGCACCTTGCCGACCATGCCGGCCTGGTAGTGCCCCGCGATCAGGCAGGCGAAGTCGAACTCGCCGGCCCGGTTGAACGTCCAGACGATCTCGCCTCGGCGCCCCGGCGCGACGTGGGCCATGTAGGGCTCGTCGTGCTCCATGTCCGGAAACTTCATCATCAGCGCGGCGTGCTCGTCGAGCACCTGCCGCGTGCCGAGCACCAGCTCGTGCATCGTCTTGCCGGCATTGCGCAGCACGAGCCGCACCGTCTCGCCCTCGCGCACCTCGATGCGGTCGGGAACGAATCGCATCGTGTCGAGCATGCGGATCTCGATCGTCCGCTTCGCGTCACGTGCGTCGCCGGCGATGCCCCACGGCTTCTGTTCCTTCGGCGTCGCCGCGCGTGGCGCGTCGTGCGCCGCATCGCCGTGGGCCCATGCGTGCGGTGCGCCGGATGCGAGCGCAAGGACCAGCACGGCCGCCGATCCGACGGCCTGCACGCATTGCCTCGATTGCTTCATCGCACGCTCTCCGTCAGTGGTCGTCATGTCCGCCGTGCGCGCCGGGCTTGCGCACCTGCACCTCGATCGACGGCGCCGGCTTCGTCGCCACTGGCATCGACTGCCCGCCCGCCGAGCGCGCACGCGTCGCGTCCGCCAGCGGCCCGGTCCACTCGGTGGCGACGGTCCCCGGCGGATGCCGGTACCAGCCCGGATCCTTGTAGTCGCCCGGCTTCTGGTCGGCGCGCACCTTCAGCACCGAGAACATCCCGCCCATCTCGACCGAGCCGAACGGCCCTGCTCCGGTCATCATCGGCACCGTGTTGTCGGGCAGCGGCATCTCCATCTCGGCCATGTCGGCCATGCCACGCTCGCCCATCACCATGT
>JAHCAM010000082.1 GCA_019634895.1 Steroidobacteraceae bacterium | reverse complement strand
CCTGCTCGGCCGCGGCACCAACGAGAAAGCGGTGCTGCTGATGCCGGTCGGCTATCCGCGTCCCGATGCGAAGGTGCCCGACCTGCAGCGCCTGCCGCTCGAGGCGATCGCACAGTGGAACGCGTGACGGGGCGCTTCGGCGGCGACTCGATGGACACTCCCTCCGGGAGCGAGCCGCACGTCAGTCGTGCGCACGCTCGAGGTTGCGCACCAGCACCAGCGCCTCGCCGTCGACCAGCACCGCCCCGGTCACGTCGCGCACCGTGCTGCGAAGGTTCACCAGCTGCTTGAGCGGCCGCACGCGCACGACCTCCACCATCGCCTGCAGGGCCTGGCCGGGATGCACCGGCTTCAGGAAGCGCAGCGACTGCTTCATCCACCCGGTGCCTCGGCCGGGGAGCTTCGTGCCGAGCAGGTCGGAGAACATGCCCGCGAGCAACGGGCCCGGCACGATCCGACCGGGCAGCCCCGCGCGTCGCGCCGCTGCGGTGTCGACGACCAGCGGATTGGCGTCGCCGCAGAGGTCGGCGTACTCGTCCAGCTCGCCGGCTTCGAACCTGCGCGTCGCTTTCGCACGCTGGCCAGGCTCGATGCCGAACAGCGACGCTTGCGCGGCCGGCCGTGAACCGGCCGGTTCCCCCGGATCGGCCGACGGCCGTTCGACGAGCGGAACCGTGTCCGGCCCCGTGCTCATCGGCAGCGTGTCGGGACTGTCATCGCCCGCCGACGCCCCACCGGCACCGGCCATGCCCTGGGCCGCGCGCATCACGACGCTCTCGCCGATCGCCGTGTCGGCCAGCCGACCGTCGCGCTCGACCACGATACCGACGTCGAAGGCGTGCGGCGCCAGGCGCGCGCCCACGCGCACGGTCACCGCGTCGCCGGCAAACGTGGGCGCCGGGAACATCAGCGTCTGAGCGACCGGCAGCCAGGGCACGGCGAGCCGGCGCGTGAGCGCGCCGCAGATCAGCCCGTACAGGAACATGCCGTGCGCCACCGTCGCGCCGAAGTGCGTGCCGCGCGCGAAACCGGGGTCGCAGTGGATCGGGTTGTCGTCGCGCGACAGCGCCGCGAAGCGGTCGAAGTCGCGCTGGGTGACCACGCGCTTCGTCATGTCGCAGCTCCGTAGCGTTGACGCAGCGCCGGCTTCTCGACCTTGCCCGCCGGGGTGCGCGGCAGCGCGTCGACGAAGCGCACGTGCCGCGGCACCTTGTAGCCCGCAAGCCGTTCGCGGCAGTAGGCCTGCACCGATGCCTGGTCGAGCCAGGCGCCGGGTTCGAGCACGATGACGGCGAGCCCCACCTCGACCCACTTCGGGTCGGGCACGCCGATCACCGCCGCCTCGGCCACGCCCGGCATCCGGTACAGCAGGTTCTCGATCTCCGCCGGATAGACGTTCTCGCCGCCCGAGATGAACATGTCCTTCAGGCGATCGACGATCCAGTAGTCGCCGTCGTCGTCGAAGTACGCGACGTCGCCCGTGTGCAGCCAGCCGTCGCGGATCGCCGACTGCGTCGCCTCGGGGTTGTTCCAGTAACCGGGCGTGACGCCGGGCCCCTTCACCAGGAGTTCCCCGCGCTCGTTCGCCGCGCAGTCGCGGCCCTGCGCGTCGACCACGCGCGCGAGCATCGTGCCCACCGGCTTGCCGACGCTGCCCGGCTTGGTGCGCGCGGTCGCCTCGTCGGGAATGAACACGGTGGGCCCGGTCTCGGTCATCCCGAAGCCGAAGCAGATCGTCACGCCCTTCGCGCCCCAAGTCTCGAGCAGCGCCATCGGCATCGGCGAGCCGCCGGCCGACCAGTGGCGCATCCTCGCGAAGCGCGCGTCGCCGAAGCGCGGGTGCTGCGCGATGAACAGGTAGACCGCGGGCACGCCGAGGAACTGCGTGATCTGCGTTTCGAGCCAGCGCAGCGCCTCGCCCGCGTCGAACTGGCGCATCACCACCACGGTACCCCCGGCGAACAGGATCGGATTGGCGTACAGGTTCAACCCGCCGGTGTGGAAGAACGGCAGCGCCGCGAGCAGCACGTCGTCGCCCGAGAGCTTCGTCGCGAGCATCGCGTGCACCGCGTTGAAGAACGCCATGCCGTAGGTCTGGATCACGCCCTTGGGCTTGCCGGTGGTTCCCGAGGTATAGAGCAGGTACCAGGCCTCGTTCATCGGCCGGCACGGCATCTCGACGACGCGCCCGCTCGCGGCCTCGAGCGCCGACTCGTAGTCGGGCCAGTCGGACAGCTCGCGATGCCGCCCGGCCGGCGTGCCGGGGGCCGGCCGCGCTTCCGACCCGGCCTGCGCGCCGCGCACGACGAGGCCGGGCAGCGTGGCTCGCCCCGCGAGCGCCGCCGCGGCCACCGCGAGGAACTCCTCGCCGCAGACGAAGGCCGACGGCTGCGCGTCGTCGATGATCGGCGCCAGCTCGGTCGCGGGCAGCCGCCAGTTCAGGCACACCATGACCACGCCGGCCTTCGCACAGCCGTAGAGCATCTCGAGGTAATCGGCCGAGTTGCCCGCGAGCACGGCCACCCGCGCGCCGGGGGCGAGCCGCCAGCGCGTCGCGAGCAGCTCGGCGAATCGGCTCGCTCGCTCGTCGACCTGCCGGTAGCTGCGCGCCTCGCCGGTGGCGCTGTCGATGAGCGCCGGCTTGTCCGGATGATGCAGCGCCTGCTTGTGCAACCAGTCGACGACGTACATGGCTCGCTCGCTGACCGATCGGAGGCCGTCCGCGCCTCAGGCGCGTGGTGCCTGAACCTCGTCGGGGTAGCTGGTGAAGGTGCGCAGGAAGCGCGCGACCCCCTCGCGCGCGTCGGCGCCGCCGATCGCCGCGACGAACTGCTGCCGCTCGGCCTCGAGCGCGCGCTCGACCGCGTCGAGGTCGCCGGCGAGCAGGCGCTTGCCTTCGCGCATCGTGGCCGGCGGCGCCGCGGCGATGCGCTGCGCGGCTTCGCGCGCGGCGGCGGCGACCTGCTCGCGCGGCGCGAGTTGCGTCACGATGCCCCAGGCGTGCGCCTCGGCAGCGGGCAGCGTGCGGTTCAGCAGCACGCAGGCCGCTGCGCGCCGGCGGCCGACCAGCGCCGG
>JAHCAM010000081.1 GCA_019634895.1 Steroidobacteraceae bacterium | reverse complement strand
GCGGATCGAGGCCAGGCGCGCCATCGCGGCCCGGCCGGCGTTCGACGAAAGGCGATCGGGGGGTGGAAGCGAGTACATCACGCTGCGATCGACCGGCTCGGCGGCGTCTAAGGCGATGTCTTCGTCGCCGTGGGACGCCAGCATCCCGGGCCTGGCCCGGAACTCGACCGGTCCCGCCGCGACGCGCGCCTCGTCCTCGACCCGCCGGCGCTCGGGCACCCGCGACGTCTTCAGGTCGTAGACGAACGAGATCGGCTGGCCGGCGACCAGCGACACCTCGACGTTCTCGAGGTCTTCGTCGAATCGGTTGTCGACCAGGCCCCAGCCCTGCAGCAGCAGCTTGCCGGCGTCGGGCGCCGCGCCCTCATCGGGCGCGTGCGTGCCGTCGCCGGATTCGGCGATTACCCGATAGCTGACCCGCCAGGTCGGCGCCGGGACCAGGTACGACACGGCGAGGTCGTGCTCGCCGGGCGTGAGACGCAGCGCCACCGACTGCGCACCGTCCGAGCGCTTGCCGGCGTCGAGAAAGCGTTCTAGGTCCTCGCCGATGCGCGCCTCGAGCGGCACGATGCGCACCAGGTCGGCGGCCGGCACCGCCTGCACCGCGCCGGACGGCTCGTCGAGCAGCATCAGCGTGGCGCCCTTCAACCGCCGGCGCTCCTTCGCGTACTGCACGCCGGTGACCCGCCCCTCGACCGGCGCGCTGCGCCCGGCCAGCTCGGCGCGCACGTGCCAGCCGGTGAGCCGCTCGACGAGATCGAGCAGGCCGCTGCCGGCGCCCAACTCGAGCGCGTTGCCCTCCTTGCGGGCCGCCGCCGGGATCTGGTAGTCGATGCAGACCACCTGCCCGCCGGCGCGGTCGAACACCGTGAGGCTCTTCAACGCGTCGTCGACGTCGTCGTCGCGAAAGCCGAGCTGCAGGGCTTCGCCCTGCACGCGGCCCTCGCGCTCGACCATCGAGACGCCGTGCTTGTAGAAGGTGACGCGGCGGATGGGGAGCTGGGCGGATTGGGGCATGCGGGAGGTCTCCGGTGGGCGCTGGCGATCGGAACGGGCCAGTGTTGCAGGGGCGGGGCTCATGGCGTGAGCCTTGACGAGATCGAGATCGAGACAGGGGAGCCGCCGGCGGGAAACCAGTTGACAAAGCGGATTGCGGCCCTCGATTCCCTCCAACCCCGAGAAGACTTTGTACAGGTGGGCGCCTGAGATTCCTCTGGCAGACCCCGCCCTGGCTCCTGCGCGGCGGATGGGCGAGATCGACGCGGCCCCGTCCAACGGCGCGCAGGGCTCATCCCTTGAGCCCCGCCGTCGATTCAATGGCGCAAGTCCCCGAACCGGGGCTCACGCGCATGGCCTGCCAAGCCGCCAGCGCCACATCAATCACACCTCGAGGCTCAGATGCAGCGAAAGACATCCCTGATCGTGCTCATCACCTTCCTGACCGCCTGCGCCGGCTACCGCCCGGTCGTCGACATGCAGGGCGTCGACACCGCGCGCTACGAAGCCGACCTGCGCGAATGCCAGCAATACGCGCAGCAACGAGACCCCGCGACCCAGGCGGCCGCCGGCGCCGTGGTCGGCGCCCTCCTCGGCGTGGCGCTCGCCGCCGCGATGGGCTCGAACTACAGCCGCAACACGGGTGCAGCAATCGGCGCGGTATCCGGCGGCGCTTCCGGCGCCGCGCACGGCGCGGAGTCGCAGATCCAGATCGTCCGCAACTGCATGGCGGGGCGGGGTTATCGGGTGCTGAACTAGCCCCGGCGGGCGGGCTCGCCGCCCCGACACGCGGACCGACAGTGCCCGAGCCCCGATCCGATCGGTGATGATATGGCCCTCGAAGCCCTCTACCGGCCATGGCCCAGATCATTCCCGACGAAATCGACGCCGCCGCCCGCCGCGGCCACGCGGCCCGAGAGATCGAAACCCTCGAACGGCTCGAGCGCGAGTTGTCCGACGAGTACACGATCTACCACGGCGTTCACTGGGCGCACGCCGACGCCCGCGCGGCGTTCTACGGCGAGATCGACTTCGTGGTCGTGAACCGGCTGGGCCGAATCGTCGCGATCGAGCAGAAGAACGGGGCGGTCTCGATGTCTCGGGACGACCTGGTCAAGGTCTATGCCACCGGCACGAAGGGCCTGCGCGCGCAGGTCACGCGCAACCTGCACGGCCTGATGCGCGAGTTCGGTCGCCGCCATCCGGGGCGACGGCTGGACATCGACCACCTGCTCTACCTGCCGGACTGCACGCTGTCCGGCGCGCCGCCGGCGTCGATCGACCCGACGCGGGTGGTCGACGCCGGCTATGCAGGCCAGCTCGCCGCGCGCATCGTCGAACTGTTCGACGAGCGCCCTTCCCCCGCGACGTCCCGTGAAACCGGCGGCGCCGAACCGCCCGACGCCTGCGAGGTCCACCTGTTCCTGTCGGACGTCGTGCAGGTGACCCCGAGCGTGGGCGCGTTCAGCCGGCTCGCGCGCAGGCACTACACGCAGCTGTCGGGCGGGCTGGCCACCTGGGCGCGGCGCCTCGAGATGCAACCGCACCGCCTGCGCGTGATCGGCACCGCCGGGTCGGGCAAGACCCAGCTGGCGCTCGAGGAACTGCGGGCCGCGAAAGCCGCCGGCAAGTCGGCGCTCTACGTCTGCTTCAACCGGCCGCTGGCCGACGCAATGCGCCGCGCGGCGCCCGTGGCGGGCTGCTGCAACACGTTCCACGAGCTGGGCGCCTGGGCGATGCGCCAGCGCGGCGAGTCGATCGACTACTCGGCGCCGGGCATCTTCGACCGGCTGGCCGACGCCTTGATCGAGGCGGCGCCCACGATGCAGGCGACGGTCGACCTCCTGGTCGTCGACGAGGGACAGGACTTCGAGCCCTCGTGGGCCGCGGCACTGCTGCAGCTCGTGCGCCCCGAGGGCCGCTGCCTGTGGCTGGAGGACCCGTCGCAAGGCCTGTATCGGCGCGAGCCCGTGCCGCTGCCCGACTGGGCGGTGCTGCGCTCGCCGGTGAACTACCGCTCGCCGCACGTGGTGGTCACGCTCGCCAACGCGCTGGAGCTAGCTGATGAGCCGATGCAGGCAGGCGGCGTGGTGCAC
>JAHCAM010000080.1 GCA_019634895.1 Steroidobacteraceae bacterium | reverse complement strand
GACGAGCAGCGCAGGGATGACGGCAGCCATGCCCGGCAGCAGGACGTCGGCGCGACCGGTGAGTTCGAGGATCGCCATCAGCGCCGCCAGTGGCGCCTGGAGGCTCGCCCCCATCATCGCGGCGACCCCGAGCATCGCGTACAGGACCGGCGAGGCGCCCAGGCCGGGCGCCAGCGAGTGACCGACGATTCCCAATGCAGCGCCTGCCGTCGCGCCCATCACGACCATCGGCCCGATCAGCCCGCCGGGCAGGCCGAGGCCGCCGCAGGCGATCGTCGCCGCCAGCTTCAGCAGCGCGATGACGACCAGCGCCGCGAGTCCGATCTCGCCCAGCAGCGTCAGTTGCACCGTGTCGTAGCCCAGGCCCATGACCTCGGGTGCGGCGAGCGCGCACAGCCCGGTGAACGCGCCGGCCGCCGTCGTGCGCAGCCACAGCGGAAGGTGGCGCGAGCGCTGGTCGAGGCGCGACGTGCCCGCCACGTAGGCTGCGGCGAGACAGCCGACGACCACCCCGAGCACGACGATCCACGGCAGGTCGAGCAGCGACGCGCGGTGCAGTTCCGGCACCGCGAAGGCGGGATCGGCGCCATAGACGAGCCGGCTCAGCGAGGTCGCGCTGACCGCGGCAAGGATCACCGGCGCGAACCCCACCAGCGTGTATTCGAGCAGCACCACTTCCATCGCGAACACCACGCCGGCGATCGGCGTGTTGAACGACGCAGCGATCGCACCGGCTACCCCGCAGGCCACCAGCGTGCGCAGGCTGTTGTTCGGCAGGCGCAGCCACTGGCCGAACAGGCTGGCGCTGGCGGCGCCGACGTGGATCACCGGTCCCTCGCGGCCGACCGAATGCCCGCAGACGATCGAGATCGCGCCGCCGACGAACTGCATCACGGCGTTTCGCCAGGGCATGCGTCCGGCCTTGCTCGCCAGTTGCGCCATCACGTGCGCAGGGCCGACCTGCCGCGCGCCTACCGACGCGGCCTGGAACATCAGGCCGACGGCCAGGCCTCCGGCGACCGGCAACACGAGCCGCCATGGCCACGGCAGCGCCTCGAAGCGCTCGGCGTCGTCCATCAGCCCCGCGACGACCAGCGCCTTTTCGGTCACCAGTCGAAAGGCGACGATCACGACGCCCACGACCAGCCCGGCGACGACGCCCAGCCCCGACAGGGCCACCATCGCGTCGGCATGCGCGAGGTGCCGCCGCAGGCGGTCGAGCGCCACGCGCGGGCCGGCGCGGCGGCCCGGGCGCGAAGCGGCCGAACGCGGCACGCGCACCGTCACAGGAGCTCGACCCCGAAGCGGCGCACCACCAGCGCGAACAGCCCGAAGCTCACGACCGTGACGACGACGCAGGCACCCAGCGCAGGCCAGAAGCCGAGGCGCGGCAACAGCGCGGGGAAGAGGAGAAACATCGGAAGCGTGGGCACCACGTACCAGAACGTGTACCAGGCGAGGTCCGCGATCTTCTGCGGCGGCTGGTTCTCCAGGTGAAGCCAGACCAGCGCCAGCAGGCTCACCAGCGGCAACGCCCCGACGAACGCCCCGAGCCGGCCGGTGCGTCGTGCGAGCTCGGAGACGAGCACGACGACCGCCGCGGTCGCGAAGTACTTGGTGACGAGCCAGGCCATGATCCCCCTCCAGCGCGGCACCGATTATGACGCGTCGTGCTACCGTCGCGGTCGGCCGCCGCGGCCGGTCCTTCGCTGATGCTGCTCATCCTCAAGCTCGCACTCGTCCCCGCCTCGATCCTGCTGGCATCGCTCGCGGCGCGCCGCTTCGGCCACGCGATCTCCGGCGTGCTGTCGGGGCTGCCGCTGATCGCGGCGCCCGTGATCGGCGGCTTGCTGATCGACCGCGACCCGGCGCAGGTCGCGGCGATCGGCGCGGCGACGCTGGCCAGCGTGCCGGCTGCGATCGCGCACATCGTCGCCTTCGCCTGGCTGTCGCGCCGCCTGCCCTGGTGGGCGTGCCTGGCGGGAGCCGCGCTCGCGTTCGCGACCGTCGGGTGGATCGTCACGGCGCCGGGCTGGCCCCTGCCCCGGCTGGCCGGCGTCGCCGCCCCCTTCGTCGCGCTGGCGATCATGCCGCGGTCGCCGCGCCTGGCCGGCGGCGTGCACGTGCCGCGCGGCGAGATCGCGATGCGCGTCGGTGCTGCCGTCGCGCTCGCAGCAGTCATCCTCCTCGGCGCCGACACGCTGCCGGCGCGCGTCAGCGGCCTGCTGCTGGCGTTCCCGATCACCGGCAGCATCCTGCCCAGCTTCACGCTGCCCGCCTACGGCCACCCCGCGACCGTCAACCTGCTGCGGGGCTTCGCGAACGGCCTGATCGGCTTCACCGCCTTCTTCCTCTTCCTGCCCGCGCTGCTCGGCACCGGCGCATCCCGCGCGGCGGCCTTTTTCGCGGCGCTGGGCGCCGCGGTGCTCGCTGCGTGGCTGGTGCACCGATTCCGGGACGCGGCCGGGCGCCGGCCGCCGGCTCCCTGACCGCCGCGCGCGCCGCGACGCGTGACGGGTTTCGCACCCGCACGCCCCGGACTGGCCTATCCTTGGCCCCATGAAGCCGTCGCTGCTCGCGCCCGCGCTCGCCTGTGCGATCGCCTGCTGCGCGCTGCCCGCGCGCGCGCAGGACCGGGCCGCGCTGCCGCCGCCCCCGCAGCCGGTGCCCGGCTCGCTGCTCGACCGGGGCGCGCTGGCGCCACACGGCGGCACACCGGCCACCGCCGCGCCCGCGAAGCGGCGCGCCACCAGCGGCACCGGGTTCTACGTGACCGTCGAAGGTCACCTCGTCACCAACCGCCACGTCGTCGATGGCTGCCAGCGGCTCGTGCGCGGCGACGGCGCGGCGCTCGCCGTGGTCGCGACCGACCCGAAGAACGACCTGGCGCTGCTCAAGGGGCCGCCGGTCATCGACGCCGCGCTGCTGCGCGCCGAGTCCGACGCGCGCCAGGGCGAGGACGTGCTGACCTACGGCTTCCCGCTGCAAGGCATGCTGTCTTCGTCGGGCCAGCTCGGCGCCGGCATGGTGACGGCGCTCGCCGGCCTGCGCGACCTTCCGGGGCAACTGCAGATCGACGTGCCGGTGCAGCCCGGCAACAGCGGCGGGCCGCTGCTG
>JAHCAM010000008.1 GCA_019634895.1 Steroidobacteraceae bacterium | reverse complement strand
TCTACCGCTGAGCTAACCGCCCGATTGGGGCCGCGATTCTACGGGCCGCCGGCCATGAGGGTCAACGCGCTACAATCGCGCGCTTCATGACCGTACGCACCCGTTTCGCGCCCAGCCCCACCGGCCTGCTGCACATCGGCGGCGTGCGCACGGCGCTGTTCTGCTGGCTCTACGCCCGCCGGCACGGCGGCATCTTCATCCTGCGGATCGAGGACACGGACCGGGAGCGCTCGACGCCCGAAGCGGTCCAGGTGATCCTGGACGGCATGGCCTGGCTCGGCCTGCACGCCGACGAGGGCCCGTTCTACCAGACCGAACGCTACCCCCGTTACCGCGAGGTCATCCGCCAGTGGCTCGCAGAGGGCAAGGCCTACCGCTGCTACTGCAGCAAGGAAGAGCTGGAGGCCATGCGCAACGCGCAACTCGCGCGCAAGGAGAAACCGCGTTACGACGGCCGCTGCCGCGACCGCCACGAGCCGCGCGAGGGTGTCACGCCGGTGGTGCGCTTCCGCAACCCGCTGGAGGGCGCGGTGATCGTGGACGACGCGGTGCACGGCAAGGTGGTGTTCCAGAACGCGGAGCTCGACGACCTCATCATCGAGCGCTCGGACGGCAACCCGACCTACAACTTCTGCGTCGTCGTCGACGACTACGACATGAAGATCACGCACGTGATCCGCGGCGACGACCACCTCAACAACACGCCGCGGCAGATGAACATGCTGCGCGCGATGGGCGCCGAGCCGCCGGTCTACGCGCACCTGCCGATGATCCTCGGGCCGGACGGCACCAAGCTGTCCAAGCGCCACGGCGCGGTGTCGGTGCTGTACTACCGCGAGGAGGGCTACCTGCCGGAGGCGCTGCTCAACTACCTCGCGCGGCTCGGCTGGTCGCACGGCGACCAGGAGATCTTCACGCTCGAGGAAATGACGGCGCTGTTCGACATCCAGGACGTCAACAAGTCGGCCTCCGCCATCAACCCCGACAAGCTCGCCTGGATCAACCAGCAGCAGCTGATGAAGCTGGCGCCGGCGCGCATCGCGACCGAGCTGCGCTGGCAGCTCGAGCGGCTGGGCGTGGACGCCGGCAAGGGCCCGGCGCTCGAGCCCATCGTCGAGGCGCAGCGCGAGCGCTCGAAGACATTGAAGGAGATGGCGCTGGCGAGCCGGTTCTTCTTCGAAGCGCCCGCGGCCTACGACGAGAAGGCGGCGCGGAAGCATCTCACGGCCGAGACGAGCCCGCTGCTCGGGCAAGCCAGGGCTGCGCTGGCCGGTCTCGGCGAGTGGAACGCGCCGGCAATCCATGCCGCGATCCAGGCGCTGGCGGAAAGCACGGGCTCCAGCCTCGGCAAGGTCGCGCAGCCGCTGCGAGTGGCCGTCTCCGGTGGCGGCGTCTCGCCGCCGATCGACCAGACCCTCGCCATCCTGGAGCGCGAGGAGACGCTCGCGCGGGTGGACCGCGCGCTGGCGTACATCGCGTCGGGCCGCGGCTGAGCGCCATGCCGGAAGCTCCCGCCGCGGCCGCGATCCGGGTCGCCACCGACCTGGATGCGCAGGCCTGGGACCGGTACCTGTCGTCGGCGGCGGCCGGGTCGTTCTACCACCGGTACGGGTGGCGGAAGATCCTGCAGGAGAGCCTCGGCCACGAAACGTTCTACCTGGTGGCGGAAGACGGCGGCCGGATCGCCGGCGTGCTGCCGCTGGTGCTGGTGTCCAGCCGGCTGTTCGGGCGGATCCTCTGCTCGATGCCGTTCCTTAATTACGGCGGGCCGTGCGCAGAATCGCCTGCAATCGCGAAAGCGCTGATCGACGACGCGATCCGCCGCGCGGACGGGCTGGCGGTGGACTACCTGGAGCTGCGCTGCGCGGCGCCGTTCGATGTCCCGCTTCCGGTATCGCATCGCAAGGTCAGCCTGACCCTGGCGCTGGATGCGGATCCCGACCGGCTCTGGAACGGCTTTTCCGCCAAGCATCGCAAGAACATCCGGCGCGCGTACAAGAACGGCCTGTCCGTGCAGGCCGGCGGCATCGAGCTGCTCGACCGCTTCTATCCGGTGCTGGAGCGCTCGTGGCGCGATCTGGGTACGCCGTTCTATCGCCGCGACTACTTCCGGTGCGTGCTCGAGCGCTTCCCGGAATCGACCCGCATCTACCTGTGCAACCATGGCGAGCGCGCGGTCGCAGTGGCGCTGGTCGGCTTCCATGGCGGCACCGCGGAGGGGCTGTGGCAGGGCGGCCTGCCGGAGGCCCGGCCGCTGGACGCGAACTACGTGCTGTACTGGGAGATGATCCGCGACGTCTGCACTCGCGGCTGCGCGGAATTCCACCTCGGCCGGTCCACCGCGGAGTCCGGCAGCGAATGGTTCAAGAGCCGCTGGAACGCCGAGGCCCGGCAGCTCTGGTGGTACTTCCACCGGCCCGGCGGCGGGCCGATGCCGGCGCTCAACGTGGACAACCCGCGCTATCGGCTGGCGATCGCGCTGTGGCGGCGGCTGCCGCTGTGGCTGGTGCGGCGCCTGGGACCCGGCATCGCCCGCGGCATTCCCTGAGTCCGCGCGCCCCGGCGTCCTGCCTGTAACATGGTCCGGGCTATGGCCGAGCTCCTTCACGACCTGCTGCCCGCCGCCGCCGCGCGGTTTCCCGACAAGGCGGCGGTGGTGGACCGCGAGCGGACGGCAAGCTACGCGGAACTCGACCGCCTCGTGACCCGGGCCGCGTCAGGGCTCACGGCGCAGGGCGTGCGGCGCGGCGACCGCGTGGCGGTGCTGATGCCGAAGCGGATCGAGAAGGTTGCGGCGCTGCTTGCCGCGATGAAGGCGGGCGCCATCGCGGTGCCGGTCAACGCGCTGCTCAAGGCGCCCCAGGTCGGCCATATCCTGCGCGACAGCGGCGCCACCGCGCTGGTCACGGCCGCCGCGCGCATGCCCGACCTGCTGTCGGAACTCGGCGTGCTCGAGGGGCTGCGCGCCATCATCGTGGTGGACGACCTGGCGGAACCGCTGGGCGGGCTTTCGCTCGTGTCCTGGACCGGATTGATCGCCAACCAGGGCCCGGTCGCAGGCCGTCCGGCGCCCAATGATCCGGCCATGATCTTCTATACCTCCGGCAGCACCGGCAAGCCCAAAGGGGTCGTGGTCTCGCACCGCAACCTGGTGGTCGGCGCCCGCTCCGTGGCCGAGTACCTGGATTGCCGCGCGGACGACCGCGTGCTGGCGGTGCTGAGCTTCAGTTTCGACTATGGCTTCAACCAGGTCGCGACCACGCTGCTGGCCGGCGCGACGCTGGTCGCCCTGGACTACCGCCTGCCGCAGGAAGTGCTGCTGACGATCGAGCGCGAGCGCATCACGGCGCTCGCCGGCGTGCCGCCGATCTGGATCCAGCTCGCAGCCCTCGAATGGCCGGAGGCGGCGGCGAAGACGATGCGCTACATCACCAACTCGGGAGGCGCGATGCCGCGCACCGTGCTCGAGCGCCTGCGCACGCTCCTGCCGGACACCCGCATCCACCTGATGTACGGGCTGACCGAGGCGTTCCGTTCCACGGCTTTGCCGCCGGAAGAAGTCGCGCTGCGGCCGGACTCGATCGGCAGGGCGATCCCGAATGCGGAGGTGCTGGTGCTGCGTCCTGACGGCAGCCCCTGCGGGCCGGGCGAGCCGGGCGAGCTCGTGCACCGCGGACCGCTGGTCTCCCTCGGCTACTGGAACGACCCGGAGAGAACTGCGCGCAGATTCAAGGCCGTCCCGGGCCAGGCCGCCGAGCTCGACGACCCGGAACGCGAGGTCTGGTCGGGCGACATCGTGCGCCGGGACGACGAGGGCTACCTGTACTTCGTCGGCCGCGGGGACGACATGATCAAGACCTCCGGGTTCCGCGTCAGCCCGACCGAGATCGAGGAAGAGGCCTATGCCTCCGGCTTCGTGCGCGACGCGGTGTCCTTCGGCGTGCCGCACGAGCGGCTGGGGCAGGGGATCGTGCTGGTCGTGACGCCGGCGGACGGCGTGGCGCCGAACAACGAACGGATGATGGATTCGCTCAGGAGGCGGCTGCCGCGCTTCATGCTGCCGTTGCGGGTGGAATGGCGCGCGTCGTTGCCGCGCAACGCCAACGGCAAGTACGACCGCGCCGCGCTGCGCGCGGAATTCCAGTCTGCCTTCGCCGGCAGCGCGGACTGACGCCGCGTGCGCGCCTACCGGGAGCGGCGCAACTCGCGCGTCGCGTACGCGGTCAGCGCGCCGTAGCCGGCCGCGCTGATGTGGCTGCCGTCCTCGGCGGCGTACTCGGGCTTGCGCGTGCCCTCGTCGTTCGCGAACACCGCCTCGAAATCCAGCACGCGGCACTGCTCCCGCTGGCACAGCGACTTCAGGAACCCGTTCACCTCGCGCACGTGCGCGCTGACCTGCGTCGCGTAGCTGGTCTTGCCCACGATCGCGGCGTACCACCCGTACAGGGTGTTCAGGAATCCGCCCGGCTGGGTCCACGGAATCTCGGTGGCAATGATCGGCTCGATGCCGGCTTCGCGGGCGAGCCGCAGCATCTCGACGTAATGCTCGCGGGCGGCGCGCTTGGCGTCCTCGATGCCCCCGGGCGCGGCGCGGGTGATGTTGTTGACCAGGCCCCAGATCAGCACGGCTGCCGGCCTTGCCGCGGCGACGTCCGCGGGAAACCGCGCCAGCATGTCGCCGGTTTCCTCCGCCTCCACGCCGCGGTTGATGACGCGCCCGTAGCCGGGCAGGGGAGGCGTCCCCCAGCCCTTGGCGTAGGACGCACCCAGGATCACGAGCGTGGGCTCACTGGCAGCAGGGGATGGCACTTCCTGGCCTCCGGCCGTTACGGGCGCAATGGCGAGGGCCACGACGGCACAGGCTGCAAGCAGGAGGCTTCGGACCTGCGCGGTGGCGGTTTCCATGCCATGTCACCATAGGTGGTTGATTGGACGCCGGATTCTGCCTGCGACCGGACCGGATTGCGAGTGGTCACGCCGGTGTCGGAATTGCTTACAGCCGGGGGTCGAGGCGATGTATCAAGTAGCTGATAAATAAGACGAAAGTGTAGATGGCATGGATGTTGCTGTAGTTTGGCAAGGCTCAGGAGTGCCTTGCGCATGAAAATCAGGACTTTCGTGACTTCGTTGCTCGGCATGGCTGCCGCCCTTGCCCTCGCGGGCCAGGCGCAGGCGTTGACGATCATCGACCCGGGCGTCGCGAATGCGACCAGCTACACGACCAACGCCAACAACGACCTGGGACTGCCGGGCGGCACTTCCCAGACCGTGCTGGTCGGCTACGCGCTGCAGGCGCTGGGGCCGGGCACGCTGACCTACACCTACATCGGGAAGGAAGCGGGATACACGAACCGCGTGACGTTCTCCATCTCGGCCGGCGGCTGCAGCTTCAACACCGCGACCTCGGTCATCGGCCAGACCTGCAATGACTCGACCAGCGGCGGCCTGCTGACGTTCCGCTTCACGTCCAGCGGCACGTCGGCGACGGTGGCGAACGGCCAGGACTTCACGCTGAGCGGAGTCATGATCTTCGGCCTGATCCAGGTCAACGCGAACCAGTGGTACATCCTGCTGGACGACTCGGGCGGCAATCCGAACGACAAGGACTTTGACGACCTCGGCCTGCTGGTGACCTTCACGCCGTCGGTGCCCGAACCGGGCACGCTCGGCCTGCTCGGTCTCGGCCTGCTGGGGCTGGTGCCGGCGCTGCGCCGCCGCCGCTCGTAAGACTCAGCCTTCGCCTTCGACATTCGCCGCAGGCTCGACTCTCAGGAGTCGGCCCTGCGGCGAATCCGTCAGGAGATACAGCAAACCGTCCGGCCCCTGCCGCACGTCGCGGATGCGTTCCCGCAATCCGGTGAACAATTCCTCCACGCGCAGCACGCGCTCGCCGTCGAGTTCCAGCCGGGCCAGCTGCCGGCCGACCAGGCCGCCGACGAAGGCGCTGCCTTTCCAGCCCGGGATGCGCTCTGCGGTGTAGAAGGCGAGGCCGCTGGTGCCGATGGACGGCGTCCACTGGTACACCGGCTGCTCCATGCCCTGGTGATGCGTGCCGATGCCGATCGGATCCCCCGAGTACGCCACGCCGTAAGTGATGACGGGCCAGCCGTAGTTGCGGCCGGCGCGCACGACGTTGAGCTCGTCGCCGCCCCGCGGGCCGTGCTCGCTGCTCCACAGCTCGCCGGTGTCCGGATGCAGCGCCGCGCCCTGCGGATTGCGGTGGCCGAGCGACCAGATCTCCGGGCGCGCGTCCGCACGGCCGGCGAAGGGATTGTCGGCGGGGACGCGGCCGTCGCGCTCGATGCGGACGACCTTGCCGAAGTGATCCTCGAGCGACTGCGCGCGGTCGATGAAATGGCGCGCGGACCGCTCGCCCAGCGTCAGGAACAGCCTGCCGTCGCGCGCGAACACCAGGCGGCCGCCGAAATGCGCCGGGCTCTCGACCGCCGGCTGCTGGCGGAAGATGACTTCGAGTCCGGTCAGCGCATCGTCCGCCAGCCGGGCGCGCGCGACCGTGGTCCCGTTCGTCTCGCCGCCGCGGCGCTCGGCGTAGGAAAGATAGATGAACCGGTTGGCGCTGAAATCCGGGTCCGCCGCCACGTCCAGCAACCCGCCCTGGCCGATGGCGTGCACCGCGGGCAGGCCGGCGACCGGCGCCGACAGCGAGCCGTCGCTGCCCAGGATGCGCAAGCGCCCCGGGCGCTCGGTCACCAGCATGCGTCCGTCCGGCAGGAAAGCCAGGCCCCATGGATGCTCGAGGCCGGCCGCCACTTCGACGACGCGCACGCGCGCCCGCTCGGTCTCGAACTCGGCCGCAAGGGCGCTCGCCGCGGCCAGTCCGAGCAGCAGGCAGGCGATCGTTTTCGCGCTCATGCCGGGATTGTAAGCCGTTGACACCCCGGGGCATCTGGCCGAGAATTCGCCGCCTTTACGTGGGGCCATAGCTCAGCTGGGAGAGCGCTTGCATGGCATGCAAGAGGTCGGCGGTTCGATCCCGCCTGGCTCCACCAAGTTTCCCGGGTCCCCATCGTCTAGAGGCCTAGGACACCGCCCTTTCACGGCGGCAACCGGGGTTCGAATCCCCGTGGGGACGCCAGCCACACGCGGTTGACGCAGAACCTGCGGCCGATCAGCCCGGGGTCACCCATGGTGAAGAGGATGAGGCCGTCCACGCGCTGCAAGTCCATGCGCCGCGAGGCCGGCGCCTTCGCGACATCCTCCAGCGCGATCGTCACCACGGTTCGCGAAGCCGGACCGAGTTCGAATGTGAAGTTGAATCGGTCGTCCAGCCGCTTGTCGTGCGCGCGGTCGTGGACGCGAAGCGTGAGCGCAATGGGCATGGAGTCCGGATTCGTCAAGTCCAGCTTCAGGGCGCGAAACCGGGACCAGTCAGGCCTGGGCTCCAGGTGCGTGACGCCCGGGTAGTCTCCGCCGGTGATGCGCAGCGCGAGTCCGGGTCGCTCGCCGCCGCCGGCAGCGCAGTCGGCGCGGGTGCCGTCATCGATCGTCATCCCGTGCAGGCGCAGGAAATACCAGTCGCGGGCGGAACTGAGGTCGAGCACCGTCGGCCACTGCCGCGCGCGCTCCCGATAGGCCAGCAGCGCTTCGCCAAGCGACCAGAACGCGGCGGCGAAGGAAGCGACGAAGACGACGAGCCCCACCGCGCGGCGGCGCGGCGGCAGGAAGCAGGCGGCGAGCCCCAGCCCACCCGCCGCGCCTAGCGCGTCGCGGACCAGGTCGTCCCATTCCGCCCCGCGGCCGATGAACGACTGCAGCAGCTCGACGATCGCCCCGACCGCGAGCGCGATGGAGAAGGCCGCGAGGAAGCCGCCGAAGCCGCGCAGGGCGGCGCTGCTCCTGAGGAGCAGCAGCACGACGACCGCGAATGCGCCGAGCACCGGCGCGTGGCCGGCGTCGTTCAGGGTGCCCAGGATCATCGGCCGCGACGGCAGGCTGACCACCAGCAGCACGGCCGGCAGCGCCAGCGCGGCGCCCCAGAGCAGCGGGCGCGAGCCCGCGCGCATTTCTATTTGAGGTGCTCGACGAGCCGCACGTAGGCCTTCATGGCGACCTCGCGGCTCATGCCCTTGCGCGCTTCCCAGGCGTCGTACTTGGCGCGCGCCTTGAAGTCGAACGGCCCGGGCTTCTCGCCGCTGACGTCGCCCTCGGTCGCCTGCTTGTAGAAGGAGTAGAGCTCGAGGAGCGTGTCGTTGTCGGGACGCTCGGAGAGCGACTGGACGTCCTTCTGCGCGGCGGCAAACTGCTGCTCGAGCGTGCTCATGAAGATTCCCCCTTGCCGTCCCCGATCCGCTGCGCCGGTGCACGGCGGCGCGAGAATCGCCCGGCGACATCCGCAGCGAGCGTCCACGCGCCGCGCAGACTGTAGGGGTAGAAAAGCAGGGATTGCAAGTCGCGCGACCCGTTGCCCCAGGCCGGCTGCAGCGCGTCGCCGGAGCCGAGGAACTCGTAGCCATCGAGTCCCCTGCGGCACGCCTCGCGCAGGACGTCGTGCAGCAGGATCGCGCCGGGGGAGTAGCGGCCGGCGGACTCCCGATAGCCTTTCTTGATGCCCCAGAGCCGGCCGTTCCATTCGAGCATGATGCAGGTCGCGATCGCCGTATCGCCGCTGCGCAGGAACGCGATCCGCAGCGAGCCGGCGGCGGCAAAACGCGCCGCGAGCGCGCGCACGAAGGCCAGGATCGGCGGGTTCAGGCGCATCGCGCTGCCGGCGCGGCCCTTCCAGCCGTCCTCTTCGACGTCCACGGCCTCGTCGAGCGCCGCGAGCGCGGAGCCCGGATCCGGCGCGAGCATCTGGAACCGCACCGATCCGGCGGCGGCCAGCCGCCGCCGCTTGCGTTCGATGCCGGCGATCGCGGTTGGCGCGCGCGTCGCCAGGTACGCGTCCCAGCCGGCGTTCAGGTTCACGCGCACGCAGGGCGGGCTGGCGACCGCGAGTCGCAATCCGCGCCACAGGGCGGCCGCCGCCAGCGACCGGACGTCGCGGCCGGTCGCGGGCAGCCGCAGCAGCGCCATCGGTCTTCGCAGGCGGATGATCGCCTTGCAGAGCCGGTCGAGCGCCTCGCGATCGGCGTAGAGGAACCCGGCGGGTTCGTAGAGGGCGTGCGAGCCGATGAACTCGAGACGGAGCCGGCCTTCGCGGGCGACCTCGGCCAGCGGCGCGGCCGCGGCCAGCCGGCCGTCGCGCCGGATTGTGATGACGCATAGGCGGTCGCCGGCATGCAGCGATTCCGCAGCTGCCGCGAACCAGCCGTGGCTCAGCAGGGGATGCTGCCGTGCAGCCTCGAAACCGGACCACTCCGGGGCCAGGGCCTCGAATCCATCCATCGAGCGCAGGACATCGGCCTCGACGGTCACTGCCGCGGCCTGGGTCGCAGCCAGTGCCATCCGCGACGCGCGACCGCGCGCCAGAATTCGCCGGTCACGAACACGCGGTAAAGCAGCGGCCGGGCGAAAACCCGCAGATTGAGGTTGAAGCTCTGCGAGTTGGCGTAGCGCAGCTTGAAGGGCTCCAGGCCGCTCGAGAAATCCAGCTCGGCGAGTCCTCGCGTCTGGGCATCCTGGATCAGGTGCATGATCAGGACGGTGCCGGGCGACTCGCGGTGGAACTCCCAGTCGAAGCTCGGCTTGTACCACGACAGGGTACCGCCGTAGCGGAACCCGAAGTGGAATGCAGCCGGCCGGCTGCCGCATTCGAGCACCGAAAAATGCAGCCATCCCGCGGCTTGGGCCGCTTGCGCCAGGGCGCGGTACCAGGCGCGGAAGGCCGGATCGGTGAACGGGCTCGGATCGCTGGTCGCCTCCCATCTCTGGACGTGCTGTTCGAAGAACGCCGGCAGCGCCGCATCGATCTCTTCGGGCGAGTCGAGAACGCGGAACCGGACCGGACCGCGCTGCTCGAGCCTGCGGACGCGTCGCCGGAAGCTGTAGCGCTCGAGGATGCGCTGCGTCGCGGCGCCCTGGCCGTGCAGAAGCACGACGGGACAGGGCTGCCGCTCCCTGTCCATGACGCCGAGGCCCAGCGACCGGAAGTGCGCGCCGAACTCGCCCGCCGTCGGCGACCGCTCCGGCAGGTTGCGCAGCACGATCATGTCCCAGCTCGCGCGCTCGGCGTGCAGGAACCGGCACAGGGCCGGGAGGACTTCCTCGCGCCGGACCGGCGCAATGAGATCCAGGTAATCGGCATTCGGCATGCCGACCAGCTCGAGCTGACGCAGGCCCAGCGGTTCGCGCACCCGCATCAGCGGCGCGATGCCGATGACCTGCGGGCCGTCGTGGACCGTCAGCAGGTGCAGCCGGTGGCGCGATCCGAAGGCAGCCCACCAGGTGTCGAACCACTCGAAAGTCTGGAACGCGGTGTTGGTCGGGTTGCGGGCGACGAGGGCGTTCCACTCGTCGCGTCCCAGGGGAAGCCGCTCGCGGGACTCCGTCAGGCGGACCTGCATCCCCGTGGTCATCCTGGCGATGATACGGCGTGCCGGCCGAGGCCGTCACGCCGCGGGTCCGCGAGGCGGACTCAGGTCACGTTGCTGGCAACGACCTGCGAACGCGTGCTCTCGACGCCCGAACTGTTGAGCGAGGTCATCGAGAAGTACCAGGTGGCGGGCGAGAGATTGCCCACGACGTAGCGCGTGATGCCGGCGCTGCCGATCGCGACCATCTGGTCGAGCGTTCCCGCGGACCGGCCGTAGTAGATCCGGTAACCGGCCAGGTTCGTCAGCGGCGTGCCGTCCGCATTCGTGGTCGGCGGATTCCAGGACAGCGTCACGCTGCCGTTGGCGATCTGGTTGACCGAGATCGTGAATGCGTTCAGCGATGCCTGCGCCAGTCCGTCGGAGACGGTGATGCGGATGTTGGAGAACTGGCCGACATCGCCGGCGCCCGGCGTGCCGCTCAGCTGGCCGGTCGAAGTGCTGAACGCCGCCCAGGCCGGGCGGTTCTGGATGCTGAAGGTCAGTGCGTCGCCGTCCGGATCCGACGCGGTGGGCGTGAAGCTGTAGGACTGGCCGGCCACCAGCGAGGCCGGCGGACTGCCGGAGATCGTCGGCGCCCGGTTGGCGGGCGCTCCGCCGCCGCCACCGGAACCATCCGGCGGCGCAACGTCGCGCTCTTCCTTGAAGCAGGCGCCGGCCAGCAGCGCCACCGCGCAGGCCATGGCGAGGTTTCGAGCGATCCGCGCGCGGGTGTTCGTCACGTGCACTCCGGTTCCAGGCCGAACTCGGCGCGAACCTTAGGCGAGCGCAAGGGACGTGTCAGGCACGGGTCGTACCTGAATGGCGACAAAGTCGGCGACCTTGCCGGCAACCCCGCTAGCGTGGGTTCTCGCGAACCTTTAGCCCGGTGGCTTTGCGTCCCTGGTTTTCGCCAGGTTTGCCCTTGCGACGAAGTATGCGCAGCCGATGCAACCGTCACTGAGACATGCATCACGCCGCGATATGTGACGGACTAGCGGAAGATACGTACGCAAGCCCCTGAGCGGGGCCGCATTCGCCAAACGGCGACAGTCAATATCCGCCGCAGGAAAATCTGCTAACTTGCTGATATTCATGGCTGTTTTCTGCAAACCGTGACCCGGTTCACGTTTTGCCGCGGAGCTTGCTCTAGACTGGCGGCGGTTCGTCGGATTCCAGCGGTGCACCTCCCCACGGAAGGCGGGGCGGACCCTCAATCGAGTCTGGTCAACATGCCAGGGGATGCATGTCCGTCCGCATTTTGAAGCATCACATCCAGCTGCCAATCCTCGTGCTCATGCTGCTCGAGGCGATGTTCGCGGTCGTCGCCCTGGTGCTGGTCGAAACCCGCTGGGGCACGATCGCCTTCGTGCAGGCGCTGCCGCACTGGTCCACGGCGCTGCTGTTCGCCTTCGCCCTGCTGCTCGCGAATGGCGCCATGGGCATGTACAACACGCGGCTGCGCGAGCACCTGTTCGGCCTGGCGCTGCGCTTCCTGCTGGTCGCCGTGGCGGTGCTGGCCGCGATCGCGATCGTGCTGTATTCGTTCCCGAACTCGCACGTGACGGTCGCCGACTGCGCGACGGCGATCGCGCTGTGGGCGGGCGCCTCGCTGATAACCCGCTACCTGCTGATGCATTTCGTCAGCGACGGATTCCTCAAGACCCGGATCCTCGTGTACGGCGCCGGCCGCCAGGCGCAGAGCATCGCCAATCTCAAGCGCCGCTCGGACCGCATGGGCTTCGTCGTCGTCGGCTATCTGCCGGCCGCAGGCGAGAAGCGCTCGATACCGGAGGCGAAGCTGGTGAAGCCCGGCGACGACCTGCTGGCCTTCTGCGAGGAGCACGACGTGGACGAGATCGTCGTGGCCATGGACGACCGGCGCCAGGAGTTCCCGCTGCGCGAGCTGCTGCA
The DNA here is from genome assembly GCA_019634895.1 of Steroidobacteraceae bacterium. GTDB lineage: Bacteria > Pseudomonadota > Gammaproteobacteria > Steroidobacterales > Steroidobacteraceae > SCUD01. Next base: position 70,631 of record JAHCAM010000008.1, on the reverse strand, counting down.
CTGCCGCATCAACGGCATCGACGTGCTGGAGCTGGTCAGTTTCCTCGAGCGCGAGACCGGCGCCGTGCGCCTCGACGTGCTCAACCCGAGCTGGATCATCTTCTCGCCCGGGTTCCGCCGTTCCTGGGCGCGCGACCTGGTCGGCCGCACGCTCGACGTCGCCGCGAGCCTGGCGCTGCTGGCGGTTGCATGGCCGGTGATGCTGCTCGCGGCCGCCGCCATCAAGCTGGAGGACGGCATCTCGGCTCCCGTCCTCTACCGCCAGGAGCGCGTGGGCAATGACGGCAAGGTGTTCCGGCTATTCAAATTCCGCAGCATGAAGACCGATGCCGAGGCGGACGGCGTCGCCCGCTGGGCCACCGAGGAGGACGGCCGGGTCACCAGGGTCGGCGCCTTCCTGCGGCGCAGCCGCTTCGACGAGCTGCCGCAGCTGTGGAACGTGCTGCGCGGCGACATGCGCTTCGTCGGTCCGCGGCCGGAGCGGCCGGAGTTCGTGGCGTCGTTCGCGGAGACCCTGCCGTACTACAGCGAGCGGCACAGCGTCCCGCCGGGCCTGACCGGATGGGCGCAGCTCTGCTATCCCTACGGCTCCTCCGAGCAGGATGCGGTCGAGAAGCTCAAGTACGATCTGTACTACATCAAGAACCGCAGCTTCCTGTTCGACGTCGCGATCCTGATCCAGACCGTGGAAGTGATCGTCTTCGGCAAGGGAGCGCGCTGAGATGGAGCTGGCCGGCGTCATCGGTTACGCCCTGGCGTCGGCAGGATTCCTGGCGCTGGCGCTGCTGCTGGCGGTCGGCTGGGAAGGACGCGTGCGCGGGCTGCCGCTGGTGCTGGCCGCGGCCCTGACGTCCCTCTGGTGCGGCCTGCTGGCCTGGTTCGCCTGGGCGCAGCATGTCTCGTCGGCGCTGCTGTTCGGCGGCGAAACGCTGACCACGGCGGCCTGGCTGGGGGTGCTGTCGTCGCTGTCCGGCACCGCCGGGTTCCCGCGCCGTCTCGGCCGGCTCGCGCACCTGGCCTGGATGGCGCTGCTGGCGACCGGACTGTTCGCGCTCACTTCCGGCGCGCCGTGGGCCGGCAAGCTCGTCATGACGGGTGGGCTCGGGCTGGCGCTGATCGGCCTGGTGCTGCTCGAGCAGCTCTACCGCAACTCGAACCTGAGCGGCCGCTGGGCGCTGCGCTACCTGTACTTCGGCGTCGGCGGGCTGTTCACCTACGACCTGTTCATGTACTCGCAGGGGCTGCTGCTCGACGGCATCAGCGCCAACGTCTGGCAGGCGCGCGGCTACGTGCTGACGCTGACCGTGCCGTTCATCGCGATCGCGGCGCGGCGCAACCCCGACTGGTCGCTGCGCGTGTTCGTGTCGCGCGAGGTCGCGTTCTACGCGACTTCGGTGGCCGCGGTCGGCGTGTACCTGCTGCTGACCGCCTTCGGCGGCTACCTGGTACACGCGCTCGGCGGCAGCTGGGGCACGATCGCCCAGATCGTGTTCTTCGCGGCGGCGGCGGCCCTGCTCGGCGTCCTGGTCGCATCCACGGCGCTGCGCCGCCGGCTGCGCGTGTTCCTGGTCAAGCATTTCTACCGGCACAAGTACGACTACCGCGAAGAATGGCTGCGCTTCATCGGCACGCTGTCGGGCGCGGCCGGCGAGTCGCCGCAGCTGGCCGCGGTGCGCGCGGTGGCGCAGATCATCGGCAGCCCCAGGGCCGCGCTGCTGATCGCGGGCGATGCGCCCGGCAGGTGGAGCCTGGAAGCGGCCTGGCCGGGCGGTGAAGTGCTGCCCGCCGCGGCGGGTCCGCTGGCCGGTGACGCCGGGTTGCACGACTTCCTCGAGCGGCGCCAATGGGTCATCGACCTGCCGGAGTGGCGGCGGGATGCCGAGCTGTACGACCTGCTCGCGCTGCCGCCGTGGGTGGCGCAGGAGGGCGCCTGGCGGCTGGTGGTGCCGGTGCTGCTGGGCCCGAAGCTGATCGGCATGCTGCTGCTGGCCGAGCCGCCGGAAGGATTCCAGCTCACCTTCGAGGACCGCGACCTGCTGAAGACGGCTGCGCGCCACGTCGCGACGCACCTGGCGCAGCATGCCTCCGAGGAGCGGCTCGCGGAGCAGCGCCAGTTCGCCGCCTTCAGCAAGCTGGCCTCCTTCATGATGCACGACCTCAAGAACGCCACCGCCCAGCTCGAGCTGGTGGTCGCGAACGCCGAGCGTCACCGCGGCAACCCGCAGTTCATCGACGATGCGATCTCGACGGTCTCCGGCGCGGTGCAGCGCATCTCGCAGCTGATCTCGCAGTTGCAGCGTGGCAGCGAGGCGCTGAGCCGGGAGCGCCTGGAGCTCGGGGCGACGCTGGCGGCGGCGATCGCCCGCAGCCGCGCGCGCGAGCCCCGTCCCGTGCTCGCTGCCGAGGAGCCGGGGCTCGCGGTGGAGGCGGACCGCGAACGGCTGACCGGCGTCGTGGAGCACCTGATCCGCAATGCGCAGGACGCCGCGCGCGCCGGCGGCCAGGTGCGCGTGTCGGCGGGCCGCAGGGACGGCCACGCAGTCATCGAGATCCGCGACGATGGTCCGGGCATGAGCGCCGAGTTCGTGCGAGAAAGGCTGTTCCGCCCCTTCGACAGCACCAAGGGCAGCAAGGGCATGGGCATCGGCGCGTACCAGGCGCGGGAATACGTCCGCTCGATCGGCGGCTGGCTCGAGGTCGAGTCGCAGCCCGGCAAGGGCACGCTCATGCGCATCGTCCTGCCGCTCGCGGCTGCGGTCGCGGCCGAGGGCGCCGCATGACGTCGCGGTCGGCCGACAAGCCCGGCGCCGCGGTGCTCGTCGTCGAGGACGACCCCGGGCTCGCGAGACAGCTCAAGTGGTCGCTGTCGGACTACGAGGCCGCCTTCGCCGAGGACCGGGCGGAGGCGATCGCGGCGCTGCGCCGCCACGAGCCCGCGGTCGTGCTGCTGGACCTCGGCCTGCCGCCGGACGCCGAGGGCGTCACCGAGGGCTTCGAGACCCTGCGCGAGATCCTGTCGCTGTCGCCGCAGGCGAAGGTCATCGTCGTGACCGGCAACGCGGACCGCGACAACGCGCTCAAGGCCGTGCGCTTCGGCGCCTTCGACTTCTACCAGAAGCCGGTGGACGTCGAGGTGCTGAAGCTGATCGTGGAGCGCGCGGCGCGCATGGCGGAGCTCGAGCGCGAGAACCGGCGCCTCGCGATGCTGCCGGAGCGCTCGCCGATCGCCGGCATCATCGCGGCCGATGAGTCGATGCTCAAGCTCTGCCGCACCATCGAGAAGGTGGCGCCCACCGACATCTCGGTCCTGCTGCTCGGCGAGAGCGGCACCGGCAAGGAGCTGCTGGCGCGGGCGCTGCACGACCTCAGCGAGCGGCGCAGGCACCGCTTCGTCGCCATCAACTGCGCCGCGATCCCGGAGAACCTGCTCGAGAGCGAGCTGTTCGGGCACGAGCGCGGGGCTTTCACCGGCGCCCACAAGCAGACCATCGGCAAGATCGAGGTGGCGAGCGGCGGCACGCTGTTCCTGGACGAGATCGGCGACATGCCGCTGCCGCTGCAGGGCAAGCTGCTGCGCTTCCTGCAGACCCGGGTCATCGAGCGCATCGGCGGGCGGCAGGAGATCCCGGTGGACGTGCGGGTGGTCTGCGCGACCAACCGCAACCCGAAGGAGATGATCGCGGAACAGCGCTTCCGCGAGGACCTGTTCTACCGCATCAGCGAGGTGACGCTGGAGGTGCCGCCGCTGCGGCAGCGCGGTGGGGACGTGATCGTGCTCTCGCAGGCGCTGCTGAACCGCTACGCGCGGGAGTTCGGCCGGCCGGTGCGCGGCTTCACGCCGGAGGCGCTGCAGGCGATCGAGCACCACGCGTGGCCCGGCAACGTGCGCGAGCTCGAGAACCGGATCAAGTCCGCGGTGATCATGGGCGACGGGCCGTTGCTGGGAGCAGCCGACCTGCAGCTGGCGCCGGCGGCGGGCGAGGGCGCCTTCTTCACGCTGCGCGAGGTGCGGGCGGAGGCGGAACGCAAGGCCATCCAGCATGCGATCGCGGTCTGCGACGGCAACCTCTCCGCCGCGGCCGCGCGGCTCGGCATCAGCCGGCCGACGCTGTACGACCTGATGGAGAAGCTCGGCCTGGGGACGGGGACGTGACGGCCCCGCGCGGTCCCCTGGCCGTGGCGCTGGCGCTGATCGCGTTCGCGACGGCGGCGTTCTGGCCGTCGGTCGCGGCGCTCGCGGAGCTGTGGAGCCATCCGGAGCGGCGCACCTACCAGCACGGCTACCTGATCGCGGCCATTGCGCTCTGGCTGGTGTGGCGGGAACGGGCGCGGCTCGCGGCTGCCGCCGGCCCGGCGAATCCGGCCATGCTGGTGCTGGCGGCGCTGGGCGGCATCGCCTGGGGGATCGCCTGGAATGCGGGGCTGCAGGTGCTGCATTTCGTCATCTGGCCGGCGGTGCTGTGGTGCGCGCTCGCCGGCGCGCTCGGGCTGCGCGCCGGGCGCGTGCTGTCGCTGCCGGTGGGATTCCTCTACTTCGCCATGCCGGTCTGGGAGGCGCTGATGCCTACGCTGCAGTCCGCGACCGTGCTGGCGAACCAGGTGCTGGGCTCCATCGCCGGCGTGCCGATGCTGATCCAGGATACGTACGTGCACATCCCCGAGGGAACGTTCGAGATCGCCGGCGGCTGCAGCGGGTTGAACTACCTGATCGTGGGGCTGGCGATCGCGACGCTGCTGGGCGAGCTCAACCGAGACACGCCGGGGCGCCGGCTGCTGCTGATCCTGCTGGGCGGCGCCATGGCGATCGCCAGCAACTGGCTGCGCGTGTTCATCATCATCTACGCCGGCCACGTCAGCGACATGACGCATTACCTGGTGCGCGTGGACCATTACAACTTCGGCTGGGTGCTGTACGCGTTCGTGCTGGCGGCGTTCTTCCTGATCGCGCGCCGGCTGCCTGCGGGCGCAGCGGCGGGCGACGAGGACGCCGGCCAGGCGCCGCCGCCCCGCCGCAGCCGTTCCGCCATGCCCGCGGCGGCTGCGGCGGCGATGGCGCTAGGCCCGGGGCTGGTGTTCGGACCGGCGTGGCTCGCCCGCGGCGACGCGGAGGGCGCCGGCCTCGGCGTGCGCGCGCTGGAGATCCCCGGCCAGCAGCAGTGGCGGACGCTGCCTGCCGGCGGCGACTGGGTGCCGGTCTTCCCGGGCGCCGACGCCGAATCGCTGGTGGAGTACACCAATGGCGACGCCTACGTGACGGTGTACACGGCATCCTACCTGCGGCAGGCGCAGGGCCGGGAACTGGTCGGGCACGACAGCAGGGTCGAGGGCGCCGGCCCCGGCCGGTTTCACGGCTGGAACCGCAGGCGCGTAATGAACGAGCCGCCGCTCGAGGTGCTCGAAGCGGAGTGGCGCGACGCGGGCGGCGGTCGCGCGCTGCTGTGGTGGACCTACCAGGTGGGCGGACGGCAGTTCGCGCGGCCGCTGGCGGCGCAGCTCTGGTACGGCGTGGCGGCGCTGGGGACGGCGCCGGTGTCCTCGATCGTCGCGCTGCGCACGCCCTGCGCCGGGGACTGCGACCGCGCCCGGTCGGCCATGGAACAATTCGCATCCGATGCGTTGCCGCAGCTGCTGGCCGCAGCGGCGGCAACCGGCGAGTGAAACGGGAGTGAAACGCATGATGGACGCCAATCATCCGGATCCCGGTGCGGGCTGGCGGCGGCGGGCCGCGGTCGCCTGCGCCTGCGCGCTGCTGGCGCTGGCCGGCTGCGACATGCTGACGAGCCCGGAGCAGCGCGTCGAACGCGCGTCCGCGCACCTTGCGGCGGGCGAGTACCGCAGCGCAGTGTTCGAGCTGCGCAAGGTGCTGGCGGACGAGCCGGGGCATGCGCAGGCGCGCCTGCTGCTGGCGGAGGCCGAGTACGCCAGCGGCGACGTCGCCGCGGCGGATGCGGACCTGCAACGCGCGCTGGAAGCCGGCGCCGACCCGCAGGCGGCCATGCTGCTGAAGGCGAAGATCCAGATCGCGCTGGGACGCGCGGAAGTGCTGCTGACGCAGCTCGAGGCGGGCGAAGTGGCGCTGCCGGAGCCGCAGCGGTCGCTGTATCGCGGCCGGGCGCTGATGAACCTGCGCCAGCCGGCGCAGGCGCATGCCGCATACCAGTCCGCGCTGCAGGCCGCGCCCGGCCTCGTCGAAGCCAGGGTCGGGGTCGCCGAAGCGCTGGCGGCGCAGGGCGACGTCAGCGCGGCGCTGGCGCTGCTCGCCGAGATCACGAACGACGACCCGAGCGCCGCGCTGGCGTGGCTGTCGCGCGGCAGCCTGCAGCTTCAGCTCGGGCGTCCGGTGGACGCCGACGAATCCCTGGGCCGCGCACTGGAGCACGCGAAGGGCAGGCTCGACGAAACCATGCAGATGCAGGCCATCGCCGGCCAGATCGAGGCGCGCCTCGCGGCCGACGACCTCGAGCGCGCGGCCCAGGCCCTGGGGGAGCTGCAGCAGCGCGCGCCCAACGTGCCGATCACGCGGCTCTATCGCGCGCGCGTGGACCTCGGCAAGGGGGAGCTGCAGAGCGCGATCGTCGGCCTCACTTCCCTGACCAACGACCTGCCGCAGTTCGTGCCTGCGCGGTTCCTGCTGGGCAGCGCGCTGCTGGCGCAGGGCAGCCTGTACCAGGCCGAGCGCCATCTGGCGGCCGTAGTCCAGGCCGTTCCCGACAACATCGAGGCGCGCAAGCGCCTGGCGGAAGTGCGGCTGCGGATGAACCGGCCGGAATCGGCCATCGACCTGCTGGGATCGTCGCTGGAGGGCGGACTGGCCGATTCGCGCGCCATCGCACTGTTGGGCGCCGCCCAGCTCGGCGCCGGCGTGGACGCCTCCGCGATTCCGCAACTCGAGCAGGCCGTCGCCCGCGAGCCCGCCAACCGCATGGCGCGGCTCGACCTGGCCGGCCTGTACATCAATGCCGGAGAGCCGGGCAAGGCCGCCGAACTGCTGCGCGGCATGACCGCCAGCGCCGAGGATGCGCGGCGCGAGTTCCTGCTGGTGCGCGCGCTCGCCGACTCGCAGGGCCAGGCGGCGGCGCGCGCCGAGATCGAGCGCATGGTGCGCGCGTTCCCGGACGATCCCGAACGGCTGAACCTGGCGGCGGGATTCCTGCTGTCGTTCGGCGACCCGGCCGCAGCGATCGCGCTCCTCGACAAGGCCCTGGCGGTCCGGCCCGACGACGCCGCCACCCTCGTCAACGTGGGCCGCGCGCGCCTCGCCGCCGGCGAACTCGATGCCGCGGAAGCGCTGCTGCGGCGGGCATTGACGCGCCAGTCCGGCGACGCGGACGCGCGCATCGCGCTGGCCGAGGTCGCGAGCCGCAAGGGCGACTCCGCCGAGGCGCGGCGCCTGCTGGAGGAGATCCGCATGGACGACGCCCGCGCGGTGGCGTCGAGGCTGCTGCTGGCGCGGCTGTACCTGCAGGGCAAGGAAGCGGCCAAGGCCTCGAAAGCGCTGGCCGACGCACTGGCCGCGGCGCCCGGCCGCGCCGACATGCTGGTGGCGGCCGGGGACCTGCAACGCGACTTCGCGAACCACGAGCAGGCGCTCGGGTACTACCGCAAGGCCGCGGACCTGGAGCCGCGCCAGGCCGAGCACTGGATCCGCATGGCCCGCGCGCAGGGCGCGCTCGGCTACCAGCCGGCCGCGCGGGAGTCGGTGGAGCGCGCGCTGGCGCTGGACCCGCAGCACGTGGACGCGGTGGCGCTTGCGGTCATGCTCGACATCGCCGAGGGCCGCAGGGATGCCGCGCTCGCGCGCGTGCTGGAGCTGCGCCGGCGCCTGCCGCAGGACGCGGCCGCCGCCATGCTCGAGGGCGACACGCGCTCGACGCTCGGCCAGCACGCGCTGGCGGCGGCGGCCTTCGAGCAGTCCGCACGGCTGCAGCCCGGACTCGCCGCCACGGTGCGGCTCGCGCAGTCGCGCCAGCTGGCCGGGCGCCGCGACGCGGTCGCGCCGCTGCAGGAATGGCTGCGGACCCGGCCGGACGACCTGCCGGCGAGGGCCATGTACGCGATCCTGCTCGACCAGGCCGGCCAGGCGGAGGCCGCGATCCGCGAGTACGAGCGCGTGCTCGCCGCCGGCCAGCCCGATGCGGTTATGTCGAACAACCTGGCCGTGCTGTACCAGAAGAAGGGGGATGCGCGGGCCGAAACGCTGGCGCGGGAGGCGTACCGTCTCGCCCCGACAAATGCCGCGATTGCCGATACACTGGGCTGGATTTTGCACAGCAAAGGGGCCCTGGAAGAGGGCGTGCGGCTGCTGCGCGAGGCCGCGGCCCTGGCGCCGCAGGAGCCCGAGATCCAGCTCCACCTGGCAGAGGCCCTGCTGGACGCAGGCCAGAGGGACGAAGCGCGCGCGGTCCTGTCGAGACTGCTCGATGGCAGCGCGGAGTTCGCCGGCCGGTCCAGGGCCAGGGAATTGATGGTGAGGGCCGGCGGGTGAGCGAGGGAATGAAGGGCATGAACGGACTGGTCGCGAAGCTGCTGCTGGCGCTTGCGGGCATCGCAGCTTTCGGCGCGGCCGCGGCGCAGGATGCGGCGCCGCCGGCGGCAGCCAGCCTCGACGCCAATTCCTACGTCATCGGTCCCGGCGACACGCTGCAGGTCTTCGTCTGGCGCAATCCCGAACTGACGACCAGCGTGCCGGTGCGGCCGGACGGCAAGATCTCGACGCCGCTGGTCGAGGACATGGTCGCGGTCGGCAAGACGCCGTCGCAGCTGGCGCGCGACATCGAAACGGTGCTCGCCGAGTACATCCGCCAGCCGCAGGTCAACATCATCGTCAGCACGGCCGTCAGCACCTTCAGCCAGGTCAAGGTGATCGGCCAGGTCACGAATCCGCAGGCGCTGCCGTATCGCGAAGGAATGACGGTCATGGACGCCGTGCTCGCGGTCGGCGGACTCGGACCGTACGCGGCCGGCAACCGCTCCAAGGTCGTGCGCGCGGACGGCGGCAAGCCGCGCGAGATGAAGGTCCGGCTGTCCGACCTGCTGAACAAGGGCGACCTGTCGCAGAATCTCGCCCTGCGCCCCGGCGACGTGATCGTGGTGCCGGAATCGAGGTTCTGAGGTGCAGAACATCCTCGACATGGTCCTGGACGAACTGCGCGGCGCCTGGCGCTACCGCTGGGTCGCGATCGCCTGCGCCTGGGGCGTGAGCGTCATCGGCTGGTTCGTGGTGTTCTCGATGCCGGACCTTTACGAGGCGAAGGCCCGCGTGTACGTGGACACCCGCACGCCGCTGCGGCCGCTGCTGACCGGCGTTGCCGCGGACCAGGACGTCGAATCGCAGATCGTGATGGTCCGGCAGGCGCTGCTCGGCGGGCCGCATCTGGAGCGGGTCGCGCGCGAAGCGGACCTGCTGCTGCGCGCCGCAACGCCGGAAGAGCGGCAGAAGCTCATCGCCGACATGGCCGGTCGCATCGAGATCGAACTCGAGCCGCCCGTGACTCGTGACCCGCGCATTCCCAACACGTTCTACCGCATCGCCTACCGCGACCGGGATCGCGGCAAGGCCATCAAGGTCGTGGACGTGCTGCTCAATGCGTTCGTCGAAGACACCTTCGGTACCAAGCGGGGCGGCGCGGAGAACGCGCAGGCCTTCCTCGAGGACCAGCTCAAGCAGTACCGCGAGCGCCTGACCGCGGCGGAGAACGCGCTCGCCGAGTTCAAGCGCCGCAACATCGGCATGGTGCCGGGGGAGTCCGGCGGCTTCTTCCAGCGCCTCGACCAGGAAGCGGCCAACGTGCAGCGCGTCGAGCAGCAGCTGCGGGTCGCACTCAGCCGCAAGACGGAGCTGGAGCGCCAGCTGCGCGGCGAGTCCCCGTTCGTGCCCTCCGCGCAGGCCGCCATGCAGGGCGCCGGCGGGCAGCCGCCGGCCGATACGGCGAGCCGCATCCAGGAGACCCAAGCGCGCCTCGACGACCTGCTGCTGCGCTATACCGACCGGCACCCGGACGTGATCGCCGCCAAGCAGACGCTCGAGGATCTCAAGGCCAGGCAACAGCAGGAGCTGGAGGCGGTGCGGCGCGGCGATCCGGGCGCGGCGGCGGTCGCCGGCGCGTCGGCCAATCCCGTGTACCAGAACATCCAGCTCCAGCTGCACGACACCGACGTGCAGATCGCCGCCCTGCGCGGCGAACTCGGCGACTACCGCAACAACGTCGCCGCGCTGCGCCGCGCGCTCGACACCGCGCCGGAAGTCGAGGCCGAGTTCACGCGCCTGACGCGCGACTACGACGTGACCCAGACCCAGTACAACAACCTGCTGCAGCGGCTCGAGCAGGCGCGGGTGTCCGAGGACGCGCAGCGCACCGGCATCGTGGAGTTCCAGATCGTGGATCCCCCGGCCGCGCCGTTCAGTCCGGTGTTCCCGACGCGCCCGGTGCTCATGCTCGCGGTGCTGTTCATGGCGCTCGGCATCGGCGCGGGCATCGCGTGGCTGCTGTCCAAGACCCGGCCGGTGTTCAATCACGGGCGCACGCTGGCGGAACTGACCGGCCTGCCGGTGATCGGCGTCGTCAGCCTGGCCTGGGTCGAGCGGCACCGGGCGGTGCTGCGCATGGATTACCTGCGCTTCGCCGGCGCCGGCGCCCTGCTGCTGGCGGCGACGGTGCTCGCGGCCGCCGCGCACGTGCCCGGCGCGCGCCTGATCCAGAAGCTGCTGGGCTGAGGCGGACGCATGAGTCTGGTCGAACAGGCGCTCAAGAAGCTCCAGGAAACGCGGCGGGCGGTGGCCGGCGAGCCGCGCCGCGATGCGCCGCTGGGCGTGATCCGCGAGGTCTCCGCGCCGGCCGCGGCGGCGATCGACGGCGCCCCGGCGACGCCGCGCCGGATCGTGCAGCTCGACCGCAACGCGCTGGTGCAGGCCGGCTTCCTGCCGCCGGACCACAAGCAGCGGCAGATCGCCGACCAGTTCCGCCACGTCAAGCGGCCGCTGCTGGCCGCCGCGCTCGGCCGCGGCGTCGAGCCGCTGCCGAACGGGCGCATGATCATGCTGGCGAGCTCGCTGCCGGGCGAGGGCAAGACCTTCGTCAGCGTGAACCTGGCGCTGTCCATGTCGCTGGAGCGGGACATCAGCGTGCTGCTGGTGGACGCTGACGTGGCGAAGCCGCACATCAGCCGGCTGTTCGGCATCGCCGGGGAACCCGGCCTGCTGGAAGCGCTTCAGGACGAGCGCATCGACGTCGAGTCGCTGGTGCTGCCGACCGACATCCCCAAGTTCTCGGTGCTGCCGGCCGGCCAGCCGATCGACACGGCGACCGAGCTGCTCGCCAGCCGGCGCATGCAGGCGGTGATCGCGCGCCTGGCCGCGAGCCAGGACCGCGCGCGCGTCGCCATCTTCGACTCGCCGCCGCTGCTGCTGACCTCCGAGTCGCGCGTGCTGGCGCAACCGATGGGGCAGGTGGTGCTTGTGGTGCAGGCCGGCAAGACGCCGCAGCGCGCGGTGCACGACGCCATTGCCTGCCTGGGAGAGGGCAAGCCGGTCTCGCTGCTGCTGAACCAGAGCGAGGCGGTGACCGAGGCGGGCTATTACTACCGCGACGGCAGCTACGGCGAGTACGCGCGCTACGGCGGCCGCCAGGCCTGAGCGGACTTCGAGGGAGACCACGATGAAACGCACGATCACCGCGGCCGCAATCGCGCTGGCCGCCGTCGCGGGGCCCGCGGGCGCCGCGGAGTTCGACTTCGGCGTCGAGGCCGGCGTCGGCCATTCCGACAACATCCGCCGCGTGCCGGCTGCGGAGGAAAGCGAGACGATACTGACCGCCGGTCTGGACCTCGCTTTCCTGCGCGAGGAGGGCCGGCTGCATGCCGACGTGAGCGTGGATCTCACGTACTTCGATTATCAGGACAATACCTACGACGGCGAGGTCACCGGGATCGCGAACGCGGACCTGCGCTTCCTGTTCGTGCCGGGTCGCTTCGAATGGATGCTGGCGGACAGCTTCGGCCAGAGCCAGATCGACCCGTTCGCGGCGGTGACCCCGGACAATCGCGAGAACGTCAACTACTTTACGACCGGGCCGGACCTCACGATCCGGCTCGGGTCGGCCGCGAACCTGGTCCTGTTCGGCCGCTGGTCGGCCTCGCAGTTCGAGGAATCGAACTTCGACGACGAGCGCCTGCTCGCGGGGCTTTCGCTCGGCCGCAGCCTGTCGCAGCGAAGCAATGTCTCGCTCAACGTCACCAGCGAGACGGTGGAGTTCGACGATCCGGCGTTCGGCCGCGACTTCGAGCGCCGCTCCGCCTTCCTGCGCTACGAAATCGAAGGCGCGCGCACCCGGCTCGGCGCCGAGGCCGGGTACACGGAGGTCGAGTTCGACACGCCGCTGCCGTTCGCGGTCAACTCGACCAGCAGCCCGTTGTTCGAAATCGATCTCGAGCGCGAGCTGTCGGAACGCTCGACGCTCACCCTGCTGGCGGGCGTGCGCTCATCGGACGCCTCGACCGCGCTGCGCGCGGGCGCCCCGTTGCCCGGCCTGAGCCCCGGCCTGATCTCGACCTCCGATCCATTCGAGACGCGCCAGGTGACGCTGAGCTGGCACTTCCAGGCCCAGCGCACGGATTTCATGCTGTCGGCCGGCTGGGAGGAGGACGTGTACGAGACCCTGGGCCTGCTCGATCGCGAGCGCCAGATGTATCGCGCGTCGGCGAGCCGGCGGCTCACGCCGCGCCTGACGCTGCGGGCGGAGGCCTCGCTCTTCAGCTCGGACTTCAGCTCGGCTTCCCAGGAGGACGACGAGACGCAGTACGGCCTGTCGCTGAGCTGGAACGCCGCCGGTCGGCTGTGGATCGAGCTCGAGGCCCAGCATTTCAATCGCGACAGCACGAACGCGGCGTCCGATTTCGACGAAACGCGCGCGTTCCTGCGCTTCGCCTGGCGCCGCTCGAGCAATACGGGAGGCTGATTGACAGCCGGCATCCGTCGCAATGCGCTCTCGTTCGACGTCGAGGACTACTTCCAGGTCGCGGCGCTGGCTTCCGCCGTGGACCGCGGTTCCTGGGACGCGCAGCCCTCGCGCGTGGGCGCGAACACCGCCCGGCTGCTCGACCTGCTGGCCGAGCGGAAAGTGCGCGCGACCTTCTTCGTACTCGGCTGGATCGCCGAGCGCCACCCGGCGATCGTGCGCAGGATCGCCGCGGCCGGGCATGAAATCGCCTGCCACGGCTACAGCCACGAGCTGATCTACCGGCAGACACCCGAGGCCTTCCGCGAGGAGACCCGCCGCTCGAAGGGAATCCTCGAGCAGCAGGCGCAGGCCCGCGTCCGCGGTTACCGCGCGGCCACCTGGTCGATCACGCGGCAGTCGCTGTGGGCGCTCGACATCCTGGGCGAGCTCGGCTTCGACTACGACTCCAGCATCTTCCCGACCCATCACGACCTGTACGGGATTCCGGAAGCGCCGCGGGTGCCGCACCGGCTGACGCTGCAGGGCGGCGGAATGCTGCTCGAGTTCCCTCCCTCCACCGTGCGCCTCGGCCCGCTCAACCTGCCGGTCGCCGGCGGCGGCTACTTCCGCCTGCTGCCGCTCGCGGTCACGCGCTGGGCGATCCGCCGCGTCAACGGCGAGGGACTGCCGTTCCTGTTCTACCTGCATCCCTGGGAGATCGACCCCGACCAGCCGCGCATGAAGGTCGGACTGAAATCGCGGCTGCGACACTACACCAACATCGACAGCTGCGAGCGCAAGCTCGCCGCGCTGCTCGACGAGTTCCCGATGGGCACGGTCTGGGACGCGCTGCAGGCGCCGCAGCTCCCGAGCCGCCCGGTTTCGGCTTACCTGAGGCCCGCCGCCGCCGGATCGGCCGGCTGAGCGCCGGACCTCGCGATGTGCGGACTGGCCGGCATCCACTTCGACGACGCCGCGCGGCCTCCCGACGGGGCGCTGCTGCGCCGCATGATCGCGGCCATCGGCCACCGCGGGCCGGACGGGGAGGGCTTCCTGGCGGAGCCCGGCATCGGCCTCGCGCATGCGCGGCTCTCGATCATAGACCTCGCCGGCGGCGCGCAGCCGATCTGGAACGAGGAGCGCACGATCGCGATCGTCTACAACGGCGAAGTCTTCAATTACCCGGAACTGCGCAAGGAACTGCTCGCGAAGGGCCACCGCTTCGCAACCGATACCGACACCGAATGTCTCGTGCACCTGTACGAGGAGGAGGGCGACGGTTTCGTGGACCGCCTCAACGGCCAGTACGCCTTCGCCCTCTGGGACCGCCCCCGCCGCCGCCTCCTCCTCTGCCGCGACCGAACCGGCATCCTGCCTCTCTACTGGTGCCGGGTCGTAGATTCGGAGGTTTCGGGTCCGGCCATCGTGTTCGGCTCCGAGGTCAAGGCGCTGTTCGCGAGCGGCCTCGTGCAGGCCGAGGCCGATCCCGAAGGACTTGACGAACTCTGGACCTTCTGGTCGCCGATCGCGCCGCGAACCGTGTTCAAGGGCGTGGAGATGATCCGCCCCGGCGAGATGCTGGTGATCGAGGGCGCGAAGGTCACGCGCCGCAAGTACTGGAACTGGGAGTTCCCTGATGCCGGCCAGCACCGGCGCGCGCCGCTGCCCGAGCTCGCGCACGAACTCACCGGCATCCTGGGCGACGCCACGCAGATCCGCCTGCGCGCGGACGTCCCGGTGGGCGCCTACCTCTCGGGCGGCCTGGATTCATCCTCCCTGGTCGCGCTGCTGAACCGCAGCATCGCCAGCTCGCTGCACACCTTCTCGATCGGCTTCGACGACCCCGACCTCGACGAGAGCGCGCACCAGCGCGCCGTGGTCGAGCGCCTGCAGACCCGGCACCACCACTTCCAGTGCACGGCCGCGGACATCGCCGACAGCTTCCCGACGGCCATCCGCCACACCGAGAGCCCGGTGCTGCGCACCGCGCCCGCGCCCATGCGCCTGCTGTCGCAGTCGGTGCGCCAGGCGGGGCTCAAGGTGGTGCTGACCGGCGAGGGCGCCGACGAGGTGCTGGGCGGCTACGACATCTTCAAGGAAGCGAAGGTGCGCCAGTTCTGGGCCCGAAATCCGGGCTCGCCGTGGCGGCCGCTGCTGCTCAAGCGCCTGTATCCCTACCTCGACTTCACCAGCGCGCAGGGCGACGCCTACCTCAAGGAATTCTTCGGCCAGGGACTCGCGACGCCGGACGATCCCTTCTTCTCGCACCAGCCGCGCTGGATGACGACCGCGCAGTGCAAGCTGTTCTGGAGCCGCGACTTCGCCGCCCGTGCCGGGACCGGCGCTACCGAACGCCTCGCAGCCAACCTGCCGCCGGACTTCCCCCGCTGGCACCCGTTCAACCGCGCCGAGTACCTCGAAGCCGCCACGCTGCTGCCCGGGTACCTGCTGACCTCGCAGGGCGACCGCATGCTCATGGCCAGTTCCGTCGAGGGCCGTTTTCCATATCTCGACCACCGCCTGGTGGCCTTCGCCAACGCCCTGCACCCGTCGCTCAAGATGCGGGTCCTGAAGGAAAAATACCTGCTGCGCCTGGCGATGCAGGAAGCCCTCCCTGCCTCGATCCTGGAGCGCCACAAGCAACCCTACCGGGCCCCCGACGCGGCCGCATTCCTGGGCCCGCGGACCCCCGATTATGTGAACGAGTTGACGACCCCTAACGCCCTGAAAAGCTATGGTTATTTCGACCCGGACAAGGTGGCCCGGCTGGTCGCGAAACTGCGTCGCAGCAGGGCCCCCGCCGTGCGGGACAACATGGCATTCGTCGGCATCCTGTCCACCCAGCTGTGGCATGCCGAATTCATCGACCGCACGCACTGACGGGAGCCGCACACGATGAGCGATTCACTGCACGACCAGGTCCGCCGCTTCATCCTCGAGAACTACCTGTTCACGGATGACGCGTCGCAGCTCGGCCTCGACGACTCGCTGCTCGGCCGCGGCATCGTGGACTCCACCGGCATGCTCGAGATCATCCTGTTCATCGAGGAGCAGCTCGGCGTCAAGGTCGCCGACAGCGAGATGATTCCCGAGAACCTCGATTCGGTGAACCGCATCGCCGCCTTCGTCACTTCCAAGCGCAAGGCCGCCTGAGCCGCGCCGGCACGACGCATGACCGAACCCACGCTCACCAGCCTCCTGGACGCCGCCGCGCAGCGCCGGCCCGACGCGCCGGCGCTGTCGTGGAAGGCCGCGCGCTGGAGCTACGCGCAGCTCTCGGGCGCGGCCGCGGCGACCGCCGCCTTCCTGCAGACGCATGACGTGGCCCAGGGCGAGCGCGTGGCGCTGCTGTTCCGCAACTCGCCGCATTACGTGGCCGCCTACTACGGCGCGCTCGCCGCGGGCTGCGTCACCGTGCCGCTGAACCCGCACGAGCACGCGCAGGTGCTGGCGCGGCAGATGGAGCATTCCCAGGCGCGGCTGCTGCTCGGCGATCCGGCGCACCCGGAATGGAGCGCGATCGCGGAGCTGGCGTCCGCCGCCGGCGCCGAGGCGATCGAGGTCCCGTCGGAGGACGATGCCGGCACGCACGCGCGCTACCTGAAGCAGATGGGCGGCCCGGCGGCGGCGGGCGGCGCCGGCCCGGCGCCGGACGCGCTCGCGACCATCATCTACACTTCCGGCACCACCGGCCGGCCCAAGGGCGTGATGCTGTCGCACCGCAACCTGGCCGCGAACACCGCCGCGATCGTCGAGTACCTCGGCCTGACACCCGAGGATCGCGGCATCGCGGTGCTGCCGTTCCAGTTCTCGTATGGCAACTCGGTGCTGCACATGCACCTGTCGATCGGCGCCGAGCTGCTGCTGGAGGATTCGATCGCCTATCCGCACGCGGTGCTGCAGCGCATGGCGGACGAGGGCGTCACCGGCTTCTCCGGCGTGCCCTCGACCTTTGCGCTGCTGCTGTCGCGCTGCGAGCTGCCGGCCTTCGACCTGCGCAAGCTCCGTTACCTGACCCAGGCCGGCGGGCCGATGCCGAAGGCCAACATCCAGCGCCTGCGCGCGCAGCTTCCGGGCGCGCGGCTGTTCGTCATGTACGGCCAGACCGAGGCCGCGGCGCGCCTGTCCTACCTGCCGCCGGAACGGCTCGAGGACAAGCTGGGCTCGGTCGGCATCGCGATTCCCGGGGTCGAACTGATGGTGCAGCGCGCCGACGGCACGCCCGCGAACCCGAACGAGGTCGGCGAGATCATCGCGCGCGGCCCGAACGTCATGCAGGGCTACCTGAACGACGTGCCGGCGACCCGCGAGGCGCTGCGCGACGGCTGGCTGCACACCGGCGACCTCGGCCATTGCGACGACGACGGCTTCTTCTACATCGACGGCCGCGCGGTCGAGATGATCAAGGTCGGCGCCTTCCGCGTGAGCCCGCAGGAAGTCGAGGAGGTCATCGCGGCCATTTCCGGCGTGCAGGAGGTCGGCGTCACGGCGGTGCCGGACGAGCTGCTGGGCCAGGCCATCAAGGCCGTGATCGTGCTGAAGAACGGCGCGCATCTCGACGTGCGCGCGGTGAAGGCGCACTGCCGCCAGCATCTCGCCATGTACAAGGTGCCGAAGCTGGTCGAGTTCGCCGCCACGCTTCCCTACACTGCGACCGGCAAGGTGCGCCGGCTGGGACTGGCATGAAGCTGGACTACTCCGTACTCGACTTCGACTGCGGCGCCGAGGCCGATCGCATCGCCCGCCGGCTGCGCGAGATCCTGCGCGAGCTGTCGCGCCGCGGCCTGGTGGTCGCCATGTCGGGCGGCATCGACAGTTCGGTCTGCGCGGCGCTCGCGGTCCGCGCCGTAGGCAAGGACAGGGTGTTCGGCCTGCTGCTGCCGGAGCAGGATTCCTCGAGCGGCAGCAGCCTGCGCGGCCGCCAGCTTGCGGAGCACCTGGGGGTCGAGTGCGAACTGGTGGACATCGCGCCTGCGCTCGCCGCCATCGGCTGCTACCGCTGGCGCGACGAGGCGATCCGCCGCGTGTTCCCGGACTACGACGGCACGTGGAAGAACAAGATCGTGATCGCCGGCGGCCTCGAGGGGCAGGTGAACCACTTCAAGCTCGTCGTCGAGGCACCCTCCGGCGAGATCCGCGAGGAGCGCCTGGGCCTGCGCGAGTACCTGCAGATCGTCGCCGCCACCAACTTCAAGCAGCGCATCCGCAAGACGGTCGAGTACTTCCACGCCGACCGGCTCAACTACGCCGTGGTCGGCACGCCGAACCGGCTCGAGTACGACCAGGGCTTCTTCGTCAAGAACGGCGACGGCAGCGCCGACGTCAAGCCGATCGCGCACCTCTACAAGACCCAGGTGTACGCCATGGCACGCCATCTCGGCCTGCCGGAGGAGATCTGTTCCGCGACGCCGACCACCGACACGTACAGCCTGTCGCAGGGACAGGACGAGTTCTACTTCGCGCTGCCGTACCGGCAGATGGACCTCGCGCTGTGGGCGCTCAATCACGGCCGTCCGGCGGCGGAACTTGGCGCGGCGCTCGGCATCACGGCGGAACAGGCCGGGCGCGTGTACGCCGACATCCAGGCCAAGCGCCGGACCACGCGTTACCTGCACGCCAAGGCCGTGCTGGTGGAAGCCGTCGCCGAACTGCCGGCCTGAAGCGCCGCGATGGCGACGCCTGGCTGGCCGGTGGTGGTGTTCTGGGCCTCGCTCGCGGCGGTCGCCTATCCCTACCTGGTCTATCCGCTGCTGCTCGTGGCCTGGAATCGCTTGACCTTGCGCCGTGCCCCTGCGCCGCAATCGGGCCACCAGCCGACGGTCACCGTCATCTGCCCCGTGCACAACGAGGCCGCGCGCATCGGCGACAAGGTGCGCAACCTGCTGGCGCTCGATTACCCGTCGGACCTGATGCAGATCCTGGTCATCGGCGACGGCTGCACCGACCGCACGCTGGAGACCGCACTGCTCGAGGGCAACGGCCGGGTCGAGGTCGTGGACCTGCCCGAGCGGCGCGGCAAGGCCGCCGCGCTCAATGCCGGCCTCGAGCGCGCGCATGGCGAGATCCTGCTGTTCACGGATGCCGGCATCGTGCTGGAGCCGGGCTCGCTGCCGGCCCTCGCTGCCCACTTCGCGAACCCGGAGGTCGGCTGCGTGTCCGGCGAGGACGCGATCGAGGGCGGCGGCGGGGAGGGGCTGTACGGGCGGCTGGAGCTGCTGCTGCGGCGCGAGGAAGCGCGCCTGCACAGCATCGCCGGCGCGAGCGGCTGCCTGTACGCGATGCGCCGCAGTCTCTGCCGCCCTTTCCGTCCCGGCATGGCGCCCGACTTCCTTTCCGTGCTCGACACGGTGCGGGCGGGTTTCCGCGCGCTGGCCGAACCCGCCGCGCGCGGCGTCATGACCGCGACCGGCAGCGCGGCCGCGGAGTACGACCGCAAGACCCGGACTTTCCTGCGCGGCATCACGGCGCTGTTCGGCAATGCGGCATTGCTCGATCCGTTGCGGCATCCGGCCTTCAGCTTCATCCTGTTCTCGCACAAGCTGATGCGCTGGCTGGCGTTCATTCCGCTCGCGGCCTGCTTCGTCGCGGCATTCCTGCTGCAGCGCGATCCGGCCTACGCCCTGGCGTTCTACGGCCAGCTGGCCCTGTACGCGCTGGCGGGCCTCGGCCTGCAGTCGCCGGCCGTGGCGCAGCGCTCGCCGCTCATTCGCCTCGCCGGATTCTTCCTGCTCGTGAACGCTGCGGCTGCGCGGGCGCTGGGGCTGTGGCTCGCGGGCGTGCGCCAGGAAGTCTGGGAGCCGACGCGGAGGCCGGCGTGAGCAGACCGATCCGCGTGCTGCAGCTGCGCGATTCGCCCTGGGTGGACGGGCCCGGTCGCACGATCCTCGAGACGGCGGCGCGCATCGACCGCAGCCGCGTGGACTACACGATCGCGCCGCTGGTGCCGGACGACGGCGCGACGCATCCGCTGGTGGTCGCCGCGCGCGAGCGCGGCCTGCCGGTGCAACCGGTCACCGACACCGGCCCGCTCGCGCCACTGGTCGAGCGCGTGACCGGGCTCGTGGATCGGCTCGGCATCGAGATCCTGCATAGCTCCGAATTCCGCACCAACCTGGTCGCACTCAGGTGCCGGCGGCGGCGGCCGCATCTGAAGCTCGTCAGCACGGCGCATGGGTGGATCGCGAACGAACTGCGCGGCCAGGTCAAGACGCTGCTGGACCGCATCCTGCTGCGGCGGTTCGATCGGGTCATCTTCGTATCGCAGGCAACGCGCCGGCGCGTGCCGCATTGGTGGGTGCCGGACGCGCGCGCGCAGGTGATCCACAACGCGCTGATGCTGGAAAGTTACGGCCAGGCTGCGCGGCAGACGCCGCGCAGGCCGCCCGTCCCCGGCCGGCCCGTGCGCCTGCTGAGCGTCGGGCGGCTGTCGAAGGAGAAAGGGTTCGACCTGCTGCTGCGGGCGGTCGCGGAGCTGGTGCGCGACTGCCCGCGGATCGATCTGACGATCGCCGGCACCGGACCGGAAGAAGCCGCGCTGCGCGGTCTCGGCGCGGAACTGAGTCTGACAGACCGAGTGAGATATGCTGGATATGTGACTGATATGCCGGCACTTTACGCCGAGTGCGATCTGGTGGTTCAGAGTAGCCTGACGGAAGGCCTGCCGAACGTCATGCTGGAGACCGCGTACCTTGGGCTTCCGGTCGTGGCGACTGACGTGGGCGGGACGCGTGAAGTGATCGAGCACGGGGTCAACGGCTGGCTGGTGCGGGCCGGCTCCGCGGCGGCGTTGGCGGCCGGGATCCGCCGCTACCTCGACGATCCTGCGGCGAGCATCGCGATGGCCGCCCGCGGACGCGCGCACATCGAGGCGAACTTTTCGATCGCTGCGCGTGCGGCCAGGCAGACCGTGGTGTATGAAGCCGTCGCGAGGTCGGAGCAGTGAGCGTTCGCGCCCAGTCCGTGGCGCCGGCGAAGAGCAGGGCCCAGCCGGGCACCG
This sequence comes from Steroidobacteraceae bacterium, assembly GCA_019634895.1. Classification (GTDB taxonomy): domain Bacteria; phylum Pseudomonadota; class Gammaproteobacteria; order Steroidobacterales; family Steroidobacteraceae; genus SCUD01. The sequence continues at coordinate 49,700 of JAHCAM010000008.1, read as the reverse complement.
GATTCCTCTACGGCTGGCTGCTGGTGGCGCTGTTCGTCGAATACGCGCGGCCGGCCAGCCAATTGACGTTTCTGAACATTCCATACTTCTACAGCATCGTGCCGATGTCGCTGTTCCTGGTGACGCTTTTCGCGCCCGGCCTGCGGCCCATGCGCGAAGTGCTCACCGATCGGCTCGCCAAGTGGATCTTCATCATGCTGGGGCTCACCGCCCTGTCGGTCGTTTTCGCAAGCGTGTTCACGTATTCCTACGACACGTTCATCACGATTCTTGGATACGTTCTGCTATTTGTGATGATCAGTCGCCTCGCGACGTCGGAAGCACGAATCCGCGGCATCATCCTCACCTTGTTCATTGCGCACATGTACCTGCTTGCAATGAACCCCGATGCCCTGCTGAACCCGGAGCAGCGCAACTACATCGACGGCGCAACCTTCCTCGGGGACGGCAACGACTTTGCCTTGTCGTTGTGCATCCTGCTGCCGCTGATGGTGGAGCTGGGGCTCAGCCGGAGGGGCATCGGCCGATACCTGGCATGGGGCGGCGCGCTGGTGGTTGTGTTTGCGATCATCGCGACACAGTCCCGTGGCGGGACGCTTGGACTACTTGCCGTGATTGCGTACTTGTGGTGGCGCAGTCCCAGGAAGCTGCCCGCCGCGCTGGGCATTTGTGTTCTGGTGGCGGCGGCATTGATTTATGCGCCTGACGCCTACTTTACGCGCATGCGAACGATGGCCGCCAGTGAACGCGACGGTTCGGCCCAGGGCCGAATCGACGCGTGGAAGGGGGCGATCGGCATGGGAATCAAGAATCCGATACTCGGCATCGGTACGCGGCACTTCGGTACGCGCTGGGGCATGACGGCGCATTCAACCTACTTCCTTGCATTTGCCGAGCTTGGCCTTCCAGGTTTGATCTGTGTCCTCGTGCTCATATTCGGGAACATCCGCGAGAACGGCAGATTGCGATCAAGACTGTTTGCGCGGGCAGGACCTGAGTCAGAAGTCTCAGTTGGCGGTTCGGCGCGACTGCTGGATATGCTGACCGCGGGCATGATTGGGTATGCGGTGGCGGGCGCTTTCCTTTCGGCTGCATACCACCCGCACCTATTCTTGCTGACTGGGTTGATGATCTCGGCGCGAGTTCTCGCGGCACAGCGCCTGCACGGGCGGACGCAGCGGGAATCTGGGGCGTATGCCAGCGCTGCGGCGGCCCGCCGAATTTCATGACGTCCGGCACGGCTTTACCGCCGGCGGTCATCGCCGGCGCCTACCAGACCGGCGTGCTGGGCCTCAGAAGCCTCCAGCGCCAAGGCGTGCAGGCGATCTGCTTCGATTCGAATCCGGACAATCCCGGCTTCCGCTCGGTGTACGGCCCTGCCCGCCTGTGCCCGGACCCTGACCTGCAGGACGACGCCTGGCTGGCATTCATGCTGGAGCTTGCTGTGGATCTAGGCGGCCGCGCGGCGCTGATTCCGAGCTCCGACAAGTTCGTGACCGCGATCGCCCGGCATGCCGCCCCGTTGCAGGAGTACTTCATTCTGTCGCCCGGCATCGCCCTGCAGGCGGCGCTCGCCGAAAAGAGCACCCAATACCGCCTGGCTGCAGGCCACGGCATGCCGATGCCGGTGACGGCAACCATCGGCTCGGCCGAGGACGCGCGGACCTTCGCCGAAGCGGCCCGCTTCCCCTGCCTGGTCAAGCCCGATCATTTCCGCGAATGGCAGCGATTTCCACCGGAACACCCGCTGCTCGGGCGCAAGATCGCGATCGTCCGAACTCCGCAGGAACTGGTCCGCGCGTACGAGCTTGCGGCCGCCGCCACGCCGGTCGTGATCGCCCAGGAGATCATCCAGGGCGACGACACGGCCAAGCGGGTGTACCTGAGCTGTTACGACGCCCGCGGGCGGCGGATCGCGCATGCCATGTTCCGGGAACTGCGCTGCGACCCCTTGCGCTTCGGGCCGGCGACCGTTTCCGAGCCGGTCAGCGATCCGGAGGTGGACCGCATCTGCGATGGATTCCTGCGCAGCATCGGCTTCGTTGGCCTCTGTGAAATCGAGATGAAACGGGACTCCCGCGACGGCCGGCCCAGGCTGATCGAAGCCAATCCGCGGCTGTCCGGAGGCGGCGACGCCGCGCCCTACGCCGGCGTGGATCTGTGCTGGATCCACTACCAGGACCTGATCGGCCGGCAGGTCGCCCCAGTCGCTCCGCGAGACGGCCACTTCCGCCATATCGTGCTGCGCAACGACGCCTGCGCCGTGCCCGCCTACCTGAAAGCCGGCCTGATCGGCTGGCGAGACGTCATCCGTTCCTATCGCGGGCGGCGCGCCTTCTATGACCTCGACTGGCGCGACTGGCGTTACTCGCTGGAGACGCTCGCCATCAGCGCGCGCTCCTTCGTGAAAGGCATGGTGGGCAAGGCGCCTGCCGACGAGTTCGCATGAGGACTGGCATTACTGCCGGAAGGGTCGGGCCGTTCGATTCGGTCGTGCTCGAGAGCGACGCGCTGCGCGCGGTCGTGCTGCCCGCGCTGGGCGGGCGGGTCTGGGAACTGATGGACAAGGTCCGCGGCCGGCAGTGGATCTGGAACCGTGGCGTGGACCAGCTTCGCGAGCAGCCCGTCGGCGCGAACTACGACGAGGTCTGGGCCGGGGGCTGGGAAGAGCTCTTTCCGAACGACGCCCCGGGTCCATTTGAAGGGCGCGAGCTGCCGGATCACGGTGAGTGGTGGGCGCGCCGATGGGACGTTTCCGGGCTGGCGGGGGATGCCGGACCCATGCTGCGGCTCACGGCTTCGATGACGGTCGTGAAGGCGAGCTGCACCAAGGAGTTCCGGCTGCTGGACGACGGCGCGACGCTCGACGTGCGCTATGCCGTCCGCAGCGAGGAACCCCAGCCGTTCCATTTCCTGTTCAAGCAGCACCTGCCGATCCAGCTGGCGTCCGACTGCCTGCTGCAACTGCCGGGCGGCAGGGCACGCTGCGTGGACCCGTCGTTCGGGACGAACGTAACCGATCCTGCCGAGTTCGCATGGCCGCATGCGCCGGCGAATGGACGCCTCATCGACCTGCGCAGGATCCCCGCCGGGTCCAGCCGGCAGCAGGAGTTCCTCTACCTGCGCGACCTGCCGCAGCCCTGGTGCGGGGTGGACGACCCGGGTTGCGGAGCGTCATTGCGCATGCGGTTCGACGCTTCACACTTGCCGTACCTGTGGCTGTTCCTGAGCTATGGCGGGTGGCGCGGCCATTACACTGCCGTGCTCGAACCCTGCAGCAACTGCCCGAAGGACCTGGCGGAGGCGGCGCGTCTCGGCCAGTCCGCGCGGCTCGCGCCCGGGGAGGAGTTTGCGACCCGGGTCGCGGTGAGGCTGTCGCCCCTGCTTCCAAACCCGCTAGACGCTCCGCACAATGAGAAGTTGCCGTCGGTGGCGTCCGGAGAAGCGCGTTGACGTCCCCACAGGACCAGCCCGAAACCAGCATCGTGATCCGCGCGTTCAACGAAGAACGCTGGCTGCCGGAGGTCTTCGCCGCGCTCGCGACGCAGCGCTACCGGGACTTCGAGGTCCTGCTGGTGGACTCCGGATCGGTGGACCGCACGCGCGACATCGCGGCGGCGAACGGCGCGCGGATCGTGCGGCTGCGCACCGAAGACTTCACCTTCGGCCATTCCCTGAACGTGGGCCTGTCGGAATCCCGCGGCCGGCTGATCGCGATCGTGTCGGCCCACGCGATCCCGGCCGATGAGGACTGGCTGGAGAAGCTGGTTGCGCCATTGCGCAACCCGGACGTGGCGATGGTCTATGGCGGCCAGCGCGGGCATGCGATATCCAAGTTCTCCGAGGTGCAGGATTTCGAACGGATCTTCCCGGAGCAACCCAGGCCGGTGGAGGCGAGCAACCCGTTCGCCAACAACGCCAACTCGGCCGTGCGCAAGGATCTCTGGGAGCTGCACGCTTTCGACGAGGGCCTGCCGGGCCTGGAGGACATCGAGTGGGCCATCCACTGGAGCCACCGGGAGCGGCAGATCGTCTACGTGCCGGACGCCTGCGTGATCCACGTCCATTCGGAAACCTGGCCGCAGGTGCGGCGCCGGTACTACCGCGAGGCGATCGCGGCGCGCTGGGTCGGCATCCGGCTCATGCGGCACATTCCGGGCGAGATCTGGCGCGAACTGCGCTGGTGCGGGCAGGATCTGTGGCTGGCGGCGCGCCAGGGCCGCGCGGCGAGCCTGGCCGGCGAGATCCTGCGCTTCCGCTACGAGAAGACCGCCGGCACCATCCGCGGCATCGTCGAGAGCAAGCGGCTCAGCAATCCGGCCAGGAAGGCCGAGGTCTTCCTGCAGCAGGGGTTCCAGGCGCTGGTAGTGCACGGGCCGAACCGCGTGCGCCTGGAGGAGCGCACGGTCCCGAGCCTGAAGCCGGGCGAAGTGCTGGTGCGCGTGTCGCACGTCGGCATCTGCGGCACCGACGTCGAAATCGTCGAAGGCAGGCTGGGTTATTTCCGGACCGGCCTGGCGAGCTTTCCGATCGTCCCCGGGCACGAGTCATCGGGCGTCGTGGTGGCGCTCGGACCGCGGGTGACGGAGCTGGCCGAGGGCGATCGCGTGGTGGTCGAGTGCATCCAGGGCTGCGGCGAATGCGCGGCCTGCCGGCGGGACGACGCGATCCAGTGCCGCGACCGGCGCGAGGTCGGCGTGATCGGCCAGGACGGCGCCTGCGCAACCTACTTCGTGACGCGCGCACGCTACGCGCATCGGATCCCGGAAGGCGTTTCGCTCGCACAGGCAGCGCTGACCGAGCCGCTCGCCGTGGTCCACAAGGGGCTCCGCCGGCTGGGGTCCACGACCGCGGACAACCGCCCCCGGAAATGCATGGTCTTCGGCGCCGGCACGATCGGCCACCTCGCGGCGAGGGTCCTGTCCGCCCGTGGACATTCGGTGACGGTCGTGGATCCATCCGCCGAGCGCCGCAGCGCGCTCGATGGAGCGGTCGCAACCGTGGAGACGCCCGGGAGCCTTGATGGCTACGACTGGCTGATCGAAGCGACCGGCAGGGCGGCCGTGCTCAACCAGTTGCTGAACGAGTCACGGCCCGGCTCGACCCTGCTGTTGCTCGGGCTTCCCTATGCGGAACAGAACTTCAGTTTCGAATCCATCGTCGCTTTTGACCGCACGGTCGTGGGCTCGGTCGGCAGCAGCGCACAGGATTTCAGGGAGGCGCTGGCCACCTTGCCGAGGATCGATACGGCGCCCTTCCTGCGGGCGACGTTCCCGCTCGAGCATTACGACAAGGCGCTGGCGACCTCCCGCTCGCAGGCGGTGCTGAAGGTCATGCTGACGCCGGGCGCTCCCGCCTGAAGCGGGCCTCAGGGTAGATTCAGCATCCGGTACAGAAGCTCAGGCCTTGATCTTGTATCGGACTCGTGAATGTTGATGCGGCGCAGATGCGTCGCCTCGGAACTGTGGCGGACGAAGCCGCTGCGGGTGCTGAAGCCGAGCGTGAACCCGGCGTCCACCGCCGCCGCCTCCACGGGATCGTTCACGTCGCCATTCGGATAGGCGCAGGCGCTCACGTTGGCGAACCCATACCCGGCCAGCGTCTGCCGGGACAACTCCAGTTCGGCGCGGGCGCCCTTGTAGCCCAGCGTCGTGAGCCGCGCATGGGAATGGGCATGCGAGCCGATCGCTGCCAGGCCGCTCCGGCGCAGGACTTCCAACTCGTCCCAGCTCATGAATCGGTCGGCCCCGAGGTCGGATGCCGCGGCGACGTCGCGCAGGGCGTGCTCGAGGCGCTCGATGAACCGGTGCGCGACCGCAGGGTCGCGAGACTTGAGGGAAGTCACGAACTCACGGGCAAGCTGCCGGACGCGTGCCGGCGACTGCTGCACGACGCCGCCCAGGCCGGCCTCCTGCAGCAGGCCGGAAGCATGCTTTGCGTTCGCCGCGGCGAGACAAAGCAGCCGCGTGAGCCTTTCCTGCCAGAAGGTGCCGGCCGTCCCGACGTAGCCGGTCGCTACAAAGAAGACGGCGGGGACTTTGTGCTTCATGAGCAGGGGAAGCGCGTTCTGGACGTTGTCCTGCCAGCCGTCGTCGAAGGTCACGAGGCAGGAGCGCGGTCCGAATGCCGATGCATCGAGTTCCTGCTTGAACTGCGCCTGAGTCAGCGTCCGGAAGTGCCTCGCCAGGAAGGCGAGGTGCATGTCGAACGTCTCTGGAGTAACGATGATACCGGCGTGCGAGCAGGTATCGGCATCCGCAGGCAGCACCCGGTGGTACATCAACACGACCGCCTTGCGACGCAGGCGAATCGCCGCGTACAGCCACAGCAGCCCCGTGTAATACAGGCCGTACGCCAGTGCGCGCCGGATGGCGCGCTTCAGTTGCGGCATTCCCGGATCACCTTGCGGACGCGTTCGGGAAGGTCTGGCGGGCAGTACGCATGCGTGGGCAACGTGACGATAGACTGCGCAATTCTACGGGCTCCGGGGTAATCCGTGTCGCCCGGCGCCATTCTCGATCGCACCGCCGGGACATCGGCCAGGGCGCGCGGGTAGGAGGCCGTGGCACCGATACCGGCGCGCTCGAACGCGGCGATCAGCCGGGCGCGCCGGTCCGGATCGCTCACGAGCAGCGGGAACCGGACCCAGGCGGCGACGGAGCCGGGCAGAGGGCGAATCAACTCGATGCCGGGCTCGCCTTCGAGCGCGGCGGTGAGCGCGGCCGCATTCCGGCGTCGGGCCGAGGCCAGCTCGTCGAGCCGCCCGATCAGGCGTGTCGCGACGGCGGTGGAGAAATTCGACAGACGCGCGATCGGAAACCGGGTCTTGTAGACCGTGTGACCGAGGCCCGTGAATGGCAATGCCCGAATCATGGGATAAAGGGTAGGCCTCAGGAATACCGAGTAGATGCCCAGCTTGAGCGCATTGCCCACGCGTTCCACAAGACCGGAGGCAGGCAAGGTCGCAATTGCGGACTCCAGCCGTTCGGCGACGGGGCCAGGCCGGCAGACGATTGCCCCGCCCTGGATGGTGGAGATTACTTTGCCCTTGTCGAAGCTGTATAGGCCGGCCTCGCCGAAGGAGCCGACGGCACGGTTATCCACGCGCGCACCGAGTGCCTGGGCGGCGTCGTCCAGGAGCAGTACACCTTGCTCCTTGCACACGGACTCGATTCCGGCGAGATCATTCGGAAGTCCGTACAGATTGGAACTGACGACCGCGAGCACCCTTGAGAAATCCTGTCGGCGAAGCACCTCGGGATTCGTGCCGAGCGTTGCCGGAACGACATCGCAGAGGCGTGGCCGCAGCCCGGCCCGCTCGATCGATGCTGGCACCGAGTAGCAGGTGTAGGCAGGGACGATCACTTCGTCGCGCTTGGAGTCGCCGGATGCCTGCCGCATGGCCTCGAGAATGATGGTCATCGCAGCCCGGCCCGAGCTGATGGACCATGCGTGCGGCAGTCCCGAGATCGCGCGAAGGGCCTCTGACGCGCCGCTCCCCGGCGCTGCAAGGCCGCTGGCAAGGTCTCGGATGGTTACGGGCGTGCCGGCCGGCGCGATGAACGACATGGTTATGGGGGCCTGGGGGAAGCTTCGGCGCAAGGGGGTTCTTCGACGGTAGGCGGCGTCTGTCGTTTATCCTAGACTGCCGCCGCCGCCGCAGATATGTGAAGCATACGCGCTGTGGATTCGAGAGGTTCAAGGACTGTGACGCCGGTCACAGGCAAGGGTCGGCCTTGATTCGACGCAAATTTGAGACAGGTAGGATGCGAAACCAGCTGGCCGGGGAGATACCATGTGGTTGGCTGGCGCAGCGCGCGCAAGGAGACGACTGATGACCAATAGTACGCAAGTCGCCTGGGGCATGCTTTCGAAAGCCTGCCTCCTGATCGTCGCATCGACATCGGTGGCCATGGCGCAGACCCAGCCAAATCCGCCGACCGGCCTTACCATTGATGGGGGCACGACCGTGCCCGGTACCCCGCTGCCGGGGCTGCTGTTCTCTGACAATTTCAACTACGTCGTGAACAAGTTCGATTCCGCCGAAACCAAGCTCGCGCAATTCTCGGCGGCAGGCTGGAGCGGGCTGAAAGACGAGCAGACCCAGCCCGGCAGACGCGCCAACGGCTATATGTACACGCGAACCGACGCTCCAGGTTGCGGGCCGGCACCGAGCGGACGGATGCTGACCATGGAAGGGTTGCCAGGTTCTCTGGGAGGCCAAACTGACTTCTATCTCCAGCTAGGCAATGGCACCGCCGGAAGCATCCCAGCCAGGGTGTTTGTGCAGTTTGATCTGTGCACTAGTCGGGCGGGCGGTGAAATGTCGGATGTTGCGAGTGTCCAGGACAAGCTCATCTATCCCCTGTTCGGATCGCGCGACGGCTACCCGACCGCCGTGCAGGACGCTGCTTGGCTGCAGACCATCAGTACGAGCGCATATCGGGGCGGGACCATGATCCAAAGGCCTGAACCCGGCGCGTTCACCTTCGTGAATATTTCATACGCCAGCGCGGATGGTCCGCGCGCCTTGATCTCCGATCAGGTCAATGCTGGCGCCGGACATTTGATGTCGCCAAACATCGGTGACCCCTGGATCCGGCCGAACCGCTGGTACACGGTACGGTTCCTTTACGATGTCTCTGGTGACCAGGGAATTCATAGGATCTGGGTAGGAAGTCAGGGCCAGCCGCTTGGGCTCATCGCAGACTTTACGGGTGGAGTTACCTCTGGATTCACGTATCGGACAGCGCCGTTGGATCGTCGCGGCGCCAAGTTATTGCGCATACCTACGACTTGGGGAAGCGACACCGGGGGACCGGACCGGTGGATCAACATCGACAACCTGCGGCTTGCAACTTCGGAAGACGCGTTGCGCTAGGACACTACTGGGCGATCCCCGGAGGCAGGAATACTCCGTTCGGCGATCCGGGGAGCCGGACAAGTCGGTAGCCGATAGCCTGCAATGAGCCGCAGGTATGATCCTTCGGATGCTCGGTTATTAGCACGGGCATGGCTCGCCGCAACGTTGCGATCATGCCTTCGATCACTTCAGCGTCATGACCCTCGGCATCCACTTTTACGAGTCGCAGCCTTTCCGTGGGTAGCGGAAGTGCATCAATACGAGCCCGGAAAACGTTGACCGACCTGCGTTGTACGCCGGAAATCGAGGCCTGATACAGGTCTTCGCCCGTCAGCGAGTCGTCGGGAACCGTCATCCCCACAATGCCGTTCTCATTTGAACAGGCGGCGTTAATTGCCGTCACGTTCTTGCATCCGCGTACCGAGAGTGACCTAATCAGCATCACAAAGGTCTGAGGGACAGGTTCAAACGCGAACACGCGCCCGGACTCACCCACAATCTCGGACATCTTCATTGTGTAGGAGCCGAAGTTAGCTCCGACATCCAATGCAACGTCACCGGGACCAAGCCAGCTGGCAAGTCGATCGAATTCCGGTTCATCGGAGTCAAACCTTCCGGTTCGAACGAGATGCTCCAGGCGCAATGCGCGTAGGTTGCGTCGCCAGTTCAGTGGAAGGCGACGAAACACGGGCCGTATGACACTTCTTAACATTGATCTACGGCTCCTTGGCGGAGATCGATGTGCACCATCGCGAGATATAGTGGTCCCTGACGAACTTCGCGAGGGAGTCCGCCATTACCCGGTGTCCGGCGGGAGTCCAATGCGGATCGTAGTCGAAATAGAGTGGTCCGCGGCTGTTGTAAGCTTTGAAATCCGGCAGTGTCTCAAGCAGGTCGATGCCAAGGGCCGTCGAATGTGTGCGAATGGTCTGCTGGGTGACATTGGAGGTCCGTTCGCCGTCCTTCATCAGGTCCTTCCGTCCGGCCTCCCAGCCCGCATTCGCGAGCTGGTGTCCCCACGGATAAGTCGCAAGGAGGAAATCCGCGTCGATCGATGCTGACAGTGTCTTGATGCGGACAATCGAGTCAAAGATGTCCTGCCACTGTGCAGATCGGTCAACGTCTCCCTCCAGCGTGTGGGCAAAATGCTCGCGCCCGAACTCGTTGACCACACGCCGTACCGTCAGTTCGCGATGGTCCATCGCGCGATTGACGTGGACCAGAAGGATGCGAGTAAGGTACAGGTTTCGTGAGACCCAACTCAGAACCCTCTCGTACAGGGACTGCTGCCAGACCTGCGGTACGGCGACAATTTCGCCACTGCTGTCACGAACTGCCTGCCGTCGGTAGGCCTGTTCCTGCACGAGGTCGCTGTGGTCCAGATTGAGAATCACAAGATCCGGAGCAAAGCGAACCAAGTCGCGGCTGAATTGAATGTAGGAGAGCAGCGGCGAATAGCTGTCCACTCCGGCGTTGAGGACTTCCACGGTGCCGCCACTGCAAGTCGCGAGCCTCGCCCGCAGTTCCTGCTCCACGAGCACGGAGAATGTCTGGTCATCCTCGACGCCCTTACCCATGGTGAATGAATCACCCAGCATCAGTATCCTTCGTGTCCCGGGAGGCTTGCCCACGGTCGTTTCGCGGCCCCGTAAGCCGAAGTGATTGACGCGCTGGATGTAGTGAAAATCCCGTTGCCGCAGTTCCGCATAGGAATCGGGCACCAAGGCATGGTGCCGATAGGGATCCGGCACTAGCGGCGGCGAGAGTGGCACGATAAGCAGTCTGCCGGCCGCAAAGTCAACAACGATGTAGGTGAAGGTAGTCGCCGTGAGTACCAGAAGAGCGTTGACGACGATTGGGCGAAAGCGCGTACCGCTCAACCAGGTCATCAGTCCGAGTATGAGGACGACTACAGCAAGGACTGTGGCGCCGAGTAGGGCAGCGGGACCAAATCCGCCCTCGACATAACCTTGCCGATAGAGGAACCCTGCGAACAGCAGGCCAACCAGTACCATCAGGACGAAAAGCGTGGTTCTCATGTTTTAGGAAGTCCCGCCACCTTGGCGAGCCTGGACACATCATGTAGCAACGCGCAAACCTCTGGCTCGAGGCCTTGCTTGCGGGCCTCGAACCATGCTTGGGCATTGAAGCCCAACAAGACAGGCGTCTCCCGCCAAAGAATGAGAGTCGCACTCAACTTTGCTTCGAGATCCGTAACATCTGCCATATACCTCGCCGAACACCGCATACGCCCTGACTTCGCGACGCGAATCAGGAAGCCCGCTCGGAGATGACACGCTCGTTTGTCGGTGGTGTTTCCGTAGTCACGACCGCGGCCCGCAGCTTAGCGCTTCGGCGATCAGCTGGTCGTAGCCTTCGGCCAGAGAGAGTGGATGAAGTGGAGTCTGCACCGGTACTGCAGTTTTCGAAGGTGATTATCGGCAACATACTCGGTGTGAACTCGCCTTCTCTACAGTGGTGGAAGCGGTGTTGCTGCCTCGCCGCAATAGCGCCGCGTACGGCCAAACGCGGCAATCTCCAGGCATTGGGAATGGCGGTCGTCACCAAGCTATTGATACCACTTCTGGCAACGCGATGGCGACGACCCTTGAACCAGACATCACAACCCGCGCGGCGCAGGGCTTCGGCGAGCACGTCGATGTCGGTCGCCAGTCCACCACTGTCCCATGAGATCACATTTGTGCGCATTTATGGCAGCGGGCTAGTTTGCCTTCTCCCGATCACAGGTGAAAACTACGTTTTCGTAGTCCCCATTCGATCCGAGTTCGTCAAGAAAAGCACGAAATGCCAGGACGGGGTATCGGACGAATCTCCCGCGCCTGCGCACCCAGAATGACTGCCAGATCTCCCCGACCAAGGCGCTGAACGCATCGAGGGTCATCCCGGCGCGCATGATCCCGTATGGCCAGACTTCTGAGACGACGGGAATCCCGCGCTCGAGTGTTCGTCTTGCACCCGAGAAGACGAGCCCTTCATATCCTTGGACGTCGATCCAGATAACGGCAATGTCATTGGTCCAGCGGCTTGGTAGGCCTGCAAGAGTAGCGTCGAGTGTGTCCGCAGGCACATCAATCACCGGGCGCTCCGACTCCCTGAAGTCTTCCCGGACGCCGGCTGGGTCAACGGAAACGCGGACCCGGTGATCACCATAGTTGGTGTCGCTCAGTTCGAACGCAAGAGTCGTCTTGCGGTCCGATAGAGCGCAGTTGAGCTGCAGGATCGAGGCGTCGAGGCCGTTCAAGGTAACGTTGTCACGGAGCCGCCCGAAATTTACAGGCTCGGGCTCGATGGCTATCGCGGAATCCAGTTGGCCGGTGACGAGCATTCCAATTGAAGTCACGCCATTGTTCGCACCGATGTCAATCAGAGTGCCTTTGCCCCGGGTACGGCCAGACAGCCTGCGCACGAGTTCCATGGCCTCATTCATCAGCTCAAGTTCAAATGAGCCAAACAGGAACAGTTCGCGGCTGATCGGGTCCGGCACGGCGATTGGAACGCGGAATATGCCCTGCCTGGTCTCGAGCACTGCGGGATTCTCAAATCTTCGCAGGTACTCGTAGCGGAGCCGGCGCAACATGCGAAACCAGATGGTGGGCATCATTGGCTCCGGTGCATCGGTTCCGTGCGTCCAGCCAACTCAAGATAAATGCGCTCGTAGCTTTGCACCATGCGCTCAACCGTAAAGTGCCCGGAGAACCTCTCAAACGCTGCGCGTCCATAGCTCTCGCGCATGTCAGGGTCCATGAATCTGGCCAGCGCAGCGACCATTGCTTCAATGTCCCCGGAATCCACCAGGGTGCCACTCGTTCCTTGCTCCAGTACCCGCGGGTTGTCGCCGACTCGTGTCGCGACGATCGGTTTGCCAAGTGCCATTGCCTCGAGAATGGCGATGGACATCGCCTCCCAGCGGGATGACTGAAAGAAGACGTCAAATGCCGGCAGGACCCTACTCGCAGCATCTGGAATCCAGCCGGTGATCACGACAGTATCCCCCAGCCCCAGCTCCAGGCGACGCTGCTCAAGCTCCGATCGGAGCGGCCCATCGCCAACGATGGCGAACTGAAACGGGTAACCGGCATCGCGGCATCTCTTCGCAACGATCAGCAGGGCATCGAGTCCCTTCTGCTGGATCAGCTTCGCAATCGTACCGATCAGCAGACGATTCCCGGTGCCAAGAGCGGCCCGGAACGACGGGTCGACGCGAGGCGTCGCGACCCGTATTCCGTTCCACACCGTCACGATCCGAGTGTCTGGCAACCGGTAGGCAGCCTGAATCTCGCGCTGTTGCTGGTGTCCCACGGCAACAAGCCGGTCCACGGCACGGGAACACAGGAACTCCAGCAGGTGGGTGCGGCGCATGTCGTAAGGGTAGTTTCCGAAATGAAAGGTGTGCACCGTCTTGAGGGTCGGCCTGGTCAGCCTGCAAGGAGCCACGGCAAACAACGCAGCCGAGCCGTGAGAATGCGCGATGTCGATTCCCCGTGCAGCGACTGTGCGCCTCAGCTTCCACGGCGTCAGGTAGTCTGCGCGCCCCTGCTTTCTTCCCGGCAACACGAATACGTCGATTCCGCAACGCAGCAGCTCCTCGCCGACCGGTCCGCCCAATCCTTTGGTGCAGCAGACGCACACATCGAACCAGTCCCGATTCAGGTGCCGGGCCAGGTCGCGCACCACCATCTCGGCGCCGCCGATCCCGAGCCCGTCGATGACGAGCATGACCTTGATCGGTCGCGCCGGGTGCGGGGCGCCGCCACTGGCGGGTTCGGATCTCGGGCTCACGGAAATCACAGGGTCCGGCCGGCGGCAGCAGGGTGACCAAGCCGCAATGTCCTGACGACTGCGGCGTCGTAGCGCTCCGACTTGAATGCGCCGTAAAGATTCAGAGCAGGCCTGGATGGGTGCAAAAGCTTCTGCAGCGCCGTTGCCGACCAGCTGAGCACCCGCAACACGGAGAAAGGCAGCCACATGACCTTCAGGTCCGGACGCACGTGCCGCAACCGTGCCACGAGATCACGCCTGGCAAGGGCCGGGGTCTCGAGCAGATTCACGACCGGCGGGGTAGTGGCGAAATGTTCGACGTAGTGACGCATGGCGGAGGCTGCGGTTCCGACACCGCAGACGGCGAGATCGCTCGAAGGAAGTCCCATCGCGACGAAAAGGCGTGCCACCTCCCGTCCCAGCCGCCCGGGCGGCGCAAATGCGTCAAAGTCCACCAGCGGCCCGAGCCGGACCGTGCGCAGCTCGATTGCCCCTGCGGAAGCGCATTCGGAGGCCAAACGCTCGGCTGCCGCCTTGGCCCAGACATATGGCCCGCGCCGGAGATTGCCGTGGTCCACCGGGGAATCCTCGCGCAGTTGACGGCCGAATCGCGATGGCTTGAGCACGGCAACGCTGCTGACGTTGACCAGCCGGCGTACGCCGCTCGCCGACATGGCATCGAGGAGATGGCGCGTGGCCGCAACCGTGTTGCGCTCGTGGTCGGGCAGGCGTCCGGCCGTTTCCGCCGCGAGGTGCAGGACGATCTCGACGCCATCCAGCAGGCCGCCCGGCACGGAATCGCCGAGATCTGCACGGACATATTCGACGCCGGGAAGTCGCTCCGCCGGAGCCAGTTCCCGCCGCACCGGCACACGCACGCGCCAGCCGGCGTTACGAAGTCCCGCTACCGTCGGGCGCCCCAGCAAGCCGGTTCCGCCCGTGACCAGCACGACGCCGCGATCATTAAGCGGCGGTAGCTGCATCTCGGCCGCCCTAAGCTCAGTGAGCGCGCGCGCATCCGCCGCGGCCTTGTCCGCGTGCAGGCGAGCGCTGATCTCCTCGCATAGTCGTACCGTGTCCAGGATCTCCGACGGACTGGTGGGCGGGTCTCTGCCCTCGCGTATGCTCCGGTAGAATTCGTCGAGCAGTTCGGCGAGGCCGGGATAGCTCCTGTGGCGCCGATAAATCAGCTTCAGTACCGCCTTGAAGCTGCCCCAGCCAGTCTGCCAGGCGCGGCTGAAGGGTTTGAGCACGACGGCTGGCGCCGATGCACCAGGACCCGGATGGCGAATAATCGTTCCGAGTACAAAGTCGGCTTCGACCATGCCGTTCGTACCCATTACCCGCAGCCAGGACTCCACGGGCCGTGCTCGCAACGAAACCGTGAGGCACCCCATGGCGCCTCCGCGGCGCACGACGGCGCGTACTTCGCCGGCGCAGGAAACATCCAGGGCGGTCAGTTCCGCTGCGGCGCCGAATGCTTTCGGCAACGCATCCAGCAGCAGATAGACTGGGTGCGGCAGAATGTCGATCAGCTGATCGACCGGTTCGCTCAATCCGCTGCCGCCAATGCGGCGACGAACGGGACGGAATGAAAAGAAGCTCTCGACGTGAACGACATCGCCAACGATCGGCAGGGACTCGCGGTACCTGCGGCCTGCATCGTGAAAAAGCAACTGATGCGCTGCACATGACCTGAGACCATGTGTGCGCGCCAGTTCCAGCACCGATTGCGCATCATGCGACGTGAGCGCGAATGGCTTCTCGACATAGACGCTCGCGCCACTTGCGAGGCACTGCTTTGCAAGGGTCGAGTGGCTATCGGGCGGTGTGACGATATGCACGACATGCGGCCTGGTCTCGGTCAGCATGGCTTGCAGATCAGAGTAAGTGCGCACATCGGCGCCGAACCGTGCTGTCAGCTCCGCGAGGCTGACCTGCGGATCCGCGACGGCGACGAGCTCGACTGCCCGGCACAGCCGGATCGCGGTCGCGTGCTGGAGCGCCATCTTGCCGCCGCCCAGCAGGGCGACCCGGAGTGTTTCCGACATTCTGGAGCAAATCCGCAGACTTGACAGAGACGGCAGTATACCGTGCAGTGCACAACTTCATGCGCATCCTGTATGTGACCCAGATCGTGCCGTATCCACCGCACGGGGGCGTCCTGCAACGCGGATACAACCTGCTTCGGGAACTAGGTCGGCTCCACGAAGTGCAGCTGCTTGCATTCCACCATCCCGAAGAGTTGCCGCCGGGAGAGACGGTCGAATGGAGCAGGCGGGAACTCGGGGAATTCTGCGAATCCGTGGAGTACTTCTCGCTCTGGCCGAAACGCAGCCCCTTGCATATGGCGGCGGGGCTGGCACTGGCAGGTTTTCGGAGGCAACCATTCAGCGTGCTCGCGCATCGCTCGCGAAGGCTATCGGAGCGAATCTCCGGAATATGTCGAAGCGACCGGCGGCCGGACATCGTGCACCTGGACACCATCGGCCTGGCTCGCTACGCAGGCGACTGCGGTCCGGCACCCGCGGTACTCGCGCATCACAACATCGAGTCGCGGCTGCTGCAGCGGCGTGCGGCCTACGAGCATCGCGTGCTTGCCAGGTGGTATGTGCGCAGGGAGGCGAGAAAGTTGCGGGCATACGAGGCGGTGCATTGTGCCTCGTTTCGTTCCAACATCACGGTTTCGGAAGACGACGCGCGCGAGCTCATGACGATATGCCCGCAGGCCGTCGCGGAAGTGATCCCGAACGGCGTGGACACCAATTACTTCGTGCCGCGACGCGGCGAGGAACAGTTGCTGGCCATCTTCACGGGCGGCATGAACATGTTCGCGAACCGCGACGGAGTGGACTGGTTCGTGAAGGAAGTGTGGCCGCTGGTCCGGCGGGAACTGCCCGATGCCCGGTTCGTGGCAATCGGACAGAAGCCGAGTGCGCAGCTTGTCGCTGCCGTTGCACGGGGCGACGGAGTGGAAGCGCCGGGATACATCGCGGATATCCGTCCCGCGGTTGCGCGGGCGGCGGTGTACGTGGTCCCGCTGCGGGTGGGCGGAGGAACTCGACTGAAAGTTCTCGATGCAATGGCACAGGGCAAGGCCATCGTCTCCACTTCGCTGGGGGCCGAAGGAATCGACGTGGAAGACGGGGTGCACCTCGTACTGGCGGACGATGCCCGGTCATTTGCAGGCCGCGTCGTTGAATTGCTGCGCGATCCGGCCCGAAGAACGGGTCTCGGCGATGCGGCTCGCGAACGTGCGGTGGAACGCTATTCCTGGCCCATCCTGGGGCGGAAGCTGGGCGACCTGTACCGGCGCGCCATTGATCGGGCCGCGACGTGAATCCGGCACTCAAGCGACTCTACGACTGGAGCCCCGTCCCGGTGCAGAACTTCCTGCTCGGGGCGTTCAGTTCCAGCCTGAACCGGGGCCGCTACCGCGGCCGTTTCGCGGAGTTCCGCACCCTGCTCGAGCAAAGCCAGTGGTGGGACGCCCCGCGCATGCGCGCCTGGCAGGAGGAGAGGCTGCGCGCGGTGCTGACTCACGCCTACGAGCAGGTGCCGTACTACCGCGAAAGCTTCCGTGCGGTCGGCTACGACCCGGCACGCTTCCGGGGTCTCGATGACCTCGCCCTCCTGCCCGTTCTGGAGCGGGATGTCGTCAAGCACCGGGCGGCTGACCTCCGGTCGCGCGCGGCGCCGCGGCTGACGGAAGGCCATACGAGCGGCACGACGGGATCCCCGATCACACTGTTCTATGACCCGGACATGATCGCGATGAACTATGCGGTCATGGACCGGCAGTACCGCTGGGCCGGCCTGCGCATGGGCAGGGACGGCGACCGTGCCGCCGTGCTGCGCGGCAACGTCATCGTGCCGCTGGAACAGAAGCGGCCGCCGTTCTGGCGCCGCAACCGCGCCATGAACCAGGCGATCTTCTCGACCTTTCACCTGTCACCGCAGAACTTGCCGGCCTATCTCGGCGCGCTGCGGGAGTTCCGCCCGGCCGTGCTCGACGGTTACCCGTCGTCGCTGTACGTGCTGGCGAAGCTGCTGCTGAACTTGGGCGAGCGCCTGCCGCTGCGCGCCGCGATCACCTCGTCCGAGACGCTCTACGACTTCCAGCGCCAGGCGATCGAATCCGCCTTCGCCTGCCGCGTGTTCGATTACTACGCCGCCGCCGAGCGCGTGGTGTTCTCGGTGGAGTGCGACCGCCACGAGGGGCACCATCTCTGCGAGGAGTACGGCGTCACCGAGTTCGTCGGGCCGGACGGGACCGGCGTTCCGGACGGGACCGAGGGCGACATGCTGGGCACGACCCTGCACAACCTCGGCATGCCCCTGATCCGCTACCGCACGACGGATCGCGGCGCGCGCAAGACAGCCGCCTGCAGCTGCGGCCGCGGCCTGCCGCTGACGGAGGACGTGACGACCAAGGCGGAGGACGTGCTGCGGCTGCGGGACGGGAGGCTCATCTCGCCCTCGGTGCTGACGCACCCGTTCAAGCCGCTCGATTCCATCGAGGGCTCGCAGCTGGTGCAGACCGACCTGGACCGGCTGCTGGTGCGCATCGTGCCGGGCGGCCGCTTCAGCGAGGCGGACCGGGCGCACCTGGCGCGGGAGCTGAAAGCGCGGCTCGGCGACGACATGCGCATCGACATCGAGGTCGTGGACGAGTTGCCGCGCACCAGCCGCGGCAAGTTCAAGTGGGTCGTCAACCAGGTCGGCACCGGTCTCTGAGATGTGCGGCATCACCGGCATCCACCTGCGCAATGCGAACTGCGACCCAGCGGTTCTCACTCGCATGCGGGACGTCCTGGCGCACCGCGGGCCGGACGATGCCGACAACTTCGTCGAAGGTCCGCTGGGACTCGGCCATCGCCGGCTCAGCATCATCGACCTCGGCACCGGCCACCAGCCGATGGCGACGGCGGACGGCCGCTACACCATCGTCTTCAACGGCGAGATCTACAACTACCGCGAACTGCGGCGGGAACTGGAGACGCGGGGGGCGCATTTCCACACGCAGTCCGACACGGAAGTCATCCTGGCGCTGCAGGCGATGGATGGCGACGCCGGGGTGGCGCGCCTCAACGGGATCTTCACCTACGCCATCTGGGACCGCGAGCGCCGGCGATTGCTGCTGGCCCGCGACCGCGCGGGCATCAAGCCGCTGTACTACGCGCAGACTGCTGACGGTTTCGTATTCGGTTCCGAGATCAAGGCCTTGTTCGAGTCCGGCCTGATCCGGCCGAGCCCCGACACGCGCCACGTCGCCGAGTACCTGGTCTTTCGTCACGTGGCGGGTCCCGAGAACCTGTTCTCGGGCGTGTTGTCCCTGCCGCCCGGCCACACGCTGGCGGTGACCGAAGGCCGCGCCTCGCCGCCGCAGGCCTACTGGCGCCTAGACGATCTGCCCAAGCCGTTCGCCGGCGACTACGGCGCCGCGGTCGAGACGCTGGATGCCGCGCTCTCCGATGCCGTCCGGCGGCAGATGGTGGCCGACGTGCCGCTGGGGACGTTCTGCAGCGGCGGCATCGATTCCAGCCTGGTCACCGCGCTCGCCGCCCGCCATGCCGGAGCGGCGGTCAACACCTATTCCGTCGGCTTCGCGGAGCAGGGCTGGGACGAGAGCGGCTTCGCGCGCATGGCCGCTGAGCACTGCAGGACCCGCCACCACGAGATCCGGGTGGACGAGGCACAATTCGCGGAGCTGCTGCCGAAGCTGATCTGGCACCACGATTTGCCGCTCAATTTCGCGAACTCGGTCCACATCTACGCGGTCAGCGAACTCGCCAGGCGCGACGTCAAGGTCGTGCTGACCGGCGAAGGCGCGGACGAGCTGTTCGGCGGCTATCCGCGCTACTACATCCCGCGGCTGGCTGCGGGTCTCGACCGGCTGCCGGCAGCGCTGCGCGCGCCGATCGCGGCGCTGGCGCGAGCGCTGCCGGATCACCGGCTGCGCAAGCTCGGGGCCGTGGCGCGGCTCGCGCCGGAGGATCGGTTGCTCTTCAATGCGACCAACGTCGGACTGGAGACCGTCCGATCCGCATTGCAGCAGGCGTACGCGCCAGGGGACTGGCATTTCCGCCGCCAGTCCATCGAGCGCGCGCAGCGGCTGTGGCGGGACCCGTTCAGCGCCATGTCGCAGCTGGACTTCGAGACCTACCTGCTGTCGATCCTCAACCGCCAGGACAAGATGAGCATGGCGACCAGCCTCGAGTCGCGTGTGCCTTTCCTCGACAACGAGATCATCGATCTTGCGCGCTCGCTGCCGCCCGTATTCAAGCAGACGCTGCGGCATCGCAAGCGCGTGCTCAAGGACGTCGCCCGCCGCTACCTGCCGGCGGCGATCGTGGACCGGCGCAAGTCGGGCTTCGGGGTGCCGCTGGCTCTGTGGATGCGTGGCGACGGGCCCGTGTCACGCCTGCTGGATCGGGTCGCATCGAGTACGCGACTGCGCGGGCTGCTGCCGGGCATCGGGCTGGCGGCCTTGGTCAGCGAGCATCGCGCCGGCGCGGCCGACCACAGCGAATTCCTCTGGGGCGCGCTCAACCTGGGGCTCTGGCTCGAGGGTGCCGGATGACCGGCGAACGCGGCTCGTCCATTGCCCGCAGCCTGGCGTCGAGCTGGCTCGCGCTGGGCGTGGGCGTCGCGGTTTCCTTCTTCCTGTCGCCGTTCGTGGTCAACAAGCTGGGCGCGGCCTGGTACGGCGTCTGGGCGGTCGCCGGCCAGTTAGTCGGCTACATGTACCTGCTCGACTTCGGCGTCCGCGAATCGGTGATCCGCTACACGTCGAAGTACGCGGCGCGCGGGCGACGCGACCCGCTCAATCGCGTGCTGACCGCGGCGGTGACGCTATACGCCGGCATCACGCTGCTGACTCTCATGGGCGTCGCGCTGTGCGTCTGGCGGCTGCCTTACTGGCTCGACCTGGATCCAGTCTACTGGACGGACACCCGTTGGGCCGTCGGGCTGGGCGGATTGACGATTGCTCAGACCTTCCTGTTCAACGTCTTCAACGGCATCGTCTTCGGCTTGCGGCGCTGGGACATCGGCAACGCAATCGGCATCGGCTGGAACTTCCTGCGCGCGGGCCTGATCGTGTACTTCCTGATGCGCGGGCACGGCATCGTCGCGCTGGCCACCATCCAGCTCGGCGTTTCGGTGCTGTCGGGGCTGACCTCCGTGGCGATCTCCACAGTGCTTTTGCGCCGGCGCGGCATGGCTTTCGGATTCGCGCGCCTGACCGGTCGCCAGTTCCGGGCGCTGTCGCGGCGCCTGCTGGGCTACGGGGCCTACGTGATCATCAACAACGTCGGCGAAAAGGTCATACACGCCTCCGGCGCCGTGATTGCAGGCCTGTTCCAGCCGATCCAGGCGGTCGCGCATTACGCGATCGCCGGCAGCCTGATGGGCTACCTCCGCTCGCTGCTGTCCGCGACCAGCCAGGTCTTCAACCCGCTGGCGAGCCACCTGCGCGAGCTGCGGCAGGGCGAGGAGCTCAAGGCGGCGTTCCTGCTGGGGGTCAAACTCGTGGTCCTGCTGACGATGCCCGTGGCGATGGCCTTCGTCGTGCTGGGAGAGCGGTTCATCGGCCTGTGGATGGGTGCGGAGTTTGCACAGCCGTCGGGCGAGGTGTTGAGGATCATGGCCGCCGCGGCGATCCTGTCCTCGCCGCAGTACGTTTTCTCCAGCGTGCTGTACGGCATCAGCCGCCACAACGTCATCGCGGCGCTCAGGATCGGCGAGGCCTCGGTCAATCTCGTGCTCAGCATCGCGCTGGTCCGGACCATCGGCCTGGCCGGAGTGGCGATCGGCGGCGCGATCCCGAGCGTGCTGATCGTCGCCGTCGTGATGCCGCTGGTGGCCTGCCGCATCGTCGGCGTCGGCCTGGCCGAATACTACGCCCAGGCCTACCTGCGCCCGGCGCTGGCCATCGCGCCGTTCGCGGCGGCGGCGTGGTGGGTGCAGCAGGATCTGCCTGCCCCGAACCTCGCGGTCTTCTTCCTGCACATGGCCGTCCTGACCGCGATCTACGCGCCCTGTGCGTTCCTGATCGTACTGAACGCCCGGGAGAGGCAGTTCGTGCTGGAGCGCATCGGCCTGCGTGCCGCCCTCAGGCCGGGTGACGTTCGATGACGCCGCGGAAATACTCGATCGTCTTCGCCAGGCCCTCGTCGAGGGGCGCTTTCGGTTCCCAGCCGAGCAGCTTCCGGGCGCGCGAGATGTCCGGCTGGCGCTGGCGCGGATCGTCCGAGGGCAGGGGACGGAACTCGATCTTCGAGCGCGACCCGGTCCGGGCGACGACCTTCTCGGCCAGCTGGATCATGGTGAACTCCACCGGATTGCCGAGGTTGACCGGGCCGGTGACGTCGGCCGGCGTTTCCATCAGCGCGATGAATCCGCGGATCATGTCGTCCACGTAGCAGAACGACCGCGTCTGGGTCCCGTCGCCGTAGATCGTGATCGGTTCGCCGAGCAGCGCCTGCATGATGAAATTCGAGACCACGCGCCCGTCGTTCGGGTGCATGCGCGGGCCGTAGGTGTTGAAGATCCGCGCGACCTTGATCGGCAGCTTGTGCTGGCGGTGGTAATCGAAGAACAGCGTCTCGGCGCAACGCTTGCCCTCGTCGTAGCAGGAGCGGATGCCGATCGGGTTCACGTTGCCCCAGTAGTCCTCGGTCTGCGGGTGGACCGTGGGGTCGCCATAGACCTCGGAGGTGGATGCCTGGAAGATGCGCGCGCGCAGGCGCTTCGCCAGGCCCAGCATGTTGATCGCGCCGTGGACGCTGGTCTTGGTGGTCTGGACCGGATCGTGCTGGTAGTAGATCGGCGAGGCGGGGCAGGCGAGGTTGTAGATCTCGTCCACTTCCAGGTACAGCGGGAACGTCACGTCGTGGCGGATGAACTCGAAGTTCGGCCTGCCGAGCAGCTGCGCGATGTTGCCCTTGGAGCCCGTGAAAAGGTTGTCCACGCAGACCACGTCGTGGCCCGCTTCCACGAGCCGGTCGCAAAGGTGCGACCCGAGAAACCCGGCGCCGCCGGTCACCAGGATTCGCCTACGGGTGTATTGCTTCATTCTGCGGGACTCCCTGCTTCTGCATTCGCACGTTCAGGACGCGCTCGTAAACCTCGAGCGTGCGCCGTAGGTTCTTCTCCAGGCTGAACTCGTCGTGCAGGCGCTGCCTGCCGCGCTCACCCATCTCGGCCGCGGCCTGCCGGTCGTCCAGCAGCCTGGCAATGGCGGCGGCCAGCAGTTCCGGCTTGCCCGGTTCGACGAGCAGGCCCGTGACCCCGTTGACGACGACCTCAGCGGGCCCGCCGATGGTCGTGGACACCAGCGGCTTGCCGAGCGACATGGCTTCGAGCGTCACGATGCCGAAGGGCTCCGGGCTCACGGACGTGTGCGCCACGACATCCATGAGTCGCATGTAGTCGATGGCGTTGTCCTGGAAGCCGACGAAGAGGACGTTGCGCTGGATGCCCAGATCCTCGATGGCCGTCCGCAGTCCTTCGACGTAGGCGCGGTCGGCCGGAGTGTCTGCGCCGGCCAGGATGCAGCGGAGTTCCGGATACTTCAGCCGCAGAATTCCGGTGGCGCGGACGATGGTCTCCTGGCCTTTCCAGTAGCGCAGGTTGCCGACGACGCCGATGACCGGAGCGCCTTCGGGGATCGCATGCTTGCGCCGCAGTTCCTCCGGCGACTCGCGCTGTGCGTAGCGGGTGACGTCGATGCCGCAGTGGATGACGACGACATTCGGCAGGTCTGCGCCCCGGGCCTTCATTGCATCGTGGATCGCATGCGACAGGCTGATGACCGCGTCGAGGCGCCTGCCGAGAAAGCGCGACAGCGGGGAGTAGGACGGGTTGATGCCCATCTCGTGCGTGACGCAGGGCGTGCGGGTGAGCAGGGCGGCGACCATCCAGGGGTGATTGCGCGTGATCGAGTTGTTGAGGTTGACCAGCTGGATGCGGTGCTTGCGAAGGAATGCCGCATACCGCAGCGCCGGCGCCACGAAGCCGCCGAAGAAATTGATCATCTTCTTGACCGGTGCGAGCAGCCTTGCAGCCCAGGTGCTGCGGAACGTGAAAGGCACCCGCGGCGGATCGATGATCACTTCGACGCCGGAGGCACGCAGCCGTTCGGCCACGAAGTTCTCGAAGCGGAACAGCGCGATCGGCTCGAAGCGCGACCGGTCCAGGCCGAGAATCAAGTCCATCATCAGGATGAACGATCCTCCGACCGTACCGTCCGAGTTTCCCTCGACATAGAACACGCGAGCCGGTCCCGGCACGGACTCATCGGCACCTCGTGCTAACGCGCTTGCCATAATAATTGGATCTCCGCTGCGGTTCGAAGCCTGCCGCAGCCTGGGCAGAGTGTAATAGGGCCAAGCGAGAATGCGAAATGTATCGGCATGAAGCTGAATCAGGATGAGGACGTGCACTGGCGCGCAGAAGGAGAAGTTCGCCAGCAGCGT
This sequence comes from Steroidobacteraceae bacterium, assembly GCA_019634895.1. Classification (GTDB taxonomy): domain Bacteria; phylum Pseudomonadota; class Gammaproteobacteria; order Steroidobacterales; family Steroidobacteraceae; genus SCUD01. The sequence goes on along the minus strand of JAHCAM010000008.1, from coordinate 25,577 downwards.
GTTCAGCGGTTGGAATAGTTCGTGGCAATCCAGTTGCGATAGGTGCCCGTCATGACCGCGCGCCACCATTGCTCGTTTGAGAGATACCAGGTGATTGTCTCCGCCAATCCTTTCTCGAGACTTGTCGTTGGCACGAAACCAAGCTCCTCGCGAATCAGGCGACCATTGATGGCGTAGCGCCGATCGTGTCCCGGTCGGTCTTTGACAAACTTGATGAGATCAGCGGAACGGGCGCGCTTGCCGCCCCGCGCGGCAGGAAATCTCTTGCATAGTCCTGCATTCATGTCGAGTTCCCGGTCCATGATCTCGCATATCATTCGTACGAGCGAAAGGTTATCGAGTTCGCAGTCGCCGCCAACATTGTAGGTGGAACCTTTTCTTCCAGCCTGCAGTACGCGCTCGATCGCATGGCAGTGATCCCGCACGTGGATCCAATCACGGACATTGCCGCCGTCGCCGTAGACCGGCAGCGGCTTTCCGAGCAAGACATTGACGATCATCAACGGGATAAGCTTCTCTGGAAACTGGTACGGGCCATAGTTGTTCGAACAGTTTGTTATCGTTGTGTCCAGTCCATAGGTGTGGCAATAGGCGCGCACGAGGTGGTCTGACGCTGCCTTGCTGGCAGCGTAAGGCGAGTTCGGGGCATACGGTGTTGACTCGGTGAAGGCGGGATCATCCTGCGCCAAAGATCCGTAAACCTCGTCCGTGGAGATGTGATGAAACCGGTGCTGAGCGGCCAGCGCATCGGTGGTCCAGACGGACCTGCAGGCTTCCAGCAGCGCGTGCGTACCAAGGATATTCGTCGAAATGAAGGCGCCCGGACCAACGATCGAGCGATCCACGTGCGATTCGGCCGCGAAGTGTACGACCGTGTCGACGGCATGCTCCCGCAGCAGAGACTCATCAAGCGACTGCTCGCAGATGTTGCCTCGAACAAAATGGAATCCTGGTGAGCCCTCGAGGGTTGCCAGGTTTGCGCGGTTGCCGGCATAGGTGAGGGCGTCGAGGACAACGAGGCGATCATCGGGGTACCGTGCTCGCCAGTAATGCACAAAATTGGCACCAATGAATCCTGCGCCGCCGGTGATCAACAGACTACGCATTTGCGAGGTCGTCCAACATGTGTGAGAGATTGGTCTGCCAATGATTCGGAGACACTCCGAGTACGTCAATCGTCGAGCGCTTGTCCAGAACGCTGTAACGAGGCCGCCGGGCAGCGGTCGGGTATGCTGCCGCTGGAATAGGGTCAATGACGACCCGGCGCTTGAGTAGTCCCCGTTCGAGACCGTTGTCGCGGATGGCAACTGCGAAGTCGTACCAGCTCGCCACGCCGTCGTCGGTCCAATGGTAGACGCCGTGCAGGTCGGCTCGTGCAGCGAATGCCCATATCGATCGGGCAAGCTCCCTCGCCCAGGTTGGCGAGCCAAGCTGGTCTGAAACTACGCCCAAGTTCGTTCGGGATCTCATCAGACCGAGCATTGTCTTGACGAAATTGCGGCCGTGTCTCGAGTACAGCCATGCAGTGCGGACAACGGCACATTGCGTTCCGAGCAACTGCAGCACATGCTTCTCCCCTGCCAGCTTACTACGGCCATAAGCGGAGTTCGGCGCCGTACGTGCTGTCGGCAGAATGGGAGTATTGCCGTCACCGGCGAACACGTAGTCAGTCGAGACCTGGATCATGCGGCCGCCGGCATCAGCGGCCTGGCGGGCAATCAGACGCGGACCTTCAGCGTTGATTGCAAAGGCCAGGTCGCGAGAATGCTCCGCCCGGTCGACGTCTGTGAATGCAGCGGTATTTACCACCAGTTCGGGGCTGTGCAACCGGAATGCCCGAGCTACTGACTGCTCATCGCAGATGTCAAGTTCAGCATGGCTCTTGGCGAAAAGTTCGACGCTGTCCGGGACCGTACGTTGAAGTTCCCATCCAAGCTGACCACTGGCGCCGGTCAATAGCACCCTCACTGAAACGTCTCTGCAATCCGAAGGCGCGTGCCGGCCTGGTCTTTTGCAGAAATGAGAGGAGGGCGACCGGCAGTCATCGGCCAAGTGATCGCAAGTTCTGGATCATTCCACAACAGGCAGCGCTCTGAAGGAGCATGGTAAAAGGCAGTGCACTTGTAACTGACGTCGGCAGATGCGCTCGTAACATAGAACCCATGTGCAAACCCTGGTGGTACCCAGAGCTGGCAGAAGTTTTCAGCTGAGAGCGTGGTGCCGACCCACCTGCCGAATGTGGGAGAGTTTCGGCGCAGATCGACGGCAACGTCATAGATCTCGCCGCTGACCACGCGGACCAGCTTGCCCTGCGGCTTCTCCAGCTGATAGTGAAGACCGCGAAGCGTGCCGCAGACGGATCTGCTGTGATTGTCCTGAACAAAAGTTGCGTCGATGCCAGCCTCTGCGAACCGGTCGGATCGCCAGACTTCCTGAAAGCAGCCGCGTGCGTCCCACAGCACCGTGGGCTCGACAAGGACGACATCTGCGATTGCCTGCGGTGTGAACCTCACGGTGGCCGCCTGTCCTTCAGCAGGCCAAGCAAATACTCGCCGTAGCCACTCTTGCGAAGCGGCGCTGCGAGGCGTCGCAACCGCTCGCGATTGATATACCCCATACGGAACGCCACTTCCTCCACACAGGCAATCTTGAGACCCTGTCTTTCTTCCACAATACGCACGAAATTGCCGGCGTCCGTCAGCGAAGCAGGCGTGCCGGTATCCAGCCAGGCGGTGCCGCGACCCAGCTTCTCGAGCTTGAGGTTTCCTTTGCGCAGGTATGCCCGATTGAGATCTGTGATTTCGAGCTCGCCGCGAGCGGACGGGCTCAACTGCCGCGCCATATTGACGACGTTCCGGTCGTAAAAGTAGATGCCCGTAATCGCGTAATTGGACGGCGCGCGCTCCGGCTTTTCGACCAGGTCGACCAGTCGGCCCTTGGAGTCGAACTGCGCGACGCCATATCGTTCCGGATCCTGGACGTAATAGCCAAATACCGTGGCACCGGCCTGTCTCTTCGCGCAGCGCTGCAATGTCCGGCTCAGGTTGTGCCCGTAGAAGATGTTGTCTCCCAGTATCAGCGAAACTGCACTATTGCCAATGAAGTTCGCACCAATGAGGAACGCCTGCGCAATGCCGTTTGGCTCCGGTTGCACCGCGTAGCTGATCGATATGTTCCACTGGCTGCCATCACCCAGCAGACCCTCAAAAGCGGTCTGGTCACGTGGCGTGGTGATGATGAGAAACTCACGGATGCCGGCCAGCATGAGCGTGGAGAGCGGGTAATACACCATGGGCTTGTCGTAGACCGGTACCAACTGCTTGCTCAACGCGAGCGTGACAGGATGAAGCCGCGTGCCCGTGCCACCGGCTAGAATGATTCCTTTCCTGGAAGTTGCTGGCGACATCAGGCACTCCGCAATGGCTTTGAGCAGGTATCAGTCTTCAACCGGCGCGCGCTGTTTCAATGCAAGTCGTTTCGCAATGCCTTCGATTGTATGAAGATACCTGTCGAGGGTATGGCTTTCGAGCACGGTCTCGAGGGCATTCCGCGACAGTCGATCGGCCAGGGCGTCGTCTTCGAGCAGTCTGACGATGGCAGCGCGCAGTGACGGAGCGTCATTTGGCGGTACCAGCAAGCCGGTGATGCCATCGTTGATGTAGTCTGCCGAGCCGACTGCTCGCGTTGCGATGACGGGCTTGCCGAGGGCCATGGCTTCCAGGATGACGACCTGCCCTGAAGAGTAGACTCGCTCCTCAAGCGGTATGACGACGATACGCGCGCCGATCAACAACTGCCGGTATCGAGCATACGGAATCTCGCTCTCAACTGTCGCATGCTTGGGAAAGGTCTCGCGGATGCGCGTATCGGCATCGCAAACGACCGCTATGGGGCACGCGAGTCCCTTCACGGCTTCCGTGAAGGTGCTCCAGTCCCTGCCAGTACGGCCTGCGCTGAATATGTATCCGTCCGGTGCGCTGTAGCGAGCGGGTTCGAGCACGTTGGTGTGCCACGGCACAAAGCGAAACCGTCCAACCGGCAATCTGAGGCGGTCGGAATATGCTTTGATTTCGTCGCGCGCTGATACGCAGACGACGTCAACATGCCTGAAGGCAATCCGCTGCAGGCAAACTTTCAGCCTCCAACGGAGTCCAGGTGCAGGCTCATCCAGTCTGGTCTCTACCGTCACGATTCGCGGTCGACGGACAAGCCCAAGCGACTTGGTCAGGCCCAGGAGCAGGGCATTCCGAACACTTGAGGTGATGACCACATCGTGCTTCGCAGCGGCACAAAGCAGCGATAAGACGTTTCCAAGCTGAATGAGCAGTCCGCGACCGTGCCGTGCACGGAACACAGAGATACGCGTGGCCCACCACTCGGACTGAGAAACTTGCAGGTCAGTAAAAACGCGCGGGCCAACGGACGTCTTGCTGTCGGGCATGCCAGGGCGAGCTGGGCGCTTCGCTCGGGAACTTTTGCGCCAATTGAACTGGTTAAAGCTCACTGTTCGAGTGGACTCAAGGCCAGTTGCCCGGGGCAGCCGTTGGCCGGACGACCTTCAACTGCGCGGACTCGTCCTGCGCTGTTGCACTAAAGTCATTGGCTTCGTATAAGTCGGCGCCTTGTGCGTGCGGCGCGGGCAGCCTTGGGAGCGGCGGTAACGCGGCCATCGCTCGATCCCTGCTGCTGCACTCACGGCGCAAGTGAGAACTCCCCATGCTCCTAATGTACCGCAACAACACAATGATCGACGCCAGCGTCTGCTAGATCGGCGATGATCGCTTCTGCCGCGACGTCCATACCGTGGACATTCCAATGCGTGTCATCCGGCCAGAACGTCAGATCCCCCGAGTCCGCGAGCTTCGCGGATCGCGACAGCAAGCGTTCTGTCAGATTGAAGGCGGGAATACCGAGATCATCTGCCGCACGCTTGAGATGAGCCCATTGAGCATCGGGAAATGCCCCATCTACGGGGTCATCGAGCAGCGGACCGTACACACGGAACTTGTCCGGCACGAAGAAGATAGTGTCGGGGCGGGCGCGTGCAAGGTTCTGATGAAGAAACCCGAAATCATCATACTGAGTCCTGTAGACCACCTCGGCATACCCGGCGAGAAAGGCAATCGGCCGTCCCCGCACCGTCCCCAACAGGGTCACGCGCGATTCCTTGTCCGCGGCGTTGCGCTGATGATTGGGCACACGTTCTGAAACACGGCTCTTGATCACGGCCTGCGCCCGGGTTACGAGCCCATACACAACTCGCGGAAGGACAAATGGCTCACGCACGAATCGCACGTACTTCTTTGCTGTTTCTCGCAAGCCGCGAGGCACGTCGGTATAGGCGGCGGCGCCAAGCGAAGTGATTGACTGAAAATCATTCCCTTCAAACATTAAAAGAACAACACAAGCGTCGCGGGGGAAGTGCTCGCGAAGCCAGCTGATACGTTCGGAGTACCCGAATGGACCGGCCTGAAATCCCAGGTTATAGCTGTAAACTCCAAACTGGGTGAGCAATCGGGCTGTGATGGTGTGTTCTTGAGAGTTTCCATTGCCGGCCACAAACGAATCGCCAACGATCAGGAGCTTTTGTCCCGAGTAGTCGTAATCGTTGCGAAATCCCAGAGAGTCTGTACGAAAGATCTCGGTTCGTGGTACGGCCAGATCCCTTGAGAGTGATGGGTCGATGGCGAGCAAATCACCATGTGGCACGTGCATCACAAGGAGTTCCGACGGCTTGTAGCGCGTGTCAAGTGCCAGCACTTCATGGGGTCGGTAGTACGGTGTCACCACGTCGTTGGCTAGGAATCGAAACAGACCTTCCAGCATGAGTGTTATGACCAGGAGCGACGTCGTGAGTAGTGCAGCGTTCGATGGCCTGAGAATCGCAACCAGAGCGGCCATAATTGCCACAATCGCCAACCCCAGCGTCGACTGGGGTGCGTACAGCAACAGGATCGTGCCGAACAAGATGCCGAGTGCGAGACGCAGCAGAATTGTTTGGCAAGTTACGCCCCACCTGGACATCGGCATTCATAGCTCCACTTGAAGTTCCGCCACCTTAAACCAGCGAGTGACTGTCCCCGCCGAATCCCAGGTCCCATCCCAGGCATGTTCAGAGCAAGACTTTCCGGGCCTCATCGTTTTCGCTTGAGTGACAAGTAAGTCGTCCGGCCGGACTGCTGTTCGTGATTGTTGCGCAGGTGCCGCAGACTATAGTCGATATTGCCACGCGCCGATCTTGCGCCTGGAATGTTCGATCGACAAGAATGGGTTCGGGCGCATACACGTGTGCGGTAGCTTGTCATCAGCAGATTTGAGAAGAATATTTGCGATGCGCTTCCACCCCGCGCTCGCTCACTTGCCATAAGCGGCTCACCTCCGTCCGGAAGATGGCTGCGTGCGGGATTTCAGGCAGAGTCCAGCGGTGCAAAGCTAGAATGAGAAGCATTTCGACGGAAACTGGCCGTAGCTGAGCACAATGTCCGGACAATCAGAAGCGCCAGAAATTGGCGCCGAGCGCCCTTCCGCTGTAACGATTGCCGCGTTGGCGGCGCAGTTGCTGCTCGCAGGGCTGGTGGTTCATGCCTATGGCATCGAGGGACCCGCATTCTTGCGGCTCTTCATGCTGGCGGCCGCAGGCTTCGCGGTATCCATGTTCCTGCGGGCCGCGTGGAGGCTGCCATTCTTCGCCTTGCTGTCGCTGGCCGCGGTGTTCCTGGTGTTCAGTCCCGCGGACGGCGCGTGGCTCATCGCCTGTGGCGTGGTGCTCATTGGCACTTGCCACCTTCCGCTGCCGCTGTGGGCGCGAGTCGCCCTGCTGCTCGCCATCGGAGGCCTGCTTGCCGCCTCGCGAGCAGGTGCCATCGCCGCGCCCTGGTCGTCAGTGGTCTGGCCGATCCTGGGCTCGATGTTCATGTTCCGGCTCGCGATCTACGCGAAGTCGCTGGCAACCGAACCGCGGCAGGGGCGGATCTGGGCGGCGCTGGGCTACTTCTTCATGTTTCCCAACCTGGTGTTCCCGCTGTTTCCGGTTATCGATTACCAGACTTTCCGGCGGTCGCACTTCGACAAGGATTCCGCCGTCATCTACCAGCAGGGGCTGCTCTGGATCGCGCGGGGCATCGTGCACTTGCTGCTCTACCGCCTGGTCTACCAGCGCGTGGTCAACGATGCGGCGGACGTCGAGGCGCTAGGCGACCTCGCGCAATGGATGCTGGGCACTTTCCTGTTGTACCTGCGGGTGTCGGGCATGTTCCACCTCATCGTGGGCATGCTGCACCTCTTCGGATTCCGGCTGCCTGAAACGCACAAGCTCTACTACCTGTCGCGGAACTTCACCGAGCTGTGGCGGCGCATCAACATCTACTGGAAGGACTTCATGATGTCCTTCGTATTCTATCCGGTGTACTTCCGGGTCAAGAAGCTGAGGCCGGCCATGGCGATCGGCATCGCGACGGCGGCCGTGTTCGCGACCACCTGGGCGCTGCACTCGTACCAGTGGTTCTGGCTGCGCGGAGGATTTCCGGTCACTCCACAGGACATCCTGTTCTGGGGACTGCTCGGCGGGCTGGTGATTGTCGGCGCCATCCGCGAGCTTCGGCCAGGCCCGAAGCGGCTGCGAGGCGCCGCGCGATGGAGCCTCACGGAGGGACTCCGAACGAGCGGCACATTCCTGCTGTTCTGCTTCCTGTGGTCGCTTTGGAGCGCGGAATCGGTAGGCCAGTGGATCTGGACGCTCGGTGCGGCCATCAACGTGGATGCGAAGGGTGCGCTGCTGATCGGCGCAGCGATCGTGCTGCTGACCTGGCTGGGCGGCCGCAGCAGGGACGCGCTTTCCTCGGCGAGGCCAGTGCTGCGCACCGTGCTGCCGTTGGCCGCTCTGCTCGTCCTGGCGATTCCAAGCGTCGTTGGGCTGTTGCCTGCGCCGGTCGCGGACAAGGTGGCGGCGCTGCACACGACCGGGCTGAACGTGCGCGACGCGGAACTTCAGCATCGCGGCTACTACGAGCAGCTCGACGTGCGGGCGCGTCTCGCCACGCAGGACCTGGACCAGCCGGGTGCGAGGCGTGACGAGTGGCAGGACCTGCCGAGCACCGGCGTACTGCGGCTGCGCGATGACTTCCTGGAGCGTGACCTGCTGCCGGCGCGCAGCGTCGTCTGGAATGGCAACGCGTTCTCCACCAATCGCTGGGGCATGCGGGACCGCGACTACGAACTCGAAAAGGCACCAGGGACGCTGCGCATTGCGCTGCTGGGCCCTTCGCACGTCATGGGCAACGGCGTCGGCGACGGCGAGACCTTCGAGGCGCTGGTGGAGGACCGGCTGAACCGCGAGCATGCGCTGCCGGGTATCGGCCGCTACGAGGTCCTCAACTTCGGCGTTGACGGCTACTGCCTGACGCAGCAGGTCCGGATGCTCGAGGAGCGTGTCTTCGATTTCGCGCCCGACGTCGTTATCATGACGACGTATCATGCGAACCGGGCAATGTCCCGTGTCTTCCTCTACAAGACCATCTGGCGCGGCGTCGGGATTCCGCATGAAGAAGTCCTGCAACTGGTCCGGTCCGCCGGAATCGAAGACGTCGGCCGGGATGGCCTGCCGGTGCCGTTCGAGCCCTGGCGCAGGGCTGCCCGTTGGGTCGGGGTGAACGTGCGCATGCCGGGTGCAGAGATCGAAGGACGCATCCACGGGATCGTGGACGAGGTATCGGATGCGGCGATCGCCCGGTTTGCCAGGGTCGCGCGCGAACGCGGGGTCAAGCCGTTGGTCGTCGCGCTGGATGCAGTCGTGGAGCGTGAGACCCGCGAACTGCCGAACCAGGAAGCCTTGCGCGCGGCCGGCCTGCCGGTCGTGAACTTGCTGGGAATCTACCCGGAGGAACGCCGCGCAGCGCTTCGTGTCGCGTCGTGGGACGACCACCCGAACGCCGAGGGCCATCGCCTCATTGCCGACAGGCTCTATCCAGGCCTGGCGGCCTTCATAGACAAGGAGTTTGCAGCAGAATGAACGACATCAGATCCGTGCTCAGGGCGTACATCCTCGAGAACCTGCTCCCGGGAGAGGACCCGTCGAACCTGACCGACGATACGGAGCTGAAGGAGAGCGGGATCCTGGATTCGATGTCCACGCTCAAGCTGGTCACGTATCTAGAGGAGCAGTTCGCGATCGAGTTCGCCGCGGCGGACCTCGAGCCTGCAAACCTTTCGAGCATTGCGGCGCTGCAACGGCTGGTGCAATCGAAGTTATGAGCCTGGGCGACCTGCTGGCGGAAAGCGCGACGTTCACGGTGCGCTGCGATGGTGCGGTGGTGACGCATACCGAACTGACTGCGCGATCGGACCGGATACGCAATTGCCTGCGGCAGATCGGCGTCGGGCGTGGGGATCGCGTGGGTCTGCGGCTGCACAAGTCGCCGGACGCCGTCGCCGCGATATTCGGCATCCTGAAGGCAGGCGCGGCCTACGTTCCCGTGGATGCGGATTCCCCGGTGGCGCGCGGCGCGTTCATCCTGGGCGACTGCCAGGTCAAGGCCGTCATCGCAGAGCCCGGCGCTCGGCAGGCGCTGTCGGAGGAACTGGCAAAGCAGTCCGTTTCCCCGCGGCTCCTGGACCTGCGGGAACTGCCGGACGCGCCGGCGACCGCTACGACCAGCTGCAATGTGGACGACGTCGCCTATGTTCTCTACACGTCCGGATCCACCGGCAGGCCCAAGGGCGTCGTCCTCACGCATGGCAACGCACTGAGCTTCCTGGACTGGTGTTCCGCGACCTTTCGTCCGACGTGCGAAGACGTGTTCTCCTCGCATGCGCCGCTGCATTTCGATCTTTCGATACTCGACGTGTTCTTGCCGGCCCGGCACGGCGCGACGCTGGTTCTCATCGGCGAGGACCTCGGCAAGGATCCGCAGCGGCTTGCGGCGACGATCGCGGGGGAGCGGATCACGCACTGGTACTCGACGCCATCGATCCTCAATCTGCTGTGCGAATACGGCAGGCTCGAGCGCCACGACTGCGGCGCGTTGCGGGCCGTCCTGTTTGCAGGCGAGGTTTTTCCCATGCCGCGGTTCCGGGCGCTGCGCGAACGGTGGCCGCACCCGCGTTACTACAACCTCTATGGGCCGACGGAAACGAATGTCTGCACCTGGTACGGGATTCCGGACGGTGATTGCCGGCAGGGGCGCGATTCCTTTCCGATCGGCAGCGTGTGCCCGCCAAACTCGGCGAGGGTAGTGGACGAGCAGGGCGGCGACGTTCCGGTCGGTGCGACGGGCGAGTTGCTCATCGCCGGGCCGAATGTCATGCGCGGCTACTGGAATCGCCCCGAGCTGACTGCGGCTGCCTTCCTGACCGGCGGCGACGGCCGACGTTGGTACCGGACCGGCGACCTCGTGACCGAGGGCCCTCCTGGAGAATTCACTTATCGCGGACGCCGCGACCGCATGGTGAAGCGGCGCGGGTATCGGGTCGAGCTCGGAGAGATCGAGGCGGCGCTCGCGCGGCATCCCGATATCCGCGAGACGGCGGCCGTCGCCATCCCGGACCCGGAGTCCGGCGTCCGCATCACCGCGTTCGTGAGTTGCCAGCCGGGGCGCGCGACGAGCATCATCGCGCTCAAGACTCATGCGTCGCGGAACCTTCCGCCCTACATGGTCCCGGACCGGTTCAAGGTCATTGAAGCCCTGCCGCGGACGTCCACGGACAAGGTCGATCTGCAGGGTCTCGTCGCCATTGCCTGAGCCGGAACCGGAGCGAGCCCGTGCAACTTGAACTGAGCGAGGAACGGACCAGGCTGCGCGAAGCGGCGGAGCAGTTTGCGCGATCGGCGCTGGGCAAGGACCTGGCACGGCGCGAGCGCACCGGCGAGTTCGATCGTGACGCATGGCGGCGATGCGCCGAATTCGGCGTGCTCGGCATGCCGATCCCGCCGCAGTTCGGCGGCATGGGACTGGGACTGTCCGACCTGTTGGCGGTGATGGAGGGTCTCGGCCGCGGCACGCGGGACCAGGGACTGCTGTTCTCGCTGAACGCCCACCTGTGGACCAACTCGATTCCCATCCTGAAGTTCGGCACCGCGCAACAAAAGGATAAGTACCTTCGCCCCCTTTGCGACGGCAGTCTGATCGGCGCGAATGGCGCATCGGAGCCTGATGCAGGTTCCGATATCTTCAGCCTGCGGACGCGCGCACTGCGGGATGGCGACGGTTACGTGCTGACAGGCACCAAGATGTTCGTGACCAATGCGCCGGTCGCCGACCTGTTCGTCGTCTACGCCACGGTGGATCCCGCCCTGGGCGCGACCGGCATTACGGCCTTCATCATCGAGAAGGGCACGCCGGGGCTGCGCGTGGGCCGCAAGCTGGAGAAGATGGGGCTGCGCACGTCGCCGATGGCGGAACTCATCATGGAGGATTGCCGGGTGCCGGCATCCCAGCGGCTGGGACGCGAGGGGCGCGGCGTGCCGGTCTTTGAGTGTTCCATGGAATGGGAGCGCGGTTGCATCCTCGCGAGCTGCCTGGGCGCCATGGAGCGCCAGCTCGAGGAGTGTCTCGCGCACGCGCGCAGCCGGAAGCAATTCGGCAAGCCAATCGGGAAATTCCAGTCGGTGGCGAACCGGCTGGTGGACATGCGTGTCCGCCTCGACACCTGCCGGCCGCTCGTGTACCGGATCGGCGAGCTGAAGGATGCGGGTCGCGATGCGACGACGGAGGCAGCGATCGCCAAGCTGCACGTGTCCGAGTGCTACGTGAAATCCTGTCTCGATGCGATCCAGGTATTCGGCGGATATGGTTACATGACGGAGCAACTGGTCGAATGCGATCTGCGGGATTCGGTCGGCAGCACGCTCTACTCCGGGACATCGGAGATCCAGCGTAACATCATTGCACGTGGTTTGAAGCTTTAAGGTCATTGTCGTGAAGGGGACTCGTCGCCTGCTTGTCACGGGTGCTTCCGGATTTGTCGGTCGCCACGTTTGCCAAAGTGCTGCTCGCGGTGAGTTTGGTGACGTGCAACTGGTCGTTCCGCCTGATACCTGGGACATTCGTGAACCCGCCGCGGTAGAAAGGCTTGTTGCCGCTCAAGAACTTGACATCATTCTGCATCTGGCGGCCCAGAGCTACGTGCCGCATTCCTTCATCGATCCCCGATTGACCTTCGATGTCAACCTGATGGGAACTCTGAACCTGCTGGTTGCGCTGAAGCGAAGCGGTTTCGATGGCCGCCTGCTTTACGTGAGTTCCGCGGATGTTTATGGCCGCGTTTCCGACGCAGAACTGCCAATTGACGAGGGTACCCCCGCCCGACCTGTCAGCCCATATGCGTCCAGCAAGCTCGCGGCGGAGCAGCTGTGCCTGCAGTGGTGTCGATCAGAGAGCCTGGATGTCGTCATTGCGCGCCCGTTTAACCACATCGGTCCCGGGCAACATGAAAAGTTTGTTGTGCCGGCTCTTGCACGCCAGGTAGTGAACATTGCACTCGGCAAACAGCCCCCAGTGATTGAAACCGGAGACTTGGATACAACCCGTGATTTCACTGATATCCGCGATGTAGTTGCGGCCTATGCCGATCTGATTTTGACCGGCAAGAGTGGGCAGACGTATGTGATCGCCACCGGGATTGAACGCAGGATTCGAGATATTCTGGGCGTGATGTGTGAAAAGATGTGTATTGCTCCTGAAGTGCGCCAAGAGGCTTCGCGCATGCGTCCCGGAGAGCAGCGGCGTATTGCCGGCAATGCCACTAAGTTGCGGAAGGAGACAGGCTGGCAGCCTGCGCATTCGTTTGCGCAGTCAATAGGCGACGTTCTTCAGGAGGTCATACGCAATCATGAGCAATAGCGTGCGCAGGGCATTGATTACCGGCATTACCGGGCAGGACGGGGCCTATCTGTCACGGTTGCTGCTTGAGAAGGGCTATGAGGTATTTGGACTGCTCGCCAGACGCGGCACGGACACGACATGGCGACTGCGCGAGTTGGGAGTAGCGGCGGAGATTCGACTGATCGATGGCGACTTACTGGATCTGTCTTCGCTGATTCGTGCGCTTGAGATTTCGCGGGCGTCCGAAGTCTACAATCTTGGCGCGCAAAGCTTCGTCGGTACATCATGGCAGCAGCCCTTGTTGACGGCCCAGGTGAATGGGCAGGGGGCGATCAACGTTCTGGAGGCAGTTCGTCTCGTCAACCGGGACGCTCGCTTCTATCAGGCTTCGACAAGTGAAATGTTCGGATTGGCCCAGTCGCCTGAGCAGAACGAGGGCACGCCGTTTCACCCGCGAAGTCCGTATGGCGTTTCCAAGCTTATGGCTCATTGGGCGACGGTCAATTACCGGGAAAGCCATGGGCTGCATGCATCCAGCGGCATACTCTTCAATCACGAATCCCCGTTGCGCGGGCTGGAGTTCGTGACTCGCAAGATCACGCACGCAGCGTGCGCCATCAAGAATGGCAGGCAGGCGAAGCTGTACCTCGGAAACCTGGACGCCAAGCGTGACTGGGGATTCGCCGGAGATTACGTAGAAGCGATGTGGGCGATGCTGCAGCAGCCGAAGCCAGACGATTACGTGGTCGCGACAGGCGTCGCCACCTCCGTTCGCGAGTTCTGCCGCCTCGCGTTTGAGCGCGTCGGGCTTGACTATGCTCAATACGTTGAGATTGACCCCGGTCTGTTTCGCCCCGCAGAAGTCGAGTTCCTCCTCGGGGACTCAACCAAGGCACGATCGCGCCTGTCGTGGAAACCGAAGACGTCACTGCCTGAACTCATCGCAATGATGGTGGATGCAGATGTCCGTAGGCAGACGAAATGAGCCCAAGCAGCGCAAATCCGCGTCGTGTATCCGTCAATATAGTGTCGTGGGATGGTGGCGGCCTGGGTACGGACATTGATGTGTTGTCGTCAGCTCTGGCCCGCGCTGATTGTGAGGTACGCTATAAAGGACGGAGAATCCGTCGTCCGCAGAATCGTGCTGCGAGCTTGCGTATGACCGCCGGCGTACTGGTCGCCCAGTTGTGGACAGCACTGACGCGGCGTCCCCAGTTCGACGTGAACTTCTTCATCGAGTCGGTCTTTCCGGAATTCCTGGGCTCAGCCCGCGTCAATTGTCTGTTCGTACACCCCGAATGGTTTCGGGAACACAACCGGAAGCATTTGCCGCGCGTCGATTTCCTTCTCTGTAAGACTCCAAGCGCAGTAGAAGCGTTTCGTGATCTGCCCGTAACCTGCCTGTTTACAGCATTCACAAGTCCAGATGCGCGGGTTGAGGGCTTTGCGCGCTCCGGCCCGCTGCGATGCCTGCATCTTGCTGGCCAAAGCGCGGTAAAGGGCTCGGAAGCTGTAATCGAAGCCTGGTCTCGCCATCCGGAGTGGCCGCACCTGACGGTCGTGCGAAGGGCAATGCGCTATGGCGGTGAGCCCGCTCCGGCATTGGCAGCGCTGCCAAATGTGCGTTACGAGACGGGATATGTTTGCGAAAGCGACCTGCGAAGACTTCAGAACGAATGCGAGATTCATGTGCTCCCGTCGCAGGCGGAAGCCTATGGGCACGTCATTGGGGAGGCGATGAGTTGTGGCGCAGTCGTAGTCACCACGGATGCGCCGCCAATGAATGAGCTGGTGACTTCAGACCGAGGCGTGCTGGTTCGCGTCGAGCGCACCGAGCCGATGCGCAGATCAACTCGAAACTTCATCGACATAAGTGATCTGGAGCACAAGTTGCACCAGTTGTTTGACATGCCGGTTGAAGCGCGTGCAGCACTAGGGCGAAATGCACGCGCTTGGTTTGAAGCGGAACGAACTCGATTCGAATCCTGGTTGCTGGCGTTCTTGGACGGTGCGCGAAACCGATTGTAGCGCCCACGCGGCAGCCCGAACGTCAAGCAATCAGTCCAGTTCAAACGCGTCCTTGTAGTCAACCTTTAGCGAAGGAGACTGCCGTAGTTTCTCCAGATAGCAGTTGCCGACGGTGAGCACATCGATCTCCGTGCCCATGAAGCAGCGGAACGCGTCCTCCGGTGACCCGACGATCGGCTCGCCGCGCACGTTGAAGCTCGTATTGACGATCACCGGGCAACCTGTCAGCTGCTTGAACTGGCGCAGGAGCGCGTAATAGCGCGGGTTCGTGTCCTCGTGAACGGTCTGCACGCGCGCCGAGTAGTCCACGTGCGTGACGGCGGGGATGTCGGAGCGCGGCACGTTCAGCTTGTCGATGCCGAACAATGCCTGCTCGGCCTCCGTCATCGCACGGCGGCGGTTCCTGACCACGTCCGCGACCAGCAGCATGTACGGGCTGTCGTCGTCGAGTTCGAACCAGTCGGCGACGTCTTCGCGCAGCACCGCCGGCGCGAAAGGGCGGAATGACTCGCGGTACTTGACCTTGAGGTTCAGCATCTTCTGCATGGTCGGCGAACGGGCGTCGCCCAGGATCGAGCGGCCGCCGAGCGCGCGCGGCCCGAACTCCATGCGGCCCTGGAACCAGCCCAGGGCCTTGCCGTCGGCCAGGTCGCGGGCCGCGCGGGCGATCATGTCGGCCTCGCTCAGGCGATCGAACTTCGCTCCGGCCGCGGTCAGCCGCTGCTCGATATCGTGCTGCGCGAACGCCGGCCCGAGATAGGCGCCCCGCATCCGGTCGTGGCCGTTGCTGCGGGTTCGCTCGCCCTCGAGCATCCCGTAATAGGTCGAGAGCGCAGCGCCCAGCGCGCCGCCGGCGTCGCCCGCAGCGGGCTGGATCCAGATCCGCCTGAATGCGCCGTCGCGCAGGATCTTGCCGTTGGCGACGCAGTTGAGCGCGACGCCGCCGGCGAGGCAGAGATTCTGCTGTCCGGTCTCCCGGGCGACGGATCGCGTCAGGCGCAGCATCACTTCCTCGGTCACCTTCTGCACCGAGGCCGCCAGGTCCATGTGCTTCTGCGTCAGCAGCTCCTCGGGCTTGCGGCGCGGGCCGCCGAACAGCTCGGCGAACTTCGCATTCGTCATTGTCAGGCCGGTGCAGTAGTCGAAGTACTGCTGGTCGAGACGGAACGATCCGTCCTCCTTGAGATCCAGCAGGTGCTCCAGGATCAGGTCCGCGTACTTCGGCTCGCCGTAGGGCGCGAGCCCCATGACCTTGTACTCCCCGGAGTTGACCTTGAAGCCGGTGTAGTAGGTGAAGGCGGAGTAGAGCAGCCCGATCGAGTGCGGGAAGTGGATCTCCCGCTGCATCTCGAGCCGGTTGCCGCGGCCGATCGCGAGAGAACTGGTTGCCCATTCGCCGACGCCGTCGAGCGTGAGCACAGCCGCTTCCTCGAACGGCGAGGGATAGAACGCGCTCGCGGCGTGGCTCAGGTGGTGCTCGCCGAACAACAGCTTCTCGAACCACGGCGCGCCGGCATCCACCTTCTTCAGTTCGCGGATCAGCAGGTCCTTGAGGAACAGCTTCTCACGCAGCCAGACCGGGATGGCGATGCGGAAGGACCGGAAGCCGCGCGGCGCGAAGGCAAGGTAGGTCTCGAGCAGGCGCTCGAACTTCAGGAACGGCTTGTCGTAGAAGGCGACGTGGTCGAGATCCGCTGCCCCGATGCCGGCCTCGGCCAGACAGTACGCAACCGCGTGGTGCGGAAAGCGCGCGTCGTGCTTCCTGCGCGAGAAGCGCTCTTCCTGCGCGGCCGCGACGATTTCGCCGTCGCGCAGCAGGGCCGCCGCGCTGTCGTGATAGTACGCGGAGATGCCGAGGACGTACTTCACGTCAGAAGAGCGTGTAGATGAACGGGGCGACCGCCGATCCCTGCGACAGCACGATCAGCGCGCCGAGCAGTGCCATGGCGATCAGCGTGGGCGCCAGCCAGAACTTCTTGCGCACCCGGAGGAAGGCCCAGAACTCTTTCAGGAAGGACATCATTGTGCGCGGCCTCCTCAGAACTGGCGGGTCATGGTGCCATCGGGCTTGCCGGGTGGCACCCGATGCACCCAGTAACTGGTCGCGGCGGGGTCGAAGCGCCGATGCAGCGGGTCCTTGCCGAACATCCGCATGATCAGGCCGGTGGGCACGACCGCGATGACATAAACCAGGAACAACATGATCGGGCTGACGATGCGCCCCAGCAGCAGGCCGAACGCCATCCACAGGCGATTCAGCGGCGCGAGGACGCGCGGCAGGGCGAGCGCCAGCAAGAGGAAGATCGCGGCAATGGCGGCCGCCCAGAGCCTCACAGGCCCGCCCTTCATCAGCGGCCAGGCTGCGATGATGGCGAAAACGACGGCGAAGACGATGCCGAAGGCGCGGTTCGAGCCCCCTTCGGGGCCGGAAGCGTGCGCGGTCAGGTCGGCAAGGGTGCCCTTGTCGCGGGTTTCGGCGGACATACGTGGTTCAATTATGCTTGAAATCGTCCGGCTGCACGCCGTGGCGATTCAACAGTTTGTAGAAATCCGTGCGGTTGCGCCCCGCCAGCTTTGCGGCCTGCGTCACATTCCCCCGCGTGATCTGCAGGAGCTGCACCAGGTAGTTGCGCATGAACTCGTCGCGCGCCTGGTCGAAGGTCGAAAGCTGCGGCGCGGTGCCGCTGCCGAGCGCCCGCTGCACCAGTTCCGCGCTGATCACCGGCCCGGTCGCGAGCGACGCCGCGTGCTGGATGAGCGTCTGCAGCTGGCGCACGTTGCCGGGCCAGTCGCCGACCATCAGGAGTTCGAGCGCCTCCGGCGCGAGCACGTGGCGATGGCCGGCCTGGCGCCCGTACTCGTCAAGGAAATGCGCGGCGAGCAGCGGCACGTCGTCCCGGCGTTGCGATAGCGGCGGCAGATCAATGCGCGTCACGCTCAGCCGGTAGAACAGATCCTCGCGGAACTTGCCGCGGGTCACCAGTTCCTGCAGGTTCCGCGCGGTGCCGGAAATGATGCGCGTGGGTTCCGTATCCAGCAGGCCGTTGAGCGAGAGCTGCAGATCGAGCGGCAGGTCGGCGACTTCGTCGAGGAACAGCGTGCCGCGCGGGGCGTCCTGCGGCGGCGGCGCGTCGGCTTCGCGCCGGCCGATCAGGGCGGACTGCAACGACTCGAGCGTCGCGGTCGCGCAGGCGAGCGTCGAGAACCGCGCGCCGCGGCGCGGGCTGGCCTGGTGAATGGCGCGCGCCAGCTGCATCTTGCCCGAGCCGGGGCCGCCGGTGAGCAGGACCGGGGCGTCGGATCCCGCCGCCATCAGCGCCTGCGACAGGCGTTCCTCCATGACCGGGTTGCGGGTGACGATGCCGGCGCGCCAGTCCTCGGTGACGGTGGCGAAGCCCGAGACCTTGAGCGCGGCCTCGATCTGCTCGAGCAGTTGGTCCTTCTCGACCGGCTTGGTCAGAAAGGCGAAGGCGCCGCTCTTGGTGGCGGTGACTGCGTCCGGGATCGTGCCGTGGGCGGTGAGCAGGATGACCGGCAGGGCGGGGTAGCGGCCCTGCAACTCCTTGAGCAGCTGGATGCCGTCCTTGTCCTTCATGCGCAGGTCGGTGACCAGCACGTCGGGGTGGAAGCGCGGCACCGACGAGAGCGCCTGCGCGGCATTCTCGCAGGCGGCGACTTCGAAACCCTCGGAGCGCAGGCGGATCGTCAGCAGGCGCAGCAGCCCCGGATCGTCGTCCACGATCACCACCCGCGCGCGCCGTCCGAGCTGGGTCTTCATGGCTGGCGCGCGGCGGAGCCGCCCTCCAGCGCCGCGATTGCGTCGAGCTTGGCGCGCGCCTCTTCCAGTTCGCGCCGCAGCCGCTCCTTTTCGGCGGTTTCCTGCTGCAGGCGGCGGTTCAGGCTGGCGATGCGGTCGCGCTCGCCGGTGCTCGTATCGGCGCGCAAGGTCGCATTCTCCTGGGCGAGGGCGAGGCGCGCGTCCAGGTCGCGCACCATGAGTTCCGCCAGCGCCCGTTCCGAGGCGAGCAGGGTCTCGGGAACGGCGAGCGCCTCGCCGAGCAGGGTCCGCGCCCCGGCAGCGTCGGCGCCGGCATGGCCGGGCACCGCGAGCACGAAGGCGTAGCGCAGGCGATGGCGGGTCGAAGGATCCGCCAGGTAGGCAGAGCGCGACGACTCCAGGATTTCGGCCTGTTCGGCGGCGCCACCGCGGCCCAGGCGCTCGAGCGTCACGAGGTAGGCGGCGACGACTGTGCCATCGTCGAGTGCCGGAGGCGGCGCGGAGCTGGGCTTGCGCCCGAGACCGGACCAGTCGTCCACGGCGGAACAGCCCGCGGCCAGACCAGCCGCGAGCGCCAGTGCCAGCCACCCGCTACGCGGCATGGGCGGCCTCCTTGCTGCTTTCCTTGCGCTGCTGGATGGGCAGGCGGATGCGCAGGTGCGCGCCGGAGAACTGGCCGTCCACGATCTCGATCGTGCCGCCGTGCGCCTGCACGAACTCGCGCACCACCGAGAGCCCGATGCCGGTGCCCTTGATCGGGCCGCCCTGCGGCGTCTGCCCCGAGTAGAAGGCCTGGAAGATCTTGTCGCGTTCCTCGCGCGGGATGCCGGGGCCGGTATCGGCCAGGTCGATGATCGTCGAACGGCCCGCCTGGTAGGCGTGCAGGTGGATGGTGCCGCCGCGCGGCGTGAACTTGAGCGCGTTCGAGAGCAGGTTGTCGAGCACCAGCTTGAGCTTGGGCCGGTCCGCGACCAGCTGCAGGTCGGCGACCTGCAGGTCGAGCGTGACCTCCCGCGCCGCCAGCGCGAGCCGCTGGCTGTCCACCACCGCGCCGACCAGCGACTCGAGCCGGAACTGCGTCAGCTCGATCGTGCTGGCGCTCGACTGCCAGGCGCTGTAGGACAGCAGGTTCTCGATCAGGTGCTGCAGGCGCACCGCATTGTCGCGCAGGATCGTGGCGACCTCGCGCTGGCTGTCGTCCAGGTCCCCCACCGCGCCGTCGAGCAGCAGGTCGGTGCCCTCGCGGATGTTGGCGAGCGGCGTCTTCAGCTCGTGCGACATGTGGCGCAGGAAGCGGTTGCGCTCCATCGCGATCTCGAGCAGGCGCGTGCGCAGCCACTCGAGCTGGCGGCCGAGTGCGGCGAGGTCGGCGGGCCCGCGGATCGCGATCGGCTGCGAGAACACGCCGCGGCCGAGGTCGCTGATGGCGCGGTCGATGGCGCGCAGCGGCCGGACCACGTAGAAGAAGAACATGGCCACCAGGACGATCGCGGCCGGCACCAGGGCCATGATGGCCCACAGCAGCCAGCGCCGCGTGGCGTCGGCGCGCTCGGCCGCCGCTTCCAGCCGCGTGTCGATGGCCCGGCGAGTCTGGTCGGCAAGCGCGTTGGCTTCGGCCCCGAGCACGTCGAAACGGCCGACGAGGCCCGCCGACAGCTCGGCGCCGCGCGCGCCGTGGACCAGCACGGAGCTGGCGCGGGCGGCCGCGCGCACGCGGGCGATCTCGATCGGCGGGGCGAGGGGCTCGAGCCGGTCGAGCGTGGCTTCCAGGGCACGCTCGTTGGTGCTGAAGGCCGTGGCGAGGCGCGGGTCCTCGAGCACGGCGTAAAGGCTCGCGGAACGCTCCATGGCGGCGATGTTCTGGAACAGGACCTGGGTGTGCTGGGTCAGGCCGATGCTGTCGCGCACCAGCGCGTCGCTGGTGCGGGACAGCTGCCGCAGCTGCACGCCGCCGTACACGACGGCGGCGGTCAGCGGCAGCACGATCAGCAGCAGCGCCGCGGAGAGCAGCCCACTGAGCGAGCGTGGGCGGAGGCTGGCCATCTGCCTATGGTACCGTCAGGCCGCCGGCTGGCGCAGGAGTCGCTGCTCCCAGGCGAGGGCCGAGCGCACGATCCCGGCGATGTCCTGATGCCGCGGCTGCCATCCCAGGCGCTCCCGGATGCGCTCGGCGCTCGCGACCAGCCGGGGAGGGTCGCCGGCGCGGCGCGGGGATTCGACGATCGTGAGCGGCCTGCCGGCCACCCTGGCCACCTGGTCCAGCACCTCGCGGACGCTGAAACCCCGGCCGTAGCCGCAGTTGAGCGTGGTGGAGGGCTCGCCCGACCGCAGGTAGTCGAGGGCGCACAGATGGGCGGCGGCCAGGTCCTCGACGTGGATGTAGTCGCGCACGCAGGTGCCGTCCGGCGTCTCGTAATCGGTGCCGAAGATCTCGACCCGGTCGCGCCTGCCGGTCAGGTGCTGGCAGGCGACCTTGATCAGGTGGGTCGCCTCCGGCGTGGACTGGCCGATGCGGCCCCCCGGATCGGCCCCGGCGACGTTGAAGTAACGCAACGCGGCGTAACGCAGCGGGCTCGCAGCCGCCACGTCCGCCAGCATGCGCTCGCTCATGAGCTTGGACCAGCCATAGGGATTGATCGGCAGCGCCGGCGTGTCCTCGCTGGCCGCGCCGCCCGCCGGGATGCCGTACACGGCGGCCGTGGAGGAGAACACGAAGTGGCGCACGCCCGCGGCCACGCTGCACTCGAGCAGCGTGCGCGTGTTGGCGGTGTTGTTGCGGTAGTACTTGAGCGGATTCGTGACCGACTCGGGTACCACGATGTGCGCGGCGAAATGCATCACGGTGTCGACGCCGTGCTCCGCGAGCACGCGGGCGACCAGCGCTGCGTCGCCGGTGTCGCCCTGGACGAAGTCGCCGTGCAGCACCGCGGAGCGGAAACCGGTCGAAAGGTTGTCGAGCGTGACGATGCGTTCGCCGCGCTCGGCCAGCTGCCGTGCGACGTGGCTGCCGATGTAGCCGGCGCCGCCGGTGACCAGGATGGTGCCCATGCAGGCTCCGAGATATGGTTCCGGAATGATACCAACTGAGGCGGGCGCGCCGTTTGCGACGCTGTCGCCAGATTTGATCGTGGACGCGGTGGAGGCGGCGGGTTTCGCCAGCGACGGCCGGGTGCTCGCGCTCGGCAGCTACGAGAACCGCGTGTTCCAGGTGGGCCTCGAGGACGCCGGGCCGGTGGTGGTCAAGTTCTACCGTCCGGGGCGCTGGACCGACCAGGCGATCGCCGAGGAGCATGCCTTCGCGCGCGAGCTGGCGGCGGCCGAGATTCCGGTGATCGCGCCGCTGCAACCGCCGCGGCGGGACGGCCTGGGGGACGGACCCGTGCCGGTCTTCGCGGGTTTTCGGCTGGCGATATACCCGCGGCGGGGAGGGCAGTGGCCGGAACTGGGCACGCCGGACGACCGGCAGTGGATCGGTCGCTTCCTCGGGCGGATCCACATGACGGGCGGCGCCCGGCCTTTCCAGCACCGCGCGCGGCTGTCGCCGCAGGCGATGGGCCGGGAATCGGTGAGCTTCCTGCTCGCGGGTGAGCGCATCCCCGACTACATCCGCCACCGCTACGAGCGCGTGGCCGGGGAACTGCTGGATGCCGTCGAGGCGCGGTTCGAGGCGGTGGGGTCGGTGCGCTACCTGCGCATCCACGGCGATTGCCACCGCAACAACGTGCTGTGGACCGAGGCCGGGCCGCATTTCGTGGACCTGGACGATTGCATGATGGGCCCAGCGGTCCAGGATCTCTGGATGCTTCTGGCAGGGCCGGCCGCGGAGATGCGGGTGCAGCTCGACGACATCCTCGAGGGCTATGCGCAGTTCGCGAACTTCGACCCGGCGGAAGTCGCGCTCATCGAGCCGCTGCGGGCGCTGCGCATGGTCCACTACGCCGCCTGGCTGGCCCGGCGCTGGCACGATCCGGCGTTTCCGCGGGCCTTCCCGTGGTTCGGCGAGGCGCGCTACTGGGAGCGGCACGCGGCGGAGCTGGAGGAGCAACTCGGCGCCATGTAAGTGCTACAATCCGCGGCCTTTTTTCCCGGGACCCGGACCCTCGTGATCCAGAACCTGCGCAACATCGCGATCATCGCCCACGTCGACCACGGCAAGACCACGCTCGTGGACAAGCTGCTGCGCCAGTCCGGCACGTTCGATGCGCGCAAGCCGGTGACCGAGCGGGTGATGGACTCGAACGCGCTCGAGCGCGAGCGCGGCATCACCATCCTCGCCAAGAACACCGCGATCCAGTGGCGCGAGTACCGCATCAACATCGTGGACACTCCCGGCCACGCCGACTTCGGCGGCGAGGTGGAACGGGTGCTGTCCATGGTGGACTGCGTGCTGCTGCTGGTGGACGCCGTGGACGGGCCGATGCCGCAGACCCGCTTCGTCACGCAGAAGGCCTTCGTGCACGGCCTCGCGCCGATCGTGGTGGTGAACAAGATCGACCGGCCGGAGGCGCGGCCGGACTGGGTGGTCAGCCAGACCTTCGACCTGTTCGACCGGCTGGGCGCCAGCGAGCGGCAGCTCGATTTCCCGGTGGTGTACACCTCCGCGCTCAGGGGCGTCGCCGGGCTGGCGCCCGATGCGCTGGCCGCCGACATGACGCCGCTGTTCGAGACCATCGTCGCGCGCTGCCCGGCGCCGGACGTGGACGTGGATGCGCCGCTGCAGCTGCAGGTGAGCCAGCTCGACTACTCGAGCTACGTCGGCGCGATCGGCATCGGCCGCATCCGCCGCGGCACGCTCAGGCGCGCGATGCCGGTGTCGGTGGTCGATCGCGAGGGCGCAGTGCGCAGCGAGCGCATCGGCCAGGTGTTCGGATTCCTCGGCCTCGAGCGCATCGAGGTGGAGGAGGCGAGGGCGGGAGACATCGTCGCCTTCTCCGGGATCGAGGCGCCGAAGATCTCGGACACGGTCTGCGACCCGGATGCGGTCGAGGCGCTGCCGGCGCTGGTGGTGGACGAGCCGACCATCAGCATGAGCTTCGAGACCAACACCTCGCCGCTGTTCGGGCAGGAGGGCAAGTTCGTCACCAGCCGGCAGTTGCGCGAGCGCCTGCTGCGCGAGACGCTCTCCAACGTGGCGCTGCGGGTCGAGGAAACGGACGACCCGGACCGCTTCGTGGTCTACGGCCGCGGCGAGCTGCACCTCGGCATCCTGATCGAGAACATGCGCCGCGAGGGCTACGAGCTCGCGGTGTCGCGGCCGCGCGTGGTGGTCAAGGAAGTCGACGGGCGCAGGGTCGAGCCCTGGGAACAGCTCACGGTGGATATCGACGCCAGCGCACAGGGAGCCGTCATGGAAGCTCTCGGCGCGCGCGGCGCGGAACTGGCCGACATGGTGCCGGATGGCCGCGGCCGCGTGCGGCTGGACTACCGGATCCCCTCGCGCGGGCTGATCGGATTCCAGACCGAATTCCGCACCATGACCAGCGGCACCGGGCTGCTGTACCACGTGTTCGACCACTTCGGCCCGGTGCTCGAGAAGGCCCTCGCCGAGCGCACGGCGGGCGTCATGATCTCGAACGCGCGCGGCTCGGTGCTGGCCTATGCGCTGTTCAACCTGCAGGAGCGCGGGCGGCTGTTCGTGGGCCCGGGCGACGTCGTGTACGAGGGGCAGATCGTCGGCGAGGCCAGCCGCGACGGCGACATGGTGGTGAACCCGCTGAAGGGCAAGAAGCTCACCAACATCCGCACCCAGAGCAAGGACGAGAACGTGCTGCTGACGCCGCCGGTGCGCATGTCGCTGGAGCAGGCCATGGAGTACATCGGCGACGACGAGCTGGTCGAGGTCACGCCGAAGAACATCCGGCTGCGCAAGCGCTTTCTCAGCGAGGGCGAGCGCAAGCGGGCGGAGCGGCTGGCGGGCTGAACCGGTTCGTCAGATCTTTCCGGACAGTCGGTACCACGCGATCGCGAGGTATTCGTGCACGGCGAGATCCGATGCCTGCAGGTGCAGGGAACTCGGCGTCCAGGATGCGTCCAGCGGGCTGCGCGGCAGCCAGTAATCGGTCGGCGCCGGAATCGTGCGTATGCCCAGCTTGCGGAAGGCGCCGTCGGCCCGCGTCAGGTGGCCGGCGGAGGTCACCAGGAAGACGGGTCCGGATGCCGCCAGTTCCCGGGTCATGGCCGCGCTGCCCGCGGTATTGGGCGAGGCCCCGTCCACGATCAGGCTCTCGGCCGGCACGCCCAGCCGCAGCAACTGCTGCTCCATGATCCGCGCTCCCGTCTCCGAGCCGGTCACGAGGATGCGCAGCTCGGGCCTCGCGGCGTGCAGGTTGGCCGCTTCCAGGACGCGGAAGGCGGACGAGGAGTTCAGCCGGCCGCTCAGCGACATGTCCGGGTCGTCCGCCGCGTAGGCGGTCAGCAGGACGATCATGGCGGCGTCCGGATGATCGCGGGCGTCGCGGACCGGCGGGTACGCATGTTCCAGCGGGCTCATCAGCAGGGTTGCCACCAGTCCGTTGCTGAACAGCAGGTAGGCCAGGGACGCCGCCGCCAGCGGCATCCAGGCCAGCCGGCGCGTGCGTGGCAACAGCAGCGCCGCGAGCCCGAAGGCGAATACGAGGGCCATGGCCGACGAGGGCAGTAGAATCTGTTGCAAGCCCATGGCAGTCCACCATCCCGTCAAGGTTTCGGTCGTCATCCCGACCTACAACCGCGCAGCTTACATCCGGCAGGCGATCGACAGCGTGCTGCAGCAGACGATGACGGATTTCGAGATCATCGTGGTGGACGACGGCTCGACCGACGATACGCGCGAGGTCGTCGCCGGGTACGGCGAGCGCATCCGTTACCTGCGGACCGCGAACGGCGGCCCGGCGCGCGCGCGCAACGCCGGCATGGCCGAGGCGAGGGGCCAGTACATTGCGTGGCTGGACTCGGACGACACCTATCATCCCGCG
>JAHCAM010000079.1 GCA_019634895.1 Steroidobacteraceae bacterium | reverse complement strand
ATCGCGCCGCGATCGGGCCCTGGCGGGCCCGGTCAGCGGCGCGCGGGATGGCGATAGGCCCTGAGCACCTGCGCGACCGTCTGGTCGATGTCCAGGTGCGTGGAGTCGATCACCACCGCGCCTTCGGCGGGCCTGAGCGGCGCCACGGCGCGATTCGCGTCGCGTTCGTCGCGTTGCTGCAGATCCCGTAAAAGGTCGGCGAGATTAGCAGAAAAACCCTTTTCGATCAACTGCTTATGCCTGCGCTCCGCGCGCGACTCGGCGGTGGCGGTCAGGAAGACCTTCAGCGTGGCGTCGGGGAACACGACGGTGCCCATGTCGCGACCGTCGGCCACGAGCCCCGGCGGGCGCCTGAAGCTGCGCTGCAGCCCGAGCAGCGACGCGCGCAGCGCCGGCAGCACGGCGATCCGGGACGCCGCGTTGCCGACCGCCTCGTCGCGAATCGCCTCGGTCACGTCGTGCCCGTCGAGCTCGATGCGGCCGTCGACGAAGCGCGCCGGCAACGCGGCCGCGAGCGCGGCCAGCCCCGCCTCGTCGTCGAGGTCGACGCCGGCACGCAGTGCCGCCAGCGCGCACAGCCTGTAGAGCGCCCCGGAGTCGAGATACGCCCAGCCCAGCACCTGCGCGACGCGCTGCGCGACCGTGCCCTTGCCGGATGCCGTCGGCCCGTCGATCGCGATCAGCGGCACGCCCATCGCCCGGCCGCTCACGCCTGTTCGCGACTTTCGATGCGCAGGCCGGCCCCGCGCGCCAGCGCCTCGAATCCGGGGAACGACGTGGCGACGTTGGCGGTGTCGCGCACCGTCAGGTCGCCCGCGGCGCGCAACGCCGCGATCGCGAACGACATCGCGATCCGGTGGTCGCCATGCGCGTCGACGGCGCCGGACGCGAACACCGTGCCCCGGTCGGCACGGCCCTCGATCACCATGCCGTCGGGCGTCGGTGTCGCATCGACGCCGAGCGCGCGCAGGCCGTCGGCCATGACGGCGATGCGATCGGACTCCTTCACGCGCAGCTCGGCCGCACCGGTCACGACGGTTCGTCCCCGCGCGCAGGCCGCGGCCACGAACAGCGCCGGAAACTCGTCGATCGCGAGCGGCACCAGGTCGGGCGGCACCTCGATGCCCCGCAGCGTGGCCGCACGCACCCGAAGGTCGGCGACCGGCTCGCCGCCGGCCTCGCGCTCGTTGCGCACCTCGATGTCGGCGCCCATCAGCCGAAGGATCGCGAGGATGCCGGTCCGGGTGGGGTTCATCCCGACGTGCTCGAGGACCAGGTCGGAACCCCGCGCGATCGATGCGCCGACCAGGAAGAACGCCGCCGACGAAATGTCCGCCGGCACGTCGATCGCGGCAGCCCGCAGCGGCTGGCCGCCGCGCAACGTCACTTCCGCGCCATTGCGCGCCACCGCGACGCCGAAGCCGCCGAGCATGCGCTCGGTGTGGTCGCGCGTCGGCGCCGGTTCGATCACCGTGGTTTCGCCCTGCGCGTACAGGCCGGCCAGCAGCAGCGCCGACTTCACCTGGGCGCTGGCCATCGGCATCCGATAGCGGATGCCACGCAGCGTGCCGACCGGCAGGATCCGCACCGGCGGGCAGCCGTCTCGCGTCTCGATCCGCGCGCCCATCGCGGCCAGCGGCTCGGCGACGCGGCGCATCGGCCGCTTCGACAGGCTTTCGTCGCCGACCAGCGTGGACTCGAACCGCTGGCCCGCGAGCAGGCCCATCAGCAGCCGCATGGCGGTGCCGGCGTTGCCGCAATCGAGCGGCTGCGGCGACGCGCGCAGGCCGTGCAGGCCGACGCCGTGCACGGTCACGCGCCCGGCGCTCGGCCCGTCGATGCGCACGCCGAGCGCCCGGAAGATCTGCATCGTCGAGATCGCGTCGGCGCCCTCGAGGAAGCCGGTGACTTCGGTCACGCCTTCGGCGATCGCGCCGAGCATGACCGAGCGATGCGAAATCGACTTGTCGCCCGGCACGCGAAGGGCGCCGGACAATGCGCCGCCGGGGGCGACGCGAAAGCTGCGGGACATGAAGTTTTTCCTGTGGCGCGCTCCGCGGCGTGGCTAGAGTGCGCTCATGAAGAACGAGGCAGCCATGATTCTACAGAGCGGCGACACCAGCGACTCCACCCGCGAGGCGCCGTTGACCGACACCACGCCGCTGCGCCTTCCCTGCCCGGATGTGATCGACGCTGCGTCGAGGCGCGAGCCGCTCGACGTGCGCGCGCAGCGGCTGTTCGCCTCGCTGCCCTACGCGTACCGCCTTTCCGTCACCCGCCAGCGCTTCCCTCACGTGCTCAACCGCATCGCGGCCGAATGGGGCGCGCCGATGCGATTCCTCGAACTGATGGACGAACTGCTGATGGACCGGCGCGGCAATCGCGAGGGCTTTCCGTTCGATTCGGTGCTCGAACTGACCAACCTTCGCGAGTACTACCTGAACGAAGTGCAGGTCGGCCTGCGCAAACGGCTCGAAGCCCGCCGCAGCCCCTGGTAGCCGCCTAACCCAGCCGGCTTCGCCAGCGGCTCGCCACGGAGAAGATCTCCACCAGCGCGTCGCGGTCGCCCGCCTCGAGCGCGGCGACGATCGCCTCGTTGCACGCGCGAAAGCGCGCCGCCGAGGCCAGGCAGGCCTCGCGGTTGTCCAGCAGGATGTCGGCCCACATCGTCGGCGACGACGCCCCCACGCGCGTGGTGTCGCGCAGGCCGGCGCCCGAATACTCGAGCGCGCGCTCGGCCAGATCGCCGCCCGCGATCGCCGCCGAGAGCCCGAACGCCACCGCATGCGGCCAGTGCGAGGCTTCGGCGAACACCCGGTCGTGCAGCGCGGGGTCGAGCGTCGAGACCTGGGCGCCGGTCGGCTCGACCAGCCGCTTGACCGCCTCGCAATGCTGCTGGGGTGTCGTGTCGAGCGGGCACAGCAGCCAGCGCCGGTCGCGGAACAGGTCCGGGTCGGCCGCCTGCGGGCCGCTGCGCTCGGAGCCGGCGATCGGATGTCCGGGCACGTAGCGCAGGAACGCGTCGCCGAGCGCGCGACGCGCGGCGTCGATCACGCTGCGCTTGGTGCTGCCGCAGTCGGTGACGATCGCCTGCGAATCGAGCGCCTCGCGGATCTGCGCGAACAGCGCCGGCATCGCCGTGACCGGGGCGGAAACGACGACGAACGAG
>JAHCAM010000078.1 GCA_019634895.1 Steroidobacteraceae bacterium | reverse complement strand
GCCGACGCGCTGTCGATGACATCGGGTTCGCTCTTCTACTACTTCAACGCGAAAGAGGAGATCCTCGTCGCGATCATGGAGGAGGGCATTCGTGACGTGTTCGCACAGGTGCAAGGTGCGCTCGAGCGCGAGGCGCGCATGCCGGAGCGGCTGCTCGCCATGGTGCGTGGCCACTTGGCGGTCCTTCTCGGCCCGCACCTGGACGCGCTGATGGTGCTGGTCTACGAGTGGCGCAGCCTCTCCCCACCGGCCATGAAGCGCGTGCTCGCCTGGCGCAACGGTTACGAGGATCTGTGGGATGGGGTGCTGGCCGCGGCAGCGGCGCAGGGCTGGGTGCATCGCGACGTCGTCCTTGTCCGCCAGACCGTGCTCGGCGCCTTGAACTGGACCGGGCAGTGGTACCGCCGCGACAGCCGGCTCGACGTCGAGACCCTCGCATCGCGCATGTACGAAATGCTGTTCCCTCGCTTGTCCGAGCAACTGGCTGCAGGCCCGGCGGTCAGCGGCGAGGGTGAGGCTGAGCCGCGCACCGAGGCGGCGGACCGCCTTTCGATTGTGTCCTTCGATGGAGAAACCTGAAGTGAAGATCCTGGTCGCCGTGAAACGGGTGCTCGACTACAACGTCAAGGCCCGCGTGAAATCCGATGGTTCGGGGGTCGACCTCGCGAGCCAGAAATTGTCGATGAACCCCTTCGACGAGATCGCCTGCGAGGAGGCGGTGCGCCTGAAGGAGGCGGGGGTCGCCACCGAGATCATCGCCGTCTCCTGCGGCCCGGCCGGCTGCCAGGAGACGCTGCGCAGCGCGATGGCGATCGGCGCCGACCGCGGCGTGCTGGTCGAGACCGACGCGGCGCTCGAGCCGCTGGCCGTCGCCAAGCTGATGAAGCACGTCGCCGCGAAAGAGGGCGTGCAGCTGGCGATCTTCGGCAAACAGGCGATCGACGACGACGCCGGGCAGGCCGGGCAGATGTTTGCCGCCCTGATGGGCTGGGGCCAGGCTACCTTCGCCTCCAAGGTGAAGGTCGAAGGCGGCGTGGCGCAGGTGACGCGCGAGATCGATGGTGGCCTGGAAAACCTGAAGCTGAAACTGCCGGTCGTCGTGACCACCGACCTGCGGCTGAACGAGCCGCGCTTCATCACGCTGCCCAACATCATGAAGTGTGCGCGCCGAGCGAACTTTGACCACCCGTGCCGACTGAACATTGACCAGGGGTGGAAGCCCGTCTCGATCGAGGCGAGCTGTGGATAAGTCTAAGGTCTTTGCTGTTGTCGGTACTCTGTTGTTCGTCATCGATGGTGCGCGGGGCAAGCCGCGCAGGGCGTAGCCCGTAGCGGGTTGCCCCGCGCGGCGGCCGCTCAGAACGGCTCGGCGTCCGGCGCCGGCTTGGCACGTCGGGCCTGCTCGCGCGCCTTGATGCGCGTCTTGGCCGTGGCGCTGGAGTGACGGAAGCGGTAGCTCTCGTTGCCGGTCTCCACGATGTGGCAGTGGTGTGTGAGCCGGTCCAGCAGCGCGGTGGTCATCTTCGCGTCGCCGAAGACGGCGGCCCACTCGCCGAAGGTCAGATTGGTGGTGATCATCACGCTGGTGCGCTCGTAGAGCTTGCTCAGCAGATGGAACAGCAGCGCTCCTCCGGCCTGGCTGAACGGCAGGTAGCCCAACTCGTCCAGGATCACAGCGTCCATGCGCATCAGGTTCGCCGCGATCCGCCCAGCCTTGCCTTCGGCCTTCTCGCGCTCCAGCGCATTGACCAGGTCCACCGTCGAGTAGAAGCGCACCCGCTTGCCATGCCGCGTGATGCCGGCAACCCCGAGCGCGGTGCACAGGTGCGTCTTGCCGGTGCCTGGCCCGCCGATGAACACCGCGTTGTGCGCGGCCTCGGTGAACGACAGGTCGGCCAGCTGGTCTATCAGCGCCCGGTCGACCTTGGAGGCGTCGAAGTCGAAGCCCGCCAGGTCGCGGTGCGCCGGGAAGCGCGCCGCGCTCATTTGGTAGCTCACCGAGCGCATCGCCCGGTCGGTGGTCTCGGCCTGCAGCAGGTGCTCGATCAGCCAGCGCGAGCTGTCCACGCCGACGCCGCCACCCTGGGCCTGACCTTGAGCAGTCAGGTCGGTCCAGGCGCCCGCCATGCCGTGCAGCCGCAATGCCTTCAGTTCGGCGGTCACGTCACGCATGGCGCACCTCCTGGCCCACATCCTGGACGTCAGGGTCGCGCAGGCCGTCGTAGCGGCCCGTGTCCGCACGCGGTGCCTCGTTCAGACGCAGCGCCGTCTCCACCTTCTCTGGTGGCGGACTCGCGGTGAGGCGCCCGATGACGTTGAGCACGTGCTCGGCGCTGACAGCGCCGCTCTCCAGCACCAGCTCGGCGGCCACGAGCACGGCGTCCAGTCCGGCGGTGGGCACCGCCGCGAGCACCTGCGCCATCACGCGGTCGCCTCCAGGGCGGCGCAGCAGCGCCTTCTGCAAGGCCAGCAGCGGCGCGGGCATGTCGGCGAACGGCGCGCCGTTGCGCAGTACACCGGGCTTGCGCTGCACCAGCGGGATGTAGTGCTGCCAGTCGTAGCTGGTCTGGCCACGGTCGCTCAAGCGCGCGTGGCTGGCGACGATCTTGTCCTCGGCCACGACGACCACGCGCGTGGGGTACAGCCGGGTCGAGACCATGTGCCCGGCCAGCTCGCACGGCACCGAGTAGCGGTTGCGCAGCACCGTCACCAGGCAGGTGCTGGACACGCGTGCCGGGTTCTCGACATAACCATCGAAGGGCTCGGGCATGGGCATGAGCTGCGGCAGCTCGTGCTCGAGCATCTCGGCCACGCTGAACTGGCCGTGCTCCGGGTGCCGGATCTCCTGCCACAGGGCCCGGCACCGGGCTGCGAGCCAGGCGTTGAGTTCGTCGAAGGAGCCGAAGCGCTGGCGCGCGGCCTCGATCCACACGCGCCGGCGGCTGTCCTGCACGTTCTTCTCCACGCGACCCTTCTCCCAGCCACTGGCCACGTTGCAGAAGTCCGGGTCGAACAGGTAGTGCGCGCTCATCGCCGCGAAGCGCGCGTTGACCACGCGCCCCTTGCCCTTCTTGACCTTGTCGACCGCGGTCTTCATGTTGTCGTAGATGCCCCGGCGTGGGATGCCGCCCAGCGCCGCGAAGCTGCGGGTGTGAGCGTCGAACAGCATCTCGTGGCCCTGCGTCGGGTAGGCCACCAACCAGAACGCACGCGAGGCGCACAGCTTCAAATGCGC
>JAHCAM010000077.1 GCA_019634895.1 Steroidobacteraceae bacterium | reverse complement strand
GGCGATCCACCGCACCGGCGCGCTCGACTACACGCGCGAGCGCGCGCGCGGCGAGGCCGCCGCGGCCCGCGCCACCGTCGCGACGCTGCTGCCGGACGGCGCGACTTCCGTGTACCGGGACGCCCTGCTATACTTGACGACTTACTCGATCGAGCGCGACCGCTAGGCGTGCTCGCGATCTCCGGCAATCCCGACCTGGCCGGAAGCGTCGGACAGATCGGGTTGCGTCAGCCGCCTCCTCTCCGGGGGCGCGATTCGGGGTGTAGCTTAGCCTGGTAGAGCGCTACGTTCGGGACGTAGAGGCCGGAGGTTCGAATCCTCTCACCCCGACCATTCGATGCCCGATCCCGTCCCTGATTCCGCCGTGGCGCAGCCGCCCCTGCGCGCGCCCGAGCGGCTGACCGCAGGCTCGCCCGCCTACCGACGCACCAGCCTGGCGATGTTCGTCGGCGGCTTCGCGACGTTCGCGCTGCTCTATGCGACCCAGCCGCTGCTGCCGCAGCTCGCCGACGACTTCGCGCTCGGCGCGGCGCGGTCGAGTCTGGCGGTCTCTAGCGGCACGGCGGCGATGGCCGTGCTGCTAATCCCTGCGAGCGTGCTCTCCGATCGCTTCGGCCGCGAGCGGCTGATGAAGGTGTCACTGGCGCTGGCCGCAGCGGTCTCGATCGCCTCGGCAGCCGTCACCGACTTCACGCAGCTTCTGGTGCTGCGTGCGCTGCTCGGGGTGGTGCTCGCGGGCCTGCCCGCCGCGGCAATGGCCTACCTGTCGGAGGAAGTCGCACCCGACGCGCAGGGTCGCGCGGTCGGCCTGTACATCGGCGGCAACGCGCTCGGGGGAATGAGCGGCCGGTTCTTGGCCGCGGTGATCACCGAGTGGGCGTCGTGGCGCTGGGCGCTGGGCGCGCTGGGCGCGCTTGGGCTGCTCGCCGCGATCGTCTTCTGGCGGGGGCTGCCGCCCTCGCGCCATTTCCGGCCGCGCGAGGCCGGGATCGGCCGCATCGCGCGCGACGTCCACGCGATCCTGCGCGATGCCGGGCTGCCGTGGCTGTTCCTTGCCGGGTTCCTGCTGATGGGTACGTTCATCGGGCTGTTCAACTTCCTCGCGTTCCGCCTCGCCGACGCGCCGTACCGGCTGAGCCACACCGCGATCGGCGCGGTCTTCCTGCTCTACCCGGTTGGCAGCTGGGCGTCGGCCTTCGCTGGGCGCGTCGCCGACCGCCACGGGCGGCGCAATGCCCTCTGGGCGATGGTGGCGGTCATGGGTGCCGGACTCGTGCTGACGCTCGCCTCGCCGCTGCCGGTCGTGATCGGCGGCGTCGCGGTCTGCACGTTCGGCTTCTTCGCCTCCCACGCGCTCGCCAGCGGTTGGGTCGGCCGGCGCGCGCCCGAGCGGCCGGCGCTCGCCTCGGCGCTGTACCTGTGCAGCTACTACCTGGGCGCGAGCGCGATCGGGTCGCTGGCCGGCACCGCCTGGAGCGCGGGCCGCTGGCCGGGAGTGGTCACGATGCTCGGCGCCTGCATGCTGGCGACGCTCGGCGTCGCGCTACGGCTGCGGCGAATCAGAAAAGCAGGTTCGGAAGCCACAGGCTGACCTGCGGCACGTAGGTGATGAACACCAGGAACGCGAGCAGGATCGACAGCCAGGGCAGCGCCGCGCGAATCACCTCGCCGATCGACATCTTCGTGATCCCGACGGTGACGAACAGGTTCAGCCCCACCGGCGGCGTCACCATGCCGATCTCAAGGTTGACGACCATGATGACGCCGAGGTGCACCGGGTCGATGCCGAGTTGCGAGGCGATCGGGAACAGGATCGGCGCCAGGATCAGGATGATTCCGGTGGGCTCCATGAACATCCCGGCGATCAGCAGCAGGATGTTCACGACGATCAGGAAACCCCAGGCGGGCATGCCCCAGGCGACGATCTGCTCGGCGATGATCTGCGGAATCCGCTCGGTCGTCAGCACGTGCGCGAACAGCAGCGCGTTGGCGATGATGAACATCAGCATCACCGTGACCTTCGACGCGTCGACCAGCACGGCCGGCACCTGCCGGAACCCGATGTCGCGGTAGACGAAGACCGCGACGATGAACGCGTAGACCGCAGCGACCGCGGCCGCCTCGGTGGGAGTGAACACTCCGCCGTAGATGCCGCCGAGGATGATGACGATCAGAAGCAGCCCCCACAGCGAGTCGCGCCCGGCGACGACGATCTCGCGCAGCGTCGCGCGCGGCTGCCGCGGCAGGTCGCGAATCGTCGCGAGCACGTAGATCGCCACCATCAGCAGCAGGCCGAGAAGGATCCCGGGAATGACCCCGGCCATGAACAGCTTGCCGACCGAGGTCTCGGTCGTCGCACCGTAGACGACCATCACGATCGACGGCGGGATCAGGATGCCCAGCGTACCGGCATTGCAGACGACGCCGGCGGCGAACGACTTCGGATAGCCCGCGCGCACCATGCCGGCGATGACGATCGAGCCCACCGCGACGACGGTGGCAGGCGACGACCCCGACACGGCGGCGAACAGCATGCACGCCATCACCGAGGCCATCGCGAGGCCTCCGCGCAGGTGCCCGACGACGGCCACCGCGAAGCGAATCATCCGCTTCGCGACGCCGCCGGTGGTCATGAACGCGCCGCCGAGGATGAAGAACGGGATCGACAGCAGCGTGAAGTGCTCGGACGTCTCGTACAGCTTCAGCGCCAGCGACGCGAGCGAGTCCTGTCCGAACAGCAGGATGGTGAGCAGCGACGACAGGCCGAGCGCGACCCCGATCGGCGTACCCAGGAACATGAACACGAACAGCATGACGAACAGCGCGGCGGTCGTCATCCGTGCCTCCCGGGCGCGTCGCCGGCATCGGTGGGCCGCAGCTTGAGCGCCTCCTCGGCTTCGTCGACGAGCAGGCCCGCCTGGGTACCCCGCAGCGTGCGCACCAGCACCTGCGCGAACCGGAAGAACAGCAGCGCGTACCCCAGCGGCAGCACCAGCCGCGGCACCCACTGCGGGATCGGGATGTCCTGCGCCAGGATGCCGATGTCGTACATCTTGCCGACGTAGATCCACCCGCCGACGAAGACGATCGTCGCGTAGACCAGGCACAGCAGCGTCGCGATCGTGGCGACGACGCGCGCGGTGCCGGGCTTGAGAGTCTTGACCAGCACGTCGACGCCGATGTGCGCGCCGACCCGGACCCCGTACGAGATGCCGATGAAGATCAGGCCGCCGAACAGGAAGGTGGTCAGCTCCAGCGCCCAGA
>JAHCAM010000076.1 GCA_019634895.1 Steroidobacteraceae bacterium | reverse complement strand
CAACGCGATGCGCTCGACGGCCTCGACCGGCACCACGACGCGGTCGATGATTTCGCGCGCCCGCGCGACCGGCAACGCATTCGGGTCGTAGTCGGACAGGCAGCTGATCGCCTCGGCGAGGGTCTGCGGCGCGCTCATTCGGGTTCCTGCTCGCTGAGTTCCTGCAGCGTGTTGATGTTCCGGAACGCCGCCTCGTCGTCGAAGCCGACCTCGACGACGCCGAGCGGCGCGTACCATGCGTCGATCTTGCGCCGGCCGCTGGCGAGGAAGGCCTCCAGGTCCGCCAGCAGCGCGCGCTCGACCAGCGCGAACACCGGATGCGCCTGGTCGCCGGTGCGCGCGACCGCCAGGCGCGCCCCCGGCGTCGAGGCCAGCGCCGCGCCGAGCCGCGCGACCAGGTCGAGCGGCAGGAACGGCGAGTCGCAGGGGACGGCGACGACGTAGCGGGTGTGCGCATGGCGCATCCCTGCGTGCAGCCCGGCCAGGGGCCCGGCGAAGCCCTCGACGGCGTCGCTGACCACCGGCCAGCCGAACTCGCGGTAGCGCTCGAGGTTGCGGTTCGCGTTGATGATCAGCGCGGCGACCTGAGGAGCGAGGCGCTCGATGGCGTGCTGCGCCATCGGGCGCCCGCGAAAGGGCTGCAGTCCCTTGTCGACGCCCTGGCCGTCGGCGCTCATGCGCCGGCCCAGCCCGCCGGCGAGCACGATGCCGGTGACCTCGCTGCGGTCGACGCCGCGCGCCGGCTTCGGCGACGGGCCGCTCGCCAGGCTCACGCGAGCGCCGTCACCGGTTGGCGCACGAAGCGCTCGCCGCCGGTGAAGAGGAGGTAGTGACGGCCCTGGCAGCGGCCGACCATCGTGATGCCGACGCGCCGCGCGATCTCGTAGCCCATCTGCGTCAGTCCCGAGCGCGACAACAGGAACGGGATGCCCATCTGGGCGCACTTGATCACCATCTCGGACGTGAGCCGCCCGGTGGTGTAGAAGATCTTGTCGGCGCCGCCGATCGACTCGAGCCACATCCAGCCGGCGATGGCGTCGACCGCGTTGTGGCGCCCGACGTCCTCGACGAAGCGGAGGATCTCGCCGCGCGAGTCGCCCGCGTTCGAGCACAGCGCGCAGCCGTGCACAGCGCCCGCGACCTTGTAGATCGACTCGTGGCGTCGCACCCGGTCCATCACCGTGTAGAGCACCTCCTCGCTCAGCCGTGCGCCCGCGGGCAGTGCGATGCGCTCGATCTCGTCCATCAGGTCGCCGAACACCGTGCCCTGGCCGCAGCCGGTGGTCACCGTTCGCCGGCCGAGCCGGCCGGCGAGCGCGTCGCCGCGTTCGGCGTCGTCCCAGACGGTCACGCCACGATTGGCGAGCGAGCGAGAGGTGATCGCCACCGAGCCCGTGTCCCAGTCGACCTGGACTGCGGCCAGCTCGCCGATGTCCGATACCAGCCGCTGGTTGCGCAGGTAGCCGAGCGCGAGGTGCTCGGGCGCCGCACCCAGCGTCATCAGCGTGACCAGTTCGCGCTTGTCGACGAACACGGTCAACGGCCGTTCGGCCGGGATCTCGATGAAGCGCCGCTCGCCGTGCTGGTCGAGGATCTCGATAGCCTGCAGCAGCGGCGCTGCCGCTTCGGTCATGCGCGGTGCATCGGCCCGCTGCACGAGGCCCAGCCCCTGAGCGGCTTCGAACGCAATCGAGTGTCTTCGCATGAAGACCTGCCTGTCTCAGCCAGCCGTCTCGAGCGTCACGCGCTCGCGGCCGTAGCCCACGCTCGCCGCCGGCGTGCCGCCCGGCTTGATCGCGACCGCGCAATACTTGAACTCGGGGATCTTGCCGAAGGGGTCCAGCGCCGGATTCGTCAGCAGGTTGGCCGCCGCCTCGTAGTACGCGAACGGGATGAACACCGCGCCTGGCGGTGTGCCGTCGTCGCGCCGCACGGTCAGCGCCACGCTGCCACGGCGCGAGGCCACGGTGACCACATCGCCGGCCGACACGCCCAGCTGGCGCAGGTCGCTGCCGTTCATCGATGCCGTCGCGATCGGTTCGATCGCATCCAGCACGCTGGCACGCCGTGTCATGCTGCCGGTGTGCCAGTGTTCGAGCTGGCGCCCGGTGATCAGCACGAACGGGTACGCGGTATCGGGCCGTTCGTCGGCGGGGATGATGTCGGCCGGCACCAGCTTGACGCGGCCGTCCGCGGTGGGGAAGTCGTCGATGAAGACGGTCGGCTGTCCAGGGTCGTCTGCCGACAGACAGGGGTAGGTGACGCTCGACTCGCGCTCCAGCCGCTCCCAGGTGATGCCGGCGATCACCGCATGCATCGCCTGCCGCATCTCCTCGTAGACCGCCGCCACGCCGCACTCCGGGCCTTCGTAGTTCCACGGCAGGCCCATGCGCTTGGCGATCTCCTGGATGATCCAGAGGTCCGGCTTCGCATCGCCCGGCGGATCCAGCGCCCGCTTGCCGAGCTGCACCATGCGGTCGGTGTTGCTCACGGTGCCGGTCTTCTCGGGCCAGGCGCTGGCCGGCAGCACCACGTCGGCCAGCCAGGCGGTCTCGGTCATGAAGATGTCCTGCACGACCAGGTGCTGCAGCGACGCCAGCGCATGGCGCGCATGGTTCAGGTCGGGGTCGCTCATCGCAGGGTTCTCGCCCTCGATGTACATGCCGCGCACCTTGTGCGGGTCGCTGTCGGGCGCCAGCGCCTTGTGCATGATTTCGACCACGGTGTAGCCGGGCTGGTCGTCGAGCTTCGTGTTCCAGAAGTTCTCGAACCAGGCGTGCGCCTCCTTGTTGTCCACACGCTGGTAGTTGGGCAGCATCATCGGGATCAGCCCGGCGTCGCTGGCGCCCTGCACGTTGTTCTGACCGCGCAGCGGGTGCAAGCCGCTGCCCGGCTTGCCGATCTGGCCGGTGACGCTGACCAGCGCGATCAGGCAGCGTGCGTTGTCGGTGCCGTGCACGTGCTGGCTGATGCCCATGCCCCACAGGATCATCGCCGCCTTGCAGGTGGCGAACTCTCGCGCCACCTCGCGGATGGTCTCGGCCGGGATGCCGCAGATCGGTGCCATCGCCTCGGCGCTGTAGCCCTGGACGTTGGCCTTCAGCGACTCGAAGTTGCTGGCGCGCTTCGTCACGAAGTCGTGGTCGACCAGGCCCTCGTCGATCACCGTGTGGATCATCGCGTTGAGCAGCGCGACGTCGGCATCGGCGCGGAACTGCAGCGTGCGCCAGGCGTGGCGCCCGATGTCGGTGATCCGTGGGTCGGCCAGCACGATTTTTGCACCGCGTTTGGCGGCGTTCTTCATCCAGGTGGCGGCGACTGGGTGGTTGGCCGTGGG
>JAHCAM010000075.1 GCA_019634895.1 Steroidobacteraceae bacterium | reverse complement strand
AGCTCGACCTTGACGGCCGTGTCGACCGGTTGCTTCTCGTTCTGCAGCCCGTCGCGCGGGCCCACGTCCACGAGCGTCACATGGTTCGGCAGCTTCATCGTCATCGTCCTTCGTCGTTCACAGCGGTGCGAGGCGCAGCAGCTCGCCGCCCTCGTCGACCTGATCGCCGGGCGCGTAGAGCAGCGCCTCGATCGTGCCGTCGCGCGGGGCCGAGATGGTGTGCTCCATCTTCATCGCCTCCATCACCGCGAGCGGCTGGCCGAGCGTGACGGCGTCGCCCGCCTTGGCGAGGAAGGCGATCACCTTGCCCGGCATCGGCGCCGTCAGGCGCCCGCCCTCGGCGGCGCCGTCGCCGGCGTGCGCGATCAGGTCCACTTCGTGCGCAATGCCCGAGCCCTCGGGCGCGAAGACGCTCACCTGCTCGCCGCTCGCGTACACGGCGACGACCCAGCGCCGCCCATCGACCGTGATCTCGTGGCGATCGGCGTCGAGCTGGGCGCACGCGAACGACCAGCGTGCATCGCCGACGACGATCCATTCGGCCCCACCATGCGTGCGCTCGAGCGCCACGCGGTGATGCTCGCCCTGCACCTCGATCTCGAAGCGGCGCGTGGCCGCGCCGTACAGCCGCCAGGCATCGGCGCGCGACCACGGGTCGGCCGTCTCGCGCCCGCGTTCGAGTGCGAGCGCGTGAGCGACGATGCCGCCGACGACGCAGGGCAGCGGCAGCGGCGGCGCCTCGAACAGCGCCGCGTGTTCACGCTCGATCAGCGCCGTGTCCAGATCGGCGCTGGCGAACGCCTGCGAACCGGCAACGCGCCGCAGGAAGGCGACGTTGGTGTGCAGGCCGACGATGTGTGTCTGCGCCAGCGCCACGTCGAGCAGCGCGAGCGCCTGCGCGCGGTCGCTGCCCCAGACGATGAGCTTGGCGATCATCGAGTCGTAGTGCGGCGAGATCGTGTCGCCCTCGCCGAAGCCGGCGTCGATGCGCACCGGCGCGGGGCCGTGGAACGGCTCGCCGTCGGCGTTGCGGCAGAACGCGACATGCGCCGGCCAGCGCGCGACATCGAGATTGCCGATCGCCGGCATGAAGCCGGCATCCGGGTTCTCGGCGCAGATGCGCGCCTCGATCGCGTGGCCGCGAGAGCGCAACTTCTCCTGGCGCAAGGGCAAGGCTTCGCCGGCCGCGACGCGCAACTGCCATTCGACGAGGTCGACGCCGGTGATCGCCTCCGTCACCGGATGCTCCACCTGCAGCCGCGTGTTCATCTCCATGAAGTAGAAGCGCAAGTCGCTGCTGTCGGGCGTCGGCTCGGCGATGAACTCGACCGTGCCGGCGCCGACGTAGCCGACCGCCTTTGCCGCCGCGACCGCCGCCGCGCCCATCTCCGCCCGGCGCTCGGCGCTCATGCCGGGCGCGGGCGCTTCCTCGAGCACCTTCTGGTGGCGCCGCTGCACCGAACAGTCGCGCTCGAACAGGTAGACGCACTCGCCCTGCGTGTCGGCGAAGACCTGGATCTCGATGTGGCGCGGGCGCGTGACGTAGCGCTCGATCAATACCTTTGCGTCGCCGAAGCTCGACTGCGCCTCACGCTGGCAGGACGCGAGCGCGGCGTCGAAGTCCGCACTCTTCTCGACCCGCCGCATGCCCTTGCCGCCGCCGCCCGCGCTCGCCTTGATCAGCACCGGGTAGCCGATGGCGTCGGCCTGCTCGCGCAGGAACGCGGCCTCCTGCCGCTCGCCGTGATAGCCCGGCACGAGCGGCACGCCGGCCGCGCCCATCAGCGCCTTCGCCGCCGACTTGCTGCCCATCGCCGCAATCGCAGCGGCCGGCGGGCCGATGAACGCGATGCCCGCCTCGGCACACGCCCTTGCGAATCCTTCGTTCTCGGAAAGAAAGCCGTAGCCCGGATGCACCGCCTGCGCACCGGCCGCCTTGGCTGCGGCAAGGATGCGATCGGCGCGCAGATAGCTCTCCTTCGGCGCCGCGCCGCCGATCGCGACCGCCTCGTCGCAAGCAAGCACGTGGCGCGCGCCGGCGTCGGCGTCGGAGTACACGGCGACGGTGCGGACGCCCAGCCGTCGCGCGGTCGCGGCGACGCGGCAGGCGATCTCGCCGCGGTTGGCAATCAGGATCTTGTTGAACATTTCAGGCTCCGTAGGCTGGATCACAGCGTGCGCGTGGCACTGCGAATGCGTCGGGCCTTCATTGTGACCGCGCTTGGGGCCGTTGGCCGTTCTCACTCCCTTGTAAACGTCGCTGCAAACTCACTGCCGTGAAGTTGGGAATTGCGGACCCTTTTATTGAGCCGGCATCATCGAACTTGAATCAAGCTGCATAGCGAACCGGTCCATGTTCGAAGTACTTTCGAATTCGCTCAGGCTGACGTTGCACGCTGCGCAAGTGGCGCGCGGTGGCCTTGACCAGTTGCAGCTTCGTGCGCGCCGGAGCGAGCTTGGTGACGGCCTGCTTGATGTCGGCGTTGGCCATCTCGTCGGGGTTGAGCTCGGGGCTGTAGCTGGGCAGGTAGAACACCTCGATCGCATCGACGTGCTCGGCCAGCCAGGCCTTCACGGGCTTGGCGTGATGCACCCGCAGGTTGTCCAGGATCAGGAACAGCTTCTTGCTCGCCCCTTTGATCAGCCGGCGCAGGAAGTCGATCAGGATGTTCGTGTTGAGTGCACCGTCGAAGATGCGCCAGCGCATCTGGCCCTTGTTGGTGACGGTGGAGATCACCGACAGGCCGTGGCGCTTGCTGTTGACCCGGATCACCGGCGTCTGGCCTTTGGGGGCGAAGCCGCGGCCCCGCACGTCGTCGCTGCGCAGGCCACTCTCGTCGCCCCAGTGGATCTCGGCGCCCTCGGCCTTGGCTCGGGCAGCGATGACCGGGTAGTCTTCGTCGAGCCACTTCTTGACCGCCGCGGGCGACTGCTCGTAGGCCTTCTTCATCGGCTTTTGCGGCGTGAAGCCCCAGCGCGCCAAGTACAGCCCCATCGTGCGCACCGGCAGCCGGATATCAAAGCGGTGCTCGATGAGCTGGGCCACTGCAGCCCGCGTCCACAGCGCGTAGGGCATCTTCAACTGGTCAGGGGTCTTGTCGGTGATGAGCTTGCGCACCGTCGCCTCCTGCGCTGCGTCCAGCAGCCGACCGTCGCCGGTCTTGCGTCCACTGGGCGCGTCGCGCAAGGCCTTCGCACCCGCCGCCTCGTGGCGCTTGCAGATGTCGAACACGCCGGTGCGGCTCAATCCCGTCTGCGCCGCAATCGCGTCGTACGTCTGGCCCGCCTTGCGCAGTCGAACGACCTGCACACGCCTTTCGTGCCGCGCATCGCGCGACAGCGATCTCATGTCGGTTG
>JAHCAM010000074.1 GCA_019634895.1 Steroidobacteraceae bacterium | reverse complement strand
CGACCTCGCGCGGCTGCGCGACGCGCTCGAAGCGTCGATCGACGATCCGGCGCTGCTCGCGGTGGGCGAGATCGGGCTCGACTTCTTCGAACCGGGGCTCGATCGGGCGCGCCAGGAGCGCTACTTCCGGGCGCAGCTCGAACTCGCCCGCGAGTTCGGGCTTCCGGTGCTGATGCACGTGCGGCGCTCGCAGGACGTGGTCCTCAAGCACCTGCGCAGCGTGCGGCCGCCCGGAGGCATCGCGCACGCGTTCAACGGCAGCGTGCAGCAGGCGGCGCAGTACCTCCAGCTCGGCATGGCGCTCGGGTTCGGCGGCGCGATGACTTTCGATCGCGCGCTGCAGATCCGCAGGCTGGTGCGCGAGCTGCCCGGCGACGCCCACGTGCTCGAGACCGACGCGCCCGACATCCCCCCGGCATGGATCGCCCGTCGCCGCAACGAGCCGGCGCAACTCGCGCGCATCGCGCAGGTGTTCGCGGACCTGCGCGGCGAGCCGGCCGGGCTCGCCGCGAAGCAAACCGCGA
Source organism: Steroidobacteraceae bacterium (assembly GCA_019634895.1). GTDB lineage: Bacteria > Pseudomonadota > Gammaproteobacteria > Steroidobacterales > Steroidobacteraceae > SCUD01. The sequence continues at coordinate 2,994 of JAHCAM010000074.1, read as the reverse complement.
GCAATGCGATGCGCGTGCTGCCGCGGATGGCGGCCGCCTTCGCTCGCGACGCCGGCCCTCGGCCGACCGGCTAGTTCCCCCGCCCAATGGCGGCGCAGCCCGGCGCTGCCTAGCATCGGGCGATGCGATCGCTCGTTGCACTCTGCAGCGCCTGTCCGTTGCCGGTACCGATCGTCGCCGCGGCGCTGCTCGTGCATCGGCTGCCCGCGCTGCCCGGCGCGCACGTCGCGGCCGCGCTGCTGCTGGGTGGGCTGGTCATGCTCGCGCTCGCGGCTCGTGCCGACCGCCATCCTTGGCGGCTCGTCGCGGTCGGCATCGCGGCGGCCGGCTGGACGCTCGGCGCAGCCGAGCGGGGGATGGCCGATCGCCTGCGGCCCGAACAGGAAGGGCGCGATTTCGTCGTCGTCGGGCGGGTCGCATCGATGCCGATCGCCGCCGACCGTGGCACCCGCTTCGCGTTCGACATCGAGCGGTGCGTGCCTGCCGTGGCGGACTGCCCGCACGCGCGCCGCGTGCGGCTGAGCTGGCAGGGCTTCGCCCCCGCGGGCGCGGACCGCGGCGCTGACGATGGCCGGCCTTCGGTCACGCCGCTGCCCGGCGAGCGGTGGCACCTCAACGTCCGGCTCAAGCGCCCGCACGCGCTTCACAATCCCGGCATCTTCGATGCCGAGCTGCGCGCGCTCGAGGAAGGCGTCGCCGCGACCGGCTACGTGCGAGCCTCGCGCCGTGGCTCTTTCCGCAACGAGCGCCTCGACGCCGGCTTCACGCCCGGCACCGTCTTCGAGCGGGCGCGCGCGCGCTTGCGAGACGCCATGCGCGAAGCGCTCGCCGACGCGCGTGAGGATGCCGTCGGCGTGCTGGTCGCGCTGGTCGTCGGCGACCAGGCCGCGATTCCATCCCGCTGGTGGGAGATCTTCAACAAGACCGGCATCGGGCACCTGATGAGCATCTCCGGGCTGCACATCACGATGCTGGCCGGACTGTCGGTGCTGCTCGCGCGGCGCGTGCTGCGCTCGCGGGCGGTCGCGCGCAGCGGCCTGTTGCTGCGCTGGCCGGCCGGTCGCATCGCGTGGCTGGTCGGCGTCGCCACGGCGTTCCTCTACGCGGGACTGGCGGGTTGGGGCATCCCCGCCCAGCGTACCTGCTGGATGCTGCTGGTCGCAGGCGTCTCGCTGGCCAGCGGTCGATCCCGCTCGATGCTGCAGGTGCTCGCGCTTGCGGCAGGCGTCGTGACCGTGCTCGACCCGTGGGCGCCGCTGGCGGCCGGATTCTGGCTGTCGTTCGCGGCCGTCGCCGCGATCACGCTGCACGGTTCGGCGCGGCGACCGCGCGAGGCTGCGCCGCCATTGGCGCGCAGCGCCGCGACGCGAACCGCAAGGCGGGTGCAGCGCGCCCGCGCCTTGTTCGCCGAAGCGGTGCGCACCCAGTGGGCGGCGACCCTCGCCCTGGTGCCGCTGGGCGCACTGTTCTTCTCGTCGGTGTCGCTGGTCGGGCCGCTCGCCAACGCGTTGGCGATTCCGCTCGTCTCGGCGCTGATCACGCCGCTGGCGATGTTCGCCAGCGCCTGCCTGCCCTGGGCGCCGGCGGTCGGCTCCGCGCTGCTGTCGCTGGCCGCGCTCGTCACCGGGGCCATGCTCGATCTGCTCGAACCGATGGCCGCAGCGCCGTGGTCGACGGTGGTACTCGCGCGACCCGACGGGGGCGCGCTCGCGCTCGCCGCGGCCGCGATTGCGCTGGGGTTGTGGCCGGTTCCGGTGCCGGCCCGGCGCGCGGCGTTCGCCGGCTTGTTGCCGCTGGTCGCACCGGCCGCCGATCTGCCTGCCCCCGGGGCGCTGCGTATCACCGCGTTCGACGTGGGGCAGGGCATGGCGGTGCTGGTCGAGACGCCCGAGCGGCGTCTGCTCTACGACGCCGGTCCGCTGTACGGCGGCGATTCCGAGGCCGGCGCGCGCGTGATCCTGCCGTGGCTGCGTACCCGCGGCATCGATCGACTGGATGCCGTGGTCGTTTCGCATCTCGATTCGGATCACTCGGGTGGGCTGCCGAGCCTGCTGCGCAACCTGCGCATCGACTGGATCGCCGGTTCGCTGCCCGTCGAGCACCCGGCCCGCGACGCGGGGCGCCCGTTCCACGACTGCCGTCGCGGGCACGCCTGGCGCTGGGGCGACGTGGACTTCGAGGTGCTGCACCCCGGCGCGCAGCCGGTGCGCGGCGCCAGGTCGCCCACCAATGCGTCGAGTTGCGTGCTGCGCATCGTCGCGCCGGCCGCGCGCGTGCTGCTGACCGGCGACATCGAGGCCGCGCAGGAGCGGGCCCTGCTGGCGGCGTACGGGCCGAGCGGCCTGCGTGCCGAGCTGATGCTCGCGCCGCACCACGGCAGCGGCACCTCGTCGAGCGCGGAATTCCTCGAAGCGGTCGCGCCAACCTACGCAATTGCGCAGCTCGGCTTTCGCAATCGCTACGGGCACCCGGCGCAGCGGGTGGAGGCCCGCTACCGCGCAGCGGGCATCGCGCTGCTTCGAAGCGACCGCGACGGCGCCATCGTGCTCACGTATGCGAAGGGGCGCGAGCCGCGGCTCGAGCGCTCGCGCATCGACGACCGGCGCTACTGGCGGGTGCGCCTGCCCGACGATCCCGCTATTGCGCCGTCCAGCCGCCGTCCATCGCCCACGCCGCGCCGCGCACCTGCGCGGCCGCGGGCGAGCACAGGAACACCGTCAGCTCGCCGAGTTGCTCGGGCGTGACGAACTCCTGCGAAGGCTGCTTCTCCGACACGAGCGCGATCTTCGCCTGCTCGACCGTCTGCCCCGACTGCGCCGCGCGCGCGTCGATCTGCTTCTGCACCAGCGGCGTGAGCACCCATCCCGGGCAGATTGCGTTGCAGGTGATGCCGGTGCGCGCGTTCTCGAGCGCGACGACCTTCGTGAGCCCGACGATGCCGTGCTTGGCGGCAACGTAGGCCGACTTCTCGACCGATGCGACCAACCCGTGGGC
>JAHCAM010000073.1 GCA_019634895.1 Steroidobacteraceae bacterium | reverse complement strand
CATGATCGTCGCGGTCGGCGACTTCAACATGGGGGCGATGGAGAACAAGGGGCTGAACATCTTCAACTCGAAGTACGTGTTCGCCAATCCGCGCATCGCCACCGACCAGGACTTCGCGGCGATCGAATCGGTGGTCGGCCACGAGTACTTCCACAACTGGACCGGCAACCGCGTGACCTGCCGCGACTGGTTCCAGCTGACGCTGAAGGAAGGCCTGACCGTCTTTCGCGACCAGGAGTTCTCGGCCGACGTGCTGGCCGCGCGCAGCCCCACGCCTGCCGCGGCGGCGAGCGCGCGTGCCGTCAAGCGCATCGAGGACGTGCGCGTGCTGCGCGCCGCGCAGTTTCCCGAGGACGCCGGGCCGATGGCGCACCCGATCCGTCCCGACAGCTACCAGGAGATCAACAACTTCTACACGGTGACGGTGTACGAGAAGGGCGCCGAGGTCATCCGGATGCTGCAGACGCTGGTCGGACGCGACGGCTTCCGGCGCGGCATGGACCTCTATTTCCGGCGCCACGACGGCCACGCGGTCACCTGCGACGACTTCGTCTCCGCGATCGCCGACGCCAACGGCGTCGGGCTCGCGCAGTTCGGCCGCTGGTATTCGCAGGCGGGCACGCCGCGGGTGCGCGCCAGCGGGCGCTTCGACGCGCAGGCGCGCCGCTACGTGCTCGAACTCGAGCAGCGCTGCCCGCCCTCGCCGGGGCAGGCGAGCAAGGCGCCGTTCCACATCCCGCTGGCGCTCGGGCTCGTCGGCCCCGATGGCCGCGACTGCGAACTGCGGGTGGCCGAGGAGCGCGACGGCGCGCTGCGCCCGGTGGCGGCGCGCGCCGACCGCGATGCGCACGGCCACACGCTGGTGCTCGAAATCACCGAACCGCGGCACGTGTTCGTCTTCGACGGCATCGACGCCGCCCCGATCCCCTCGCTCGCGCGCAACTTCTCGGCACCGGTGGTGATCGAGTTCGACTACGACGACGCGCAACTCGCGTTCCTCGCGGCGCACGACAGCGACCCGTTCAACCGCTGGGAAGCGGCGCAACGGCTGGCAGTCAACGGCGTGCTGGCGATCGTCGCCGGCGCCGATCCGGTGCAGCGCAGCGCGCCGCTGGCTGCGGCGCTCGGGCGACTGCTCGAAGACGAGTCGCTCGACCCGGCGTATCGCGACCAGCTGTTCGTGCTGCCGTCCGAAGGCTTCATCGCCGAGCAGTTGTCGGTCGTCGACCCGGAGGCGCTGCGCCATGCACGCAACGCGCTGCGGCGCGGCGTGGCCGAGGCGCTGGTCGCGCAGTGGGCGCCGAGCTACGCGGCGCTCGACGACGCCGGCCCCTACTCGCCCGAGCCCGCCGCCGCCGGACGTCGTGCGTTGAAGAACACGGTGCTCGCGTGGTGGGTCGAGACGCAGTCGCCCGCCGCGGTCGCCGCCGCCGAGGCGCAATTCGCGCGCGCCGACAACATGACCGACCGCGCCGGCGCGCTGCATGCGCTGCTGCGCACGGCCGCGCCGCAGCGCGAAGCGGCGCTCGCCCGCTTCGCGAAGGACTTCGCCGCCGAGCCGCTGGTGCTCGACAAGTGGTTCTCGATGCAGGCGACGATGCACCGGCACGCCGGCGATCCGCCGGTGCTCTCGCGGGTGCGCGCGCTTCTCGGCCACCCGGCCTTCTCGGTGCGCAACCCGAATCGCGTTCGCGCGCTGGTCGGCAGCTTCTGCAACGGCAACCTCGCAGAGTTCCACGCCGCCGACGGCTCGGGCTACGCGTTCTGGCGCGAGCAGGTGCTCGCGATCGACGCGATCAACCCGCAGGTCGCCGCGCGCCTGGCGCGCGCGCTCGATCGGTGGCGCAAGTTCACGCCCGAGCGCCAGGCGGCGATGCGCGCGGCGCTCGAGCAGGTGGCCGCGCACGAGCCGCTGTCGGCCGACGTGCGCGAGATCGTCGGCAAGGCGCTGGCGTCCTGAATCCACGGCAACAGGAAGCACCATGGCATCCCGCATCAGCCTCACCCAATACCTGGTCGAAAAGCAGCGCGAGAAGGGACTCATTCCCGCCGAATTGCGCCTGCTGCTCGAGGTCGTCGCGCGGGCCTGCAAGCGCATCGGCTACACGGTCTCGCGCGGCGCGATCGACGGCGTGCTCGGCGAGGCCGGCTCGTCGAACGTGCAGGGCGAGGCGCAGAAGAAGCTCGACGTGATCGCCAACGAGGCGCTGGTCGAGGCCAACGAGTGGGGCGGCAACCTCGCCGCGTTGGCTTCCGAGGAGATGGATCATCCGCACCCGATCCCGCACCGCTACCCCAAGGGCGAGTTCCTGCTGCTGTACGACCCGCTGGACGGCTCGTCGAACATCGACGTCAACGTCTCGATCGGGACGATCTTCTCGGTGCTGCGACTCCCCGAGGGCGTGAAGGAACCGGCCGAGGAGCACTTCCTGCAGCCCGGCACGAAACAGGTCGCGGCGGGCTACGCGGTCTACGGCCCGTCGACGCTGCTCGTCCTGACGGTAGGCGACGGCGTGGCCTGTTTCACGCTCGACAAGGAGATCGGCAGCTGGTGGCTCACGGTCGAGCGGATGAGCGTCCCGGAGCACACGCGCGAGTTCGCGATCAACGCGTCGAACGCGCGCCACTGGGAGCCGCCGGTCAAGCGCTACGTCGACGAGTTGCTCGCCGGCCGCGAAGGCCCGCGCGGCGTCGACTTCAACATGCGCTGGGTCGCGTCGATGGTCGCCGACGTGCATCGCATCCTGTGCCGCGGCGGCATCTTCATGTACCCGCGCGACAACCGCGAGCCCGGCAAGCCGGGCAAGCTGCGCCTGATGTACGAGGCCAACCCGATGTCGTTCCTCATCGAGCAGGCCGGCGGCGCCGCCACCAACGGGCACCAGCGGATCATGGAGATCGTGCCGACGCAGCTGCACGAGCGCGTCGCCGTGATCCTCGGCTCGAAGGCCGAAGTCGAGCGCGTGACGAGCTACCACCGCGAGCAGGGCTGAGCGCCGGACCGGCGCGAGCAAAGGCGTGAGCCGCCGGCCGCGGCCGCGCCAGGTGCTTGCCCCCGCTTCGCGGGGGTACCCTGCGATGCTTCTCGGCTGCGCACAGGCGCGCCCGCGACGGACGGCCCGCGCCTTTGCCGACATCGTCGTGGTGTTCGTGGACAAATGCCCCGGCTTCGAAGCGTGCACCACCGACGTTGCCATAGCGGCGGGCGACGGCGGGTCGGGGCCCAGCGAAGCGGCTTGGGGCCGGTCAGGCTCGGCGCGAGCGACCGGGGCCGGGCGGGGCGATGTCGGCGGCGCCGAGCAGCGCAGTCTCGGGGTCGGCGCGCGAAGCGCGCTTCGTACCTCTGACTCGCGGCGCCCTGTCTGAGCGGAGCTCGCGAAGCGAGCGCAGCGAGTTGCGCCGCGCGACCCCGGGGTGAGCAGCGGAGGGAAGTCGGTGCGAAGCACCGACCGCCGTCGTCAGCGCCCCGCCCGGCCCCAGTCGCTCGCGCCGAGCCTGACCGGCCCCAAGCCGCTTCGCTGGGCCCCGACCCGCCGTCGCCCGCCGCGACGCACCGATGTCAAGAGG
>JAHCAM010000072.1 GCA_019634895.1 Steroidobacteraceae bacterium | reverse complement strand
GCCAGCCATGAAGCCGACTTCGCGCGCGCCCACGCCGATGTCGCCGGCCGGCACGTCGGTGTCCGAGCCGAGGTGCCGATGCAGCTCGAGCATCAGCGCCTGGCAGAAGCGCATCACCTCACCATCGCTCTTGCCCTTCGGGTCGAAGTCCGAGCCGCCCTTGCCGCCGCCCATCGGCAGCGACGTGAGTGCGTTCTTGAACGTCTGCTCGAACGCGAGGAACTTCAGGATCGACAGGTTCACCGACGGGTGGAAGCGCATCCCGCCCTTGTAAGGGCCGATCGCCATGCTGTGCTGGACCCGGAACGCGCGATTGACGTGGATGTTGCCGTCGTCGTCGACCCACGACACACGGAACTGCAGCACGCGGTCCGGCTCGACCAGCCGCTCGAGCAGCGCGTGATCGGCGTACTGCGGATACTCCTGCAGGAACGGCCAGATGCTCGTCATGACCTCCTTGACGGCCTGCAGGAACTCGGGCTGATGGGGGTCGCGCTGCGCGACGCTCGCGAGGAACGCTTCCGGGCTGGTGTATTTCACCGGGACTCCTGGATCGGGATCGTTGAATGGGTGGTGTGGCGGGCGCCGGCACGGGCACAGGAGACCCTTGGCGATGCGCGGGCCGCGAACCGCCGGACGGCGAATCCTAGCAAATTTGTCGCACCGTCCTGGTGCGTCCCGCCCGGGCCTCGATACGGTCTGCCACAGGCCCACCCCGCAGATTCACCCCGACATCTGTCCGCCGTCGACGACCAGCGTCTGGCCGGTGATCCAGCTGGCGAGGTCGCTGGCGAGGAACAGCACGGCCTGCGCGACTTCCTCCGGGCGTCCCATGCGCCCGGACGGGATGCCGCGCAGGACCCGCTCGTAGAGTTCGGGCTGCTTGCGCCGCCTTTCGTCCCAGATGCCGCCCGGGAACTCGATCGAGCCGGGCGCGACGCAGTTCACGCGGATGCGCCGGCCAGCCAGCGCGACGGCCTGCGACGCGGTGTACTGGATCAGCGCGGCCTTCGCTGCGCCGTAGGCCGGCGTTCGCGCGCTCGACCTCAGGCCCGAGATCGACGCCACGTGGACGATCGCGCCGCCGGCCTCTTCCATCCACGGCAGCGCGGCGCGCGATGCGCGCACGCTCGCCATCAGGTCGACGTCGAGGCTCGCGCCCCAGCCCGCCTCGTCGTCGGTGCCCGCGAACGCCGATGCGTTGTTGACCAGCACGTCGAGGCCGCCGAGCGACTCGGCGGCGTCGTCGACCCAGCCCGACACCGCGTCGCCGTCGGCGAGGTCGCAGGCGCTCGCGTGCACGGTGGCGCCGAGGTTGCGCAGCTCGGCCTCGGTCTGGCGCAGCCGCTCGACGCCGCGCGCGCAGATCGCCACGTCGGCGCCGGCTGCGGCGAAGCCGAGCGCGATCGAGCGCCCGATTCCCCGGCTGCCGCCGGCGACCAGCACCCTGCGGCGCGTGAACGAGATGTGCATGACGACCTCCCGACGAACGGCCCGATGGTTGTGGCGCCCCGCGTGCATTATGCGGTCGTGGAACCGAGTTCGACGCCCTTGCCCGAGCCGCGGTCGCCGCGCCGCCGGCGACTGGCCGTGCTGATGCTCTGGCCGCTCGTCGCGGCGGCGCCGGCCCGGGCGCAGGCGCCTGCCGCTGCGCGCCCGCATCGGCTGCGCGGCAGGGTATCCTGGTACGGCCGCCGGTTCTCGGCGCGCAGGACCGCGAGCGGCGAGCCATTCGATCCGGAAGCGCTGACGATGGCGCATCGCGCGCTGCCGTTCGGCACGCTGGTGCGCGTGACCAACCTGCGCAACCGCCGGTCGGTGGTCGTGCGCGTGAACGACCGCGGGCCGCACACCGGCGGGCGCATCGCCGACGTGAGCCTGGCCGCGGCCCGCGCGCTCGGCATGCTGCGCAGCGGCGTCGTCGAGGCGCGACTCGAACTGCTCGGCCCCTCCGACGCCACCCGACCATGACCGCACCGACCCGCATCCTGATCCTCGGCGCCGCGGGGCGCGACTTCCACAACTTCAACCGGGTCTATCGCGACGACCCCGCCGTGGAGGTGGTCGCGTTCACCGCGACGCAGATTCCCGGCATTGCCGGGCGACGCTACCCCGCGGAACTGGCCGGCCCGCGCTATCCGCTCGGCATCCCGATCGAGGACGAAGCACGCCTCGAGGCCTTGTGCCGCGAACGGCGCGTCGATCGCGTGGTCTTCGCCTACAGCGACGTGACGCATGCGCACGTGATGCACTGCGCGTCGCGCGCGCTCGCGGCAGGCTGCGACGTGAGCCTGCTCGGGCCGGCGGCGACGATGCTCGAGTCGCGCCGGCCGGTCATCGCCGTCTCGGCGGTGCGCACCGGCTGCGGGAAATCCCAGGTCGCCCGCTGGCTGTCGACGTGGCTGCGCGAGCGGGGCTGGCGGGTCGCGGTGCTCAGGCACCCGATGCCTTACGGTGACCTGGTCGCCGCGCGCGTGCAGCGCTTCGCGACGCGCGCCGACCTCGACGCCGCCGGTTGCACCGCAGAGGAACGCGAGGAGTACGAGCCCCACCTCGCCGCCGGCAACCTCGTGTTCGCCGGCGTCGACTACGCCGCCGTCTTGCGCCGTGCCGAGACCGAGGCCGACCTGATCGTCTGGGACGGCGGCAACAACGATTTCCCGTTCGTGCGTCCCGGGCTGCACCTCGTGCTCGCCGATGCCCTCCGGCCCGAGCAGGTCGACACGCACCATCCGGGCGAGGCGGTAGCGCGGATGGCTGACGCGCTGGTCGTCAACAAGGTCGATGCGGCGACGCCGACCGCGATCGCCGCGCTCGAAGAGCGGCTGCGCGCGGTCAACCCGTGGGCGCCGATCGTCCTGGCGGCGTCGCCGGTGCGACTGGACGACCCGCAGGCCGTGCGCGGTCGGCGCGTGCTGGTGGTCGAGGATGGTCCGACGATCACCCACGGCGGCATGGCGACCGGAGCCGGCCATGTCGCGGCCGTGGCGGCGGGCGCGGCCGACATCGTCGACCCGAGACGATTCGCCGACGGATCGGTGGCCGAGGTCTACCGGGCGTATCCGCACATCGGCCCGGTGCTGCCGGCGATGGGCTACGGCGCCGCGCAACGCGCGGAACTTGCGCGCTGCATCGCGGGCAGCGGGGCGGAGGTAGTGGTCGCCGGGACGCCGGTCGACCTCGCGGCGATGCTGGCGATCGCCGTGCCGGTGGTACGTGCCCGTTACGCGTTCGAGCAGCGCGGCGGCGCGCGTCTCGACGAGATCGTCGGCCGCTTTCTGGACCGGATCAGGGTTTCGCCATCTCGAAGCTGACCACCCGGGTGCCGCCTCGCAGGCGCCCGAGCGGGCTGTCGATCCGCTGCTCGATCTCGAGGAACACGCCGAGACGCACGAAGTACAGCACGGTCGCGCCGGCCTGGACCGGAATGCCGTGGTAGCGGCCGCGCCCGCTGCATTCGATCGTCCACGCACTGCCGGGCATCGCCGGATGCACGCTCGAGGCCGGCACCGACGCCCCGACCACACAAGCCTGCGACAGCGACGCTCCGTCCTCGGCGTAGTCGAGCCGGAAACGGGCGCCCGGCGCGAGTGGCAACGAGAGCTCCGAGACGCTCACGTCGGCGACCGTGTCGCCCGGGTACACGACGGTCAGGCCGCGCACGCTGACACCCTGGTGCGGGCCGCGCGGCCTGGGGCTCAGGGTTTCGTGGAGGACCGGA
>JAHCAM010000071.1 GCA_019634895.1 Steroidobacteraceae bacterium | reverse complement strand
CGACAGCGCGATCACGGTGGGCGCGGTGCTGCTGATCGTCGACGAATTCCGCCGGGTGCGGCGCGGCCGCTGAACCATCCTGGCGCGGCCGCCGCAGCGGCGCGGCGCGCCGGAGCCCGCCCGTCGGGCGCGGCGCGGCTCACAGCCCGTGCCGCGCGTGCCACTGCGCGAGCGACTCGTCCGGATAGGCATCGTGGCACAGGTCGCCCGGGCGCACCTCCGGCTCGACCCACGGCGCCTTCGAGCCCAGCATGATGTGCACGCGTTGCGGCGGCACCGGCAGCGGCGTGTCGATCGCCGAGGCCTGCGGATGCACGAGCTCGGGCCAGGCCGGGTCGTACAGCCACAGCGCGCTGCCGCAGCGGCGGCAGAAGTTGCGCTCGCCGCTGCTGGTGCTTCCGTCGTCGAGCCGCGCGCGATACACCGACAGGTGTTCGCTGCCCTGCACCGTGAGCGTGCGCCGATCGGCGCCCAGGTTGATCGCGTAGCCGCCGCCGCCCGCGGTCTTGCGGCAGATCGAGCAGTAGCAGCGCATGAACGGGTACGGCGACGACGCCTGCACCGTGAAGCGAACCGACTTGCAGTGGCAGGATCCCTCGAGCTTCATGGGATGCCTCCCTTCGAGTGAAACCGTGTCGCCCGGCGCCAGGGCCTCGAGCGCCATCGCGCCGGCACAGTGTGCTATACAGCACGGATGGACCTGCAAGGCAAACGGATCGTACTCGGCGTCACAGGCGGCGTGGCCGCCTACAAGGCGGCCGAGCTGGCTCGCGAGCTGCAGCGCGCGGGGGCACGCGTCCAGGCGGTGATGACCGAGGCGGCCACCCGCTTCGTCGGGCCCGCAACCTTCCAGGCCCTCACCGGCGAGCCGGTGTTCACCGACCAGTGGGACACCCGCATCGCCAACAGCATGGCGCACATCGAGCTGTCGCGCGCCGCCGATGCGATCCTCGTCGCGCCGGCGACCGCGGACTTCCTCGCGAAAGTGGCCCACGGGCTCGCCGACGACCTGCTCAGCACCCTGTGCCTGGCGCGCGAGTGCCCGCTGCTGGTGGCGCCGGCGATGAACCGCCAGATGTGGCTGAGCCCGGCCACGCAGCGCAACGTCGCGCAGCTGGCCGCCGACGGCGTGGCGATCCTCGGCCCCGACAGCGGCGACCAGGCCTGCGGCGAAACCGGCATGGGTCGGATGCTCGAGCCGCCCGACCTCGTCGCCGAACTGGCCGATTTCCTCGCGCCGAAGCCGCTCGCCGGGCGACGGGTGTTGCTCACCGCGGGCCCGACCTACGAGCCGATCGACCCGGTGCGCGGCATCACCAACCTGTCCTCCGGGAAAATGGGTTTCGCGATCGCCCGCGCCTGCCGCGCCGCCGGTGCGCAGGTCACGCTCGTCGCCGGGCCGACGGCGCTCGCCACGCCACGCGGGGTCGAGCGAATCGACGTGCGCACGGCGCAGCAGATGCACGACGCGGTGATGGCCGCGCTCGACGCAGCCCCGCGCACCGATGTGTTCGTCGCGGTGGCCGCGGTCGCCGACTGGCGGGTGGCCCACCCCAGCGAGCGCAAGCTCAAGAAGCGCAGCGCGGACGACGTGCCGAAACTCGAGTTCGTGCAGAACCCCGACATTCTCGCCGGCGTGGCGCGGCGATCCGATGCGCCGTGGTGCGTCGGTTTCGCGGCCGAGAGCGAAGACCTCGAGGCCAATGGCCAGGCCAAGCGGGCCGCCAAGGGCGTGCCGCTGCTGGTTGCGAACATCGGCCACGCGACCTTCGGCCGCGACGACAACGAATTGCTGCTGATCGACGAACACGGCAGCCGCCGGCTGCCGCGCGCCGACAAGCCGCAGCTGGCGCGGGCGCTGGTCGCCGAGATCGCGCTGCGGCTGCCGCCGCGCCGCTGAGCACCGCCCGCACATGAACACCATCGATCGTGACGGTCCCCCCGACGGCGATTACGCCAGCTACGTCGAGCGCCTGACAGGCGCCGCGGGGCGCACGCCGGGACGCGTCGAATCGCGCGTGGCGCTCGCGAGGCGCGACGCGCGCCCGGCCCCCTCCCGCTCGGCCGGCGAGCCAGCGGCGCAGCCAGCCGGCACGTTCGCCGAAGCGGCGGCCGAGGCGCTGCGCCGGGCGGCCGACGGCGCCCGGCGCCAGGCCGGCGCCGCGAACCGCGGGGCCGGCGCGAAGGGTGCGTCGGGCGCGTCCGGGACGGCAAGCGCCGATGCACTGCGTGCCGCAGGCCGTGCGCTCGGCTTGCGACTGAGCCGCTGGCTGATGATCGGCGGTTTCGCACTGATCGCGCTGGCGATCCTCGATCTCGTCCCGGCGATGACCCCGCTGCCGGGGTTCGCGCTGCTGCTGCTCTCCCTCGTGCTGCGCAACCTCTCGAACCGATGATGCGACTCGACGTGCGGATCCTCGATCCGCGGCTGCAGGAGCAGCTGCCCACCTACGCCACCGCCGGCAGCGCCGGCCTGGACCTGCGCGCCTGCATCGATGCGCCGGTGACGCTCGCGCCCGGCGACGCGCAACTGCTGCCGACCGGCCTGGCGATCCACATCGGCGACCCCGGCCACGCCGCGATGATCCTTCCGCGCTCCGGGCTCGGAACGAAGCACGGGATCGTCCTGGGCAACCTCGTCGGCCTGATCGACTCCGACTACCAGGGGCCGCTGATGGTGTCGTGCTGGAACCGCGGCCGCGAATCGTTCACGATCCAGCCGATGGAGCGGATCGCGCAGATGATCGTGGTGCCGGTGGTGCAGGTCCAGTGGAACCCGGTTCAGGCGTTCGTCGCGAGTGACCGCGGCAGCGGCGGATTCGGGAGCACCGGCAAGGCGTGAGCAAGCGGCTGCTGGTCGTCTGGTGGACGATGACCGGAGGCACGCGCCAGCTGGTCGACGCGTTCCGCGACGGCGCCGCTGCGCAGGAGGACGTGGAACTCGTCGTGCGCCGCGCTGACGACGCGCAACCGTCCGACCTGCTGGCCGCCGACGCGGTGCTGTTCGCCACCCCCGAGAACCTCGCGTCGATGGCCGGCATGATGAAGGACTTCTTCGACCGCAGCTACTACGCGGCGCTCGGGCGCATCGAAGGCCGGCCCTACGCGACGCTGGTCTGCGCCGGCTCCGACGGCCAGGGCGCGGCGCGCCAGATCGCCCGCATCGCCACCGGCTGGCGGATGAAGCCCGTCGCCGAGCCGCTCGTCGTGATCACGCACGCGCAGACGCCCGAGGCGATCCTCGCGCCGAAGTCGATCGACGCCGTCTCGCTGGATCGCGCGCGCGAGCTCGGCGCGGCGATGGCCGCCGGCGTCGCGATGGGCATCTGGTAGCGCGGCGCGCGCGAACTCGCGACGCGCCCGCTCAGCGCGCGGCGGCGACCAGTGCCTCGAGCTTGAGCACGTCGGCCGCGAACAGACGGATGCCCTCGGCCAGCTTCTCGGTGGCCATCGCGTCCTCGTTGTGCGCCCAGCGGAAGTGCTTCTCGTCGAAGCGCACCCGCTCGATCGTCTCCTCGCGCGCGCGCGCCGGGTCGAGCCTGCGCGCGACCGGTTCCTTGGAGCCGCGCAGCTGCTCGAGCAGTTCGGGGCTGATCGTGAGCAGGTCGCAGCCGGCCAGCGCCAGCACCTGGCCAGTGTTGCGAAAGCTCGCCCCCATCACCTCGGTGGGATAGCCGAACTTCTTGAAGTAGCCGTAGATGCGCCGCACCGACTTCACGCCCGGATCGTCGTCGGGTGCGTAGTCGACGCCGTCGCGCTTGCGGTACCAGTCGAAGATGCGG
>JAHCAM010000070.1 GCA_019634895.1 Steroidobacteraceae bacterium | reverse complement strand
GCTGCCGCCGGTGCGGCACCTCGGCGATCCGGTCGATTACACGGTCACGCTCGAGCCGACCGGGCAGCAGATGCTGTTCGCGCTCGACATGGTGCAGAGCTGGACGCCCGGCATGGGCAACCAGATCTGGGACTACGGGCTGCGCACGCGCCATCCGATCCACGCCGTGATCCAGTACGAGGCGCGCTCCTACCCCCGCTATGCGGCGGGCCTCGAGCTGTCGGCGGCGCTGCGCAACCGCAACCTGCAGCTGCCCCCGGGACGCAACCCGCGCACGCTCGAGCTGGCCCGGCAGATGCGCGCCCGGAGCGCGGACGATGGCGCCTACATCCGCGCGGTGCTCGCCATGTTCCGCGAGCAGGAGTTCTGGTACACGCTGACGCCGCCCGGGCTCGCGCGCAATTCGGTGGACGACTTCCTGTTCAACACGCGCGAGGGCTTCTGCGGCCACTACGCCTCGGCCTTCACCACGATGATGCGCGCAGCCGGCATACCGGCCCGGGTCGTCGGCGGCTACCAGGGCGGCGACTGGAACCCGATCGGCGGCTACCTGATCGTGCGCCAGTCCCACGCGCACGCCTGGTCCGAGGTCTGGCTGCCGGAGTCCGGCTGGACGCGCGTGGATCCGACCGCGGCGGTCGCGCCCACGCGCATCGAGCGCGGCATCGAGGCGGCGCTGCCGGACGAGGCGCTGCTGCCCGGCGCATTGATGCGCGAGTCCGAGTTCTGGTGGCAGGCGGGAATGGCCTGGGACAACGTCAAGGCGCGCTGGAACGACTGGGTCGTGCAGTTCGACCGATTGAAGCAGGACTCGCTGCTGGCCCGCCTCGGCCTCGGCGGGGCGGACTGGCGCGGGTACGCGGCAGCGCTCGGCGGCGGACTGGCCTTCGCCATGGCGCTGCTGTCCCTGTGGCTGGCCTGGGAGTACCGCCCGCGCGCCCCCGACCCGGCGGCCGCCAGTTACCGTCGCTTCAGCGCGCGCCTCGCGCGCCGCGGCGTCGCCCGCGAGACCGGCGAGGCGCCGACGGCCTATGCCTCCCGGATCGCGCGCCTGCGCCCCGACCTCGGGCCCGCAGCCGCCGCGATCACCGCGCTCTACCTGCGGCTGCGCTACCTGCCGGCCCCGGCCGGCGGCGACTTGCGTGAGCTGCGCCGCCTGGTCGCGCGCTTCCAGCCGTGACCGCCGGCTGGGTGATCGCGCTCGCGGCCGGCATCGCCGTCCTGGCCTGGATCGTCGGTGCGCCGCTTGCCGCCGCGCGCCGGCGCCGCGCGCTGGCCGCGCGCTCGCTGACGGAGGACGAGCGCCGCGCCATGCAGGCCTGGCTGCCCTTCGCGCGGGGCCTGCCGGTACCGCTGCACGACCGGCTCGGGCGATTGACCGCGATCTTCATCGGCGAGAAGGAGTTCACCGGCTGCGGCGGGCTCACGGTCACGCCAGAGATGAAGGTCGCGATCGCCGCCCAGGCCTGCCTGCTGGTGCTCGGCCGCAACACGCACGTCTATGACCGGCTGCGCTCGGTGCTGGTCTATCCGTCGCAGTTCGTGGTGCCGGGCCAATGGCACGACGAGCACGGCGTGGTCACCGAGGAGTCCCGCGTGCTCGCGGGCGAGTCCTGGGACGTCAGCCGCGTGATCCTGTCCTGGGAGGACGTCGACAGCCGCGGCGCGCCGGGCGAGGCCTACAACGTCGTCATCCACGAGTTCGCGCATTACCTCGACCACGAGTCGGGCGGCGCGCCGTGGATCGCGGGCACCGCCGCGCGCCGGCGCTGGTTCCGGTTGCTCGATGCGGAACTCGAAGCGCTTCGCGCCCGGGCGGATGCCGGCGCGCGCACCTTCCTCGATCCCTATGCGGCAGAGGACCGCGGCGAGTTCTTCGCGGTCGCGAGCGAGGCCTTCTTCGAGGAGCCGGCGGCCCTCGCCCGCGAGATGCCTGCGCTCTACCGCGCGCTCGCGGACATCTATCGTCTGGATCCCGCCGCCTGGTGAATCGCGCGGATGCCGCCTAGACCTGCGCCGTCTTCCAGCCGCCGCGCGAGAACAGCCACAGGGTGAACAGCCCGACCGCGGTCTCGGAGACGAACACGCCCCAGAACACGCCGGAGTGCTGCCAGCCGAACCCGATCGCGAGCAGCCACGACAGCGGAATCTGGATCAGCCAGAAGAACACGAGGTTG
Source organism: Steroidobacteraceae bacterium (assembly GCA_019634895.1). Taxonomy (GTDB): domain Bacteria; phylum Pseudomonadota; class Gammaproteobacteria; order Steroidobacterales; family Steroidobacteraceae; genus SCUD01. Next base: position 1,649 of record JAHCAM010000070.1, on the reverse strand, counting down.
ATCCAGGTCGGAGTGACCGTGTCGCCGGCGCCGTTGAATGCCTGCACGGCGACCATCCACCAGCCGTAGACGAACAGCGAATAGGACAGGATCCGCAGCCACTCCGCGCCGATGGCGACCACCGCGGGGTCGTCGGAGAAGATCCCCATGAACTCGCGCGGCAGCGCGAAGAAGATCACGGATACACCGAGCAGGAACACCATGTTGTAGGCGCCGATGCGCCACACCGAGGCCTCGGCGCGCGCCGGCTGCCCGGCGCCGAGGTTCTGCCCGACCAGCGTCGCGGCGGCATTCGACATGCCCCAGGCCGGCATCATCGTGAACATCATGATGCGCACGGCGATGGTCGCGCCGGCGACCGCCTGGCTGCCGATGTCCGCGAGGATCCGCATCAGGAAGATCCACGAGGTCATCGCCACGATCATCTGGCCGACGCCGCCCAGCGAGGTGCGCACGATGTTGCGGAAGATCGCGCCGTGCCAGACGAGCTCGGAGCGCCGCACGCGCAGGTGCGGCCCGCCGCGGAACAGGATCCACAGCTGCAGCAGCACGCCGGCGCCGCGGCCGATCGTCGTCGCGATCGCCGCGCCTTCGACGCCGAGCGCCGGAACCGGCCCGAAACCGAAGATCAGGACCGGGTCGAGCACGATGTTGAGGCCGTTCGCGAACCACAGCACGCGCATCGCCGCGGCCGCGTCCCCGGCGCCGCGGAACACCGCGTTGATGGTGAACAGCAGCATGATCACGGCGTTGCTGCCGAGCGCCCATTGCATGTACGGGTAGCCCTCGTGCAGCGTCCAGGCGTCCGCGCCCAGCAGCCGCAGCAGGTCCTGTGCGTACAGGATGCCGGCCACGGAGAACGGCACCGACGCCAGCAGCGCGATCCAGATCGCCTGCACGGCCGTCACCGCGGCTTCCTCGGGCTTGCCCTCGCCGGTCCGCCGCGCGACCACGGCGGTCACCGCCATCGCCAGGCCGATGCCGATCGCGTACAGCAGGAACAGCAGCGTCTCGGTCAATCCGACCGTCGCGACCGCGGAGGACCCGAGCTTGCCGACGAAGTAGATGTCCACCACCGCGAACGTGGATTCGAGCACGAGCTCGAGCACCATCGGCACCGCGAGCAGGAACACCGCGCGCCGCAGCGGGATCTTCGTGTAGTCGGCGCCGGTGCCGCGGATGGCGTCCGAGAGCTCCGCCCACAGCGGTCGGCGCCCGGCACTTGGATCGGGTGTGGAGGCGGCGGACATGGGTGCTCAGTTCCCGGCCGCGATGAAGCGGGAATGCGGCAAAGGGCGCTACGTTAAGGCCGCGGGCGGGCGCCGGGCAAGCCACGGACCGTCTCGCGAGCCGGGTTAGGATGGCAGGCATGCGCCGGCTGCTCGTCCTCCCGTCCGCCATCGTCATTCTGCTGACCGCGTCCCCGTATGCCGGATCGCAGGCGGAGCCGTCAGGCGTCAGGTCCCTGCTCGGCCGGCCACTGGCCGAGCCGACGCTCGCCGCGGAGGACGCGGCGCGGATGGAGGCACAGCTTGCGCGGGCGCGCGCCGCATGGGAGCAGAATCGCGACGACGCGGACGCGCTCATCTGGCTCGGCCGCCGCACGGCCTACCTCGGACGCTACCGGGAAGCGATCACGATCTTCGGCG
>JAHCAM010000007.1 GCA_019634895.1 Steroidobacteraceae bacterium | reverse complement strand
CGCCGGACGCCGGACGCTACTGGCTTAACGGCCGGCTGGTCTCCGCGATGGGCGACGCCGAGCTCGCGCGCGTCCGCAATCGCGACATCGGCTTCGTGTTCCAGTCCTTCGCGTTGCTGCCGCGCTCAAGCGCGCTCGCCAACGTCGAGCTGCCGCTGGTCTACGCCGGCGTCAGTCCCGCGGAGCGGCACGCGCGCGCGCGGCGCGCACTCGAGCGCGTCGGCCTCGCCGACCGCGCGCGGCACCGGCCGGCGGAGCTCTCGGGCGGACAGCGCCAGCGCGTGGCGGTCGCCCGCGCCCTGGTCACGGGCCCCGCGCTGCTGCTGGCCGACGAGCCGACCGGCAACCTCGACTCCGCCACCGGCGAGGAGATCCTCGGGCTGTTCGACGAGCTGCATGCCGCCGGCCATACGATCATCCTGGTGACGCACGAGGCGCAGGTCGCGCAGCGCGCGCGCCGAACGATCCTGGTGCGCGACGGTCTGGTCGTGAGCGATACGCAGAATGCCGGAGGGGCCGATGCTGCCGCGTAGATTCGTCCCGGCGGCCATTTGCTGCATGACTGTTGCCGCCTGCGGAGACCGCGGACCGCCAGCACCCGCCTATGAGACGGCCGCAGTCGAGCGCCGCTCGATCGCGGTGGTGGTCGAGGCGGCGGGCGTCGTCGAGCCGGTCAGCACCGTGGAGGTCAAGTCCAAGGCCTCGGGCGAGATTTTGAGGCTCGGCGCGGAGATCGGCGACACCGTCGCGGCCGGACACCTGCTGGCCAGCATCGACCCGCGCACGCCGCGCAACCGCGTCGCGCAGGCCGAGGCGGAACTCAACGCCGCGCGGGCCCGGCACAGCACCGCGCGCTCCCAGCTCGAGCGCGGCGACCGCCTGCTGGCGGAGAAGTGGATCAACCCGGCGGAGCACGAGGCGCTCGCGCTCGAAGTCGCCAACACCCGCGCCCAGGTGATCGCCGCGGAAGTCGCGCTCGAGAACGCGCGCATCGCGCTCGAGGACACCGAGGTCCGGGCGCCGAGCGCCGGCACGATCCTGACCCGGCTGGTGGAGCCCGGCCAGGTGATCTCCTCGCCGACCCAGGACGTCGGCGGCGGCACGGTGCTGCTGACGATGGCCGACCTCGGCCACGTCCGTGCGCGCGTGCGCGTGGACGAGACCGACATCGGCAAGCTCGCTCCCGGCATCCCGGCGCGGGTCACGGTCGCCGCCTACCCGGCGCGCGGCTTCGAGGGCGTGATCGAGAAGATCGAGCCGAAGGCCGTGGTCGAGCAGAACGTCACGCTGTTCTCCGTGCTGATCTCGATCGCCAACGAGGACGGCCTGCTGCGGCCGGGCATGAACGTGGAGGCGGTGTTCGACGTGGTGCGCCGCGACGCGGTGCTGACGCTGCCGGTCATGGCGCTGCGCACCGCGCGCGATGTCGACACCACCGCCGGCATCCTGGACGTGGACGCGGACGAGCTGCGCGCGCAGCTCGGCGCCGCGCCGGCCGCAGCACCGCGCGCGGAGCGCGGACCCCGCCCGCCGGGCGGCGGCGCTTCGCCGGCCGTGCGTCTCGGCGGCAACCTGTGGGTGGTCGCGGTGCGCAGCGGCAGCTACATGCCGACGGCGGTGCAGACTGGCGTGACCGACCTCGACCGCGTCGAGATCACCGGCGGCCTGGAGGAGGGCGACCGCGTGCTGCTGCTGCCGAGCGCGAGCCTGGTCGAGACCCAGCAGCAGATCCAGAACTTCGCCAGCCGCCGCGGCGGCATCCCGGGCATCACGCAGCGCCCGGCCGCGCAGCCCGGCGGACAGCCGGCCGCCCCGGGGCGCTGAGATGCCGTTCCTGGAAACGCTGCGGGTCGCGCTGGCTTCCATGCGCGGCAACCTGTTCCGTGCCGCGCTGACCATGCTGGGCGTCATCATCGGCGTCGCGGCCGTGATCGCGATGCTGGCGCTGGGCCGCGGCGCGCAGCGCGCGGTGGACGAGCAGCTGGCCGCGCTCGGCGCCGACGTGCTGACCGTGACCACCGGCATGCGCTGGATGCAGGGCGTGGCGCGCGACCAGCAGACGCTGACGGTCCGGGACGCGGAAGCGCTGGCGCGCGACGCCCGCCACGTCTCCGCCGTGGTGCCCGAGCAGACCGGCCGCCAGCAGGTCCGCTACGGCGCGCGCAACCTCAACGTGCAGGTGATCGGCACGCGGCCGAACCATGCGGAGGTGAACGGATTCCGCCTCGAGCACGGGCGCATGTTCACGGCGGCGGACGATGCCGCGCGCCGCCGGGTCGCGGTGCTCGGTGGCGAGATTCCCGAGATGCTCGGCGTGCCGGCGGAATCGCTGATTGGCCAAAGCCTGGTCATCAAGAACATCGCGTTCGAGGTGGTCGGGGTCCACCGCCGCAAGGGCGCGATCGGGTTCATGAATCCCGACAGCATGGTCTACATCCCGCTGGCGACTTCGCAGTTCCGCCTGACCGGGCAGGAGCAGGTGCAGAACATCTCGGTGCAGGTGGCGCCGGGCAGCGAACTCACGCAGGCGATGGTGGACATCGAGCGCGTGCTGCGGCGCGAGCACGGCCTGCTGCCGGGGCGCGACAACGACTTCGCGCTGCTCGACCGGCGGCAGTTCCTGGCCGCCCAGCAGCAGACCACCGAGATCCTCGGCTTCCTGCTGGCCGGCATCGCCAGCGTGAGCCTGGTGGTCGGCGGCATCGGCATCATGAACATCATGCTGGTGACGGTGACCGAGCGCACCCGCGAGATCGGCATCCGCAAGGCGCTGGGCGCGACGCGCGGCAACATCCTGCGGCAGTTCCTGGTGGAGTCGGTGCTGCTGTGCCTGCTCGGCGGCATCATCGGCATGCTGCTCGGGGCCGGCGCCGCGCGCCTGCTCGCGCGCCTCGCCGGCTGGCAGACGTTCGTGAGCTGGGAGTCGCTCGCGCTCGCCTTCGGGTTCAGCGCCGGCGTGGGGCTGCTGTTCGGGCTGTGGCCCGCGCAGCGCGCCGCGCGCCTCGACCCGATCGAGGCGCTGCGGCACGAGTGACCGGGGCGCGCCAGCAGGCCCCGGGCGCGTACAATTCCCGCAGCCCATGGATCAGGCAAACGACGCGCCGCCGCCACTGCGATCGACGGCCGCGCTGTACCTGGATTTCGACGGTACGCTGGCCGACATCGCGCTGCACCCGGACGAGGTCCTGGTCAGCGAGCCGCTGCCGCAACTGCTGCTGGCCCTGCGCGAGCGGCTCGCGGGCGCCGTGGCCGTGGTGACGGGTCGCCGCCTGGCGGCGGTGGACGCGATGATTGCGCCCGCGCGCCTGGCGGGCTCCGGGCTGCACGGCGCGGAGATCCGCGCGAGCGGCGATGCCGCGGCGCAACTGCACGCCGACCCGGCCGGCGCGGGCCCGCTTGCGCAGGCGCTGCGGCAGCGCTTCGCCGGCGACCCGCGGATCTACGTGGAGGACAAGGGCGCAGCCGTTGCGCTGCACTACCGGCAGGCACCCGAATGCGAACGGCAGTGCCGCGCGGCGATGCATGAGCTGGCGCCCGCCGGGCGCTTCGACGTCACCGAGGGCAGCCGCGTCATCGAGGCGCGGCCGCGCGGCGCCGACAAGGGAGCTGCGCTTGCGGCGCTGGCGCGGCTCCCGCCATTCGCCGGCCGCAACCCGGTGTTCGTCGGCGACGACGCCACCGACGAAGACGGCTTCCGCGCGGCCGCGGGCATGGGCGGCTTCGGCGTGAAGGTCGGGCCCGGACCGACCGCGGCCCGCTACCGGATCGCCGAAGTCGGGGCCGTGCACGAGTGGCTGCACGACAGTCTCGCGGCCCTTGGCCGGGAGGGCGCGCGGTGAACGAGGGGCGCAGCCTCGAACTCGGCGTGATCGGCAATTGCGTCATCTCGGCGCTGATCGACCGCTCCGGCGCCATCGTCTGGAGCTGCCTGCCGCGCCTCGACGGCGACCCGGTCTTCCACGCGCTGGTCAACGGCAACGGCGGCGCCGATTCGGCCGGCCACTGGACCATCGAGCTCGAGGGCATGGAGCGCTGCGAGCAGGCGTACTGCGGCAACACGGCGATCCTCGCCACACGCCTGTTCGCGCCGTCGGCAGCGATCGAGATCCTCGATTTCTGCCCGCGCTTCGAGGTGCGCGGCCGCATGTTCCGCCCGCAGATGATCGTGCGCCGGGTGCGTTCGCTCGCCGGCACGCCGCGCATCCGCGTGCGCCTGCGCCCGGCTTTCGGCTACGGGACGCAGCGACCCGACATCACGCACGGCAGCAACCACGCGCGCTACGTCGGGCCGGAGCGGACGCTGCGCCTCACGACCGACGCGCCGGTGAGCTACGTGCTGGCGGAGACGCCGTTCCTGCTCGAGGGCCAGGCCAGCTTCCTGCTCGGCGCGGACGAGACCCTGCGCGAGAGCGTCGAGCAGACCGCGCGCGAACTGTTCGAGGAAACCGACGGGTACTGGCGCCAGTGGGCGCGGCGGCTGGCGCTGCCGCGCGAGTGGCAGGATGCCGTCATTCGCGCAGCGATCACGCTGAAGCTGTGCACCTTCGAGGAAACCGGCGCCATCGTCGCCGCGATGACGACCAGCATCCCGGAGGCGCCGGCCTCGGGCCGCAACTGGGACTACCGCTACTGCTGGCTGCGGGACGCGTTCTTCGTGGTGCGGGCGCTCAATTCGCTGGCCGAGGTCGAGACGATGGAGCACTACCTGCGCTACATCGCCAACGTCGTCGGCAGCGCAGAGGACGGCCACCTGCAGCCGGTGTACGGCATCGCGCTGGAACGGCGGCTCGAGGAGGTCGAGGTGCCGGCACTCGCCGGTTATCGTGGCATGGGCCCGGTGCGCATCGGCAACCAGGCCTACGGCCACCTGCAGCACGACGTCTACGGCAATGTGGTGCTGGCGGCCGCGCAGGCCTTCTTCGACCGGCGCCTGCTGCGTCCCGCGACCGGCCAGGATTTCGAGCGGCTGGAACGGGTCGGCGACCAGGCGTTCAAGGTGTATGCGACGCCGGATGCGAGCATGTGGGAGCTGCGCACGCGCGAGCGCGTGCACACGTCCTCCGCGCTGATGTGCTGGGCCGCCTGCGACCGGTTGTCGCGCATCGCCGGACAGCTCGGCCGCGCGGACCGCGCGGGCCTGTGGGCGGGACGGGCGGCGGCGATCCGCGCCGACATCGAGCGGCGGGCCTGGGACGCGGGGCGCGGCACGTTCGTCGACAGTTTCGGCGGCAGCGACGTGGAGGCGGGGCTGCTGCTGATGGCGGAGGTGGGCTTCCTGCCGCCGGGAGATCCGCGCTTCGCCGGGACCGTGAAGGAGATCGAGCGGCGGCTGCGGCGCAGCCGGCACCTGTTCCGCTACGCGGCGGCGGACGACTTCGGCGAACCGACCACCGCTTTCAACATCTGCACCTTCTGGTACATCGACGCCCTGGCGCGGCTCGGGCGAGAACAGGAGGCGCGCGAACTGTTCGAGCACATGCTCTCCTGCCGCAACGGCCTCGGCCTGCTGTCCGAGGACATCGACACCGCCACGCACGAACTCTGGGGCAACTACCCGCAGACCTACTCGCTGGTCGGCATCATCAACGCGGCCATGCGTCTCTCGGGCGGCTGGGAGGAGGTGGTGTGAAGCCCGCGCGCCGCCTGGTCGCCGTCTCCAACCGCGTGGGCCCGTTGCGCGGCGTCGCCGCGGCCGGCGGCCTGGCCGTCGGCATCGTGGACGCGCTGCGCGAGAGCGGCGGGTTGTGGTTCGGCTGGAGCGGCCGGACCGTCGCTGCGGGCAGGGCGAGGCTGCACCGCGAGCATGCGGACGGCATGACGGTCGCGACGCTCGACCTGCCGCAGCAGGACTTCGAGCGCTACTACAACAACTTCTCGAACGGCTGCCTGTGGCCGCTGCTCCACTTCCGCATCGACCTGACGCAGTATCACCACGCCGATTCTGACGCATACCGCCACGTGAACCGCCGCTTCGCCGCAACGCTCGTGCGCCTGTTGAGGCCGACGGACCTGGTCTGGGTTCACGACTTCCACCTGATCCCGCTGGCCTCGGAGCTGCGCCGCCTGGGCGCGCGCCAGCGCATCGGCTTCTTCCTGCACACGCCGTTCCCGCCGACCGAGATCCTGTCCACGCTGCCGCACCACGAGCCGCTGGTGCGCGCGCTGTTCGACTACGACCTGCTGGGCTTCCAGACCGACGAAGATCTCAACCGCTTCCAGGACCACGTCCGGCGGGCCGCGCGCGGCAGCGTGCGCGGCGCGACCGTCGGCGCGTTCGGCCGCGAGGTGCGCGCCGGCGCCTTCCCGATCGGCATCGACGTCGAGCAGGTCCACCGCTTCGCGTTCACGCGGCCGGGCGAGCAGGACTTCGCGCGCATGCGCGCGGCCCTCGCCGGTCGCGACCAGATCATCGGCGTGGACCGGCTCGACTACAGCAAGGGGCTGCTGCGCCGCATGGCGGCATACGAGCGCTACCTGGAGCAGCATCCGGAGTCGCACGGGCACGTGATCTACCTGCAGGTCGCGCCGGTGAGCCGCGGGCAGCTGAAGTCCTACCGCGAGTTCCGCCACGAAGTGGAGGCGGCAAAGGCGCAGATCAACGGCCGTTTCTCGCGCTTCGACTGGACGCCCGTGCACTACCTGAACCGCGCGCTGCCGCGCCGGACGCTGGCGGGGCTGTTCCGCGCCAGCCGCATCGCGCTGGTGACCCCGGTCCGCGACGGCATGAACCTGGTCGCCAAGGAGTACGTCGCCGCGCAGGACGCGGAGGACCCCGGCGTGCTGGTGCTGTCGCGTTTCGCGGGCGCGGCCCGGCAGATGACGGATGCGCTGATCGTCAATCCTTTCGACGGCGAGGAAACGGCGCGCGCGCTGCACCACGCGCGGCAGATGCCGCTGGCGGAGCGCCGCCGCCGGCACGAGCGCCTGATGCGCGGGCTGGTCGAATACGACGTGCGCCGCTGGCGCAACGAGTTCATCACGGCGTTGGCCGACGCCCCGACCGGCAGCGGACGGCGCCGGTGATCGTGGTCGGCGACGTCGGCGGCACCAACACGCGCTTCGCGCTGGCTGAGCCGCACGGCAACGACTGGCGCTTCACGCGGCTCGAGCAGCTGCCGACGGCGCCGGGCGTGGCCGCGATGCTGTCGCGATACCTGGAGTCGGCGGGCCGTCCGGCGCTCGCCGGGGCCGCGCTCTGCGGCGCCGGGCCGGTGATGGCGGACGGCGGCATCCGTCTCGCCAATGCGGACGTCGTGCTGGATCCGGCCGAGCTTGCCGGCGCCGCGGGGGTCACGCGCGCGCTGCTGGTCAACGACTTCGCGGCGGTCGCGCATGCGATTCCACACCTGCCTGCCGCGGCGTTTGCGGCCTGCGGAGCGGGCGTCGCGCGGCCCGACAGCCCGCGCCTGGTTGTCGGGCCAGGCACCGGGCTCGGCATCGCCGTGTTCGCGCCCGCGGGTGACGGCTGGACCGTGATTCCAGGCGACGGTGGGCACGCGGACCTCGCGCCGGTGGACGACGAGGAGCTGGAGGCCTGGGAGAAACTGCGGGCGCGACTCGGGCGGGTATCGATCGAGGCCGCGGTGAGCGGTCCCGGCCTCGAGCGCCTGCACGCGTTGTTTGCGCCGGGCGCAAGCCTGAAGGCGCCGGAGATCGCTGATGCGGCATGGCGCGGCGACGCCGCGGCGGCGCGGTCGGTCGCGTTGTTCACGCGCTGGCTGGGGCGCGTCGCCGGCAACCTGGCGCTGACGGCGGCAGCGCGCGGCGGCGTTTACCTCGCCGGCGGCATCGTCCCGTCCTGGGGCTCGCGCTTCGACGTCGCGGCGTTTCGCGCCGCGTTCGAGGACAAGCCGCCGCATTCCGACTGGCTGCGCGGCATTCCCGGCTTCGTGGTCCAGCATCCGCAGCCGGGCCTGTACGGCCTCGCAGTCCTGTCGGCTGCAAGCGGCGGATGACGGCCGCGGGGGACACCATCGTCGCGGCCGCGACGCCGCCGGGACGCGGCGGCATCGGCATCGTGCGCGTCTCGGGGCCCGGCGTGCGCGCGATCGCGAAGGCGATGCTCGGCAAGCTGCCGTGCGCGCGACAGGCGGCGCTCGTGTCGTTTGCCGCGGCCGACGGGGCGGCGATCGATTCCGGCATCGCGCTCTGGTTCCCGAGGCCGCGCTCGTTCACGGGCGAGGACGTGCTCGAGCTGCACGGCCACGGCGGTCCGGTGGTGATGGACCTGCTCATCGCCCGCGTGCTCGCGCTCGGCGCGCGCCCGGCGCGTCCCGGCGAGTTCAGCGAGCGCGCCTTCCTCAACGGCCGGCTCGACCTCGCGCAGGCCGAGTCGATTGCGGACCTGATCGACGCCGGGTCGACCGAGGCCGCGCGCGCCGCCGCGCGCTCGCTGGCCGGCGAGTTCTCGCGCGAAATCGAGGCGCTGGCCGCGCGGGTCCTGGAACTGCGGACCTGGGTCGAGGCCGCCATCGACTTTCCGGACGAGGACGCGGAGTTCCAGCAGAACCCCGAGGTCGCCGCGCGCCTGTCCGACATCGCGGCGCGGTTCGAGCGCATCGGCGCGGCCGCCGCCACCGGCCGCGCGCTGACGGAGGGCCTGGCGGTCGTGATCGCCGGGCGCCCGAACGCGGGAAAGTCGAGCCTGCTGAACGCCCTGGCCGGCCACGATGCGGCGATCGTCACCGACACCCCCGGCACGACGCGCGACGTGCTGCGCGAGCGGATCTCGATCGACGGGCTGCCGCTGCACGTCGCCGATACCGCGGGCCTGCGCGAGTCGCCGGACGCGATCGAGGCCGAGGGCATGCGCCGCGCGCGCGCGGAGATGGCGCGCGCGGACCTGCTGCTCTACGTCGTGGACGCGGCCGCCGGCGCGGCGCCCGGCGAGCTCGGGTCGCTGCCGGGGAATCCGCCGGCGCTCGTCGTCTGGAACAAGACCGATCTCGCGCCCATGCCCGCCGACGCTGCCGGCATTGCGATTTCCGCCCTGACCGGCGCCGGGATGGATGAACTGCGCGGCAGGCTGAAGGCGGCCGCCGGCTACCGCGATGCCGCGGCGGGCGCATACTCGGCGCGCCGCCGGCACCTGGACGCACTGGCGCGGGCGAAGAGCCTGTTCGGGGCCGCGCAGGCCCGCCTCGCACAACGGGCCGCCCCCGAGCTGGTGGCGGAAGACCTGCGTCAGGCGCATCGCGCGCTCGGGGAGATCACGGGCGAGGTCACCAGCGACGAGCTGCTGGGCGCGATCTTCGCGGGCTTCTGCATCGGCAAGTGACGACAAGATCAGGAGTTGCGACATGAACAGGGCACGGCATTTCCTCCTTGCAGCCGCCCTCATGACGAGCGCCGCGGGCGCGGCGCCGCCCGATGCGCAGCGGGCCATGGCCGCCGCCCGTGCGCACGTGGCCGCGCACGAAGCGGCGATCGTGCGTGAACTGCGCGAACTCGTGGCGTTGCCGAACGTCGCCGACGACCACGACGACATCCGCAGGAATGCCGAGGCGCTGGTCGCAATGCTGGAGCAGCGGGGCATCGAGGCGCGGATCCTCGAGACGCCCGGCGCGCCGGTTTCCGTGTTCGGCGACCTGAAGACGCCCGGCGCTACCAAGACGCTGCTCTTCTACGCGCATTTCGACGGCCAGCCGGTCGGCCCTCCGGAGCGCTGGGTGACGCCCGCCTTCGAGCCGACGCTGCGCGCCGGCCGGCACGAGGATGGCGCACCGGTCATCGCCTGGGCAGACGCGAAATATCCGCTGCCCGACCAATACCGCATCTACGCGCGCGCCGTGAGCGACGACAAGGGACCGATCGTCGCCATGCTGGCGGCGGTCGATGCTTTGCGCGCCGCCGGCATTCCACTCTCCGCGAATCTGAAGTTCTTCCTGGAGGGCGAAGAAGAGGCCGGATCGCCGAACCTCGCGCGCACGCTTGCGGCCAACAAGGAACTGCTGGCCTCAGACCTCTGGATCTTCGGCGACGGGCCGATCGACCCGCGCGGCCTGCCGCGGCTCGCGCTCGGGGTACGCGGCATCACCACCTTCCGGCTGACCGTCTACGGCCCGGTGACCAGCCTGCATTCCGGCCACTACGGCAACGTGGCGCCCAACCCGGCGGCCCGCGTCGCAGAACTCATCGCGTCGATGCGCGCTCCCGACGGACGCATCACGATTGCGGGACTCGGGGCGCCCGCGCCGACCGAAACACAGCTCGTGCTGGCACGCGAGGCCTTCGACACGGAGGGGATGCTTGCCAACGCCGGCATCGGCGCAAGCGAAAGCGGCCTCGACTATGGCGAGTCCATCCTGCGTCCCGCGCTGAACGTCACGCAGCTCGCATACGGCGGCACGGGCGCGCAGCGAAACGCCATCGATCCGGAGGCCAGCGCCGGCTTCGACCTGCGACTCACGCCCGGCATGACGCTCGCCAACGCGCGCGCGTCGGTCGAAGCCCACGTGCGGGCGCAGGGCTACGTCCTGCTCGATCGCCCGCCGGCGCCGGAAGAACGCAGAAAGCACGCCAGGCTCGCGCGCTTCGAGTGGGGCCAGGACGGCTATCCGGCTGCGGTCGCGAGCCCGGAGCATCCCGCGGTCGCGCGCGTGATCGAGGTGCTGCGCGAGGCGACCGGCGGCGCGGTGCGCGTCGCGCCGCTGATGGGCGGCAGCCTGCCGATCTCCGCCATCGGCGAGGTGCTGGGCGCGCCCTTCGTGATCGCGCCGATCGTCAACGCCGACAACAGCCAGCACGCGCCCAACGAGAACCTGCGCATGAAGGAGTTCCGCCGCGGCATCGAGCTCTACGCCGCGCTGCTGGCGGAGGCCGGCGGGGGCTGGCGCGAGCCCTGAGGGGATTCCCGGCGGAGCCGGGCAGCAAGAGGCCCCGGCACCGCCAGGTGCCGGGGCCCGGAGGACGGCCGCCTACTTGCTGCCGAAGCGCTGCGTGAACTTCACGCCGATGGTGCGCGGGGTGGTCGTGACGACGTACGGCTGCGTGCCGCAGACCGCCTCTGCGCATTGCGCGTAGCGGTACAGGATGGTGCGCTCGTCCGTGGCGTTGTTCACGAACAGCTCCACCGTGTAGTCGTTCCTCGAGAATCCCGCCGACAGGTCGAGGATCTCGTAGCCCGGCTGGTCGCCCATGATCGAGTTCTCGAGCTCGCGCAGGTCGGCGCGGCTCTTGCCCTTGTGGACCAGCGAGGCGCGCCAGTACGAGTCGAAGGACCCGAGCTGGAACCCCTGCCGCAGCGTCAGGTTGGCCTTGAACTTCGGCGTCACCGGCAGCTGCGTGCCCTTGGCCGCCTCCGGATCCGGGCAGTTCGTTTCCGGATTGCCGTTGGCGTCGACGAAGCCGCAGTAGTTCGCGGTCAGCTCCGAGTCGATCAGCGCCACGCCGCCCGACAGCTGGAACGTGTCGGTTGCCGCCCAGGTGAGGTCCAGTTCGGCGCCCTGGATGCGCGCCTCGGCCGCGTTCTTGATCTCGGTCAGGCCGTTGAGGCCCAGCAGCGCGAACTGGAAGCCGTCCCACTCCTCGTGGAACACGGCGCCGTTGAAGCGCACGCGCCCGTCTGCCCAGGTCGTCTTCCAGCCGAGCTCGTAGTTGGTCAGGAAGTCCGCGGAATACGGCGGCAGCGTGCCGCGGCGGTTGATGCCGCCCGGCCGGAAGCCCTCTGACCAGGTCGCGTACACGAGCGCGTCGTCGCTGAACTTGTAGGTCAGGTTGAGCTTGCCGATGTAGTCGTCGTCCTTGGTGCGCTTGTCCATGTACTTGCAGGGCGCGCCGCGGTAGGGCTCGGTCAGGCCCTCGTCGTTGCAGACCGCCTCGCCGGTGCCCGACCAGCCCCAGTCGCCGTAGCCGAAGAACCCTTCCAGCGTGTTGTCGAAGCGGTAGTAGCGCAGCCCGCCGGTCGCCGTCAGCCTGTCGGTGAGGTCGAAGGAGATCTCGCCGAACAGGGCCTCGTCGCGGTCCATGCGCTCCTGCTGCGTCAGCCAGATGGTGTCGTCCCAGCCGGTGACCCAGTAGTCCGGGTTGAGGTTGTCCACCAGGTAGCGCTGCGTGATGTCGTGCGTCTGTTCCTGCCAGAACAGTCCCATGACGCCGCGCACGCGCCGGTCCGCCGGCGTCGAGATGCGCAGCTCGTGGCTCATCTTCTTGAAGCCGTCCCGGCCCCAGATGTACTGGCCGATGGTCGGGTTGCCGTCGGCGTCGGTGATGTAGAGCGAGTAGTAGCCGAAGTAGTCGTAGAAGTACGAGTAGTCGGAATAGTCGAGTTCGGAATCGATCTGGCGGTCGAGGTAGGCGCCCGCGTAGACGACGTCGAGGTTGCCGATCTTGCCCTCGACGGTCAGCGCCGCCTGCCACCACTTGTCCTTCGACTTGTCGGGGTAAACGTGCGCGGTCCGCAGCTTGCCGAGCGTCGCGTCGTAGCCGAACACGCCGTCCGCCTTCATGTCCTGCCCCATGATCGAGGGCGTGACGGTCCAGGTGTCGTTGAGGTCCACCCGCAGCGCGGCGCGCGCGCCGTAGGTGTCCACCTCGTTGAAGTCCTTCTTCGCCAGCGGCGTGCTGTCCGTCGTGCAGTCGGCGACCGGCGCGGCAGTGGCGCAGCCCGGCCAGGTGCGCTGGAAGGCGATATTGTCGATGTAACCGGCGTCGTGCCGCGCCCAGCCGACCAGGCGGATGGCGGCGTTGTCGCCGATCGGGACGTTGACGTGGCCCTCGCCGAGGTAGCCCATGTCGCCCTTCGACACGGTGTTGCCCTCGATGCCGTAGCTGGCCGAGAAGCCGGACGGGTCCGGCTTGTTGGTGATGATGCGGATCGTGCCGGCCTGCGACGACGCGCCGTACAGCGTGCCCTGCGGGCCCGCGAGCGCCTCGACGCGCGCGATGTCGTAGAGGTGCAGGTCGAGCGCGCCGGTGATGGTCGTGATCGGCTGCTCGTCGAGGTACACGCCGACCGAGGGCAGCGGGCCGGAATGGTTGCCGTCGCCGCCGCTGGCCACGCCGCGCATGTACACCAGCGCGAAACCGGGGCCGAAGGTCTGGTAGGAGACCGAGGGCAGGAACTTCACGTAGTCGTCGAACTTGGTGATGTTGAGCTCTTCGAGCTTCGCGGTGCCGAGGGCCTGGATGCTCATCGGCACGTCCTGGATGCTTTCCTCGCCGCGCTTCTGCGCGGTGACGTACACCTCGCCCAGAACGGAGGGTTCCTGCGCCTGTGCCGGCGACAGCGCCATCAGGATGGCCGAGGCGAGTGGTGCCCGGACCACAACCGACTGCGAAAGCTTCTGTTTGCGCTTCTTGGACCGTTGCATGTGGGAGTCTCCGCGTCGAGGTTGGTTGAGTTTACGCCTTGACCGCGTGCCGTCAAAACTCCGGTGCATCCGGCCAGGCGTCGAGAACCGGTCCGAGCGCTTCCTTCAACGGGCCGAGCCAGGGTTCGAAGTGCCGCCAGTGATCCACGCCCCCCCGGTAAATGGGCTGGCGCACCTGCTCGGAGCTCGCGGTGCGCACCGCACGCTCGTTCTCGTAGAAGCGCAGGCAGCCTTCCTCAAACGGCAGGCCGCAATAGTCGAGCAGGCGGCGGACCTCGCCCTCGGTGTCGTCCACCAGGCGCTCGTAAAGGATGCGATGCACGCGCCCGGGCAGGACCCGGTCGAAGTGGGCCATCAGTTCGACGTAGTCGCGGTAGTAGCGGCCGATGTCCTCGAGGCCGAAGGTGAAATGCTGGCCGCGCGCGAAATGCTGCTTGAACGCCGAGAAGCAGCAGGCGAGCGGATGGCGGCGCGCGTCCACGATCCTCGCGTTCGGCAGCATCAGGTGGATCAGCCCGAGGTGCGCGAAGTTGTTCGGCATCTTGTCGATGAAGAACGGCGCTGCGGTCTTGCGCTGCACGCGGGTCTGCTCGAGGTAGCGTGCGCCCAGCGCCGCCAGTTCCGCGGCGCCCATGGTGGCGAGCACTTCGGGATACTTCGATTCCTGCGACTTGCTGCGGCGCCCGCCCAGTTCGCGCGCGATGCCGATGACGTCCGGCAGCTCCATGGTCCCCTCGACCTGGCTGTGCGAGGACAGGATCTGTTCGAGCAGGGTGGAGCCCGAGCGCGGCAGGCCGACGATGAAGATGGGGTCCGGGCGCGGGTCGCCGAAGCCGCGGCGCTCCTCCAGAAACTCTTTCGTAAACAAGGCCTTGGAGCGCCTGACCGAAGCCGTGTTCTCGTCCGCGTCATAGCGGATCAGGCTCTTGCGGATGCGATTGCCCTCCGCGTAGTGCCGGAACGAGCCGTCCCAGTCGCCCGCGTCCTCCAGCGCCTTGCCGATCGCGAAGTGGAAGTGGAAACGGTCGGCATCGCTCAGGTCGCTGCGTTCGAGCTGGGCCCGCATGGTCGCGAGGTCGGCGGCTTCGAAGCGGAAGGTCTTGAGGTTGGCGAGGCTCCACCAGGCCTCGCCGAACTTCGGTTCGAGCTCGGCCGAGCGCCGGTAGGCGGCGATCGATTCCTCGCTCTGGCCCGCGGACTTGAGCGCATGGCCGTAGCTCATCCAGGCCTTGGGCTGTCCCGGGTATTCGCCGAGCACCTCGCGGTAGATGCCGATCGCCTGGTCGTACTCGCCGATCTGGCCGAGGATCGCGGCTTTCATGTTGCGGTAGCCCGGATTCGACGGGTCCTGCGCCAGCACCTGCTCGGCGTGCACCAGCGCCTGCGTCGCCTTGCCCTGGCGGTGCAGGATCGAGGCGAGGTTGTGGCGCGCCGCGGTGAACGAGGGCGCGAGCTCCAGGCAGCGCGTCAGCAGCGACTCGGCATCGCCATGGCGGCCGAGGCGCGCCGCGACCTCCGCCAGCATGCGGATCGCCGCGATGTCGGTCGGGTACTGCTTCAGGTGCGCGCGCAACAGGTTCTCGGCGACCGCGATGCGGTTCTCCGTCAGTGCCGCTCCCGCCTCCAGCAGCCGCGGGTCGCGGATCGAGAACCGCAGGTGCTTCGCGTATGCCTCGTCCGCGCCCTCGGTGTCGCCGATCGCGTGCAGGTGATCGGCGAGCGCCCGCCAGGCGTCGCCGAGGTCGGGCTTGAGTTCCACCGCGCGCCGCAGCGCCGCCGCCGCTTCCTCGCCGCGGCGCAGCGCGCCGAGCGCCAGGCCGCGTTCGTAGTGCACGATCGCGTGGCTGCCGTGCGCAGCCGCGATCGGTTCCAGCAGTTCGAGCGCTCCTGCGGCATCGCCCTGCCTGCGCTTCGCGGCGGCGAGGATCAGCAGCGCCGACGGATGCTGCGGCACGGCCTTCAGGATCTCCTCGGCCTGTTCGGCGGCGAGCACGGGCGAGGAGGCGAGCAGGCGCTCGGCGTGCGCGAGCGCGGTCGCCAGCGTTCCGACGGGATCCTGGTTCGCGGGCGCGTTCACATCTTGGGCGTGGCGACCGCCGCGGCGTCGGGATGGCGCCGCCGCATCCAGAAATAGACCGGCAGGCCCGCGAAGCACAGCGCGAAGGCCCACAGGAACGACTCCAGGCCCACGCCGAAGAATGCGAATGCGGTGAACGCCAGCCCGCCCGCGCCGGCGAGCCACAGTGCCGGCGGCGCGAGTCCCGGCCTGCGCTTCCACAGCAGGAACATCGCGATCGCACAGCAGGCGTAGAGCGGCAGGTTCGCGGCGGTCACGATGACCGACAGCAGGGTAAAGCCCGCGACCAGCGAATCGCTGTAGGTCATGAGGCCGATGAAGGTCGCGAGCACGCCGATGACGAGCAGGCCGACCCAAGGCACGCCGAAGCGGTTGACGCGGCCCATGGCCTCCGGCATGAGCTTCTTGATCGCGAGCGTGCGCGCGAGCTCGGCGACGACCAGCGTCCAGCCGTTCAGGCAGCCCAGGCCGCTGATGACCACGAACAACGCCAGCCAGCGCCCGTAGCCGGCGCCCAGCAGGCTGTCGAGAATCGTCACGAACGGCGCGTCCGAAGCCGCCAGCGTCGCCTGCGGCACGACCAGCATGCCGATCGCGACTGCGGCCACGTAGACCAGCGCGACCACCAGCGTGCCGATCAGCGTCGCGCGCGGGATCGTCCGCTCCGGATCCCGCGCGCGGGCCGAGGCGACGGTCGCCGACTCGAAGCCGAGCATGGCATAGAGGGCGATGGATGCCGCGGCCATCGAGGCCGGCAGCCCGACCGCCGGCGTCGTGGGAAGGTTGACGACGTAGGCGGCGGGCTCGGCGAGGATCGCCGCGGCGCCGACTACGAGGACCAGCAGCAGCGGAACGAGCTTCAGCACGGAAGTGATCACCTGCACGCGCCCGCCGCTCCTGACGCCGAGCAGGTTGACGCCGACGAACAGCCACATGAATGCCACCGTCAGCACCGCGGGCGGAATCGACTGCGAAGCGGGAAAGGCGGAGATGAAATACCCGACCACCGCGACTGCCAGGGTCGGCAGCGTGACCAGCGTGGAGACCCAGTAACTCCAGATCGCGGCAAAGGCCACCGGCCCGCCGAGCGTGCTGCGCACGTAGTCGAATGGGCCGTCCGCCTGCGGCATCCGGCGCGCGAGCGCAGCGAACACCAGCGCGAGGCTGCTGCAGCCGACGATCACCGCGACCCAGCCGGTGAGCGCGTTGAGGCCGAAGGGCGCGAGCGCCGCCGGCTGCATGAAGATGCCCATGCCGATCGTGTTGCCGACCACCAGGGCGGTGCACATCCAGATGCCGAGCTGGCGCGTTTCCATCGTTCAGTCCCCGGGATCGAACAGGTGGCCGTCCTTGATGACGGCGGAGACGTGCTCCAGGCAGGCGATGCCGGCGAGCGGATCGCAGTCGACGGCGATGAGGTCGGCGAAGTGCCCTGGCGCGATCGTGCCGAGTTCCTGTGCGCGGCCGAGCGACGCGGCGGCGTCGACGGTGGCGGCGCGTATCGCCTGGATCGGCGTCATGCCGAAGCGCACCATGTACGCGAACTGCCGCGCATTGGCGCCGTGCGGGAAGATGCCGGCGTCGGTGCCGTAGCCGATGCGCACCCCCGCCTTGACGGCCTTGCGGAATCCTTCCCGCTGGATGTCGGTGGTCTCGCGGTTCTTGCGCAGGATCTCCTCCGACCAGCCGTCGCGGTGCCCGACCTCCTCGGTGTAGTCGCCGTTGTAGACGTCGGCGACCAGCCAGGTGCCGTGCTTCTTCATCAGTGCGATGCCCTCGTCGTCGAGGTAGGAGCCGTGCTCGATGGAACGCACGCCGGCGCGCACCGCGTTCTTGATGCCTTCCGCGCCGTGCGCGTGCGCGACCACGTAGGTGCCCGCCTTGGCGGCCTCCTCGACGGCGGCGCGGATCTCCTGCTCGCTGTACTCGGGAGCGGAGGGCGTGGTGCCGGAGGTGAACACGGCGCCGGTGGCGATGATCTTGATGAAGTCGGCGCCGTTCGCCAGCAGCTCGCGCACGCGCAGGCGGACGGCGGCCTCGTCGTCGGCGACGCCGCGGCGCATTTCCTCCGGCACGACCGTGCCTTCAGGCAGGCCGGTGACCTCGCCGCCGCCGTCGGTGACCGTCACGTAGGCGCCGGCGACGAACATCCGCGGCCCCTCGACCAGGCCGGAATTGATGGCGTTCCTGAGCGCGACGTCCACCTGCGCGCGATAGGTGCCGACGTCGCGCACGGTGGTGAAACCGGCCGCCAGCGTGGCGCGCGCATGCGCGGCACCGATCAGCGCATCGCGCGCCGCGGAACTCGACAGCGGCGCCGCGACGTCGGCCGAGCTGACGTCGCCCACCAGGTGCGTGTGCAGGTCGATGAGGCCGGGCAGCACCGTGTAGCGCGACCAGTCGATGAACTGCGCGCCGCCGCGCGCACCCGCGCCCCAGGGCGTGACCGAGACGATGCGGCCGTCGTCGATGCGGATCGCCTGGTCCAGCAGATAGCGGCCGTGCTCGACGTCGAGCACGCGCCCGGCGCGCACCACGACCGGTTGGGCGGCCGCGGTCGCCGTACAGGCGGCCAGGACCAGGGCGAACAGCCCGCGGCGGAATCTCATGCATGCACCTCCGGTTCACGCGCGTAATCGGCCAGCAGCAGGCGGTGAAAGTGGGCGACCGCCTGCTCGTGCCGCGGGCACAGCCGGCCCGGCTCATAGAAGCCCGACGCGAGTCCGCGCTGAACCTGCTCGCAGATGGCGCCGTCCTCCTGCTGCACCCGGTCGGTGAAGGCGAGATCGGCCGCGATCCGCGCCTGCGCTTCCCGGTCGGGCAGGTAATAGTAGTGGAATTCGACCCGGCAGCGGTCGGGCGCGAGCGGCAGCACGCGGTTGGCCTGCAGCCGGCCAGGCATCAGGTTCAGCATCGTGTTCGGGTAGAGGTACCAGTACCAGGCATGGCCTGCGCCGTAGGCGGCGCCGTCGGCGGCGACCGGCGAATGCTGCAGCGAATGCCAGCGCGCGGATTCCGTGAAGTAGCTCCGGTAGTCCAGCGCCTGGGTGAGGCCCGGGTGCACGTACGGCAGGTGGTAGCCCTCGACGTAGTTCTCCACGTACAGCTTCCAGTTGCAGGCGACGTCGTAGTGGCGGCTGTGGACGTGGCGCATCGGCGCGAAGTCTGCCGGCGCGATGCGCTCGGCGATGCCCGCGACCAGCTCGGCGAACGGCACGGGCTCGCCGGCGACGTTCACGAACACGAGCCCCAGCCACTCCTCGACCGCGAGAGCCGGCAGCCTGATGCCGCGGGCATCGAATCCCGCGGCATCCTGCATCTCCGGCGCGCGCTTCAGGCAGCCGTCGAGGCCGTAGATCCAGCCGTGGTAGCGGCAGTGCAGCATGCGCGCGCCGCGGCCGTTCCCGAGCGCGAGCGGCCCGCCGCGATGGCGGCAGACGTTGGCGAAGGCGCGCAGCCTGCCGTCGTCGCCGCGCACCACGAGCACCGGCACGTCCGCGACCGTGGTGACGACGTGGTCGCCGGCGCCGCCGAGGTCGGACGCGTGCGCGACCAGCTGCCAGCCGCGGGCCAGCACCGCACGGCGGTCCTGCGCTAGCATGTCGGCGCCCAGGTAGTACCCGGGCGGCAGCGCGAGCGCCGGACTTTCGGTCACCAGCGGGTTCCCGGTCATGAAGAGCATCCTGACATTATTGATGGCGTTTGCGACAGCCGCCTGCCTGGCGGGGCCGCGCGCGCGCGACCTCGGCGTGCCCTTCGACGGCCAGCCCGGGCCGCTGAATGCGATCACCGACGTCGCCGGCGTGACCGTCGGGCATACGACGCTGGTCGCGGACCTGCCGGACGGCCGCAAGGTGCGCACTGGCGTCACCGCGATCCTGCCGCGCGGGCGCGACAGCTTCGCCACGCCGGTCTTCGGCGGCTGGCACTCGCTGAACGGCAACGGCGAGATGACCGGCACCACCTGGCTCGAGGAATCCGGCGAGCTGGAAGGGCCGGTGATGATCACCAACACGCACAGCGTCGGGGTGGTTCGGGACGCCGTGATCGCCTGGCGCGTGCGCATGGCCGGCCCGGATACGACCGGCTACTGGTGGTCGCTGCCCGTGGTCGCCGAGACCTTTGACGGGCACCTCAACGACATCAACGGCTTCCATGTGAATCCCGGGCACGCAACCGCTGCGCTGGAGAGCGCCGCGGGCGGCCCGGTCGCCGAGGGCAGCGTCGGCGGCGGCACCGGCATGATCTGCCACGAGTTCAAGTGCGGCATCGGCACGTCCTCGCGGCAGGTGGCGATCGCGGACCGGACCCACACGGTCGGCGTCCTGGTGCAGGCCAACTACGGGCTGCGCGAACAGCTTCGCATCGCGGGCGTGCCGGTCGGCGAGAACATCCGCGAGCACCGCGCCTACCAGGACCAGCGGGACGAGACCGGCTCGATCATCATCGTGGTCGCGACCGATGCGCCGCTGCTGCCGCACCAGCTCAAGCGCATCGTGCGCCGCGCCGGCATGGGCCTCGCGCGCATGGGCTCGGTCGCCGGCAATGGTTCGGGCGACATCTTCGTGTCCTTCTCCACCGCCAACGCGCAGGCGATCGCGAGCGATTCCTACGCGGCCGCGGAGTTCCTCGACAACGGCTCGCTCAGCCCGCTGTTCGAGGCCACCGTGCAGGCGACCGAAGAGGCGATCGTCAACGCGCTGGTCGCCGCGAAGGACATGCAGGGCCAGGACGGGCGTTATGCGATCGCCTTGCCGCACGACAGGCTGGTCGAGCTGCTGAAGCGCTACAACCGCTGGTCGCCGCCGAGGTAGCGCCGATACCAGTCGAGGTGCCGCTGCATGCGGTCGCGCCGGTACGAGGGCGCCGTGATCGGGTGCCACTCACCCGGGTAGACCACGAGCAGCGTCGGCACGCCGCGCGAGCGCAGCGCCTGGTACATCTGCTCGCTGCCATGGCAGGGCACGTTGGCGTCGCGCTCGCCGCAGTAAAAGAGCGTCGGCGTCGAGATCGCGCCCGCCTTCAGGAACGGGAAGGACACGCGGTCCCAGGCCTCGCGGTCGTCCCACGGCCGCCCGAGCTCCGCTTCGTACTCGCGCACGTACTGGTCGTGGCCGTACAGGCCGAGGAAATTCGAGGCGCCGGCGCCCGACACCGCGGCCTTGAAGCGTCCGTCGCGCGCGATCACGGCGTTCGTCAGGATGCCGCCGTAGCTGCGCCCGCCGATCGCGAGGCGCTCTGGATCCGCCACGCCGAGCCTCACCGCATGATCCACCGCGGCCAGCACGTCCTCGGCGTCCTTGCCGCCCCAGTCCGCCCGGATCGCGCGGGCGAACGCGAAGCCGCGGCCCGAGCTGCCGCGCGGGTTCGCGGCCACCACGGCGAATCCCTGCGCGGCGTACACCTGCCAGTCCGCCATGAACTCGTGGCTGTACTGGTATACGGGCCCGCCGTGGATGCGCAGGATCGTCGGGTAGCGGCGCCCGGGCTCATGGCCGACGGGGCGGACCAGGAATCCGTCGATGGCGGTGCCGTCCGCACTCGGGAACGAGATCGGTTCGACCGGCGCGAGACGCTTCCCGGCCAGCCACTCGTTGTGGTCCGCGATCGGGCGCAGCCCCTTGCGTTCGATCGCCTGCAGCCGGTAGGGATGTGCACTGTCCCCGCCGAGCACGGCGACGCGGCCATTTGCCGCGACCGCAAAATCCGCGTCGAAGCGCGCACCGGCGGTGAGCGCCGTGACCCGCCCGCCGGCGAGTTCGATGCGGGACAGACGGGTCACGCGCGACTGCTCGACGAGGGCGAGCACGGAGCGGCCGTCCGGCGCGAACCGCGGTCGCGTGAAGCCGCGGTCGAGGTCGGCGGCGATGCGGGTTGCGCCCGTGGCGACGTCGACG
The DNA here is from genome assembly GCA_019634895.1 of Steroidobacteraceae bacterium. Taxonomy (GTDB): domain Bacteria; phylum Pseudomonadota; class Gammaproteobacteria; order Steroidobacterales; family Steroidobacteraceae; genus SCUD01. Next base: position 64,876 of record JAHCAM010000007.1, on the reverse strand, counting down.
ACGTACAGCTGCCAGGTGGCGTAATAGATGTCGCGGTCCAGGCCGCCGCGGATGTAGGCGATCTGCCCGCCGTCCGGACTCCAGGCCGGCCGCGATTCCCAGTCCGGGCCCGCATCCGCGCCGGCGAAGGTCGTGAGCTGGCGTTCGCCGGCGCCTGCGCGCGGTTCCACCAGCCAGATGTCCCAGTTGGAATGGCGGTCCGGATCGTCGCCGCGCTTGGTGACGTAGGCGATATGCCGGCCGTCGGGCGACCAGGACGGCAGGTGTTCGTCATGTGCGCCAGAGGTGAGCTGCGTCGCCTCGCGTGAGCGCAGCTCGACGACGTAGAGGTGCTGGCGCCGGCCGGTCAGCAGCCCGGTGAAATCCTCCTTGAACTGGAAGCGGTCGATGACGACCGGTGCCGGCTTCGGCGGCGCCTTCTCGCCCTCGGGCCGCTCGGGATCGGTTGCGATGACCGCGAGGCGCGAGGAATCGGGCGACCAGGCGTAGTCCACCACGCCGCCCGGGAACTTCGTGACGGCCTCGGCTTCACCGCCGGCTGCCGGCAGCAGCCAGACCTGGGTGACCGCATCTTCCCCGCCGCGATCGGAGAGGAAGGCGATGTAACGCCCGTCCGGGCTGTATGCGGGCTGCCACTCGCTGGCGTCCGGCGTGCGGGTCAGCGCGCGACGGTCGCTGCCGTCCCAGCGCACGCGCCAGAGGTCGGACACCGGTTCGTCGGTCTCCAGGTTCGCGGTCTCCACGACGTACACGAGGCAATCGCCGTCCGGCGAGAACTCCGGAGCAGAGACGTCGGCGATGCGCACGAAATCGTCCACCGTGAAGCGCGCATCGTCCGCGGGCGCTGCCAGCGGCAGCAGCAGGCCGGCGAGCAGGCCGGCGGCGCGCCTCATGCCTTCGCCGCGAGCGCTTCGTCCAGTGCGCGGCGCAGGCAGCCCATCGCCTCGTCCACCTCCGCTTCGCTGACGCAGAGCGGCGGCATGAAACGAAGCGTGGAGACGCCGCAGGAAAGCAGCAGGAGGCCGTTGCGCCAGGCCGCGTGCAGCAGCCGGTCCACCAGCGCGCGGGCAGGCGCACCGTCCTTTTCGATCAGCTCGACGCCGATCATCAGGCCGAGGCCGCGCAGGTCGCCGATGCAGGGATACTGCGACTTGAGTTCCGCGAGGCGCTTCATGAAGTGCGCGCCGACCCCGGCCGCGTTCGCGGCGTACTGCTCGCGCACCAGGTCGAGCGTGACGTTTGCGGCCGCGCAGCACAGCGGGTTGCCGCCGAAGGTGTTGCCGTGCGCGCCCTTCTTCCACTGTTTCATGAGGCTCTGCTTCGCGACCACGGCGCCGATCGGCATGCCGGAGCCGAGTCCCTTCGCGAGGGTCATGATGTCGGGCTTCACCCCCGAGTGTTCGGCGCAGAACATCTTGCCGGTGCGGCCGACGCCGGACTGCACCTCGTCGAACACCAGCAGGATGCCGTGCTCGTCGCAGATCCGGCGCAGCCCGGCGAGGAATCCGGCCGGCGGCACGAGGTAGCCGCCCTCGCCCTGCAGCGGCTCCACGACGATGGCGGCGACTTCCTGCGCCGGGACGTTGCGCTCGAACAGCATGCGGATGTAGTCGAGCACCGCCCGGCCCTGGTCGCTGCCCGCGAACAGCGGCCGGTAGCTGTTGGGGTAGGGCACGTGTGTCACGCCCGGCATGGTCGGGAAGAAGCCGGCCTGCTGCGTGTACTTGCTGGAGGTGAGCGCCAGCGAGCCCATGGTGCGGCCGTGGAAGCTGCCGAGGAAGGCGAGGATGCGGCCACGACCGGTCACGTAGCGCGCGAGCTTGAGCGCGCCCTCGACCGACTCCGTACCGGACTGGCAGAAGAAGCTCATGCCCGGCTCGCCGAGCGGCACCAGCGCGGACAGGCGTTCCGCGAGCGCGGTCATCCCTTCATGCCAGTAGTCGCTGGAGATGTGCAGGAACTTCGCGGCCGCTTCCTGCACCGCGGCCACCACCTTCGGGTGCGCGTGGCCGGTCGAGCAGACCGCAATGCCCGCAGCGAAGTCGAGGAAGCGGTTGCCGTCCACGTCCCAGACCTCGGCGCCGCGCCCGTGCGAGATCACGAACGGGTAGTCGCGCGGATAGGAGGGCGATGCGACTCTCGTGTCGCGCTCGATCATCGCGCGCGCCTTCGGCCCCGGCAGCTCGGTCCTGATGTGCGGGTTGGTCGATTTGCCGGGGCTGGCGCTCATAGGGGTAACCTCACGGGTTCGCGGTGAGCCGCCGCGGTGCGGGCCTCGAGGGCGCGCAGCGCCTCGAGTTCCGCGGCCGCGGGCGGCGCGATGGATTCGACTGTGGATGCGATGGCGAGCGGCCAGCCGACGGCGGCGACCGCTTCCTGGGCCGGGATCCCGGGGTAGGTCGCGGCGAGCGCGAGCTCGTTGCGCGGGCCCTGCGGCCGCAGCATGCCGACGTCGGTGACGACCACCGCCGGGCCGCTGCCGGTCGCGCCGCTCACGGCGCGGCCAGGGAAATGCCCGCCGCTGGTCTGGAAGTCGAGCCTGGGCACGAACGACCGCGGCGTCGCCTTCATGACGATGAAGACCTCCCGCGCATGCGCGGCGATCTCGGTGGCGCCGCCGGCGCCGGGCAGCCGCGTGCGCGGCTTTGCGTAGTCGCCGATCACCGTGCTGTTCAGGTTGCCGAAGCGGTCGATCTGCGCGGCGCCGAGGAAGCCGACGTCGATGCGCCCCGCCTGCAGGTAATCGCTGAAGATCTCGGGCAGCGGCACGACGCAGGTCGCGGTCTCCGCCAGCTCGCCGTCGCCGATGGAAAGCGGCAACACGGATGGGCGCGTGCCGATCGTGCCGGATTCGTAGATCAGCACCAGCCCCGGCGCGTGCGTCAGGCGCGCGAGGTTGCAGGCCGCGCCCGGCAGGCCGATGCCGACGAAGCAGACCATGCCGTCGGCGAGCAGGCGGGCGGCGGCGATCGTCATCATCTCGTCGCGGGTCCAGGCGCTCACGGCCTTGCCTCTGCAGCAAGACGCCAACGGCAGGCAGGGGAACCGGCGGAGGGGCCCGCCTGCAAACTCTGCCGGAACTTACGAGTTTGCAGACGGGCCCCTCCGCCGGATCTCGCGCACGCCGGCCGCGCCAGCCGTGGCGCGCCGCCGGCGGTTGGAGGCGCGGGCGTGTACGGTGGCCGTGCGCGCCGGCGGCCGCGATCCTGCGAGCGAGCGCGTAAGTTCCGGCGGCGCGAGCCAGCAGGGATCGCGGCCGCACAGCGCGCCTGACCGCCGTCCCGGCCGTTCATGCCGCCAGCCTCAGGCTCGCCAGAAACGCATGATGGTCCGCCGTGCCGCGCACGTGCCGGTCGATCCACGCCGTGAACTGGGCGCGGTCGCGCGCGATCGCGTCCCAGCGCCGGTAGAAGCCGTTGTCGCGCGCATAATGCCCCTGCGCGTACGACGGCCAGGCGCCGCCCGGGCAGTGTGCAATGGCCGTGACCACGAAATGCGGCAACACGATCCCGTTCATCGCCGGCGGCAGTTCCTCGACGACCTCCTCGACCGTGACGACGAGCTTCGCCGCGGCGAGCGCCGCCTCGCGCGCGGCGCCGGTGATGCCGGTGATCGCGACGTTGCCGCGCCGGTCCGCGCGCTGGGCGTGCAGGATGGCCACGTCCGGGTTGAGCGCGGGCACGGCCGCGATTTCCTCGCCCGTGTACGGGCAGCGCACGCTGCCGATGCGCGCGTTGTGCTGCGGCAGGTCGGTGCCGATGTAGCCGCGCAGCATCCCGAAGGGCAGGCGCGCCGCGCCCGCGCGGTAAGCCGCCGCCATGCCGGCATGCGTGTGCTCGTCGAGCTCGAGCGGCCGCGGCCAGCCCTGCTCGACCGCGTCGCGGATGCGGTGCGCGGAACCCACGCCGGGGTTGCCGCCCCAGGAGAAGGTCAGCCGGCGCGCGCAGCCGGCGCCGATCATCTGGTCGTAGATGAGGTCCGGCGTCATGCGTACGAGGTGCAGCTGCTGCCTGCCCTGGCGGATGATCTCGTTGCCCGCCGCGAACGGGATCAGGTGCGTGAAGCCCTCGAGCGCGACGCAGGCGCCGTCGGCGACGTGGTCCCGGATCGCGTCCCGCAGGGCCAGGAACTTCGGCACTCAGTCCACCACGGTGCGGGACTGCTCGCGCAGGTACAGCGGCAGGTAATAGGCTGAGGCGATCGCCTTGCCCGATGAGCCCGAGCCCTTCCAGCCGCCGAAGGGCTGGTACCCGGGCCAGGCGCCGGTGGTCGCGCCCTGCGCGCGGTTGGCGTAGGTGACGCCGGCCTCGATGTTGTCCTGGAACCAGGCGACCTCGTCGGGCGCGCCGTAGAAGCCGGCGGTCAGGCCCATGTCGGTGTCGTTGGCGAGCCGCATTGCCTCGTCGCGCGAGCGGAAGCGCTGCGCCATCAGGATCGGCAGGAACATCTCGTGCTTCCACAGCGGATGATCCGCCGGCGCCTCGGCGAGCACGGGCTCGACGTAGTAGCCGCGCGCCAGCGCGCCATCCCGGCACTGGTTCCCGCCGCGGCGGAACGTCGCGCCGCCCTCGCGCAGCTGCGAGACGAAGCGGGAATAGTTCTCGTACGCGCGCGCATTCACGACCGGTCCCAGCCAGTTCTCGCGCAACGAAGGGTCGCCGATGCGGATGGCGTCCACCTGCTTCTCGATTCGCGCGAGCAGCTCGTCCGCGACCTTCTCGTGCACGTACAGCCGCGAGGCCGCCGAGCACTTCTGCCCGCCCATGCCATACGCGGAGCGCAGCAGCCCGCTGGCGGCGCGCTCGAGATCCGCGCGCTCGGTGACGATGACCGGGTTCTTGCCGCCCATCTCCGTGATGCAGGGCCGCGGATAGCGGCCCGCCGCCATCGCCGCCATGATCGAGCGGCCGACCGCGACCGAACCGGTGAAGGTCATGCCGGCGGTGCGCGCATCGCGCACCAGCTGCTCGCCGGCGGCGGCGCCGGAGCCCGCGATGTAGTTGAACACGCCCGGCGGCAGGCCCGCGTCGCGGATGCAGTCCGCGAGCAGGTGCCCGGCCCAGGGCGTGTCGGAGGCGCACTTGAGCACGACCGTGTTGCCGGTGACCAGCGCGGCGGCGGCCGGGCCCGCGGCCAGCGCGTTCGGAAAATTGAACGGCGCGATGACGGCCCAGACGCCGTAGGGCCGCATCACGCTGCGGTTGCGCGAGACGAACCCCGTCAGCGGATCGTTCGGCAGGTCGAACTCGTAGCCCTTGTGGGATTCGAAGTCGTCGGCGTAACAGCGGAAGAAGTCCACGGATTCCTGTGCCTCGCCGAGCGCCTCCATGCGGTTCTTGCCGACCTCGAGCACCAGCGCGGCGGCGATCTCGTAGACGCGGGCTTCCATGACGTCCGCGACCTTGCGCATGAGCCGCACGCGTTCCGCGAGTGGCGCCGCACGCCAGCCGGGGAATGCGCGGTGCGCGGCCGCGATCGCCGCGTCCACCTCGTCCGGCTGCGCCAGCGGGAAGCGGCCGAGCTTCAGTTCGCGGTCGATCGGGCTGGCGCGCTCCTCGGTCACCGCGCCGGCGCGATCCTTGCCGTCGATATACAAGGCGTGCGTCGCGGGGAGACCCTTGCGCACTTTCGCGAGCGCCGCCTCGAAGCGCGCATGCATCTCCTCGGGCGGGTTGTACATGGTGGCGTAGGTGAGGCGGAAACTCATGGCTTCTGCTCCGGGACGGAAGAGGGGAAGTACCGGCCCAGCAGCCGGTCGAGGAGCGCGATCGCGCGGGCGAGATCGGATTCATCGATTACGAGCGGCGGCGCGAGGATCAGCAGGTTGCCGCGCGAACCGAAGGAGACGCCCTCGGCCAGCGCGGCGGCGAGCAGCGACTTCAGCGCCTGCGGCTGCTGCGGCCAGGGCGCGATGGGCGCCTTCGTCGCGCGGTCGGAGACGAGCTCGATCACGGCGAACAGGCCATGGCCGCCGCGCACGTCGCCGATGGCGGCATGGCGCGCAGCCAGCCGCTGCAACTCTGAATACATCCGGGCCCCCAGCGTGCGCGAGCGCTCGATCAGCTTCTCCTCGCGGTACGCCTCGATCGCGGCGACGCCCGCCGCGCAGGACAGCGGGTGGCCGCCGTAGGTAAGGCCGCCGTAGAACATGTCGCGATCGATCGCCCTGGCGACCTCCGCGCTCATGACCACGGCGCCCAGCGGAATCGCGGCTCCGGTGAGGCCCTTGGCGAGCGTCATGATGTCGGGCCGGGCGCCGTCGCCATGCCGCTGCCAGGCGAACCATTCGCCGCAGCGGCCGAAACCGCCCATGACCTCGTCGGCGATCAGCAGCACGCCGCGCTCGCGCGTGAGCGCGCGCAGCGCCGGCCAGTAATTGTCGGGCGCGACGATGCCGTTGCTGCCGGCGTTCGTCTCCATCAGGACGGCGGCGACCCGGTCTGCGCCCTCGCGATCGATCGCCTCCGCCACTGCGCTCGCGGCGCGGCGCCCGCACTCGTCGGCCGCGCTGCTGCCGAACGGGCAGCGGTAGGCATAGGGCGGCGGCACGTGGCGCACGCCCCAGGCCTCGGCGTCCACCTGTTGCGCGGTGCGCGAATCGCCTGACAGCGCCATGTCCATGTAGCTCGCGCCGTGGTAGGAGCGGTCGCGCGTGACCACTAGACCGCGCGGCTTGCGCGAGGCGAAGCGCGCGATGCGCACGGCGTTCTCGTTGGCGTCCGCCCCGCCCAGCGTGAAGAACACGCGCCCGCCTTCGAAGCCGGAGATCGCGAGCAGGCACTCCGCGAGCGCCCGGCGCGGTTCCGCGCCCCAGGCGCTGGTCACGAAGCAGAGCTTCGCGGCCTGGTCGCGGATCGCGGCGACCAGCTTCGGGTGCTGGTGGCCGAGGTTGCTGCACTCGACCAGGCTGGAGAAATCGAGGATCTCGCGCCCGTCCTCCAGGACCAGGAATGCGCCGCGCCCGCCGGCGACCGTGGGGCCGTCCCAGTCGCCCGGCACGCACCAGTTGTGCAGGACTAGATGACGCTCGGAAGACATCTTGTAATTGTCTCAACCAGTTGCCGGACGCGCCAGAGGCCAGATTGTGGCTGCAATTCTCGTCATCCCATCGCGGCACGGATACACGAGCGCGCCGCAGGTCTGATGCCGGCACTTGCGTCGGCTCGACGACAGGCGCAGTCTATTTGCGTGTACTGTCACGGACAGCCAATGGCCGGATTCGCGCTGCAGCTGCTGCTCGCAGTGGCGGTCATGCACAACGGCATTGCGGGGGCCGCCGCGGCGGGGCCTGGGGCCATGACCGGCGATTCGATGGCGATGGCTCACCACGGCCACGACGGCATGACCGGCGATGCCGGCTCCGGTGAATCCGGTACCCCATCCGACTGCTGCGACGACCCGGGCTGCGTCTGCGGATGCGCGGCGCCGCAGGCATGCCTGGCGGACATCGCGCACAGCGGCTCCGCGCCGGTCCTGTTCGCGGCGATCGCGCCGTTTCCGGACGGCCTGCCGCCGATCGCGGAGATAACCGCGCCCTTCAGACCTCCTGCCTGACCGCTTCCCTTCAGTTTCTCGCGTGACGGGCTGACCGGCCCGTCGCGTATTCGCGTGTTCTGGTCGGCCTGGCCGGCATCGAGGGAACTGGACCATGAGATTGTATTTTCGTCTAGCCACGATTGCGGCTGCCGCCGCCATCCTGGCTGGTTGCGCGGTTACTCCGCTCGATGAGTCAGCCGCAGGCGTGGCTGGCCGGGTTGCGACGCCGGCCGGGGCTGTTCCCGCCTGGCCCTCATCGGATGCTGCGGCGGAGCCCACGACCGTGCTCACGGAACCGCTCGACCTCGAGGCGGCGCTCAAGCTCGCATTCATCCGCAATGGTGAAATCCGCCGTCGGTACGCGCAGCTCGGAATCTCGCATGCAGATCTGCAGGCCGCCGCGCGCATCGCAAATCCTCGCCTGTCGCTGTCCTGGCTGCATCCGCAGGGCGGCGGCCCGAACGAGACCTCGCAGAGCGTCTTTGTCACATTCTCTGATCTGCTGCTGCTGCCATCGCGCCGGCGACTTTCGGCTGCCGACTTTCGCCGGACGGAATTTGCCGTCATGAGCGCCCTGATGGAACTGCGCAAGGACGTGGAAACGGCCTGGTATACGCAGGTCAGCGCGCTGCAGAACCAGATGTTGCGAGAAGCAGCCGCGCAGGCCGCCGATACCGCGCTCGAGCTCGCGCAACGATTTCACGCCGCGGGCAACATCGCGCAGCTGGAACTGGACGAGCAACGGATGCGGGCAGCGGGCGCGAGACTCGCTGCGCTGCGCGCGAAATCGGACGCCGCGGATGCCCGCCGCCGGCTCGCGGGGCTCCTCGGCCTGCGTTCATCCGATCCGTGGCAGACAGCCGGCCGGCTGCCCGAGCCTCCCGGTGAGGAGATATCGGCGACAGCGGTGGTTGCGACGGCGATTGCGCAGCGTCACGACCTCGCGGCAGCCGGGGAGGAAGTCGCGATGCTGGAGGATGCGCTCGCGACCACGCGGCGCTGGCGGCTGCTGCGGCCGATCGGCGTCGGCTACGAGCGCGAGCACGATGCGGGCGGCGAAGTGCGACGCGGACCGGGGCTGACTGCCGAGCTGCCGCTCTTCGACCAGGGCCAGGCCGCCATCGCGCGACTGGAAGCCCGCCTGCTGGACGCGCGCGCGCGGCGCGACGCACTCGCCCTTGACGTGGAGAACTCCGTTCACACGGAGATCGAGCGCCTGCAGCTCGCGCACGAGATCTACGCGGCCTATCGCGATCGTCTGATGCCCGCGGCGGCATCAGCCGTCGAGCGCCGCCAGGAACGGGTCAACTTCATGCTCGAGGGAGTATTTTCCCTCCTGCAGGCGAGGGGCGAGCGGTACGACATCCAGGCGGGCTGGCTCGCTGCCGTCAGGGACTACTGGATTGCCCGCGCGGCGCTTCGAGCTGAATTGGGCGGTCCCCTGCCGGGCGATGACGAGCCACGGCCGTTGACGATCAGCCTCGACGACGCAATGCCGCCGGCCGAGAGCGAGCACGCACATCACGGAGGCGACCCATGAAGATGTCCCGGCGCAACTGGTTCTGGTGGATGGGTGCTGGGGGCCTGTTGCCGCTCGCGCTCATGGGCCGCCGCGCGTATGCGCAGCAGGACGAGACGCAGGTATCAGCTCCGGCCTCGCGTCCCGGCGTCCGGCCGGTGCGCACCCTGAATGGCCGCACGCTTTCATTCAGGATGGTCGGCGGCGTCAAGGAATTCCACCTCGTGGCGGAAGAGGTCGAGCATGAATTCGCGCCCGGCAGCAGAGCGAAATGCTGGGGTTACAACGGCACGACGCCGGGCCCGACCATCGAGGCCGTCGAAGGCGATCGCGTGCGTATTCTGGTGACCAACCGGCTGCCGGAGCACACGACCATTCACTGGCACGGCATCCTGCTGCCGTCGGGCATGGACGGCGTCGGCGGCCTTTCGCAGCCGCACATCGCGCCGGGCGAGACCTACGCCTACGAATTCACGCTGCGCCAGCACGGCACGCACATGTACCACCCGCACGCCGACGAGATGCTGCAGATGGCGGTCGGCATGATGGGCATGTTCATTGTCCACCCGCGCCATGGCGAGGCGGTCCCGATCGACCGCGACTACTGTTTCCTGCTGCACAACTGGGCGCTGCATCCCGGTTCCTACCGGCCGGACCCCGCGGTCATGCAGGACTTCGACCTGTGGACCTTCAACAGCAAGGTATTCCCGGCCATTGATCCCATCGTGGCGCGCACGGGTGAGCGCGTGCGCATTCGGATCGGGAATCTCTCGATGTGGAACCACCCGATCCACCTGCACGGCGTGCAGTTCCACGTGACGGGCTCGGACGGCGGCCGTTGGCCGCGCGCGCTGTGGCGGCCTGAGACGACGGAGATCGTGGGCGTCGGGCAGACGCGCGACATCGAGTTCGTCGCGGTGCCCGGCGACTGGGCGCTGCATTGCCACATGTCGCACCACACGATGAATGCGATGGGCCATGACATCCCGAACGCGCTCGGCGTGAAGCAGGGCGATCTCGATGCGGCGGTGCGGCGCGCGCTGCCAGGCTACATGTCCATGGGCGAGGGCGGCATGGCGGAGCACCAGGAGCACACGAACATGGGCCACATGGCCGGGCCCGAGAACACCCTGCCGATGATGATGGGCCGGGGCCCGTTCGGAAACCTGGAGATGGGCGGCATGTTCACGGTCGTCAAGGTGCGCAACGACCTTCGTCGGGAGGACTACGGCGATCCAGGCTGGTATCCCAATCCGCCCGGTACGGTGGCGCGGCGCGTTTCGGAGGCTCCGGCCGCCGTCAGGCCGGACGAACCGATGGACCATTCAAAGATGAATCACGGCGGCTGAGGAGGTTTTCATGAAAATCAGGATCTGGGTCATCGGGGCGGCACTGGTTGTCATTGCCGGCGCGGCGTTCGTGGTGCTCGGCGGATACAACGTCGCGGCCGACGAGCCGCACTGGAAGCTCACCTCGTCCCTGATGCAGACGGTGCGCGAACGCTCGATCGCGGCGCGTTCCGCCGACATTGTCGTGCCGCCGCTCGATGACGAAGCACAGATCCGGACGGGCGCCGGCAACTACGACGCCATGTGTGCGGGCTGCCACCTGCGACCCGGCGAAAATGACAGCGAGCTGCGCGCCGGCCTCTACCCGCGGCCGCCGGATCTCGCGCGCCATCGAGTCCACGATCCGGCGGCCGCTTTCTGGGTCATCAAGCACGGCATCAAGATGAGCGGGATGCCGGCCTGGGGCGGCCACATGGAGGACGAATACATCTGGGGACTGGTCGCCTTCATGAAGCGGCTGCCCGACATGTCCGAAGCCTCTTATCGCGATCTCGTGGAGGCGAGCGGCGGCCATTCACATGGCGGCATGGCCGCGGAGGAGGACCACGGCCCTGAAGATCATCATGCCGATGAAGCGAAACCGGCGTCGGCGCACGCGCATGCCCCGGGAACGCCGCCACACAACGACTGATACAACGAGGAGGCTCACATGAAACGAATGATTCCCACGGCGATGCTGCTGGTGGTATGGCCGCTGTTCGCGCAGGCAGAAGCGCCCGCAATCGACGTTCCGGACGACACGAAGGCTGCCGTTGCCGCCGTTGACCGGTTCTTCGCCGCGCTGAAGGCCGGCGAACTGGAGAAGGCCGGAGCCGAGCTGGACCCGGAGGTCTGGATACTGGAAAGCGGCGGCGTCGAGCGATCGGCGGCCGAGTACCTTGGCGGGCACGCGAAAGGCGACGCGGCGTTCCTGAAGGATGCCCATCACAAGCTGCTGCGCCGCAAGGCACGGACCAGCGGAAAGTTCGCCTGGGTCGCGAGCGAGAGCGAGCTGCACGTCCAGCGCGACGGCAAACCGGCAACGATCGTCAGCACGGAGACGATGATCCTGAGGTCCGATCACGCCGGCTGGAAGATCGTTCACATCCACTGGTCGTCCCGGACCCGCAAGTAGCAGGAGCTGCACCATGCGTCTCTTGACCACAATCATCGCCCCGCTGCTGTTCGTATCGCTCGGGGCCTGCGCGCAGGAACTACCGCCGCCCGCGCCGGAGCCCTTGCCACTCGTGACCGTCTACAAGTCTCCGGCCTGCGGATGCTGCCTGGCCTGGGCCGATCACATGCGGAGCTCCGGCTTCCCGGTGGAGATTCGCGACGTGCAGGATCTGTCGCCCATCAAGGCCGAGGCGGGCGTGCCGGCCGGCATGGGTTCCTGCCATACGGCGCTGGTCGCCGGCTACTTCGTGGAAGGCCACGTGCCGGCGGAAGACGTGAAGCGACTGCTGGCTGAGAAACCGGATGCGCTCGGGCTGGCGGTTCCCGGCATGCCGCTCGGTTCGCCCGGCATGGTGCAGGGAGAGCGGCGACAAGCGTACGAGGTAGTGCTGGTGGCGCGAGACGGGTCCACCAGCGTCTTCACGAGCCACCCGGGGACTCAATGATCGCAGGAGGAAGATCCATGGAGCGATCCAGTCCTTTGCGTACCGGAATTGCCGCGGCACTGACCGCAGCCGTCGTGAGCGTGATTTGCGCAGTGGCCGTCTATCTCTCTCCGCTGGGAACGGTCCGGTTCGTCAACTCATGGACACACGGACTCGACCTGACGGTGTTGAGAACCGACGAACCGCTGACGGCCGCGCGATTTCTTCTCGGCCTGTTCAACGCTTCGCTGACGGCATTTGCCGTGGGCGCGCTTTTTGCGTGGACCCGCGGCCTGCTGGGAAAGGTGCCTGGTGCGACCGGAGAATGAAGCATTCGTCCCGGCTCTCGGCTACCGCTGGCTGACCCCGCTCTATGACGTCGTCGTCAGAGCCACCACGCGCGAGCGCCGCTTCAAGCGGGCGTTGATCGGGCAGGCAGGGATCCTCCCGGGCCAGCGGGTGCTGGATCTGGCGACCGGCACGGGCACGCTCGCGATCTGGATCAAGCAGGCCCAACCGGCGGCGGAGGTCACGGGCGTGGATGTCGATCCCGAGATCCTGGCCCGGGCGGAGCGCAAGGCGCGCCTCGCGCACGCCGAGATCAGCCTGCGCCAGGCTCGCTCGGATACCCTGCCGTTTCCTGCCCGGTACTTTGATCGGGTGATGTCCAGCCTCTTTTTTCATCACCTGACCTGGCAGGACAAGGTTCGCACGGCCGGCGAACTGTTCCGCGTGATGCGCCCCGGAGCCGAACTGCACGTGGCCGACTGGGGTCGACCGGCCAATCCGCTCATGCGCGGGCTGTTCCTGGCCGTCCAGTGCCTCGACGGGTTCGCGACGACGCGCGACAACGTGGCGGGCAGGCTGGTCGGACTGTTCGAGCAGGCCGGGTTCCGCGAGGTTGCGGAAAGCCGGCGCTTTTCGACCGTTTTAGGAACTTTGTCCCTGTATCGCGCGGTCAGGCCCGGAGCCTGACCGCTCGGGCATCGGCGAACGCCGGTTCCAATCCTGATCGTTCCAGCGCTGTCGAGCCTTGCGATTTCGAGCCGGCGGGAGCAATGTGTTCCGGTGACACGCCTAGAAGATCCGCCCGCTTGGCGGCTATTTCGCGCCCTGGTGGCGTTGTCCGTCATCCTGAACGGAATGGCGATCCCGCCCGCGACCGCCGATTCCGACTCCGCCATGCACGGGAATCACCACGGACAGGACGGGCCGGGCCAACCGCAACAGCGGCAGGAGCCGTCTGGCGAGCCGTCGACCCCCATGGATTCGGACTGCTGCGGCGGCGAGGCTTGTGGCTGCGGTTGTGCTGCGCCGGCCGTCGTCGCGCCGCGTCCGCACGCCGGGCTGCGTCATTGGACCGGTTCGCGACCGGACTCCGCCAGGCCGACGACATTCCACCCCCTGGACGCCCCCGGCGCCCCCTTCCGACCGCCCGCCTGACGCGGCATCGCGATCGCGCCGGCTTCACGGCGCGGGTTGACCGCGCGCCGTGACGCCACCCGACCGAAGCGGAATTCGTCGCTGAATCGGTTGTATTGGCGCGGCATCCTCGTCCGGCATGACTGCCGTCCCGAATCGACGCCCAGGAAACCCGGACGCGGAGGGTCTCATTACTACGACGAGGACTTTGTGCATGGGGGGATCCCGCCTATGAAATCCAAGTTTCTGGCAGCCTGCGTTGCGGCCGGTGGCGCCAGCGTTCTGCCTTCCGCTCCGGTGGCAGCGGAGGAAGCGGCCCTGGACGACATCTACGTCACCGGCAGTCGCATCAAGCGTGGCGACATCGAGGGCGTCGGCAAAGTCAGCGTGCTGACCGCGGATGACTTTGCCAAGACCGGCGCGGTCGCCATCGACCAGTTGCTGAAGTTTTCTCCGTTCACTGCCGGCGCGCAGGCCGGCGCGGAATCGAACTACCTGTCCGCCAAGGAAGGCTACGGCACCGCCAGCGTGAATCTCCGCGGGTTGGGGCAGAACCGCACGCTCGTGCTCGTCAACGGCCGCCGGTTCGTCCCCGGAGGATCCGGCGCGAATTCCGTGGTCGACCTGAACAGCATTCCCGTCAACATGATCGAGCGCATCGAGACGCTGCTGGATGGTTCTTCCGCCATCTACGGAGCGGATGCGGTCGCCGGAGTGGTCAACATCATCACCCGGCGGTCATTCGACGGCTTCCAGATCGACGCATCATACGGCGCAACGGAAGAAGGCGACGGAGAGAACAGCGAGGTCAACCTCGTTTTCGGCAAGGAGATGGGCAACAAAGGCTTCGTCATCAGCGCCAACTACACGGATCGCCAGGCGGCGCGCTCGGTCGACCGCGGCTTTTCGCGGTGCTTCTTCGAGGAGGAGGATGGCGAGCGTTTCTGTTCCGGCAGCTCGTCCACGGCCGGCGGCAGGGGCAGCACCGAGACTCTGGGCAACGTGCAGTTCAACCAGGATCCAAACGGTGACGGAGACTCCTTCGTCCCATACAGCTTTTCCCTGCACGCGTTTGATTTCCAGCCGTATTTCAATCTCACCGCTCCGTATGAGCGCACCAACCTGAGTGCCGGCGGATTCATCGACCTCACCGACCGCCTGCGGCTGTTCACCGAGAATACCTACTCGATCCGCAAGTCGAACACCGAGGCCAGCCCGGCCTCCTTCGCCAACCGGTTCTTCTCGGCGACTTACCCGCACAACCCGACCGGAGAAGACCTGACGCTGCGGCGCCGCATGGTGGAAGAGGGTTTCGGCGCGCGTATCTGGGAGCAGGAAGTGGAACTGTTCCGCACGGTCATCGGGCTCGAAGGGCGACTGAACAACGGCTGGAGCTGGGATCTGTCGGCCAATTACGGCAAGAGCGAGTCAGACGAGAGGTTCACCAATGCCATCGACGTGATGAACCTGGCCGCCACCATGGTCGAGGCAGACTGCGCCGCGCCAACTGCGACCCAGTGCGTCGACTGGTTCGGCATCAACGACCCGTCGCCGGAAGCCCTGGCCTTCGTCAATGCGACCGTCCCGACCATCGGCGAGAACGAGCAGACGAGCATTCTGGCGACGTTCACAGGCGAGCTCTTTGCGATGAAGAACGGCCCTGCGGGCTTCGCAGCGGGACTGGAGTACCGCAAGGATTCGGGCGCGTACCGGCGGACTTATGCGCGGCCGGTGCTGTCCGGCGGCGGCGGAAGCACGGCGCCCATCGATGCCAGCCTGTCGTCGGTGGAGGCGTACGCAGAAGCGGTCTTTCCGCTCGCGGCGAGCTTTGACCTCAACGTGGCAGCACGGTACTCCGACTACAGCGAGTTCGACTCCGAGTTCACCTACAAGATCGGCGGCGACTGGCGCGTCACGGACGAACTGCGTCTGCGCTCGACGTTCTCGACCTCCGTCAGGACACCGAATATCCGGGAGCTCTATACGACGGAAGAGATCAACTTCACGACCTTCGTCGATCCCTGCGACCAGTGGGAAACCAGTTCGGACACGAACCTCAGGGCCAACTGCGACCTGGACGTGGGAGCGGGCTTTTCGCAGAGCGAACTTTTCGTCGAGATCGACTATCCGGGCAGCCTTGGACTGGAGCCCGAGAAGGCGGATACGTTCACGTTCGGCGTGGTGTACGAGCCCGTCGCCGTGGCAGGGCTCGTGCTGACGCTGGACTTCTACCAGATCGAGATCGAGGATTCGATTCGCAACGTGCCGCCATCGGCCGCGCTGGAACAGTGCTATTTCTCCGCGGGCAAGTCCCATCCGACCTGTGACGATATTTTCCGCGATCCGTTCTCCGGCGACGTGGTGTTCCTGGCGGTTCCGCTCGTGAACAACGCGAAGGAAAAGCTGCGCGGGGTGGACTTCGGCGCACGCTACGGCTTCCGCGCGCTCAACAGTGATTTTTCGATCGTCTGGGACGCGGCCTACCTCGACCAGTTTGACATCGACTTTGTGGGCGCCCGCAGCACCATCGAGTGGGCGGGCACGATATCGAACGGCGAGGGCGGCAACGGCAGCTACACGAAGTGGCGCTCGAATCTGCGGCTCGCAGTCGATCGCGAGTCGTGGAGCGCGTCGTACCGCGTGAACTACATTGGCGACGCGGACAGCCAGTTCCAACGAATTGGTGCGACCAAACCCGGCGTCGGCAGCGTCATGTACCACGGCGTCGAAGGCAGTCTGCGGCTGAACGAGCAGCTGGTGTTGCGGGGCGGCGTCAACAATCTGTTCGACAAGGATCCGCCGTACTACACCGACCCGATCGACCAGAACACCGATCCGTTCACCTACGATCTGCTCGGCAGGAGGTATTTCCTCAAAGCGACCTACCGGTTCTGAGGGATTTCACCGGTCCCGCGAGCCGCGAGTGGGTCGCGGCCCGCGGTTCCGGCCGGATTGACTCTGGACTATGGTCCAGAGTTTAGACTGTGCCCTCGTACCGGAGGGGGCATGAAGACCATCGGCATCGGACAACTTGCGAAGGAAGTGGGCGTACCGATCGATACGGTCCGCCACTATGAGCGTATCGGGCTGCTGCAGCCGGCGACGCGGCTCGCTTCCGGTTACCGGCGCTACGGTGAGGCCGAACAGAAGCGACTGCGCTTCATCCGGCGCGGCAAGGCGCTCGGTTTCACGCTCGACGAAATCGACGAACTGCTGGCCCTGAGCGCCGGGCGCAACGTCCAGAGTATCCGCAAGTCGGCCAGTGCGCGCCTGACCGACATCGAGCGTCGCATCGAGGAGCTGAACCGCGTACGCGACAGCCTGCGCCAGCTCATCGCCGCCTGCCCCGGCCACGGCCGCGCCGAGGCCTGCCCCATCCTGAACGCGCTCAGCGAGGACGCGAAACCATGAACGATCCGCACGCGCATCACCACCACCACCATCACCATCACGCGCAGCCTGCGGCGCAGAAGCCTGCGGCGGCTGCCGCTGTCCCGGGCACGCGCTACACCTGCCCCATGCACCCGGAGATCGTGCGCGACGCTCCCGGACACTGCCCGATCTGCGGCATGGCGCTCGAACCGCTCATGCCGACGCTGGATGACGACGAATTCCCGGAGTTGCGAGATTTTTCCCGCCGCTTCTGGTGGACCCTGCCGCTGACGGTCGCGGTTCTGGCGCTGGCAACCATCGGCCATCGCCTGGGCTTCCTCGCCGCGGATCAGCGCAGCTGGCTCGAGCTCATGCTGTCCGTTCCGGTGCTGACCTGGGCCGCCTGGCCGTTCTACCTCCGCTGGGCGCAGTCCATCGCCACGCGCAACCCGAACATGTGGACATTGATCGGCACCGGCGTCGGCGCCGCTTTCCTCTACAGCGTCGCGGCGACCGTCGCGCCCGGCTGGTTCCCGGAGTCGTTCCGCGAGCACGGCCGTGTCGGCGTCTACTTCGAGGCCGGCGCCGTGATCGTCTCGTTGACGCTGCTCGGCCAGATCCTGGAACTGAAGGCGCGCTCCTCGACCTCCGACGCCATCAAGGCGCTGCTGCGCCTCGCGCCGCCGACCGCGCGCCGGCTGCGGGAGGACGGCAGCGACGAGGAGATCCCGCTCGATCATGTGCACGTCGGCGACCGCCTGCGCGTGCGCCCCGGCGACAAGGTGCCGGTCGACGGCGCCGTGCTCGAAGGACAGTCGAGCCTGGATGAATCGCTGCTGACCGGCGAATCGCTGCCGGTCGACAAGAAGGCGGGCGACCGCGTCATCGGCGGCACGCAGAATGCGAACGGCAGCCTGGTCATTCGCGCGGAACGCGTCGGCAGCGAGACCATGCTGGCGCAGATCGTGCAGCTCGTGGCCCAGGCGCAGCGCTCGCGCGCGCCGATGCAGCGGCTCGCGGACCGCGTGTCGTACTGGTTCGTGCTGGCGGTGCTCGCGATCGCGGTCGCGACGTTCCTGGTGTGGGGGCTGCTCGGGCCGGACCCGTCCTGGACCTATGCCGTGCTGAACTCCGTCTCGGTGCTCATCATCGCCTGTCCCTGTGCGCTGGGCCTCGCCACCCCGATGTCGGTGATGGTCGCAACCGGGCGGGCGGCGCTCTCCGGCATCCTGTTCCGGGACGCCGAAGCGATCGAGAAGCTGCGCGCGGTGGATACCCTGATCGTGGACAAGACGGGGACACTGACCGAGGGCAGGCCCGCATTCCGCGCGGCGCTGCCGGTGGCCGGCGTCACCGAATCGGAGCTGCTGCGCCTGGCGGCGAGCCTCGATGCCGGCAGCGAGCATCCGCTGGCGCAGGCGATCGTCGCCGAAGCGCGAAAGCGCGGGCTCGCGCTCTCGAAGGCGGAATCCTTTGAATCCGGGACTGGTCTCGGTGTGCGCGGCCGCGTGGACGGGAAGGCCCTCGCGCTCGGCAGCGCGGCGCTGATGCGCGATCTGGGCATCGGCATCGACGCCGCAGGCGACGCAGCGGAGCGGCTGCGCGGCGAAGGCGCGAGCGTCATGTTCCTCGCGGCCGACGGCGCGCTGGCGGGACTGGTTGCAGTCGCCGACCCGGTCAAGGCCACGACGCCGGAGGCGCTCTCGATCCTGCGCGGTTCAGGTCTTCGCATCATCATGATGAGCGGCGACGCGGCCGCGACCGCGCGGACGGTCGCCAAGGCAACCGGGATCGATGAGGTGCATGGAGAAGCACGGCCGGCGGACAAGGCAGCGCTGATCGCGCGCCTGCAGGCGGAGGGACGCAGCGTCGCGATGGCCGGCGACGGCATCAACGACGCGCCGGCCCTGGCCGCCGCCGACGTCGGCATCGCCATGGGGACGGGCACCGATGTCGCGATCTCGAGCGCCAAGGTGACGCTCGTCAAGGGCGACCTGCGCGGCATCGCGCGTGCGCGCGAGCTGTCAACGGTCACCGTGCGCAACATGCGCGAGAACCTGGGCTTTGCGCTGGTCTACAACGCGCTCGGCGTGCCGATCGCGGCCGGCCTGCTGTGGCCGTTCACGGGGCTGCTGCTGTCGCCGATGATTGCGGCGCTCGCGATGAGCCTGTCGTCGGTGTCGGTGGTCGGCAACGCACTCAGGCTGCGGCGCAGCTGAACGGAAAAGGCGGGCCGCCGGCGATCGCCGGCGGCCCGCAGGCCGTCACTTCGCCTGTGCCGCCATCTGGCGATGCTCCTTCGCCAGCTCGCGGTATGCGGCCGCCGCATTGCGGAAGTCCTTCTCGAGACGCCCGCAATGGCTCGCCATGGATGCGCGCCCGCCCTTGCCATAGGCGTAGCGGTAGGTCTGCGCCATTTTCGCGTGGGTTTCCGCGCGCTTCTCCATGGCTGCGGCCTCCTCGTCGTAAGCGCGGGCGATCGCCTCGTGCTGCTCCGGCGTCCTGGCCGCTTCGATCTGCGCCTGGGTGACGGGATCAGACGGCGTGGCGGATGCCGCGCCGATCATCGCCAGCGCGGCGATTCCACCGGCCAGCATGCGACTGAGTGTGTTCATGATTCTCTCCTGTCATAGCCTGAGTTGCGCGGGCTGCCGGCGACCGCCGGCAGCCCGGATGCATGCTGCAATCAGGAGAGGGCAGGAGGTCGGAATGGCCTGTCGGGCACCCGCAGCCCCGGACCGGAATCGGGGCCGGCAATCGCGAGAATCGCTCCCGATGACGGCACCGGATTGGCGACGGCAAGCGTCGCCGCCGCCTGCGCGCACAAGCTCGCGCAGCCGCTGCCGGTTGCCATATCGCACTGGAGCGTGGTGCAGAACTCGTCGCTGCAATCGTCGCCGGGGTGCGTCGCTACGGATGCCGCGCCCAGCATGAAGACTGCCGTGACGACCACCGTCGTCAGCACGCGCGAAGCCGTCGTCAATGAAGTGAACACCGTCATTCCGGCACCTGAGAGGCATTGAATCAGTCCGGGCGCAGCCGGCAATCCGGGAATGTACCTACGACTGCGGCAAGGCGGCATTCCCACTCATCGGTCCCCGGGGGCCACGCGGCCGCAGGACTGCGGTATCGTTCGTACATGAACCCTGAAACCTGGCGCATGCCCGCAATCCTCGTGCTCCTTGTCGTGACGGCAGCGTTCCGGACGGCTGCCGCCGACGATCGGGCCGAGCTGTCGCGGCTGATCGCGGAACTGGAACTGACGGAATCCGCGACCGCCGTCTCGGAGCGCCCGGGCTGGGCCGCGCCACGCCGGGTCGTGATACCCGCGGCCGACCCCGCCCGTCTCGCCTGGATGCAGGAAGCCGTGCCCGGGGTGACGCTGCTGCCGGCGGCGGATGCCGCGGAGGCGGCGGCGCTGGCGGCGGATGCGGACGCGGTCATCGGTTTCTGCACGCCGGCGGTGCTGGCCGCGGGCAGCCGCATCCGCTGGATCCAGGTGCTGTCCGCGGGCGTCGAGCGCTGCGTCGGCATTCCGGGCTTCGCGGAGCGCGGCATCGCGCTGACGAACATGCAGAAGGTCGCCGGGCCGGTGATGGCCGAGCACGTGATCGCCTTCATGCTCGGGCTCACGCGCGGCTTCGCGTCCTACGTGCCGCTGCAGGCGGGGGGCGAATGGCGGGAAGACGCCGTGCCGTCCTCGCGCATGTGGTCGGTCGAGGACCGTACCCTGCTGGTCGTCGGCCTCGGCGGGATCGGCACCGAAGTCGCGCGGCGCGCGCACGCGCTCGGCATGAAGGTCATCGCGATCCGCAATTCCGGGCGCCACGGCCCGCCATTCGTCGCCGAGGTCGGCCTCACGCCGGAACTGCACGCGTTCGCCGCCCGCGCCGACGTCATCGTCAATACGCTGCCGCTGACGGCGGACACGCGCGGCCTCTTCGACCGCGGTTTCTTCGACGCCGCGAGGCACGGCGCGCTGTTCATCAACGTCGGCCGCGGCGCCAGCGTCGTCACCATGGACCTGGTCGCGGCGCTCGAGGACGGGCGCATCGGCGGCGCGGGCCTGGACGTGACGGACCCGGAGCCGCTGCCGGCGGACCATCCGCTCTGGCGCGCGCCGAACGTGCTGATCACGCCGCACGTGTCGGCCCGGATCGACACCGGCGCCGGGCCGCGCTGGATCCTGGCGCGCGAGAACCTGCGGCGCTACGCGGCGGGCGGGAAGCTGCTGTCCGAGGTGGACGTACAGCGCGGCTACTGACGCGGACCGGCTGAAACCGATCCCGCGCGGCCGCACGCGAGTATGATCTGGGCAGGCCGACCGGAGAGGAGGACGCGACATGAACCGCACTCATCTCGCCTCATGGGCCATTCTGGTGGCGCTTGCGGCCGCCGGCTGCGAGCGCGCCGGGACGCCGGAGGCGTTTCCACAGGCCGCCGCCGATGGCTGGCTGGCCGCTTTCAACAGCGGCGACACCACCGGACTGGCGTTGATGTACAGCGACGACGCCGAGGTTCTGCCGCCCGACGAGCCGATCGTCAGTGGCCACGCGGCGATCGAGGAGTTCTGGAAATCCTATGACCCGGGCCAGGTTCGCATCGCAGTCTCGGAGGTGGAGACCCGCAGGCTCGGCGACTACTGGTTCCGGGAAGGGACCTACAGCGCGATCATTCCGGAGGAGGGCGAGCCGCGCATCGGCAAGTTCATCGAGCTGTGGGTGAAGTCCGGGGGCGCCTGGCTGCTCTACCGGCACATGTGGAGCCCGAATGCGCCACCGCCGGCGGAACTGCCGGCGTCCGCACCGGGCTGAAGGACCGACATCGATGCGCATGCGGATGATCCTGCCGGCGAGCGCGCTGACATTGACGGCCTGCCTGCCGGCGCCCGTGCCGGAGGCTTTCCCGCAGGACGTTGCCGATGCCTGGGTCGAACGCTACGAACTGCACGACGCCGCGGGCCTTGCCGCGCTGTATACCGAGGACGCCCAGGTCCTGCCGCCGGATGCCGAGATCGTGAGCGGCCGCGCCGCGATACAGGAGTTCCACGCGCGGACCAACCCGCCGGGCAGCGCCGGGATCGAGATCGCCACGGTCGAAACCCTCGTATTCGGCGACTACGCGTACCGTCAGGGCAGCTTCCGGCTGAAAGGGCCGGGCGGCGCCGTCAGCGGCGGCAAGTTCATCGAATTGTGGAAGAAGTCGGACGGCAAGTGGCGCATCCATCGCGAGATCTGGAGCGCGAACGCGCCGGCGCCCGGCAGCGGCGACGATGAGCCTGCGTGACGCGGTGGAGGCGATCCTGCCCGAATGGGATCGCTGGTATCCCAGCCTGTTCGACGCCGCGGCGGACCTCGGCGTGATCCGCGCGCGCGTCTGCCCTCCGGGATCCCTGCTGCTGTCGCGGCGCCACGCCGCGATCCGCGATGAGGCAGTGCGCGCATTCTACGAGCGCTGGAGCATCGCGGGCGATCCGGAAGCCCCGGCGCCGTGAGCGGCGCCGAAGCTGCCCGACCCAGCCTGATGCAGCGCGCGCTCGACGCGATCGAGCGCGCCGGCAACCGCCTGCCGGACCCGGCGGTGCTGTTCCTGCTGCTGCTGGCCGTCGTCTGGGCCCTGTCCTGGGCGTTGTCGGGCATCAGCTTCGAGGTGATCGACCCGCGCACCGGCGCGCCGATCGTGGTCCGCAACCAGCTGGCCGGGGTGGCGCAGGCGCGCTTCTACGCCGAGATGGTGACCACCTTCGTGAACTTCCATCCGCTCGGCGTGGTGCTGGTGGCGATGCTCGGCATCGGCGTGGCGGAGCACACCGGCTTCATCAACGCCGCGCTGCGCGCCATGCTCGCGGTCACCGCGCGCCGGCTGCTGACGCCGATGGTGATCACGGTCGGCATCGTCAGCCACACGGCGGTGGACGCCGGCTACGTGATCGTCATCCCGCTGGGCGCGGTGATCTACCTCGCCGCGGGCCGGCACCCGCTGGCCGGCATCGCCGCCGCCTTCGCCGGCGTCTCCGGCGGATTCTCCGCGAACTTCGTGCCGTCGTCGCTCGACCCGCTGCTGCAGGGCCTGTCGCAGGCGGGGGCGCACCTGATCGACCCGGGCGTGGTGCTGAATCCCCTCAACAACTACTTCTTCACCACGCTGTCCTCGCCGCTGATCATCGGCCTCGGCTGGTTCATCACCGACCGCATCATCGAGCCGCGCCTGGCCCGCACCGCCGTGGACGGCGACCTCTCGGACCAGCCGACGATGGAGGCGCTGAAGCCGGAGGAACGCCGCGGCCTGCGCCTGGCGCTGGTGTCGATGCTGCTCGGGTTCGCGGCGCTGGCGGCGACCGCGTGGCCCGGCGGCTCGGCCTGGCGCGGCGGCGACGGCACGCTGACGGCGGGCGATGCGCCGCTGATGCGCTCGATCGTGCCGCTGATCTTCCTGCTGTTTCTGCTTCCCGGCGTCGTCTACGGCTACGCCTCGGGCTCGGTCAAGACCTCGCGCGACGTCATCCAGGGCATGAGCAAGGCCATGAGCAGCATGGGCTACTACCTGGTGATCGCATTCTGCATCTCGCAGTTCATCGCGGCGTTCAACCACTCGAACCTGGGCGCGCTGCTCGCGCTCGAAGGCGCGGCGTTGCTGCAGGCGCTGGCCGTGCCCGCAGGCGTCACCATCGTGGGCATCGTCCTGCTGGCCGGCTTCATCAACCTGTTCGTCGGCTCCGCATCCGCCAAGTGGGCGCTGCTGGCGCCGATCTTCGTGCCCATGCTGATGGCGCTCGGCATTTCGCCGGACCTGACGCAGGCCGCATACCGGATCGGCGATTCGACCACCAACATCGTCACGCCGCTGATGCCCTACTTCCCGCTCGTCGTCGTTTTCTGCCGCCGCTACGTCCGCGGCACCGGCATCGGCACGCTGGTGGCGATGATGCTGCCTTACTCGGTCACCTTCATCGTCGCGTGGAGCGCGTTCCTGCTCGCATACTGGGGGCTCGGGATCCCGCTCGGACTGCAGTCGAGCTACACCTACCCCTGAGGGCGGGGAACCTCAGCGGTCGCGGCCCCAGTCGGCGCGGACGACGCGCCATTCGCCGCCGTCCCTGGCGAGCTGCAGGTCCAGGCGCTGCACGTCGGCGGCGAGGTCCCAGGCCGCCCCGGCCTGCGCGTCGCGACCCAGCATCCCGACCGTGACCTGCAGGCGCGCGAGTTCGGTACCCTCGGGCTCGATCGAATCGATGCGCGTGATCAGCCGGATCGACTGGTGCGAGATCAGCCAGCCGTGCAGGGCGTTGCGCAGGTCCGCGGCGGTGCGGCCGCGCGCGTCGGCATAGTCGTCGGCGATGAGGGCGCGCAGCGCCATCGCATCGCGCGCTTCCGCGAGCGCTGCGGCTTCCGTCACCAGCGTTCGGATCTCCTCCTCCGGCGTGCCCGAGGGACCGCAGCCCGCCAGCAGTGCGGCGATGAGCGCCAGCGCCCCGGCGCGGCAGCCCGCGGTCTCAGGCGCGGGCAGGGTATCCCTCCCACTGCGGCAGGCCGTCGGTGATCTCGAACCACCCGGCCTTGCTGGTCGCAAAGATGTGTCCGAGCGGCCGCAGGTTCGGGGAGGTATCGAGGCTTCCGCAGGGCACGACGATGCGGCCCGTCGCCGCGACCACGCGCGGCACCGGGCTGCCGCAATGCCGGCAGAAGTCCTGGCCGAAGTACTTGGTGCCCTTCAGCGAGTAGCTGCGCACATCGTCCTTGCCGCGAACCCAGCTGATCTGCTCGGCCTTGTAGAAGGCGTTGGTGGCGTGCGCGGCGCTCCTGGCCCTGCGGCAGCGCGAGCAGTGGCAGTTCTGCACGCGTTCCGGCGCGCCCTCGAACTCCCAGGCGACCGCGCCGCAGAGGCAACTGCCCTGCGTGGTGCCGAGCCTGAGCGCCGGCGACTTGCGCTCGACTCCCGCGCCGCCGCCGAACTGCGGGGGATAGGCGGGATGCCGGGGCAGCGCATCGGTGATCGGGTACCAGGGCGCATGGGAGTCCGCGAACATGTGCATCTGCGGGCGGATGCCGAGGTCGCCCTCGAGGTTGCCGGCCGGCAGGATCACGATGCCCATCTCCTTCATCAGCGTGGGCGTGACCGAGCCGCAGGTCCGGCAGAAATAGCGGTGTCCGTGTTCGGAGGACTGGTAGGACGCGACGTTGTCCTGCCCCGAGATCCAGCGGAAGCCGGCGGCGGGGGCCGTCACCCAGGTCGCGAACATGGCGCCATGGTGCTTGCGGCACATGGAGCAGTGGCAATGCGCCATCATGTCGAAGGGGCCGGCGACCTCGTAGCGGACCGCGCCGCAAAGGCAGCTGCCTGTCGTCATAATGAGCCCCCAGGGACCCTGTTCCCCCTAGTTTGCATCAACGGAGCGAGGAATCCATGTACACCCTCTACTGGGCTCCGGGCGCCGCAAGCCTCTGCGTGCACTGGATGCTCATCGAGCTCGGCGTGCCGCACGAGCTGAAGAAACTCGACCTGGAGGCCGGCGACCACCGCAAGCCCGAGTACCTCAAGCTGAACCCGAACGGCCTCGTGCCGACGCTGATCGTGGACGGCGAGCCGCTGCACGAGAGCGCGGCGCTGCTGATGCTGCTCGCCGAACGGCACCACGAGTTCGGCTTTGCGCCGCCGCCCGGCAGCCCGCGCCGCGGCCTGTACATGACCTGGATGTTCCACCTCTCGAACACGCTGCAGGCCTCGTTCCGCGAGTGGTTCTACCCGGACCGGCAGGTGGCCGGCGTGGATCCGGAAGCGGTCAAGTCCGCCGCGCGCTCGCGCATCGAGGCCTGCTTCGACCGCATCGAGGCGCGCATCGCGGCGGAAGGGCCCTACCTGCTCGGCGACCGCGTCAGCGCGGCGGACTTCCTGGCCACGATGCTGATGCGCTGGTCGCGCAACATGCCGCAGCCTGCGACCGAGTGGCGCTCGATCGCGGAGTACGTGGCGCGGATGAAGTTACGCCCGCCCTTCAAGGTCCTGTACCAGCGCGAGGGCCTGACCGAGTGGTCCTGACCCGCTTGCCGGTCACAGGAAGGTGTAGATGAAGGACAGCGACACCGTCCCGAGCTTCTCGTCCTCGATGATGTTGAGCCGCTCGTATTCCAGCCGCAGGCCGAGGCTGCCGAAGTGCGCCTGGACGCCGGCGCCCCAGGCGAACTCGGTGCCGTCCTCGTCGATCGAGAACGCCGGGAACGCGGGCGTCGATCTGCCCTTGAACTCCCACGCGGTGGCGCCGACCTTCGCGAACAGGTCGATGAGCGGGAAATCCAGGTAGCCGACCGCAAAGGCCGACAGCGTCTTCGCCTCGAGACCGGTCTCGTCAGGGCAGGGGGCGTTGATGAGCTGGATACAGACGATGCCGGACGGCACCGTCGCCTCGCCGTGGTCCGCGTAGTTGAGTTCGACGCCGAAGCTGTCGAACGGACGGAAGCCGAGGATCAGCTTGTAGCCGCTGTCCTCGTCGTCGAACGGCTCGAGATCGCCCGGGTTCGACAGGCCGTACTGGCTCTGCAGGATACCGGCGCCGGCGTAGACGCCGTTGTCGGCGGCCTGCGACAGTCCGGCGGATAGACACAGTCCAACCAGGGTCGTGGTACGCAACATAAGAGGCACTCCGTGCCGCGAAGGGTGGTGCTTCGACCGGCGCCCGATGCTGCCGGTTCCGTGCGTACGGCAAGGCGGCGCCGCTTGACAGCATGACTCGGGCAGGCGCAGCCTTGCGCCGCGCACGCATGGGGATGCATCGCATAACACGGGGAGCGATGCTCGCGGCCTTGACGCTGGCCGCCGGCGCCGCATTGGCCGAAAAGCTCCAGCACGGCCCGATCACCGACCCCGACATCGTCGCCACCGTCGACGCGAAGGTCCTGCGCATCGGACACCTGACGCACGCCGCCGAGAACGGCGGCGTGTTCTACGTCGCCGGCGAGGAAGGCGTCGCCGCGATCAGCGCGGACGGAAAGCCGCAATGGGCGGCGCGCCTGCCGCGCGCCGACGTGCGCCTGATCGCGGTGGACGGCAGCGGCGTCGCGTTCGTCGCGCAAACGGTCACGGGCGGCGAGCCGGGCGCGGCCGCGCGTTTCATCAAGGGGGATCTGGCCGAAGTGCCGGAGTTCCAGGGCGCGGTGGTCGGGCTGCTCGACAAGGGCCGGCGCGGAGCGGTGCTGTGGACCGCGCAGCTGGAAACGGAATACCGCGTGGCGCCGCCGGGCATCGCGGGCGCCACGATTGCAGTCAGCGACGGCGTGACGCTTGCGTTGTTCGACCGTATTGCCGGAGCACAGGTGAGCCGGGCCAAGACCTTCCCCGGCTTCCTTGCCGGCCACTGGATCTTCAAGGGCGCGACCCGCAACGCGCCGGTCTTCGCCAACGACTCCTACTATGTCGCCTTCACCAGCGAACTCTCGCGGGTGGACGCGGCCACCGGCAAGGAGAACTGGCGCAAGTCCCACCACGGGCTCATGTCGCCGTTCAACAACATCACCGCGGGACCGGTGGTCTGGGGCGACAGGATCGCCTTCGGCAACAGCATCAACTCGCGCGGCAGCGGGATCAACAACATCACCCGCATCTTTGTCGGCGACACGGACGGCGAGCAGGTCTGGAACGACCGCCACGACCAGGACAGCGGCATCGCCAGTCTCGCGGTGCGCGGCGACCGGCTGTTTGCCGCGAGCAACTTCCGCCTCAGTGCGTACGAGGTCAAGGGCAAGAAGGTCAGGGAGCTATGGTCGAACGACACCGCGGCCAGGGACGGCGCGCTGACGTTCTCGCAGCTGCGCGGCGTGCGCTTCTACCAGCGTTCAAAGGGCGCGCAGGTCGCCGAGGCCGCGCTGCTGGCAATCCTCGGGGGCTCCGACAGCGACGACATCGCCACGCGCATCGCCTACGGCAACTGCCTGGCGGCTGACGACCAGTACGTCTACCTGAGTTCCTCGGCTCGGGGCGAGTACAGGATCAACAAGGCGCTGCTGATGCTCGGGAACGTGGACCGGCAGGCCAGGAATGTCGGTGGTGCGGAGCTGATCACGGTCGTTGACGCCGGCACCGGCCGGCTCGTTGCCTCGATCGATGCGAAAGGCCTGATCTTCGACCTGCTGCTGCTTGGCCCGAACATCGCCACCTACGATGCGGAGACGATCCGCATTTTCCGGCGCCCGACCTGAGCGCCGCGCAAAGGAGCATCTACATGCGACTGTTACCGGTCCTCGTCGTCAGCGCGCTGACGGCTTTCGCCGCCGGGGCGCAGGAAGAGGCGCCGCCCGCCGATCCAGCCTCCTCCGGACCGGAGCCTTTGGTGCTGCCGGTATCCGCCGTGCCGCTGTCGTTGCCCGCGGAAGCGGGCAGCTGGACGGCGGATTCCCTGCGGGACGACTCCGGCGCAGCCGACCTGCTAGTGCGGGATGCGCCGGGCATGCCCGAGCTGCGCGTGGCGCTTGCGCTCGCGCCGGCCGGCCAATCCTGCGACGGCATGCTCGCGCGGCTCGGCAAGCGCAGCGGCATGTCGCTGTTCGACCGTCCCGCCTGGGCGAGCGCGCGCTGGCACGCACAGGCGACCGACGAGACCGACTTCGAGGCGGGCGCGCAGATCCAGGCCATCTGCGCGCCGCTCGGGCAGGGCGCGCTCGCCGCCGTGGTGTCCCACGGTGGCGATGCCGCGGAACTCGGTGGAGCCGACGGGGCGCTTGGCCGGCTGCTGGATGCGGTGGTCGATGCGTTCGACGCGGCCGGCGGCAGCGCAGCGGCATTCGCGCCCACGGGCGCGCCGCTGCCGACCACGACGTCGCTGGTGGCGCGCCTGCGCTTCATGGCCGACCCGGCGTCGGCGACCGCGGCGCTGGCGGCGCGCAGCGGCAGTTTCACGCTGCCTTCGGGTTCCGGGGTGCTGGTGACGATCGAGGAGAAGGTCACCAGCAAGAAGGCGGAGAAGGGCCAGAAGATCAAGGCGAGCATCGCGCAGGACGTGGTCCTCGACGACGCCGTGCTCATCAAGAAGGGCACGCCGGTGGTGGCGCACGTCGGCGAAGTGGACGCCGCCAGCCTCGGGGGTTCCGGCGGTTCGATCAGGATCGAGGTGGACTCGACCACCGCGGTGGACGGCCAGACCGTCCCGCTGCACTACGAGTCGCAGGCCAAGGAAGGCGAGGACACGCGCGGCATCAGCGTGACCGGCATGTTCACGGGCTGGGGCCTGCTCTCCAAAGGCAAGAACGTCGAGATCCAGGCCGGCACGACGGTGGAGGCCAGGTCGACCGCGGCGGTGTCGATCAAGGCCGGCGGCTGACCGCGGTTACCCTTTCCCCTCCGGAATGATCACCTGCTGCATCGTCTGGATGCCGCAGGCGAAGTTGAGCAGCGTCTCGCCGATCGTGCCCTTCTCGATCTGCTCCCAGCTGCGCAGCAGGTTGGTGGAACGCTCCGGGTCGTTGTCCTCGAGATTGTTCCACTCGTAGAAGACGAGCCCCCTGGTCGAGCGCCTGCGCTGCCTGCAGTCCCAGTCGTCCCGGCTGACGACGCTCTTGTGCCGCGCCGGGCTCTGCTCGAACTTGTACTCGATGCGGGTCCACATCGTGACGACGTCGCCGTTGCGCTCCGAATCGTGGCGGGTGGCGAAGTACACGCGATCCGGGTAGGTCTCGATCCACTCCCAGTCCATGCGGCCCTTGAGGTCGAGCTGCTTGACCCACTCGTTGCCGACGCCCTTCATCGGCACGGTCGTGAGCTGGGCGAGCGCCGCGGGCGCTGCCAGCAGCAGCGCAAACAGTGAAAGCCGGGCGGTATGACGGGTCATGTGGGCTTGGAGCCGGCGCCCTGCGCCGCGGTTCCCGATTATCCGCCGAGGATGGCCTCCCGTCGATACAGGTTTCCCGCAACCCAGGCCAGCAGCAGCCCGAGCGCCAGCGTGCCGGCGACGGAAAGCGCGATCCAGGCCGCGGGCAGCGGGTCGCCGCGCATCAGCGACTGGATCACGAAGTGCTGCGACAGCGACGGCACCAGCATCAGCGGCGCCTGGGGCTGCAGGTCGAGGACCCCGGCGATCGCGATCGGCACGGTCGGCACCAGCATCACCACGCCGAGCCAGGACTGCGCTTCCTTGTAGCTCCTGGTGAACGAGGCCACGACCGTCAGCAGGGAGGCGCCCACGAGCGCGAACGGCAGCACCGCCAGGAACACGCGCCAGGCGACGTCCGGGCCGAAGTTCGCCGACATGCCGAAGGTCTCGAGCGGCACCTGCCGCAGCGCAACCGCGGTGGCAATCGTCACCAGCGCGAGCGCCGCCGACATCATGGCGGCAGAGGCCGCGATCTTCCCGCGGATCAGCTGCTCGCGCGTCGCGGGCACGGTCAGCAGCGCCTCCAGCGAACCGCGCTCGCGCTCACCCGCCGTGGCGTCGATGGCGAGGTAGAGCCCGCCCAGCAGCGTGACCACGAGGATCACGTAGCTCAGCATGCCGAGCAGCAGCGTCGCGCGTGCGGAGGGCGTGGACACGTCCACCGAATCCACGACGATCGGCTGAACCACGGCCGGCGAGATGCCGCGCGCCTGCAGCCGCAGGCCGGCGATCGTGGCGGCGTATGAGGCGATGGCCTGCTGCACGCGCGCCGCGTAGCGCTCCGCCTGCGCGTTGGCGCCGTCCGCATACAGCAGGATGACCGCGGGCTCGCCGCTGCTGAAGCGGTCGCCGAAGTCCCCGGGTACGCGCAGCACCACGAGGCCGTCGCTGCCGCTGATCCAGCTGCGGATCCCGGCGTCGTCGCCGTCGCGCAGCGTGACGGTGAGCCCCGATTCGCGCAGCGCCTGCACGAAGTTCGGCGCGGCGGCGGCGTTCGCGACGGTCACCGGCACCGCCTCGTCCTGCACGGCGACGGAGCGCGCGAGCGCGAGCTTCAGCACCAGGATGAAGAACAGCGGCGCGAACACCGGCCCCAGCACCAGGCTCGTCAGCAGCGTGCGACGGTCGCGCAGGCTCTCGCGAAGCTCCTTCAGCATCACGATCCGCATGACGGCGCTCATTCGAGCCCCCTGGCGTCGCCGATCGCGGCGACGAAGGCGTCTTCCAGCGTGGCGGCGCCGAACTGCGCCAGCAGCGTCTTCGGGGTGCCGGAGGCGACCACTCGGCCATGGTCGATGATGACGATGTCGTCGCAGAGCGCGGCGACCTCCTGCATGACGTGGCTCGAGAAAAGCACGCAGTGCCCCGCCGCCTTGAGCTTCAGGATGAGCGCGCGCAACGCCCGCGTCGCCATGACGTCGAGGCCGTTCGTGGGCTCGTCGAGCAGCAGGTTCCTGGGTGCGTGTACCAGCGCCCGGGCAAGCGCGACCTTGACCCGCTCGCCCTGCGAGTAGCCCCGGGCGCGGCGGTGCGCGTAGCCCTCCATCTCGAGTTCCGCAACGAGTTCCTCGATGCGTCCGGTCAGGCGCGGTCCGCCGAGGCCGTGCAACTCGCCGAAGTAGGCGATGTTCTCCCGCCCGGTGAGCTGCGGGTAGATGCCGGCGGCGTGCGGCAGCACGCCGATCGCGCGCCGCGTCGCGAGGGGGTCCGCTGCGACGTCGATCCCGTCGATCTGTGCCACGCCGGCGTCGGGGCGCAGCACGGTGTAGAGGATGCGCAGCGTCGTGGACTTGCCCGCACCATTGGGGCCGAGCAGCCCGGTGATGCGCCCGTCCTGCGCCTCGAAACCGACGCCATCGATCGCGCGGACCGCGCCGAAGGAGCGCGTGAGGTTCTCGACGCGGATCATGGCGATGGCCCGCTGAAGGAAAGGAAGAATGGCGCCGGCCGGATCTCCTCCACGCAGGCGGTGTCGAGCCCGGCAGGGCTTGCGCTGTCGATGAAGCGGCGCAGCAGCCGCTGCACGCAGGGCAGCCGCGTCTGGCCATGGCCCTGTCCGGGCACCACGACGTGCAGCGCGTCGTCGAATCCCGCCGCCGCCGCGGCGCCGTAGGCCGCGGGCGTCGCCGGGTCGAACTCGCCGGACAGCAGCAGCGCCGGCACCTGCGAGCGCAGCGGCTCGTGGAAATCCGCGTCCACGGCGCCGCGCGGCCAGACCTGGCAGATCGCCTCCATCCCGTCCAGCATCTGCGTGCCGATGAAGGTGCGCGCCAGCTGCGCCCGGTCCACCGCGCCGTCGAAGCGCGGCGCATCCTCGGCGCAGACCACCGAGTGATGCATGCCCATGGCGATCATCCCGGCCAGGTCCTCGCCGAGCATCTCCGCCTGGGCCGCGAGCGGCGCGTAATTGCCGCGCGTCGCCGCCTCGTGAACCACCAGCGGCAGCAACGAGGCCGCGCGCGCCGAGTAACTCAGCATGCGCGCCATCGTGACGAGGTGCGCGCGCGTGACCTCGAGGTCGGTGGCGGTACCGTCCACCGGGTCGTTGAAGGGAATGGCCGCCGGGCCGCGGCGCAGCCGCGCGTCGAGCACGGCGAACTGGCCGGCGAGGCCGGGGAAGCGCTGGTCGCAGGCGGGATCGGCCTGGCAGCGGGCGAAGACGCGGTCGAGCGCCGCCTGCGACTCGATCGCGATGCCGGGACCGAGCACCTGCCCGGGCGGCACGACGGCATCGAGCACGATCGCGCGCGTGCGCTCCGGGTAGCGCCGCGCGTAGTGCTGCGCGACGCGGGTGCCGTAGGAACCGCTGAACAGGTTGATGCGTTCGAAACCCAGCGCGGCTCGCACCGCATCGAGGTCGCGCACCGCGATGCTGGTGGTGTAGAACTGCGGCCGGCCGGGGAGCTGTGCGAGACACTCGGTCGCGAGCCGGCGCAGCTCCGCGGGCGGAAATTCGCCGGAGGCGAGCACGTCGTCCGGCATCTCGCAGTCGAGGCGGTTCGAGCCGCCGGTGCCGCGCTGGTCCACCAGCACCAGGTCGCGCTCGCGGCGGATGCCCTCGAAGGCGCGCACGATGGGCGCATAGCCCTGGATCGCGCCCTGGCCCGGACCGCCGGCGAGCAGGAAAAGCGG
Source organism: Steroidobacteraceae bacterium (assembly GCA_019634895.1). Classification (GTDB taxonomy): domain Bacteria; phylum Pseudomonadota; class Gammaproteobacteria; order Steroidobacterales; family Steroidobacteraceae; genus SCUD01. The sequence continues at coordinate 32,110 of JAHCAM010000007.1, read as the reverse complement.
GTCCGGCTTCGCCCGCGTCGCGACGGCAGGGACAACCGCCACGGCAAGCTCGATCTTCGCGCCTTGCGGATCGTCCGGGTCCTCGGGCACCGTGAACTTTCCGCAGCGGGCGCCGATCGAGACCAGCCCGCGCTGGTCGGCGATGCGGCAGGGCTCGAGCGCGATGCCGGCGGCCTGCGCGAAGTCCGGGCAGAGCAGGCCGCCCAGCAGGAAGGCCGCGATCAATTCGAGTCGGGTGTGCGATCGCTCAGTCATGTCCATTCTCCGGATTCGCGGTCAGGGCTTCGCGCAGCGCAGCGAGGCGCTGCGCCCGCCTGCGCTCGCGCCGCTGCCACCACCAGAGCAGCGCGGCTGCCGCGGCGATGGCGGCGGCCGTCATGGCGATCATGCCCGGCAGGCGCCGCGCACCCTCGTCCAGGTACAGCAGCACATGGGCGGCGGCGATGACGACGAGATCGGCAGCCAGCACCCACCAGCCGAAGTGCACGTAGCGCAGCCGCGCGCGGCTCCTGCGCTCGGCCAGCTGCAGGTACTCGCGGGTCGAGGCCTGCTCCTCGGCGAGGCTCCCGCGCCAGTTCCAGGTGGTGAACGCCAGCGCCGCGGCGGTCAGCACGACGATCGCCGCGGCGGTGAAGCGCATGACCGTGCTGCCGTCGGCGATCCACAGCCAGGCCGCGAACGCGACCAGCCCGACGCCGGCGGTCCAGTCCATGGCGATCCAGGCGAACAGCCAGCGTCGTTCGCGCCGCGCCTTGAGCGGAAAATCGGCGACGGGAGTTCCGGCGCGCCATGCGGCGGTCCAGCGCTCGAGTTCCTGGTCAGTCATGCGTGTTCTCCGAGCGCGGATTTCAGCAGCGCCTTGCCGCGATGCAGCCGGACCGCGACGTTGCCTTCCGAGATGCCGAGCGCGCGCGCGATTTCGCCGTGGTCGAGCCCTTCCAGCGCCAGCACCATCACCTGGCGCAGCGTGAGCGGCAGGCCGCGTACCGCGTGCCGGATGCGTTCCGCGCCCTGCCGGCGCGCCGCCAGCTCGTCGGGCCGCGGCATGGGGTCTGCGATCTCGGCGGCCGCATCGAGGTCCTGCGGCGCCGGGCCGCGCGCGGCGAGGTGGGACAGGGCCCGGTTGGTGGCGATCCTCAGCACGAAAGTCTTCTCCGATGACTCGTGGCGGAACGACGGCAGGGCACGCCACACGGCGAACGCGATCTCCTGCATGAGCTCCTCCCGGAGCGCCGGCCGCGACTCGTAGCTCGCCGCCAGCCGGGACAGCGCCGCGGCGTGGGTGGTCAGCACCCGCTCCAGCTCACGGTTCTGCTCCCGCATGACTCCAATAGTCTCGCGTCCGCGCGTTTCATTACAGCGCGGTGCGGCCGGGCGCCCGGCGGAATTGCAGGAATCGGCGCGGGAAGGGGGACGCCGCCGCCGGGATCAGCACCCCGGCGGCGGCTGGGCCCCGATCAGAATCCGACGGTCAGCCGGCCGTAGACGAAGCGGCCGGACCTGCCGAACGGCGAGTAGTTCGAGAATGGCGTATTGCCGGTCGTATTCCGGGCGACCGGGAAGGGCTCAGGATACTCGTCGGTCAGGTTGTCCGCGCCGACGGCGATGCGGATCCGCTCGGTGACGTCGAAGCGCGCCTCCAGGTCGAGCAGCGTCTTGGCGCCCAGTGTGAAGTCCAGGGGCGCCGAGGTTCCGGGATCCAGCGCCTTGCCGTACCGGGTCGCGCGCAGCGTTGCGCCGAACTGCTGCAGTTTCCAGTTGACGATCGCGGCGTACTTGTCCTTCGGGTTGCCGTCCTCGAAGGTCAGCACGTTGATGCGCCCGAACAGCGGCGGCGGCGTCGCCGGCGAGTAGATCTGCCCAAGCGCCGCCGAGGGCGGCGGCACGCGCGTCACGTCGGTCGAGTTGAAGTTGGCGACCAGCGTGAAGTCGAAGCTGCCCGCAGCGCCCGCTTCCCACGGCCAGTTCATGACGATGTCGAGCCCCTCGGTCTCGGTGTCCACGCCGTTCAGGAAGAAGCGGCCGCCGCCGACTCCGACGAAGCCCTGGTTGGTCAGGAAGGTCCGGACCTGCGGATCCGTCAGATTCTCAGACAGTACGATGCGGTCATCGATGTCGATGCGGTAGGCGTCGATCGTGATCGTGACCGGGTCGAAGCGCATCACGAAGCCGAGCGAATAGTTCAGCGACTCCTCGGCGTCCAGCGGCTGCGCGCCCAACGCAATGGCGACCGGGTCGCTGACCGGGAAGGTGGTAATGTCGAAAGGCACGCCATTGATGAAGTTGGTGGACGTGGTCGCGAAGTACTGCTGTGGCAGCGAGGGTGCGCGGAAGCCGTTCTGGATCGAGGCCCGGACGGCGAACCGGTCAGTGAAGTCGAAGCGGCCCGCGAGCTTTCCCGACACGTTGCTGCCGAAGTCGTCGTAGTCCTCCGCCCGCAGCGCCACCGAGCCGAGGAAGCGCTCCGTCAGGTTCGCCTCCAGGTCGAGGTACGCGCCGATGGCGGTGCGGCTCTCGTTGACCTCGTTGGACGGCCGGAAGCCCGGGAACACCTGGGCACCGGATGCGGTCGGCTGCCCGTTGGGCAGCAGCACGCCGCCGTTGCGCCAGGAATCCGGCTCACCCGCGGTGATCGAGTAACTTTCGCGCCGCGCCTCGAGCCCGACCGCGACGTTGAGCGGCGACGCCAGGCCGCCGACCGGCAGCTGGCGCACGCCGGAGAAGTTGAACACGAGCTGGTCGTAGTCGAAGCCGCCGGAGTCGAACTCGGTGGGGCTGGCCGGGCCCAGCGAGCGGTTCAGCGTGTTCTCGATCGTGAAGAACATCTCGTTGTAGCCGTAGACCAGCGAGCTGTCCATCTGCCAGTCGCCCCATTCCCAGGCCGCGCCGCCGGCGATGCTGTAGTCCTCGACGTCCGGCGCGATGATCGGCAGGAAGCCGTCGGGGTAGATCTGGATCACGTTGCGGTCGTCGAGTGCGCGGCGGAAGAAGCCCGCGGAGCGCGCGCTGCGGTCCTGGTAGCTGGCCCAGCCATAGAGGTGCACGCCGTTCGCGAGGTCGTATCCCGCATTCGCGAAGAAGCTGAGCTGCTCCAGCTCCGGCTCGCCGTACCAGGCGTTGAAGCGCTCGATGGTCGCCTCGCGCGGGTCGAAGACGCCGGCCACCAGCGGATACTGCTGCCGGAAATCCCAGCCGCCGCGCTCGGTGCGCTCCTGGTCCTTGTACTCCAGGGCCAGCGTCACGAAGCCGGATGCGCCCAGCGGCAAACCCTTCCAGCCGGAGACCGTCAGCGTCTCGCCGTCGGAGCGGCTGCTGTTGAGGGTCGACGGCGCCGACCAGGTCGCGCCGGCCGGGGGAGTGCCGGTCGGTGTCGCATAGCTCGACTCGCGTACGCCGAAACTGCCGGTCACACTGCCGCCCTCCCGGTCCTCGCGCAGGCGCACGTTGATGACGCCGGCAATGGCGTCCGAGCCGTACTGCGCGGAGGCGCCGTCGCGCAGCACCTCGATGGACTGCACGATCGCGGTCGGGATCGTGTTGAGGTCCACCGCCGCCGCGCCGCGGCCGATCGTGCCGTTGACGTTGACCAGCGACGACGCATGGCGCCGCTTCGAGTTCAGCAGCACCAGCGTCTGGTCGGGCGCGAGGCCGCGCAGCGTCGCCGGGCGGATGGTATCGGTGCCGTCCGCCAGGCCGGGCCGCGGGAAGTTGAAGGAGGGCAGCGCGACCGAAAGCGCCTGGTTCAGCTCGGTGATGCCCGAATTCTGCAGGGTCTCGGCGCCGACCACGTCCACCGCGACCGCGGTCTCGAGCGCGGAGCGGTTGGCGACGCGTGTGCCGGTGACGACGACCGCGCCGAGTTCCTCGCGCTCGTCCTGGGCGATGGCCGCCGGCGCGGCGAGCGCCGCCGCGACGGCCGCGGCGATCAACGGGAAATGCCTGGTGTGCATGCTCATGGTTCTCTCCTGGCCACGCGGCCTGCCCCCGACGGTCGATCTGGAATGACTCTACGCGAGCCGGTTTCCCCGCGCTACCATGTCGCCCCTGAAATGCACCCCTGGGACGTCATCGTCATCGGCGGCGGGCACGCGGGCACCGAGGCGGCGCTCGCGGCTGCCCGCATGGGCGCGCGCACGCTGCTCCTGACCCAGAAGCTCGACACCATCGGCCAGATGAGCTGCAACCCCGCGATCGGCGGCATCGGCAAGGGCCACCTGGTGCGCGAGATCGACGCGATGGGCGGGGCGATGGCGATGGCGGCCGACCGCGCCGGCATCCAGTTCCGCACCCTGAACGCCAGCAAGGGCCCGGCGGTGCGCGCGACGCGGGCGCAGGCCGATCGCTCGCTGTACCGGCGCGCGATCCGCGCCGTCCTGGACGCGCAGGCCGGGCTCGAACTGCGCGAAGGCGAAGCGGCCGACCTCGTGGTCGAGGGCGGGCGCGTAACCGGCGTCGTCACGGCCGCCGGCGAGACCATCCGCGCGAGCACTGTCGTGCTGACCGTCGGCACTTTCCTCGGCGGGCGCATCCATGTCGGCCTCGACAGCCGCGAGGGCGGGCGCGCGGGCGATGCGCCTTCGAATGCGCTGGCTGCGCGCCTGCGAGAACTGCCGTTCACGGTCGGCCGGCTCAAGACCGGCACGCCGCCGCGGCTCGACGGCCGCACGCTCGATTATTCCGTGATGCAGCCGCAGCCGGGCGACGAGCCGCGCCCGGTGTTCTCCTTCCTCTGCCGGCGCGAGGATCATCCGCCGCAGCTCGATTGCCACATCACGCAGACCAACGAGCGCACGCACGGGATCATCCGCGGCGCCACCGACCGCTCGCCGATGTTCACCGGGCGCATCGAGGGCATCGGCCCGCGCTACTGCCCCTCGGTCGAGGACAAGGTCGTGCGCTTCGCGGCCAGGGCATCGCACCAGGTTTTCGTCGAGCCGGAGGGCCTCGACACGCACGTCGTCTATCCGAACGGCATCTCGACCAGCCTGCCGGCGGAAGTCCAGCTCGAGTTCGTCCGCACCATCCGCGGCTTCGAGCGCGCGGAGCTGATCCGCCCCGGCTACGCCATCGAGTACGACTACTTCGACCCGCGCGGCCTGAAGTACAGCCTGGAGACGAAACTGCTGGCCGGGCTCTTCTTTGCGGGACAGATCAACGGCACCACCGGATACGAGGAAGCGGCGGCGCAGGGCCTGCTCGCGGGCATCAACGCCGCGCTGGCAGCCGCCGGTCGCGAGCCCTGGTCGCCGCGCCGTGGCGAGGCCTACCTCGGCGTGCTGGTGGACGACCTGGTCACGCAGGGCGCGATCGAGCCCTATCGCATGTTCACCAGCCGGGCCGAGCACCGGCTGCTGCTGCGCGAGGACAACGCGGACGCGCGCCTGACGCCCGTGGCGCGCGGACTCGGGCTCGTGGACGACGCGCGCTGGGAGTTCTTCTGCCGCAAGCGCGATGCGATTGCGGCGGGCGGCGCGGGGCAGGATGACGCGCGGCTTGCAGAGCAGGTTACGCTCGCGATCGAGGTCGAGGCCAGGTACGCCGGCTATATCGAGCGCCAGCGCGCCGAGATCGAGCGCCAGCGCCGGCACGAGGACACTCGCCTGCCTTCCTCGCTCGACTACGCGACTGTCTCCGGCCTGTCGAACGAGGCGCGCCAGCGGCTCACGCAGTGGCGTCCGCAGACCCTCGGCCAGGCCTCGCGCATGCCGGGCGTCACCGCGGCGACGATCTCCATCCTGCTCGTGCACCTCAAGAAGCGCTTCCGCGCCGCATGAGGCGGCGCGGCGGCCTGGCAGCGCCTGTCCTCGTCGCTGCGCTGGCGCTGGTGGCGGGCCCGCTGTCCGGCTGCGGCGCGGGCGACTCTCCCGCGGCGGCAGGCGAACTGCGCCGCGGCAACGGCAGCGAGCCCGACTCGATCGATCCGCAGCTCGCGCGCATGGAAGCGGCGATGACCATCCTGCGGGACTGCTACGAAGGCCTCACCGCCATGGCCCCGGACGGCGGCACGGTCCCGGGCGCCGCGGAGTACTGGACCGTCTCGGAAGACGGCCGCAGCTATACATTCATGCTGCGCGCCTCGGCGCGCTGGTCGAATGGCGATCCCCTGGTCGCCGAGGACTTCGCGTTCGCCTTCCGCAGGCTGGTGGACCCGGCGACAGCCTCGCAGTACGCGCTGATGCTGGAGCCGGTCGAGAATGCCGCGGAGATCGTGGCGGGACGCCAGCCACCGGCCGCGCTCGGCGTCTCGGCGCCGGATGAACGCACGCTGGTCGTGCGGCTCGACGCGCCGAGTCCCTATTTCACGGCCATGCTCTCGCACCCCAGCACTTTTCCCGTGCACCGCGCGACGCTCGCGGCCCGCGGCGGCGAGTTCGCGCGCCCGGGCGTGGCCGTGACCAACGGCGCCTTCGCGCCGGTCGAGTGGAAGATCGGTTCGCACATCCTCGCGAGACGCAATCCGCACTACTGGAACGACGCGGCGAACCGCCTCGATGCCGTGCGCTACGTGCACGTCGCCGACCCGGTGACGGAACTGACGCGCTTCCGCGCCGGCGACCTCGACGTCACCTACACCGTCCCGCCCGGCGAGGTCGCGCGCCTGGAACGCGAGCTGCCGGGGCAGCTTCACATCGCGCCTCACGTCGGCATCTATTACTACGGCCTGGCGCTCGACCTGCCGCCGTTCGGGGATTCACCGAAGCTGCGGCAGGCGCTGGCGATGGCAATTGACCGTGAGGTCCTCGCGCAGCAGGTCCTCGGCGACGGCGAGCGGCCGGCCTTCGGCTGGGTACCGGAAGGCGTGGCCGGCTACGCGCCGCAGCGATTCTCCTGGGCGGGCCTCGACGACACCGCGCGCCTGGCCGAGGCACGGCGCCTCTACGCCGAAGCCGGCTACTCGCCGGCGCGGCCGCTGCGCGTGGAGCTGCGCAGCAGCAAGAGCCCCGTCCACGACCGCATCGCGCTCGCGGTGACGGCGATGTGGAAGCAGCACCTCGGCGCCGAGGTCAGCCTGCGTTCGGAGGATTTCCGCGTGCTGAAGGCGGCCATCGACGCGCGCGAGGCCGCCCTGTTCCGCGCCAGCTGGATCGGCGACTACAACGACGCGTACTCCTTCCTGCAGGTGCTGAAATCCGGCTTCGGCATCAATCTGCCGCGCTACGCGAGCGCGAAGTACGACCAGCTGCTGGCAGCGGCATCGAAGGCTCCGGCGGAGGAACGCGCTGCGCTGCTGGCCGCGGCCGAGCGGCAACTGCTCGAGGACGTGCCGCTGATCCCGCTCTACTTCTACGTCTCCAAGCACCTGGTCGCGCCGCGCGTTTCCGGCTGGTATGACACGGTGATGAACGTGACTTACTCGAAGGACCTGGCACTCATCAGTCGGTAAGGCGGCTTCTTCGGTCCGGGCCCGCAGCTCGCGCCGCCGGAACTTACGCGCCCGCTTGCGGGCCCGTAAGTTCCGGCGGCGCGAGCCGCGAGGGGTCCCACGGACTGCCCCGCCATACGATTGTGTCCGCATCCCTGTCCGCATCCGTGTCCGCGGACACTCGCGTCATGTGCTGGCCGCTGAGGTCCAGAACCTTACGGGATGCGAATCAATACGTTACGACGGCCGCCCGACTTTGGCACGCCGCTTGCAGCTGATCGGCCGTGAGGCCACGTCAGCCATGAAGATCACCAGTCTTCGTCCCCTCATGTCGTCGGGCGGTCGCAGCGATGCGCCCGCCGGCGACGCCTCGATCCGCGGCACCGAAGCCCAGGACATGGCGGTCGAGGCGACGCCGGACCGCCGTGCGCAGCTGATCCGTTACGGCGCAATCGCCGGCGGCGCGCTCGTGGTGCTCGCCTTCGTGATGCTGATCCGCGCCTGGAGCGCGTCCGAATACACCGTGTCGCGCGAGCGCCTGCGCATCGCGACCGTGACCGAGGGCCCCTTCGTGCGCGACGTCTCGGCCCAGGGCACCGTGGTCGCGGCCGTGAGCCCCACGCTGTTCGCCGTGGCGCCCGGCAACATCAGCTACCTCGTGCGTGCCGGCGACGCCGTCGAGGCCGGCCAGCCGCTCGCGATGCTCGTCAGCCCCGCCCTCGAGAACGAGTACCAGCGCGAGCGCGCGACGCTGGAGAGCCTCGACACCGCGCTCGCCCGCCAGCGCATCGAGATCCGCCGCCAGCAGCTGCGCTCGCAGGAGGAGATGGACCTTGCCGACGTGCAGATCCGCGCCGCCGAGCGCGAGCTGCAGCGCGCGCAGTCGGCCTGGGACAAGGGCGCCATCCCCGAACGCGACCTGCGCCGCGCCCAGGACGAGCGCGAATCCGCGCGGCTCGCCTACGAGCACGCGCGCGAGACCGCCGGGCTCGAGCGCGAGAGCCTGGACCTCGACCTGCGCACGCGCCGCCTCGAGCGCGACCGCCAGGCGCTGACGGTCGCCAACCTCAGGCGCCGCGTGGACGAGCTGACCGTGCGCGCGCCCGTGGGCGGGATCGTCGCGAACCTGGCGGCTGCCGAGCGCGCGAACGTGGCCGAGAACGCACCGCTGCTGACCGTCGTGGACCTGAGCGCGTTCGAAGTCGAGTTCCAGGTCGCCGACGTCTATGCCCGCGACATCAAGCCGGGCATGGAGGCGCAGATCTCCCTCGACGGCAGCGAGCACGCCGGGATCGTGACCGCCATTTCGCCGGAAGTCCGCTCCGGCCAGGTGACCGGCCGCGTCAAGTTCCAGGCGCAGCCGGCCGGCCTGCGCCAGAGCCAGCGCAGCTCGGTGCGCATCGTCATCGAGCAGCGCGCGATGGCGCGCAAGTTCGAGCGCAGCAGCGACATCACCAGCGCGACGCGCGCGGTGCACGTCGTGGATGGCGACCGCGCGGTGCTGCGGCCGGTCACGCTCGGCGCCGCCTCGGTCGGCGAGATCGAGGTGATCGATGGACTCAAGCCGGGCGACCAGGTGGTCGTCTCCGGCATTTCCGATCTGCGCGACGTTCCCGAAATAATGATTGGCGGCTAGGAGCAGGACCCCATGCTGGAAATGAACGGCATCAGCAAGATCTACCGGACCGACCTGATCGAGACGCACGCGCTCAGGAACTTCTCGTTGAAGGTCGGCGACGGCGAGTTCGTGGCCGTGACCGGGCCGTCGGGCTCGGGCAAGACCACGTTCATGAACGTGGCGGGCCTTCTCGAGTCGTTCGATACCGGCAGCTACAAGCTCGACGGCGCCGACGTCAGCCGGCTCTCGGACGAGCAGCGCTCACGGCTGCGCAACGAGAAGATCGGCTTCATCTTCCAGAGCTTCAACCTGATCCCCGACCTCGACATCTACGACAACGTGGACGTGCCGCTGCGCTACCGGCGCCTCGCCGCGAAGGACCGCGACCAGCGCATCAAGAGCGCCCTCGAGGTGGTCGGCCTGTCTTCGCGCATGCACCACATGCCCTCGCAGCTCTCCGGCGGCCAGCAGCAGCGCGCCGCGATCGCCCGGGCGCTGGCCGGCGATCCGCGCTTCCTGCTGGCGGACGAGCCGACCGGCAACGTGGACTCGCTGATGGCGCGCCAGGTCATGGACCTGCTCGAGCAGATCAACGAGATGGGCACGACCATCATCATGGTCACGCACGATCCGGAGCTGGCGCGCCGCGCGCACAGGAACGTGCACATCGTGGACGGGCAGATCTCGGATTTCCGTCCTTACGAGCCGCGTGCGGAGATCGAGGCCGCGGCAGTTGCGCATGGCCCGGCGCCGATGACGATGACGCCGGCCTGAGCGGCGGAGGCAGCAGATGTTCGGTTACTACCTCAAGCTCGCGTCCCGCAACCTGCGCCGCAACCCCGGGCTGACCGCGCTGATGATCGGCGCCGTGGCGCTCGGCATCGCGGTCTGCGTCATGACGCTGACCATGTACCGCGCGCTGTCCGGCAACCCGATCTGGTGGAAGAACGACGTGCTCTACGCCGTCACCATGGACTTCTGGGATCCGACGGAGGAGTACTTCGACAGCAAGCCTGGCGTGCCCCCGTGGCAGCTGACCTACCGCGATGCGCTGGCGGTGTTCGCTTCCGACATCCCGAAGCGCAAGGTGATCATGCACAAGGCGGTGGGCACGCTCTCGCTGGAGGACCGCCAGGCGAGGCCCGAGCGCGTCACGACGCGGGTGACGACCACGGACTTCTTTGGGGCGTTCGACGTGCCGTTCCAGTACGGCGGAACCTGGGCGCCATCCGCGGACACCGGCCCGGAACCGGTGATGGTGATCTCGCGGGCGATGAACGAGAAGTACTTCGGCGGGCGCAACAGCGTCGGCGAGCGCATCCGCTGGAACGACAACGAGTTCCGCATCGTCGGCGTTCGCGACCACTGGATGCCGCTGCCGAGCTTCTACGACGTCAACAACGGCAGCCTCGAGGAGCCGGAGGACGTCTACATCCCGTTCGGCTGGAACGCCGCGCTCGAGATCTACAGCGCCGGCAATACCCAGGGCTGGAAGGCCGAGGAAATCAACAGCTACCGGGACTTCCTGAACTCCGAGAACATCTGGATCCAGATGTGGGTCGAGCTGCCGGACGAGAATGCGCGCCGGCGTTTCCAGGATTTCCTCGACAACTACGCGCAGGAGCAGAAGCAGGCCGGGCGCTATGGCAGGCCGCTGAACAACCGCCTCACGCCGGTGGACCAGTGGCTGGTGGACAACGACGTGGTCGGCAACGACGACCGCGTGCTGGTCGGCCTGGCCTTCGCCTTCCTCGCCGTCTGCCTGCTGAACACCGTGGGACTGCTGCTGGCGAAGTTCCTGAACGGCGCGGCCATGACCGGCGTGCGGCGCGCGCTGGGCGCGAGCCGCCGGCAGGTTTTCATGCAGCACCTGGTCGAGGTCGGCGTGGTCTCCTCGATCGGCGCGGCGCTCGGCCTCGCGCTCGGCGGCCTGATGCTGATGGGCCTGCGCGCGCTGTACACCGTGGACCCGACCGACCAGGGCGGAACGCAGGCGCTGGCGCAGGTGGACATGACCAGCGTCGCCACCGCCCTTGCGCTCGCGTTCGTCGCGACCATCGCGGCCGGGCTCTATCCGGCATGGCGCATCGGCCGCATCCCGCCCGCCACCTACCTGAAGGCGCAATGACATGACAGCCTGGAACCTCCGCCCGATCGCCTCCGCGCTGTGGCGCAACCGCACCGGCGCGCTGCTGGTCGCGTTCCAGATCGCGATCGGGCTCGCGGTGCTCGTGAACGCGGTCTACATCGTCAAGCAGCGGGTCGAGAAGATCAGCCGGCCGACCGGCATGGACACGGCCAACATGATCTTCGTCGCCAGTGCCGGCTTCGCCAGGGATTTCGATTACGACGCGAGCTGGCGCGAGGACATCGCGACGCTGCGCGCGATACCCGGCGTCCAGGCGGCGAGCGTGATCAGCAACATTCCGCTCTCCGGCGGCGGCAGTTCGAGCGGCTTCCAGGCCAGGCCCGGCGAGACGAACCCGGAGAAGACCGTTCCCGGCAACACCTACCTCATCGACGAGCAGGGCGTGGACGCGCTCGGCATCACGTTGTCGGCCGGCCGCGCGTTCGAGCCGCAGGAGATCCTGCCGCCCACGCCGACCTTCGACGCTGCGTCGCAGGCGATCGTCACCAAAGCGTTTGCGAAGAGCCTGTTCCCGGACGATCCCAATCCCCTCGGCAAGACCTTCTTCGACGGCCTCAGCAGGCCGATCACGATCGTCGGCGTCATCGAGCACATGCACGGCGCCTGGGTGAGCTGGGACAAGCTCGACCACGTGGTGCTGTTTCCGCGCATCAAGACCGGGCCCAGCGCGATCTACGTGGTGCGCGCGGAGCCGGGCCGCCAGGACGCGGTGATGCGCGAGATCGAGGCGAAGCTCGGTGACTCGAATCCCGGGCGCCTGATGCGCTGGGTGCGGCCGATGAGCTACTTCATCGAGCAGTCCTACCTCGACGACCGCAACATGGCGATATTCCTCGTCAGCGTGACCGGGGTGCTGCTCGCGGTCACCGCGCTCGGCATCTTCGGGCTCGCAACCTTCAACGTCAGCACGCGCATCCGCCAGATCGGCACGCGCCGCGCGGTCGGCGCGCGCCGCATGGACATCGTGCGCCACTTCCTGGTGGAGAACTGGATGGTCACGACCGCCGGCGTCGTCGTCGGCTGTGCCGGCGCGCTCGCGGTCGGCTACTGGCTTTCGGTCAAGTACCAGCTGCCGCGCCTCGACCTCTATTACCTGGTCGGCGGCGTGCTGGCGATCTGGCTGATCGGCCTGCTGGCGGCCTGGCAGCCGGCCCGGCGGGCCTCGGCCATCTCGCCTGCGGTCGCGACCCGGACCGTCTAGACTCAGGTGGCGGTTGCAACCCTTTTCGCACCCCGCGCATCGAACCCGATGAAGGACAAGGACAACCAGGGACTCACGGACAGCTTGGCCGAGCGCAGCGTACTCGTCATCGACGACAGCGAGGCGGTGCGCACCGCGCTCGACGTGCTGCTGTCCCTGCACGGCGCGCGGGTGATCGGCGCCGAATCCGCCGCCGCCGGGCTGGACGCGCTGGCCCGCGAGCCGGTGGATCTGGTGGTGCAGGACATGAACTTCCGCCGCGAGGCGACCTCCGGGGAGGAGGGCGTCGCGCTGTTCCGCCAGATCCGCGCGCAGCACCCCGACCTGCCGGTGATCCTGCTCACCGCCTGGACCCACCTCGAGACGGCGGTCGAGCTGGTCAAGGCCGGCGCCTCAGACTATGTCGCAAAGCCCTGGGACAACGCGCGCCTGCTCACCACGGTGCGCAACCTCCTCGACCTGCACGCGGCGCGCGCGGAGAACCGCGCCATCCGCCGCCAGCGCGCCGCCGCGCGCGCGGAGCTGGCAGCGCGGTTCGACCTCAAGGGCATCGTGTACGAGAGCGACGCCATGCACGCGCTGGTCTCGACGGCGGCGCGCGTCGCGCACGCCGACGTGCCGGTGCTGATCACCGGCCCGAACGGCGCCGGCAAGGAGGTCATCGCCGACATCCTGCAGGCGAATTCGACGGTGAAGGACGGTCCGTGGGTCAAGGTGAACCTCGGCGCGCTGCCCGACACGTTGATGGAAGCGGAACTGTTCGGCACCGAAGCGGGGGCCTTCACCGGGGCCAAGGCGCGCATCGGCCGCTTCGAGGCCGCCGATGGCGGCACGATCTTCCTCGACGAGCTCGGCAACCTCTCGCCGCTGGGGCAGTCGAAGCTGCTGCGCGTGCTGCAGACCGGCGAGTTCGAACGGCTCGGCTCCAACGTCACGCGGCGCACCAAAGCGAGGGTGATCGCGGCGACCAACGCAAGCCTGCCGCTGCTGATCCGCGAGGGCCGCTTCCGCGAGGACCTGTTCTACCGCCTGAACGTGATCGAGCTCGAGGTGCCGCCGCTGGCCTTGCGCCAGGACGACATCCTGCCGCTCGCGCGCCACTTCCTGGAGCCCGGCTTCTCGTTGTCGCCGGGCGCGCTGCGCGCGCTCGCGCGCTACAACTGGCCCGGCAACGTGCGCGAGCTGCGCAACACGATTCATCGCGCCTGCCTGCTCTCGATCGAGCCGGAGGTGACCGCAAAGGCCCTGCAGCTGCCGATCGCCCCGGAGCCGGAGGATGGCGCGGACCTTGACCGGGGTGCCATCGAGCGCGCGCTGCTGTCGGCCGAGGGCGTGATCGCGCACGCGGCGCGCGACCTCGGCCTTTCGCGGCAGGCGCTCTACCGGCGCATGGAGAAGCTCGGGCTCAAGGCGCCCGCCGATCCGGGCCGCGCTTCCGCGAACGGCTGACCAGGCAGCCGGTACAATCGCCCGATGCGGCCGTTTCCGGGCGCCGCCGGACATCGGGGGATTCGATGACGTTTCACCAGGTTGCGATACCGCTGCTCGAGGACGGCATGCTGCCGTTCGCGGCCCTGGAAGCGAAGCTCGATCGATGGATTGCGTCGCAATGAGGGCGTGAACCGCGGCTCTCCGCGCTTTTCAGGTATAAGCAGCCCATGTTCCGCAAGCCGCGTGCGCGCCGGTCGCTGGCCGGGCGCGTCGCCATCGTGGTCGTCACGACGGCCGTGGTCGCGGCGGCGGCGACCCTCGCCTTCGATCGCCTGTTCGAGTCCTGGCTGCTCGCCGGCGCGGTCGCGCTCCTGGTGACGCTGCCGCCCGCGATCTGGCTCACCGGCCGCGCGCTCGACCGCTGGAGCCGCGGTATCCGTGCCGTGACCGACGGCATCAGCAGCCTCAAGGACCGCGATTTCAGCGTCAGCGTGACGGCCTCGACAGAGGACGAGGTCGGCGACCTGACGCGCGAGTACAACTCACTCGGCGAGCGCCTGCGCCGCGAGCGTCTCGATCTCTACCAGCGCGAGCTGCTGCTGGACACCGTGGTGCAGACCACGCCGCTGGCGCTGGTGCTGACCAATGCGAACGACGCCATCGTCTTCGCCAACATCGCCGCGCGGCAGCTCTTCGCCGCCGGTCGCAAGCTCGAGGGACTGGCGTTCGGCGGCCTGCTCGCGTCGGCGCCGGCGCCGCTGCGCGAGGCGGTGGAGAGCGGCGTGGACACGCTGTTCACCGTCGAGGTCGACGGCGAGGCCGAGGTGTTTCACGTCAGCCACCGGCCGTTCACGCTGAACAACCAGCCGCACCGGCTGCTGCTGTTCAAGCAGCTCACGCGGGAGATGGCGGCGCAGGAAGTGGCGATCTGGAAGAAGGTGATCCGCGTGATCGCGCACGAGCTGAACAACTCGCTGGCGCCGATCAGCTCGCTCGCGCACTCCGGACAGGCGCTCGCCGGCGGATCGGATGGCGAACGCCTCGCGCGCGTGTTCTCGACCATCGAGGAGCGCGCCTCGCACCTCGCCACCTTCATCGAGGGCTACTCGCGTTTCGCCAAGCTGCCGCGGCCGCGGCCGGCGCCGGTGGCATGGCGGACGCTGCTCGCCGGCCTGCAGGACAGCCTGTCGTTCCGGGTGGTCGAGCCGCTGCCGTCGCGCGAGGGCTGGTTCGACGCGACCCAGGTCGAGCAGGTGCTGATCAACCTGATCAAGAATGCGATCGAGTCCGGTTCGCCGGAGGACGAGGTGACGGTGTCCGCCTTCGAGCGCCATGGCGGCGTCACCATCGAGGTCGCAGACCGCGGCGGCGGCCTTGCCGGGGAAGTGCTGCGCGACGCGCTGCTGCCGTTCTATTCGACCAAGCCCAAGGGCACCGGCCTCGGCCTTACGCTGTGCCGCGAGATCGTGGATGCGCACGGCGGAAGGCTTTCCATCGCCAACCGCGAGGGCGGCGGCGCGGTCGTGACCGTGTGGCTGCCTGAAAGGGACGTTAAAGGGGACGCGTCCAATTACCGCGGATAATTGGACGCGTCCCCTTTAAAGAGTGGCAACAGCCATGAACGACTTCTTCGGCTTCAAGGTGCGGGCCATCGACGGCGGCGCCGACCTGCTCGGGCCGCTCGCGGGCAAGGTGGTGCTGGCGGTGAACGTCGCCAGCCGTTGCGGCCTGACGCCGCAGTACACGGGACTCGAGGAGTTGCACGACGAGCTCTCCGGCGAAGGCTTCAGCGTCGTCGGCTTTCCCTGCAACCAGTTCGGCGCGCAGGAGCCGGGCAGCGAGGAGCAGATCCGGGCATTCTGCTCGGCCAGCTACGGCGTGACCTTTCCGATGAGCGCGAAGCTGGAAGTGAACGGGGCCGGGCGCCATCCCCTGTATGCCTGGCTGACCGACCCGGCCAACGGCCACCCGGGCGACGTCCAGTGGAACTTCGAGAAGTTCCTGATCGGCCGCGACGGCCGGCTGCTGAAACGCTATGCGCCGACGGTCAAGCCGCGCGACAATGGGCTGATGCAGGACATCGCCGACGCGCTGTGAGCGCGCGGCCCCGGGCCGCTGGTCCCGACGCGGCGAACCAGCCGCCTCCTTACGAGGGCCGCAACCTCTTTGACTGCGACGCTGCGCTCCGTGCCGGCGTCGCGGCTTTCGGCGCGGCCTGGGCGGAGGACTCGCTGCGCGCGTTCGGCGCCGTTGCGGGCGGCGCCGAGGCGCGGGCATGGGCCCGCGACGCAAACCGTCATCCACCGGAGCTGCAGACCCACGACCGCTACGGCGAGCGCGCCGACACCGTCGAATTCCACCCCGCCTACCACGCGCTGATGGCGCTCGGCTGCGAAGCCGGCGTGCACTCGGGTCCCTGGGCCGGGCCGCGTCCCGGCGCGCAGGTCGCGCGCGCGGCCACGTACCTGCTGTTCGGCCAGCTCGAGAACGGCACGCAATGCCCGCTGACGATGACCTTCGCCGCGACGCCGGTGCTGGCCCGGCATGCGGACTCGCTGCCGGCACTGGCGCGCGACTGGCTGCCGCGCATCCATGCCCGCGCCTATGACCGGCGCTTCCTGCCGGTCGTGGAGAAACGGGGCGCGACAGTCGGCATGGGCATGACCGAACGGCAGGGCGGCTCCGACGTGCGCACGAACCGCACCCGGGCGACGCCACTCGGCCGCAGCGGGGCCGGCGAGGCATACCGGCTGGACGGAGACAAATGGTTCTTCTCCGCGCCCATGTGCGACGCCTTCCTGGTCCTCGCGCAGGCGCCGGGCGGCCTGTCCTGCTTCTTCCTGCCGCGCTTCCTGCCGGACGGCGCGAAGAACGGCATCCGCCTGCTGCGGCTGAAGGACAAGCTGGGCAACCGCTCGAACGCCAGCAGCGAGGCCGGGTTCGAGGGCGCGACGGCCTGGCTGATCGGCGACGAAGGCCGCGGCGTGCCGGTGATCCTGGAGATGGTGGGCTACACGCGCCTCGACTGCGTGATCGGCAGCGCCGCGCTGATGCGCGAGGCGCTGGCGCAGGCCATCCACCACGCGCGCCACCGGCGGGCGTTCGGGCAGACGCTCGCCGCGCACGCGCTGATGCAGAACGTGCTCGCGGACCTCGCGCTCGAGTCGGAGGCGGCGACGATGCTCGCGCTGCGCCTGGCGCAGGCGTACGACCGCGAGGACGCCGGCGCTGTCGCGCTGCGCCGGGTGCTGACCCCCGCGGCGAAGTTCTGGGTGTGCAAGCGCGCCAGCGCCTTCGCGCAGGAGGCGATGGAAGTGCTGGGCGGCAACGGCTACGTGGAGGATTCGCCGATGCCGCGGCTCTACCGCGAGGCGCCGGTGAACTCGATCTGGGAGGGATCGGGCAACGTCGTGTGCCTCGACCTGCTGCGCGCGCTCGCGCGCGAGCGCGGCGGCACCGCGGCGCTGGAGGCGGAACTCTCGCCGGCGCGGGGCCGCGACGCGGCGTTCGACGCATTCACGCTGCGCCTGATCGCGGACCTGCCGGACGCCGCGGCGGACGAGGCGCGCGCGCGCGGCCTCGCGGCGCGGCTCGTGCTCGCGGTGCAGGCGGCGCTGCTGCTGCGCCACGCGCCGCCCGAGGTGGCGGCGGGATTCTGCGCCTCGCGTCTGGCCGGCGCCGATGGCCGCGTATTCGGCGCGCAGGACGGCGTGCGGGCCGGCGGGGCGATCGTTGCGCGCGCGCTTGCCGACTGAGGGCGGCCTGCCGTACGGGCACGAAACGAGCGGAGGCGGACTGACATGACGCGGGCACGGATTCTGCCCTGGACGCTGGCATTCGGGCTGCTGTGGAACGTCCTCGGCTGGCTCGGCAACAACCTGCTGCTCGGCGAGGCCTGGGACGCGGTCGCTGCGCAGTTGGCGCCGTCATTTGCGGCGCCCTGGGGCGGCCTGGTGCGCGAGCTCGCGTCGCTCGCCTCCGACTTCGTCTATGCCTTCGCGTTCGTCTGGCTGTTCGCGCGCATGCGCACGCAGACCGGAGGGTCGGCGATCGCGCTGGTGCTGGTGATCTGGCTGGCGGGCGCGGCCACGACCTATCTCGCGATCGTCAACTCCGGCTTCCTGCCGCTGTCCATCGCGGTCAAGACCGGGACCCTGGCGCTGGTCATCTTCGTTGCCACCGCGCCGCTGCTGCCGTGGGCGCTGCGGCGGGTGGAAAAACGCCCCGCCAGCCCGTAACATCCCGATCCGCTCGCCGCGGCCGTGGGCCGCTTTCCGGAGACCGATCGCATGCATTTGCACCATGCCGGCAGGACGCTGATCGCCGCCGCCGCGCTTGCCCTGCTCTCGTCGCCCGCGCTCGCGGACGGCGATCCCGCGCGCGGCAGGACGCTCGCCTACGCCTGCATGGGCTGCCACGGGATCGAGAACTACAAGAACGCCTACCCGAAGTACTCGGTGCCGAAGCTCGGCGGCCAGAGCGCGGCCTACGTCGCCGCGGCGCTCGCGAACTACCAGGCGGGCGCGCGCTGGCATCCGACGATGACGGGGCTCGCGAGCTCGCTGTCGGCGCAGGATCGCGCGGACCTGGGTGCGTATTTTGCGGGCATGGCGGCGGTGCAGCCTGCTGCGCAGCCAGCCGGCACCGCGCCGGCCGCGGCCGCCGCCTGCGCGGCCTGCCATGGCGCCGATGGGGTCGGCACGCTGCCGGAGAATCCGACGCTTGCCGGCCAGCATGCCGACTACCTCGTGCAGGCGCTCAACGACTACCGGACGGGCAAGCGCAACAACGCGATCATGAGCGGCTTCGCGTCCCAGCTCACGCCGGCCGACATCAGGGCGATCGCGGCTTACTACGCCAGGCAGCCCGGCCTGGTTACGCCCAGGCTTCGCTGAACCCGTGGCGGAGATCGAGATCACGCGCGAGCTGACGGCGTCGAAGGGGCGCTACGTCGGGCGCATCGCCGGCGTGGAGGGCGAGGCGGAGCTGACCTTCTCGCGCGCCA
This sequence comes from Steroidobacteraceae bacterium, assembly GCA_019634895.1. Classification (GTDB taxonomy): domain Bacteria; phylum Pseudomonadota; class Gammaproteobacteria; order Steroidobacterales; family Steroidobacteraceae; genus SCUD01. The sequence continues at coordinate 13,343 of JAHCAM010000007.1, read as the reverse complement.
ACCCGCAGCTGGTGATCGCCGATCACACCTTCGCGCCAGATTCCATGCGCGGCATGGGCGTGGCGAAGGCCCTCGCCGAACGGCTGATCGCGGATGCGCGCGCCGAGGGCTTCCGGATCGTGCCGCTCTGCCCTTTCGTGAAATCCCAGTTCGACCGCCACCCCGACTGGGCCGATTTGCGGGCGTGATTTAAATGGGACGCGTCCAATTATTGCCGATAATCGGACGCGTCCCCTTTATGCCAACTTGAGTTTCTCGAGGAACAGCGCCACCGCCCACTGGTAGTAGTCGACGTTGTCGCGCTTCGCGAAGCCATGGCCTTCGTTGAGCCCGAGCAGGTACCAGACCTCGCCGCCGTTCGCGCGGATCTTCGCCACCATCTGCTCCGACTCGGTCACCGGCACGCGCGGGTCGTTCTGGCCCTGCACGATCAGCATGGGCTTGCTGATCCTGCCGGCGTTGTTGAGCGGCGAGATGCGCTGCAGGAAAGCGCGCATCGCCGGGTCGCGCTCGTCGCCGTACTCGGGACGGCGCAGGTCGCGGCGGTACTCGGCGGTGCTTTCCAGGAAAGTGATGAAGTTGCTGATGCCGACGATGTCGATGCCGCCGCGCAGCCGGTCGTTGTAGTGCGTCATGGACGCCAGCACCATGTACCCGCCGTAGGAGCCGCCGATCACGACCACCCGCGACGCGTCGAGGTCCGGTTGGGTCGCGATCCAGTCGAGCAGCGCGCCGATGTCGCGCACCGAGTCCTCGCGCTTCATGCCGTTGTCGAGCGCGACGTAGGTCTTGCCGTAACCGGTGGACCCGCGCACGTTCGGCGCGATCACGGCGTAGCCGAGCTCGCCCGCCCATTGCTGCGTCGAGATGCTGAAGACCGGCCGCGACTGCGACTCGGGCCCGCCGTGGATGTTGATCAGCACCGGATGCGGCCCTGGACCCGCCGGCTTGTACACCCAGGCCGGGATGCGGCGCGGCCCGCGCCCGTCCCTGTCGAAGGTCGGGTACCGCACCAGCGACGGCGCCGCGAACCGCGACGCATCCAGCGGGCCGAGTTCGCTCCGCGTCCAGCGCACCAGCTCGCCGTCGGCCGGCTGGTACACCCAGACGTCGAACGGCGCCGCGGGCGTCTGCAGGCTGAACGCCAGCCGGTGGCCGCGGGGCTCGAACTCGATGCTGCCGATGACGCCGAACGGCAGCGCCGGGGACGCCAGATCGGCGTCATTGCGCAGGTCCCGCATCCTGAGGCGGCTCGCGCCGTCCTCGTTGATGACCCAGGCGAGGTAGCGCCCGTCGGTCGAGATCGCGAGATCCTCCACGTCCCAGGTGGCGTCGGCGCCCAGCGGCGTGACCATGCCGGTCGCCGGGTCGAAGCGGCGCAGCGTCTGGAACTCCGTGCCGAGATCGGAAGTGAAGTACACGCTGCCGTCGCGCGCGAATACCGCGTTGAAGCGCGCCGCCTTGACCGTTGACGGCTCGATTTCCCTGAGCTGGCGGCTTTCCAGGTCGTACACGTATCCATAGGTCTCGTTGACGGAGACGAAGCGCCCGATCAGCAGCGACTTGCCGTCCGGCGACCACTTCCCGACGTTCCAGCCGGGCTCGGCCGCTTCGTAAACGAGTTCTGGCGCGCGCCGGTCGAGCGGATCGTCGACATAGATGTCGGCGTTCGTGCCGTTGCGCGCGGTCCACGAGAACGCGATCCTGGTGCCGTCCGGCGACCACACCGGGCCACCGGCGCGGCCGCGCCCGTCGGTGAGACGGACCGGGGCGCCGGCAGCCGGATCGAGGTACTCGAGCTGGTAGTTCTCGTTGCCGCCCGCGTCGCGCAGGTAGGCGATGCCCTTGCGCGCGCCGGTCGGCGACCAGGCGCCGGCGCCGATCGGCTCGTCGAAGAACGTGATCTGGCGGCGCGCGCCCATCGGCTGCTCGACCAGGTGCAGCTGGTTGGTGTTGCCGAAGCGCGTGGCCACCGTGATCTGCCCGTCCGCGGTCCAGCCTGCCAGCGTCGCCTGGCGGGTGTGCTGGTAGCGGCGCATGCGCTCGACCAGTTCCGGCGGGACCTCGGGAATGCCCTCGATCACGAGATTGCCCCGGGTGACCCGTTCCACATCCGCCGTGGCGGCGGGCAGGGTCACGAGCGCGGCGGTCAGAAGGATCAGCAGGCGGTTCATCGGCATCTCCGGAGCGAATATGGTGCCTGCGCCCATTCTGGCACCGCAGGGCCAAAAGGGGACGCGTCCAATTACCTTTAATTGGACGCGTCCCCTTTATGATGGGCACATGCAGGGCCTCGCCGCCAAGCTCGCCGACTTCGCCGCCGGGATCACGGCCATCGACGCCGACTACGTGCGCCCGCGGCTGGCGGCCTCGCACCTGGTGGTGGACGGCGGCCGCGCCGCGTTCGTGGATACCGGCACGACCCTGTCGCTGCCGAACCTGCTGGGCGCAATGGAGGCGAAGGGCGTGGACCGCGCCGACGTCGACTGGGTGCTGACCACGCACGTGCACCTGGACCACGCCGGCGGCGCCGGCGCCCTGATGCGCGAACTGCCGAATGCGCGCTGCGCCGTGCACCCGCGCGGCGCGCGCCACCTCGCCGAGCCCTCGAAGCTCATCGCCGGCTCGATCGCGGTGTACGGCGAGGCGCGCTACCACGCGCTCTACGGCGACATCGTCCCGATCCCCGAAGAGCGCCTGTTCGTGCCCGACGACGGCGCGCGCATCACGCTCGGCAAGCGCAGCCTCGAGCTCATCCACACCCCCGGCCATGCGCTGCATCATTACTGCATCGTGGACCTCGACCACGGCCTGATCTTCTCCGGCGACACCTTCGGCATCTCCTACCGTGACTTCGACGTGCACGGCCGCGAGTTCGTCATGCCGACCACGACGCCGGTGCACTTCGACCCGGACGCGCTCTGCGCCTCGGTGGACCGCCTGATGTCCTACCAGCCGCAGAAGATCTATCTCACGCACTACTCCGAAGTGCGCGACCTCGAGCGGCTCGCGCGCGAGATGAAGGACCGCGTGCAGGCTTTCGCGGACCTCGGCCGGCGGTTCCGTTCGGCGCCGGACCGGCCGGCGAAGCTGCGCAAGGGCATGTACGCCATGCTCTGCCGCTGGCTCGACGAGCACGGCTTTCCGGACGACGACGCGAAACGCCACTGGCTGCTGGACGACGACGTCGAGCTCAACTGCCAGGGCCTCGAAGTCTGGCTGGACCGCGCATGAGGACCGTCGCAGGATGAAGCCGTTCAAGGCCTTCCGCATCCACGAGCGCGACGGGAAGATCGCGGCCGGCTTCGAGTCGCTGCGGCTCGAGGAGCTCACGCCCGGCGAGGTCGTGATCCGCGTGCATTTCTCGAGCATCAACTACAAGGACGCGCTGGCCGCGACCGGCGCCGGCAGGATCCTGCGCAAGTACCCGCTGAACGGCGGCATCGACCTGTCCGGCGTGGTCGAGAGTTCGGCGGACGCGCGCTACGAGCCGGGCCAGGAAGTGCTGGTCACCGGCTGCGGGCTCTCCGAGAACGTGGACGGCGGCTACTCCGAGTACGCGCGCGTCGCGGGCGATTCCGTGATCCGCCTGCCGCAGGGCGTGGACCTGGCGCAGGCGATGGCGCTCGGCACCGCCGGCTTCACTGCGGCGCTCGCGATCCACCGCATGGAGCACAACGGCCAGGCGCCGTCGAAGGGCCCGGTGGTGGTGACCGGCGCCTCTGGCGGCGTCGGCTCGATCGCGGTGGACCTGCTGGCGGGACGCGGTTACGAGGTGGTCGCCGTCAGCGGCAAGCCGGAGGCGGACGAATACCTGAAGTCGCTGGGCGCGTCGAGGATCCTGCGCCGCCAGGAGCTCGACCTCGGCAAGCGGCCGATGGAAGCGGTGCGCTGGGCGGGCGCGATTGACAACGTCGGCGGCGAGCTCCTGACATGGCTCACGCGCACCGTGGATTTCTGGGGCAACATCGCCTCCATCGGCCTCGCCGGCAGCCCGAAGCTGGAGACCACCGTGCTGCCCTTCATCCTGCGCGGCATCAACCTGCTCGGCATCAACTCCTCGGCGACGCCGCGCGACCTGCGCCTGGCCGTATGGAAACGCCTCGCCTCGGACCTGCGTCCGCGGCACCTGGACCGCCTCGTCACGCGCACGGTCGCGTTCGACGAACTGCCGGGCGCATTCGACGACTTCCTCAAGGGCCGCGTGCTGGGCCGCACGCTCGTGAAGATCGCCTGACATGTCCGGCGACGCACTCAAGGCCCGCCTGGTCGCGGGCGCGCAGGAGATGGGCGTCGCGCTCGACGCCGCGCAGGCGGACGCGATGCTGCGCCTGACAGCCGAGCTGCGCGATTGGAACAAGCGCATCAACCTGACGGCGATCACCCGCCCCGCGGACATGGTGGACAAGCACCTGCTCGATTCGCTGTCGGTCCAGCCGCTGCTGCACGGGCGACGGATCGCGGACATCGGCACCGGCGCCGGTTTCCCGGGCCTGCCGCTCGCGATCGTCAACCCCCGGCGCTCGTTCACGCTGATCGAGGCGACCGGCAAGAAGTGCATGTTCGTGCGCCACGTGGTGGAGCTGCTCGGCATCGAGAACGTCGAGGTGGTGCAGGCGCGCGCCGAGAGCTGGAAGCCGAAGGCGCTGTTCGACTGCGTCATCGCCCGCGCCCTCGGCAAGCTCGCCGACTTCGTGCGGGTGGCCGGGCATCTGTGCGCGCGGGATGGCAGGATGCTCGCCATGAAGGGCCGACATCCGACCGCCGAGATGCACGCCCTGCCGTCCGGCTGGCGGGTGCTCGCCCTGCATGACCTGCGCGTGCCGGGGCTGGCGGCGGAGCGCTGCGCGGTGGAGCTCGGCCGTGCAGGATGAAGCGCAGTCCGCCTCGCTGCCGCGTCCGATGAGGCGCATCATCGCGGTCGCGAACCAGAAGGGTGGCGTCGGCAAGACCACGACCGCGGTGAACCTGGCCGCGTCGATGGCGGTGACCAGGCGGCGCGTGCTGCTGGTGGACCTGGACCCGCAGGGCAACGCGACCATGGGCTGCGGCGTGGACAAGCGCGCGCTCGAGCGCTCGGCGACCGACGTGCTGATGGGTGACTGCGCGGCGGCGGATGCGATCGTGCGCATCGAGCAGGGCGGCTTCGACCTGCTGCCAGCGAACCAGGACCTGACCGCGGCCGAGGTGCGGCTGCTGACGATGCTGGCCGGCCGCGAGCATCGGCTGGAAAAGGCGCTGGAGCCGGTGCGCGACCGCTACGACCTCATCGTCATCGACTGCCCGCCGGCGCTCAACATCCTCACGGTGAATGCGCTGACGGCGGCGGATTCGGTGCTGATCCCGATGCAGTGCGAGTACTACGCGCTCGAGGGACTGACGGGCCTGATCAGCACCATCGAGCAGATCCGCGACTCGGTGAACCCGAAGCTGCAGATCGAGGGCATCCTGCGCACGATGTTCGATCCGCGGAACAACCTCGCGAACGACGTCTCGGCGCAGCTCATCGAGCACTTCGGCGAGCGCGTGTTCCGCACCATCATCCCGCGCAACGTGCGCCTGGCCGAGGCGCCGTCGTTCGGCGTGCCGGTGATGTTCCACGACAAGGACTCGCGCGGCGCGCTCGCCTACCTCGCCCTCGCCGGCGAAATGATCCGCCGCTCCGAAGACGGATAAAGGGGACGCGTCCAATTACCAGGCGGTGGGTGGCTGCGGCTTCTCGAACCACCAGGCCCGGTAATTGGACGCGTCCCCTTTATGCGTCCCGGAAGTGGGACGGGGGGTGATCCAGGCGTCCCGCGGGTGGGATGTCCGCTGCAGAACGGACAACCGATGTCCGGCCCCGACATGGGAATAATTAGATAAGAATCAAGTAGTTACGAAATATTCAAACCGGTTGGCACGGTCCTTGCTCTATCTGGATCAGGAAGCGGCGATAGCCGCCACTGAAAAGAGACGAGGAGAGAGCCATGACAACCCTGTACACCCGCTACACCCGCACGATCGCCGCAGCGCTGGCCTCGGTGGTCATCACCGGACTCACCGGCCTGACGCTCGACCGCGGCCACGAAGGCGCGCTGCCCCGCGGCACGATCGAGATCGGCGAGCTGCAGACGCTCTCGGTCGGCGACCTGGTCGTCGCCACGCTGCCGGCCGTCGAAGTCATCGGCAGCCGCGACCTCCTGGTGGCCGACAAGAACACCAGCGATGCCGGTTCGCAGGGCTGAGGCGCCCGCGGCCGTGAGCCGTGAGGAGATGCCGGCCGACGTGCAGTGGGCGCGTGCGCTCGCGGCCGTCATCCTCGGCCTGCTGCTCACCGGCGCGGCGATGCGCGACGTCATCTGCACGCCGAACCTCCGGACCATGGCCCCGGAATTCCGCGCCCTGTCCGGCGTCCCCTCGCTCGTGATCCACACGTTCATCGGAGACCGTTGAAATGGATCGGCCCCGCATCCGGCAGAAGTTCGACTTCAAGCGCCACAAGCTCGCCTGGGTTGTCGGCGGGTTCGTCGCGTTGTCCGGCGTCGCCTTCGGCATCGCGCGGCTCGAGCCCGGCGCGCCCTCGGTGGCGCGCGCACAGCTCTACCTGGATGAAGTGAAGCAGGGCACGCTGGAGCGCAAGGTGCGCGGCCCGGGCGTGCTGCAGCCGCGCGAGGCGCGCTGGCTCTCGACCCGGGTGGATGCCCGCGTGGACCGCGTGCTGGTCCGCGCCGGCGAGCAGGTCGAGCCCGACACCGTCATCGTCCAGCTCTCGAACCCGGAAGTGCAGCGCTCGGCCGATGCCGCGGCGCTCGAAGTGGCGGCCGCCAGGGCCGAGTTCGCGGCGGCCAGGCTGGAACTCGAATCCCAGCGCCTCGACCGCCGCTCCTCGCTCGCGGAGGCCCGCGCGACCGCGGAATCCGCGCGCCTGCAGGCCGAGGCCGAGCGCCGCGCGCACGAGACCGGCGCCGTGTCGCAACTGCAGTATTCCCGCTCGAGGATCCTCGCCGAGCAGCTCGGCGAGCGCGCCCGGATCGAGGAACAACGCCTCGCCGCGCTCGATTCCGCCGTCACCGCCCAGCTCGAGGCGCGCCTCGCCCGCCTGCGCCAGCAGGAGCGCGCGCTCGAGGAACGCCGGCTGGCCGCCGATTCGCTGCAGGTGAAGGCCGGCCTGGCAGGCATCGTGCAGAGCGTGCCGGTGCAGGAAGGCCAGCAGCTCGCCCCGGGCGCGAACGTCGCCCGCGTCGCCAGGCCCGACACGCTCTATGCGGAACTGCGCATCCCCGAGCTCGACGCCCGCGACCTCGCCGCCGGCCTGCCCGCCACCATCGACCTGCGCGACCGCATCGTGCGCGGCCGCGTGGTGCGCGTGGACCCGGCGGTCACCGCCGGCGCGGTTCGCGTCGAGATCGACTTCGACGAGGCGCTGCCCTCGCAGGCACGCGCCGACCTGTCCGTGGACGGCACCATCGCGATCGAGACGCTGACCAACGTGCGCTACGTCGGCCGGCCGGTCGGCGCGCAGTCCGAGTCCGCGACGACGGTATTCCGCGCGAAGCCCGGCGACCGCGTCGCCGAGCGCGTGCCGGTGAAGTTCGGCAAGGCGTCCGTGAACCAGATCGTCGTGCTCGAGGGCCTCGAGCCCGGCGACATCGTGGCGCTCGCGGACACCACGCAGTGGTCCGGCAAGGACCGCCTGGTCATCGACTGAAACGACAACACGAGGGAGCAGCCGACATGCAGGAACCCGCCATGATCCATCTCGACGGCGTCACCAAGGTCTTCTACACCGACGACCTCGAGACCCACGCCCTGGACGGCATTCACCTGGACGTGAAGAAGGGCGAGTTCCTGTCCATCTCCGGGCCCTCGGGCTGCGGCAAGTCCACGCTGCTCGCGATCCTCGGCCTGCTCGACATGCCGACCGAGGGCCGCTACACGCTGGCCGGCGAGGACGTCACCAAGCTCGCGCCCGCGCAGCGCGCGAAGGCGCGCAACGAGCGGATCGGCTTCATCTTCCAGGCCTTCAACCTGATCGGCGACCTGACCGTGCTGCAGAACGTCGAGCTGCCGCTGACCTACCGGCCGGGCATGTCCTCGGACGAGCGCCGCAAGGCCGCGATGCACGCGCTCGAGCGCGTCGGCATGTCGCACCGCGTGAACCATCACCCCGCGCAGCTCTCGGGCGGCCAGCAGCAGCGCGTCGCGGTCGCCCGCGCGCTCGCCGGCAAGCCCGCGATCCTGCTGGCCGACGAGCCGACCGGCAACCTCGACTCGCGCAACGGCGAGGCGGTCATGAACCTGCTGCGCGAGCTGCACCGCGAGGGCTCGACGATCTGCATGGTCACGCACGAGCCGCGCTATGCGGACTTCGCCGACCGCCAGGTGCGGCTGTTCGACGGCCGCGTGGTGGACGAGAACGCGCTGATCGATCTTTCGCAGCGCCGCGCGGCCAAGGCCTGAGGGGATACCGATGCGCGCATTCATCGAGGAGATCAGGGCGGCGGTCGCCGGCCTGGGCAGGGCGCCGGCATTCACGGCGCTGGCGGCGGGCGTGCTGGGGCTCGGCCTCGGCGCGGTGATCTTCATGTACGGCGTGGCGGACACGCTGATGATGAAGCCGCCGCCGTATCCGCACGCGGAACGGCTCTACAGCATCGCCACCATCGACGGCCAGGCGCCCGGCGATTACGACGAGGCCATGCAGCCGCAGGACTACCTGAAGATCCGCGAGGCCTCGACCCAGTTCGAGGCCATGGGCGCGATCTACCAGGGCACGGCGTACCTGACCGGCGACGGCCAGGCCGAGCGCTACGACGGTGGCTTTGCCGATGGCCACATCTTCGACGTGATCGGCATTGCGCCGGAGCTCGGCCGCACGATCCTGCCGCGCGACACGATCGAGGGCGCGGCGCCCGTGGTGGTCCTCTCGCACCAGCTCTGGCGCGAACGCTTCGACGCCGATCCGGCCGTGGTCGGGCGCATCGTGCGGGTGAACGGCACCTCGTCCGAAGTCATCGGCGTCATGCCGGAAGGCTACAGCTTCCCGGCGACGGCCTCGCTGTGGGTCGCCAACCAGCAGGATGCGACGCGCGTCCCGCGCAACCAGGGCGTCCAGGTCGCGGTCTTCGGCCGCCTGCGCGCGGGCGCCAGCCCCGACCTGGCGCAGCAGGAGCTCGCACCGGTCGCCGCCGCCATCAAGTCCGAAGTCGGCCAGCAGGCGTTCAACGGCCATTTCGAGCTGGTGCCGATCGCGGCCGGCTTCATCGGCAACGAAGGCAAGACGCTGGTCTGGACGCTGCTGGTGGCGGTCGGCTTCGTGCTGCTGATCGCCTGCGCCAACGTCTCCAACCTGCTGCTCGCGCGTTCCGCCTACCGCGTGCGCGAGACCACGGTGCGCTCGGCGCTGGGAGCCTCGCGTGGCCGCCTGGTGATGCACATGCTGGCGGAGGGATTCGTGATCAGCGCGCTGGCGGCGGCGCTCGGCCTGTTGCTCGCCTCGATCGCGCTGGACGGCTTCCAGGTCGCGATCGCGCGGACGATGGATGGCAATCCGAGCTGGTGGGCGTTCGAGATCGATTCCCGCGCCGCGACGGTGGCCGTCGGCGCCGCGCTCTTTTCCACGCTGTTCGCCGGCCTGCCGGCCGCGATCCGCGCCTCGCGCCCGTCGCTGGACGCGCTGCTGCGCGACGGCGGCCGCACCGGCACCGGGCACGCGATCGGCAAGATCGCCTGGACGCTGGTCGTGTTCGAAGTGGCGCTGGCCTGCCTGCTGCTCGGCATCTCCGCGCTGATGACCAAGAGCGTGCTGAACGCCACCTCCACCGACGTCGGCGTCCAGACGACCGACATCATGACCGCGCGCGTCGGCCTCACGGCCGGGACCTATCCGGAGAAGGAACAGCAGGCCCGCTTCTGGGATTCGCTCGTCCAGCGCATCCAGTCGCAGCCCGGCGTTCACGCGACTGCCGTGATGACTTCGCTGCCCGGACACGGCAGCGGCGACGGCCCGGTGTCGGTCGAGGGCCGCGACTACGGCGACACGACGACCAAGCCATTCATCGACCATGTGACGGTCAGTCCGTCGTACTTCGAGACCTTCCGCGTACCGGCGCGGCAGGGCCGGCTGCTCGACAGCCGCGACCGCATGGACTCGCTGCCGTCGGTGGTCATCAACGAGAAGATGGTGCGCGACCTGTTCCCCGACGAGTCGCCGCTCGGCAAGCGCATCAAGTTCGACCTCGCCGAAGAGGAGACCTGGTTCACCATCGTCGGCGTGGTGCAGGACATCCTGCAGAACAACAGCGGCGAAATCGAACCGGTCGTGTACATCCCGGTGACGCAGCGGCCCGAGCGCTTCATGAGCATCGTCGTGCGCGGCGAGGGCGACCCGCGCTCGCTGGTGGCGCCGATCCGCACCGCGCTTGCCGAGACCGACCCCGACCTGGCGCTGTACTGGCTGCGCACCTTCGATGAGTCGCGCGCGATCCGCACCGCCGGCTTCCGCATCGTCGGCACCATGTTCGCGGTGTTCGCGGGCGTCGCGCTGGTGCTCGCGGCCGCCGGGCTGTTCGGCGTGCTCGCCTTCCATGTCGGCCAGCGCACGCGGGAGATCGGCGTGCGCCGGGCGCTCGGCGCGGACGACCGGCGCATCCTGCGCATGGTCATGCGCGCGAGCGGCGTGCAGGTGCTGCTCGGCGTCGGCATCGGCATGGCGCTGCTGCCGCTGATGGGCCGCGGCCTCGGCGACATCCTCGGCCAGGTCAGCCCCTACGACCCGGGCATCTACAGCATGGTCGTGGCGATGATGATCGTGGTCGCAATCGCCGCGACGCTGACGCCGACGCGGCGCGCGCTGAAGGTCGATCCGGCCGCCGCGCTGCGCTACGAGTGATCCCCATGGAATCGGTTCGCGCGCTGCTGCTCGCCCTCGCACTGGTCCCGGCCGTGGCGTCCCCCGCCGCCGATTCCCGTGCGCAGGGCGAGGCAGCGCTGCGGGCCGGCCGCGCGGAGGAAGCGGCCGGGCACCTCGAGCGCGCGGTCGCGCGTGCGCCGAACGATGCCGAAGCGCATTACCTGCTGGCGCAGTCCTACGGCGCGCAGGCGGGCGCCGGCGGCATGATCACGAAGATGCGTCTCGCCGGGAAGGTGCGCGATCACTTCGAGCGGGCGGCGGCGCTCGCGCCGGAGGAAGTCCGCTACCGCGAGGCGTTGCTCGAGTTCTACGTCCAGGCCCCGTCCGCGATGGGCGGCGGCGCCGACAAGGCGCGGGCGCAGGCTGCCGAGATCGCAAAGCGCGACCGCGCGCGCGGACTGCTGGCGGCGGGCCGGATCGCGCAGCACGAAGGCGATGCCGGGGCTGCATTGGCGAACTACCGCCAGGCGGCCGCCGAACGTCCCGAGGACGCGCGCATCGCCCTGCGTCTGGTGATCTACCTGCAGGAGCAGAAACGCTGGCCCGAGGCGTTCGAGCGCCTCGACGCGCTGCTCGCCCGGGACCCGGCGGCGGGCGCCGCCTGGTACCAGCTCGGGCGCACCGCGGTGCTCGCCAACACCCGGCACGCCGACGGCGAGCGCGCCTTCCGCCGCTTCCTGTCGCTGCCGCGCGCCGAGGGCGACCCGCCGCCGGAAGCCGCGCACTGGCGGCTCGGCATGCTCTACGAGCAGATGGGCCGCAAGGCCGAGGCGAAGGCGGAATACCAGCGCGCGCTGCAGGCCAACCCGGAGCACAAGGAATCGAAGGCGGCGCTGCGCAAGCTCGGCTGAAAGCGCGACGCCAGCCCCGCGTCTCGCGCGCGGGGCGAGTTGCACGGTACGATGACCGGCCATGCAGCCTCGTATCCTCATCGCCGACGACCAGGCCGACATCCTCTCGGCGCTCAAGCTGCTGCTGAAGCGCGAGGGCTACGAGGTGACGACGGCCACCTCCCCGGCCGGCGTGCTGGACGTGGTCGCGCGCGAGCACGTGGACGTCGCGCTGGTGGACCTCAACTACACGCGCGACACGACCTCGGGCGAGGAAGGCCTCGCGCTGGTCGAGCAGCTCCACCGCCTGCACCCGGAACTCCCGATCGTCGTGATGACCGCGTGGGCCAGCGTCGAGGTCGCGGTGCGCGCCATGCGCCAGGGTGCGAACGACTTCCTCGAGAAGCCCTGGAACAACCAGCGGCTGCTGTCGCTGCTCGCCAACCAGGTCAAGCTCGCCGAGGCGCGCCAGCGCGGCCGCCGGCTAGCCGACGAAAATGCGATCCTGCGCGCCGGCGACGATGGCACGCTGATCGCAAGCTCGCGACCGATGCAGGACGTCGTGCGCCTCGCCCGGCAGGTGGCGCCGTCCGATGCCAGCGTGCTGATCACCGGCGAGCCCGGCACCGGCAAGAGCCTGCTCGCCAAGCTCATGCACGACTGGTCCGCGCGCGCGGAGAAGTCGTTCATCTCGGTGAACGCCGGCGGCCTGCCCGAGACCGTGTTCGAGAGCGAAATGTTCGGTCACGTGAGGGGAGCGTTCACGGACGCCAAGGCGGACCGTGCCGGGCGCTTCGAGCTCGCCGACGGCGGCACGCTGTTCCTCGACGAGATCGGCAACGTGCCGCCCGCGCAACAGGCGCGCCTGCTGCGCGCGCTCGAGACCGGCGAGTTCGAGCGCGTCGGCTCCTCGCGCACGCAGCGTGCGAACGTGCGCGTGATCTCGGCCACCAACGCGGACCTGCCGGCCATGATCGCCGACGGCCGCTTCCGCGAGGACCTGTTGTTCCGCATCAACACGGTCGAGATCCGGTTGCCGCCCCTGCGCGAGCGGCGCGAGGAGATCCTGGAGCTCGCGACCGCACAGCTTGCGCGCAAGGCGGCGCAGTACGGGCGCGCGGTGCACGGCTTCGACGCCGTGGCGATCGCGGCGCTGCAGCAGTACGCCTGGCCTGGCAATGTGCGCGAGCTCAATAGCGTGGTCGAGCGCAGCGTGCTGCTGGCGGCGGGCCCGGAAGTCGGCGTGGCGGACCTGAGGTTGTCGGCCGTTCGCGCGGGACCGCCTTCACTCGAGGAGATGAGCCTCGAGGACGCCGAACGTGCGCTGATCCGTTCCGCGCTCAGGAGGAACGGCGGCAGCGTGCCTGCGGCGGCGGAGGCGCTGGGGCTGTCGAGGAGCGCGATGTACCGGAGGCTGGAGAAGCTCGGCCTCAAGCCGGACGAGCTTTGATCACGACGCCAGGCGCCGCCCCCGGCGAGGGCGGGCAACTTCATCTTCGTGCGCGACCGGAATTGACGGGACCGGGTACCGTCAGGATGCGACGCAACCGGGATCCTGTCGAGTCGCTCCCAATGCGATGGCAGGGCCCGTAGTGACCGGACGATCTGGCGCGTCGTCA
>JAHCAM010000069.1 GCA_019634895.1 Steroidobacteraceae bacterium | reverse complement strand
GAGCTTGGGCATGGAAGGGACGAAAACGCTGCCGCCCGGGTGGCGCCACGGCGGACGGCCATGGCGCCTGGCCGGGTGGCGTGAAGGGTTGCACGCCGCAGACCCGGCCGGCCGCTTGAATTCGTTACGATATCAAGGACCTGGCGGCAAAATCTATTAAAGTGATTGAGCATTTTCGCCGAAGAATCGCTGCCGGCACGCGCGTTCGCCGGTAACCCCACCGTGTTGCGCCCCATTGCCGACGACGCCCGGAGACACCCGTACATGACCCGCAGCCCCTTCTTCGCCTTCCCCGTCCGCGCGACCGTCCTCAAGGCGGCCCTCTGCGGCGCGGCGCTTGGCCTACCGATGGCGGCCGCGCTGGCCGCGACCTTTCCGATCACGCCCGAGCAGCGCAGCACCGCGCAAGAGGTCGCCCAGGCCGGCGTGCCGCTGTCGGAGCTCGCGCCGAACGCGCCGGACATGTACACGGTCAAGAAGGGGGACACGCTCTGGGACATCTCGGCCCTGTACCTGAAGCGGCCCTGGCGCTGGCCCGAGCTGTGGGGCATGAACCTGGAGCAGATCCGCAATCCGCACCTGATCTACCCGGGCCAGATACTGTTTCTCGAAAAGGTCGACGGCCGCGCGCGGCTGCGCATGGGGCGCGCGGTGGGCGGCAGCGTCGAGGTCGAGCGGCTGTCACCCCAGGTCCGTTCGGGCCCGGCCAACGGTGCCCTGTCCTCGGTCAATCTGAACTGGATCGAGCGGTTTCTCAACGAGGCGGTGATCTTCGATACCGACGCCTTGCTGCTGGCCCCGAAGATCGTTGCCGGGACGGAAGATCAAGTGCTGCTCGCGCGCGGCAATCTGGCCTACGCGGTCGGTGGCGAGTTCGGCCCCGAGACCGAGTACCGGATCTTCCGCGAACCGCGGCCTTTGCGCGACCCGACGACCAACGAGGTGCTCGGGTTCGAAGCCATGTTCCTCGGCACGGCCGATTTCCTGCGGCCCGGCGAGACGCACGACCTCGGCAGCGGCAGGACGGAAGTGACCCCGGCCACCCTGCGCGTGACGAGCGCGCGCCGCGAAATCGGGGTCGGCGACCGCCTCTCGCCGGTGCCGCCGCGCCAGTTCGTCAACTACGTGCCGCACGCGCCGCAGGAGCCGCTTGCAGGCCAGATCGTGTCGATCTACGGCGAAGGGCTGACGGCCGGCAAGGGCCATATCGTGTCGCTCAGCCGGGGTGCGCGGGACGGCATGCAGCTCGGCTACGTGCTCGCGCTGTGGCGCGAAGGCCGGATTCTGCCGTCGAATGCATTCAGCAAGACCCAGGTGCGACTTCCCGACGAGCGCGACGGCATGCTGTTCGTGTTCCGCGTCTTCGACCGCATGTCCTACGCGCTGATCATCTCGGCGTCGGAGCCGGTTCGACCCGGCGACCGTTTCACGCAGCCCTGATCGCCGGGCCGGAACCGGCCCATACTGCCGGTCGCGATGATCAATCGTGACGAACTCGCCGCCTGGCTGCAGCTGCTGCAGACGCCGCAGCTCGGGCGCGACACCGTGCGTCGGCTGCTGGCAGCCTTTGGCTCGCCGCAGGCCGTGCTCGACGCCGGCGCCGAGGCGCTCGATCAGGCAGGTGGCAGCCGGGTCGCGCGGCTGCTCTCGGAACCGCCAGAAGATCTGGACGCATTGGTCGAGCGCACGCTGGAGTGGCTGGCGCAGGGGCAGGGGCGGCAGATCGTCACGCTCGGCGATCCGCTGTACCCGACGCCGCTGCTGGAGACGGCCGATCCGCCGCTGATGCTCCACCTCCAGGGCCGTGCCGAACTGCTCGCCGCCGAGTCGCTTGCGATCGTCGGCAGCCGCAACCCGACGCACCAGGGCGTCGACAACGCGCGCGAATTCGCGCGCCACTTGAGTCAGGCCGGACTGAGCATCGTCTCGGGTCTCGCCCTCGGCATCGACGGCGCGGCGCACGAAGGCGCGCTCGACGGCCCGGGCAGCACGATCGCGATCGTCGGCACCGGGCTCGACCGCGTCTACCCAAAGCGGCACCTGGCGCTCGCGCATCGTATTGCCGAAGAGGGCTTGATGGTGAGCGAGTACTCGCTTGGTGCGCCGCCGATCGGGGCACACTTCCCTCAGCGCAACCGCCTGATCGCGGGCCTGACGCGCGCCACGCTGGTGGTCGAGGCGACCCTCCAATCGGGCTCGCTCATCACGGCGCGGATGGCGGCCGAGGCCGGGCGCGAGGTCTACGTGATCCCGGGCTCGATCCATGCGCCGCAATCGCGCGGTTGCCATGCGCTGATCAAGCAAGGCGCCAAACTCGTCGACGGCGCGCAGGACATCCTCGAAGACCTTCGGCCGTCACTCGGCGCGGGCAAGGCGCTCCCCGTGGCTGTCGACAGCAGGCCCGCGCCGGTCGACGCGCTGCTCGAGGCGCTTGGCTACGACCCGGTGACGCTCGACGCGCTGGTCGCGCGCACCGGCGTCGCGCCGGCTGAATTGAGCGTGCGCCTGCTCGAGCTCGAACTGGCGGGGCAGGTCGCACGCCTGCCGGGGCAGTTGTTCCAGCGGGTTGCGCGCGGGTAACAGGATGACCGCCCGCGTGACGACCTGAGAATCGCTAAGTAGGTAAGTTCATAAATACGGTCACGTATATGCTTGATAAGTCCCGCCACGTATGGCATTGTGATGCAATCCTTCAACCGGGGATTGCGCATGCCAAGGAAGAGCCCGTTCGTCGTCGAGTTGTCCGCGGAAGAGTCTGCCGAGTTGAATCGGCGCGCGACCAGATATACGTTGCCGTATTTCGAGGTTGTCCGAGCCAAGATGATCCTGATGGCTGCCGGCGGCATGAGCAACGACGAGATCGCCGCGCGGCTGGACACTCGACGCGAGGTGGTCAGCCAGTGGCGCCAGCGCTTCTTCAAGGAGCGATTGGCGGGCCTCGAAGAGAGAGCCCGCCCGGGACGCCCTCGGGTCTTTCCCCCCAGAGCTCACGATTGAGATCAAGGCGCTCGCATGCGAGCTGCCGGCGACCTTGGGCTTGCCGTTGTCGCGGCTCAGCGTGGCCGACATCGCTCGACACGCCCAGCGCTCGGGCCTGGTTGCGCGCATCAGCGACAGCACGGTTTGGCGATGGCTGCACGAAGACGCCATCCGCCCTTGGCAGCACCGCTGCTGGATCTTTCCGCGCGACCCGCATTTCCAGGCCAAGGCCGGGCGGATCCTGGACCTGTACGAGCGGCGCTGGCAAGGCCAGGCACTGCGCGAGGACGAGTTCGTCATCTCCACCGACGAGAAGACCAGCATCCAGGCACGCTTGCGCATCCACCCGAGCCGGCCCACGCAGCCTGGCAAGTCGATGCGCGTCGAGCACGAGTACGTGCGCGGTGGCGCCTGGGCTTATTTGGCTGCGCTCGACGTGCATCGCGCCAAGGTGTTCGGCCGCTGTGAACCAACCACCGGCATCGCGCCTTTCGAGCGCTTGGTCGAACAAGTCATGAGCCAGGCGCCGTACAACACCGCCAGCCGCGTCTTCTGGGTCATGGACAACGGCTCGTCGCATCGTGGTCAGGCGTCGGTGCGCCGACTGACGCAAGCCCATCCCACATTGGTCCCGGTCCATGGACCGATCCATGCAAGTTGGCTCAACCAGATCGAAATCTACTTCTCGATCATCCAGCGCAAGGTGCTGACCCCCAACGACTTCCCGTGCTTGGAGGCGGTCGCCGAACGACTGGCGAACTTTGAGCGCCACTTCGAGAACATTGCTCATCCGTTCGAGTGGAAGTTCACTCGAGCCGACCTCAACGCCTTGATCGCCCGCATGCGTGATCGCTGGGCTCAGA
>JAHCAM010000068.1 GCA_019634895.1 Steroidobacteraceae bacterium | reverse complement strand
GAACGCCACGCGCGGCGACTTCTACATCGACAAGTCGGTGTTGACGGCGACCGGTTCGGCGGTCCCGCTTCCCGGGGCGCTGGGCCTGATCGGCATCGGGCTGGTGGGCTTGGGCGCTGCCACGCGCCGCAAGCAGGCCTGAAGGCCGCTGCCGATCGCGCGCCGGCCGCAAGGCCGGTCTCGCGCGAGGCGCTGGAAGCCTCGTCCTCCGGACGAGGCTTTTTTCTTGCATCTCAGTCCGGCGGCAGCACCTTGCCGGGATTCATGATCCCCAGCGGGTCGAGCGCCTGCTTGACCCGCCGCATCAGCGCCATCTCGACCGCCGACTTGTAGCGCGCCGATTCGTTGCGGCGCAGCTGGCCCAGCCCGTGCTCGGCCGAGATCGAGCCGCCGAACGCGTGCACCGAGTCGTGCGTCACGCGGTTGATCGCGGGCTGCAGCGCAAGGAACTCTGCCTCGTGCTCCGGGCCGCAGCGATCGACCGGCGGCGACACGTTGTAGTGCAGGTTGCCGTCTCCGAGGTGCCCGAAGACGACCAGCCGGATGCCGGGGAAGCGCTGCGCGAGTTCGGCGTTGGTGCGTTCGACGAAGTCGCCGATCGACGAGATCGGCACCGACACGTCGTGCTTGATGTTCTTGCCGGTGGCCGACTGCGCCTCGGAGATCAGCTCGCGCAACGCCCACAGCGCGCGGCTCTGCGCACCCGAGGTCGCGACGACCGCGTCGCGCACGATGCCGGTGTCGAGCGCGCGCTCCATCAGCGCCTCGAACGCGGCGGTGGCGTGCGCCTCGCCTTCGCTGTCGGACGTCTCGAGCAGCACGTAGTACGGACTCGGCTGGGCGAACGGGCGGCGATGGTCGGGGAAGTGTTTCGCGACCAGTTCGAGGCACAGGTCGGAGATCAGCTCGAACGCCGTCAGCGACGAGCCGAGCGCCGATTGCGCCTGCTCCAGCAGCCGCAGCGCAGCGTGCGGATCGTCGAGCGCGGCCATCGCGGTGACCTGCGCGGCCGGCAGCGGGTACAGCTTCAGCGTCGCCGCGGTGATCACGCCCAGCGTGCCCTCCGAGCCGACGAACAGGTCGCGCAGGTCGTAGCCGGTGTTGTCCTTGCGCAGGCCGCGCAGCCCGTGCCAGGTGTCGCCGTCGGCGGTCACGACCTCCAGGCCCAGGCACAGCTCGCGGGCGTTGCCGTAGCGCAGCACCGCGACGCCGCCGGCGTTGGTGGACAGGTTGCCTCCGATCGTGCACGAGCCTTCGGAAGGAAGGCTGAGCGGGAGCAGTCGGCCGGCCGCCTGCGCGGCCGCTCGTACCTCGGCCAGCGTGCAGCCGGCCTCGACGGTGATCGAGTTGTTGACGGTGTCGATCGCGCGCACGCGTTTCAGGCGCGCGAGCGACAGCACCACCGAGCGGCCGCTGTCGTCGGGCGTCGCCGCGCCCGACATGCCGGTGTTGCCGCCCTGCGGGACGACGGCGACGCGATGCGCGGCGCACCAGCGCACCACCGCCGCGACGCCTTCGACCGTGTCGGGGATCGCCGCGGCGATCGCGCGGCCGAAGTAGCGCCGGCGCCAGTCGACCAGGAACGGCTCGAGGTCTCGCGGGTCGGTGACCAGCCGGCCGGCGAACGCGCCGCGCAGCGAGTCGATCGATGGAAGAGCGGGCAGGTCCATGTGCGCGCGGGTGGCGGCGCTATCCGCGCATGCCCGGCAGCATGCCGCGCATGCCGCGCATCATTTTCGCGAGTCCGCCCTTCTGCATCTTCTTCATCATCGACTGCATCTGGTCGAACTGGGACAGGAGCCGGTTGACCTCCTGTACCGGCACGCCGGCGCCCGCAGCGATGCGGCGCTTGCGGCTGGCCTTGATCAGCTCGGGCTTCGCGCGTTCGGCACGGGTCATCGACTGGATGATCGCCTGCATGCGCCGCATCTGCCGCTCGGCCTGCGACATGTCGGCACCGGCCGCCGCCTGCTGCAACTGCGACGGCAGCTTGTCGAGCAGCGACGACAGGCCGCCCATCCGGTTCATCTGGCCGAGTTGCGCGGCGAAGTCGTTCAGGTCGAAGCGGTTGCCCGCCTTGAGCTTGTCGGCCAGCGCCTTCGCGGTCTTCTCGTCGACGGCCTTGTGCGCCTCCTCGACCAGCGACACGATGTCGCCCATGCCGAGGATGCGGTTGGCCATGCGCTCGGGGTGAAAGCCCTCGAGCCCGGACAGCTTCTCGCCGACGCCGACGAACTTGATCGGCGCACCGGTGACCGCCTTCACCGACAATGCGGCGCCGCCGCGCGCGTCGCCGTCGAGCTTGGTCAGCACGACGCCGGTCAGCGGCAGCGTCTCCTTGAACGCCTTCGCGGTGTTGACCGCGTCCTGGCCCTGCATCGCGTCGACGACGAACAGGGTCTCGACCGGCCGCAGCTGCGCATGCAGCGCCGCGATCTCGCGCATCATCTCGTCGTCGATCGCCAGGCGACCGGCCGTGTCGACGAGCAGCACGTCGTGGTAATGCGTTCGGGCCCACTGCACGGCCGCCGCCGCGATGTCGGCGGGCTTCTGGTCGGGGGTGGACGCGAAGAAGTCGGCGCCGGCCTGCGCCGCGACGGTGCGCAGCTGCTCGATCGCGGCCGGGCGATAGACGTCGCACGAAACGGTGAGCACCTTCTTCTTCTTCGTCTCGCGCAGCCACTTCGCGAGCTTGCCGACGGTGGTCGTCTTGCCGGCGCCCTGAAGGCCGGCCATCAGCACGACCGCCGGCGGCTGGGTGGCGAGGTCGAGCTCGGCCGTCTTGCCGCCCATCAGCTCGGTGAGCTCGCGGTGCACCACGCCCACCAGCGCCTGGCCCGGGGTCAGGCTGCCGACCACGTCCTGGCCGAGCGCCTTCTCGCGCACCCGCGCGACGAAGTCGCGAACGACCGGCAGCGCGACGTCGGCCTCGAGCAGGGCGACGCGGATCTCGCGCAGCATCTCCTGCGTGTTGGCTTCGGTCAGCCGGGCCTCGCCGCGCATCGTCTTGACGACGCGGCCGAGGCGTTGCGACAGGTTCTCGAGCATGGCCTTGGAGTAAACTGGATCAGTGCAGATTCTACTGGTTATCGTTCACCTCCTCGCCGCGCTGGCCTACCTGGTCGCGTGGCGGATGCCGGCCCGATTTGCGGGTGCGCTGATGCTGGTGGGCCTGGCGCTGCACGCCGGGGCGCTGTACGCGGCGATCTTCGGCGAGGCCGGCTGGCGCTTCGGCTTCGCGCCGATCCTGTCGGCCACGCTGTGGATCGGCGTCGCGGTGCTCTGGATCGAAGGCCTGTCGGTGCGCGTCGAGGCGCTGCGCAGCGTCGTCCTGCCGGTGGCGGCGCTGTCGGTGCCGTTGCCGCTGCTGTTTCCGGGCCTCGACCTCAGCGCACAGGCGACGCGGCCGCTGTTCCTGCCACACCTGCTGATCGGCACGCTCGCCTATGGCGTGCTGGCGATGGCGGCGCTGCACGCGCTGCTGATGACGGCGGCCGAGCGCGCGCTGCACGGCGGCGCCGACGGCGCCGGCGCGCGGAGCATGTCGCCGTTCGCGCGCTTCCTCGAAGACCTGCCGCCGCTGCTGGTGCTCGAGCGCATCCTGTTCCGCTTCATCGGGCTGGGCTTCGTGCTGCTCACGCTCACCGCGTTCAGCGGCGTGCTGTTCTCCGAGGAGATCTTCGGGCAGCCGATGCGCCTGGACCACAAGACCGTGTTCACGTTGGTCGCCTGGGCCGTGTTCGGCGTGCTGCTGCTCGGCCGCTGGCTGTGGGGCTGGCGCGGGCGCACCGCGCTGCGGCTCACGTTCGGCGGGTTCGTGCTGCTGCTGCTCGCCTACGTCGGCAGCCGCCTGGTGCTCGAAGTGATCCTGCATCGCCGCTGATGGGAAAGTTCCTGTCCTGGCTGGTGCTGATCGCGCTGGGCTACCTG
>JAHCAM010000067.1 GCA_019634895.1 Steroidobacteraceae bacterium | reverse complement strand
GAATACAGCTTCGCCTGACCCGGGGCGGCGCCCGGCCTGCGCCGCGGGCGCGCCGGGCGACTTGCGCCCGGCAGGCCTCGCCGCCTCGCCCGGCCTTAAGCCTTCACGCGGCTGCGGTATTCGCCGGTGCGCGTGTCGATCTCGATGCGGTCGCCGATCTCGACGAACGCGGGCACGGGAATCGTGAAGCCGGTCGGCTTGATCCGGGCCGGCTTCATCACCTTGCCCGACGTGTCGCCCTTGACCGCCGGCTCGGTGTACTCGACCTCGCGCACCACGCTGTTGTCCATCTCGACCGCGATCGCACGGCCTTCGTAGAACGTGACCTGGCAGGGCATGCCGTCGTCGATGTAGTTGAGCACGTCGCCCATGCTCTCGGCTTCGATCTCGTACTGGTTGTAGTCGGCGTCGACGAAGACGTACATCGGGTCGGCGAAGTACGAGAACGTGACGTCCTTCTTGTCGAGCACGAGCACCTCGAACTTCTCGTCGGCCTTGTAGACCGACTCGGTCGCCGAACCGTTCAGGAGGTTCTTCAGCTTCATCTTCACGACCGCAGCGTTGCGGCCGGACTTGTTGAATTCGGCCTTCTGGACGACCATCGGGTCCTTCCCGATCATGACGACGTTGCCGGTGCGCAGTTCCTGGGCGATTTTCATGAGGCGAGCAATCGGTTCGGGGCCCCTCGGGGCGTTTCGGCGCTCGGGTCGCGCGAAGGCCGTCGGGAAGCCGGGTTTCTACGGTCGGATTGCGCGGCCCGCTGCAGCGTCTGGGGCAGATTGGGGCGAGCCGGATTCCGGGTAACCCTCAATTATAGCCGGTCGGCACAGAATTCAACCAGCCGGGTCGCCAGGTCGGCTTGCGCGGCGAGCTTCGCCGACCAGCTGCGGTACGCGGGCTCGAGCCCGGGCAGCGCGGCGTCGAACGACGCCCACGCGGGCGCCAGCGCGCCAGCGCCGCTCCAGGCGCGCATCATCGCGTCGACGGTGGCACCGGCCGCGAAGCGATCGAGAAACGCCTGCAGCTTCAAGTGATGCGCCTGGCCGGCCTGCACGTACGGTTGCCAGACGAACGGGCGCCCGGCCCAGTGGGCGCGGATCCAGGAATCCTCGCCGCGCACGAAGTTCAGGTCGGCGCTCCAGAGCAGCCGGTCGTAGTCGTCGTGCGACAGGAACGGGATGCGCTGCACCCGCAGGCTGCCGCGGCGCAGCGTCGCGCCGGTGGCCGGCGCGGTGCCGAAGAACGCATCGAGTGCAGGCCCGGCGTTCGCTTCGGGCACCAGCACGCAATGCGGGCGTTCCCCGCCGGCGATGGCCTCGAGCCACGCGGCGACGGGGGCGTCGGGGTAGCAGAACAGCGTCGCCAGCCGCTCGCCGGCTTCGCGGGCGACGCCCAGGCGTAGCAGGAAGTCGCGCTCCCCCGGCGATCCGGCGAAGGCCGCGCGGCGATCGAGCAGCGCGCGCTCGCGCAGCAGTCCGCCGCTGCTCTGCGTGAAGCCGGGATAGAAGAAGTGCTCGATCGCGCCGTCGCCGGGTTTCGTCGACGCCAGGCCGTGGCAACCGTCGATCCAGGTCTCGGCGCTCAGGTACTCGAGGTTGACCCAGAGCGGGCGCCGGGGACCGCCGGCCAGCGCCGCGCGCAGCGCCGGCGGCGGGTCGGCGCCGAACGCGCCGATCAGCACGTCCTGGGCGACTGGCGAGCGGGGGTCGCCGGGCCACGGCTCGACCCGCACCGCGGCCTGCGGGGCGGCCCCGAATCGCGCGATCAGTTCGGGGCGGTCGATCGTCAGCGTCACGCGCCAGCCGAAGTCCTCCGACAGCTGGCGCGCCAGGCGCCACGCGACCCCCGCATCGCCGAAATTGTCGACGACGCGGCACAGGATGCGCGCGGCGAGGCTCAAGCGTCGCCCTTGTCGCGACTCGGGCCGAACAGCGAGTCGAGCTTCGATTTCGCGTCGTCGCGCCCGTCGGCGCGCGCGCGCGCGAACGCGTACTCCTCCTCGATGCGGTCGGCATAGAACGACGCGGGGTTCGGCGCCGCGACCAACCGGCGCCAGACTTCGGCCGGCACGGCCTTGAAGATGCGGCGCTCGCCGTCGACGAAGTCGATCTCGAGGCGCTGTTCGCGCGCGTCGTAGCCGGCGGCCTTCAGGCGGCCGCCGCGAAGGGGGCGTCGTTCCATGGTTCTCACTCCGGCGTGCGGTGCATGCGCGATGTTGCCCGGTCGGCCGGGTGGGGGCAAACGCCGCGGGGCGCGGCGCTCGACGGCCACGGCGGCGGTTCGCAGTCGCCCGCCGGCGCGCTCAGCGGCCCAGCGCGAGGCCCTCGCGTCGCGGGTCCACGCCGCCCTCCAGCCGGCATCCCCGCGCATCGCAACGGCGCGCGATGCCGTGCAGCCCGCTGGTCATGTCGACGAAATCGACCGGGTGGCCGCGGCGGGCGAGCGCGTCGGCGATCGCGGGCTCGACGCGCCCGCGTTCGAGCTCGGTCGGTCCGTTGCGGCTGCCGAGGTTCGGCAGCGAGATCGCGCGCTGCAGGTCGAGCCCGTCGTCGAGCACCTCGATGAGCACGCGGGCGACGTAGGACACGATCGACGGGCCCCCCGGCGAGCCGATGACCAGCACCAGCGCGCCAGTGGCGCGGTCGAGCACGATCGTCGGCGACATCGCGCTGCGCGGCCGCTTGCCGGGCTGCACCCGGTTGGCGGCCGGCCGATCGTCTTGCGCCGGCGCGAACGAGAAGTCGGTCAGCTGGTTGTTCAGCAGGAAGCCGCGCGCCATCGTGCGCGCGCCGAATGCGTTCTCGATCGAGCTGGTCATCGCGACCGCGTTGCCGCGCGCGTCGACGATCGACAGGTGCGTGGTGGCCGCCAGCTCGGGGCTCCAGGCGCTTGCGCCGTCGTCGACGCCGCCGCCCGGCACGCCCGGCGGCGCGTGCACCATCGATCGCGCGCCGATCATCGCCGCGCGGGCCGCGAGGTACGAAGGGTCGAGCAGCGAGCCGTGTACCGCGGCGACCGGCTCGCCGATGAGCTGGCCGGGCAACGCGACGAAGTCGGTGTCGGCGACGTAACGGTCGCGATCGGCGAAGGCCAGGCGCGCCGCCTCGGCGAAGCGGTGCGCGCCATCGGCGTCGAGCCGGCCGTCGGGCGTCACCAGGCGCGTGCCGGCGGGCGCGGCGCGCCAGTATGCGAGCATCTGCGCGATCGCGATGCCGCCCGACGACGGCGGCGGCATCGCGCAGACGCGATAGCGGCGGTGCAGGGTGCACAGCGGCTCGCGCTCGAGCGGGCGATAGAAGGCGAGGTCGCGCTCGCCGAGCAGCCCCGGGTTGCGCGGATGGTTGCGCACGGCCTCCACGACGTCGCGCGCGATCGCTCCGGCGTGCAGCGCGAGGCTGCCTTGCGCCGCGATCCGGGCGAGCGTGTCGGCGAGTGCCGGATTGCGCAGCCGATAGCCCACCGGGCGGGCGTGCCCCTGCGCGTCGTAGTACAGGGCCGCAGCCGCCGGGTCTTCGCGCAGGGACGGATCGCGCGACAGCAGCCCGTGCAGTCGCGGGCCGACCTCGAAGCCCTCGCGCGCCAGGCGGATCGCCGGGGCGAACAGTCTCGCCCACGGCAGCACGCCGTGGCGCGCGTGCGCGAGCTCGAGCATTCGCACCAGGCCCGGCACGCCGACCGAGCGGCCGCCGACGACGGCGTCGAAGAACGCCATCGGCTCGCCGTCGCGGCCGACGAACAGATCGGGGCCCGCCTGCGCGGGCGCGGTCTCGCGGCCGTCGTACGCGCGCACCGAGTGGGTCCGCGCGTCGTAGTGCAGCAGGAACCCGCCCCCGCCGATTCCCGAGGACTGCGGCTCGACCAGCGCAAGCACCATCTGCGCGGCGATCGCCGCATCGACCGCGCTGCCACCGGCCGCGAGGACGTCGAAGGCCGCGCGCGACGCATGCGGGTTGGCGGTGACGGCCATGAAGCGATGCGCCTGCGCCGCGGCGCGCTCGCGGTAGCCACTGGCGGCCTCGGGCTGGGCGGGACGCGACGCTTGCGCGTGTGCAACCGGGTTCTCGGCGAGCGCCGCGGTCGAGGCGGTCGCCAGCGCGCCGATCGTCAATGCCCGGATCACGAACGCGCGGATCGTCGGCATCGCGCAGATCGTGCCCGTCGACGCAACCGCGAGACGGGAAGACGTGGCGTTCGGCGAGGCGTTCGCGCGCATCGGTTCATGATAACTTCGCGTCGAATCCGTATCGCGCCCGTTCTCCATGCCCACTCTCGTCGAGACCGTCGAGT
>JAHCAM010000066.1 GCA_019634895.1 Steroidobacteraceae bacterium | reverse complement strand
CGCGTCGCTGCAGGACGCGCTGTCGGGCAACGCGGCGAACCTATAATCGTGCACCGGAGGATCCAGGCCGCCATGAACGCCCCGCACAGCTTCTCACCACCGACGATCGAGACCAGGCTGCCGAAGGTGGGCACGACGATCTTCACCGTGATGTCGGCACTGGCCGTCGAGAAGAACGCGGTCAACCTGGGCCAGGGCTTCCCCGATTTCGACTGCGATCCGCGCCTGGTCGACGCCGTGGCCGATGCCATGCGCGCGGGGCTGAACCAGTACCCGCCGATGGCCGGCGTGCCCGAACTGCGCCGCGCGGTCGCAGAGAAGATCTTCGCGACGTGCGAGGCCCGCTACGACTGGAACCACGAGATCACGATCACCGCCGGCGCGACGCAGGCGATCTTCACCGCGGTGCTGGCGACCGTCCGCCCGGGCGACGAAGTGATCGTCATCGAGCCGGGCTACGACAGCTACATCCCGAACATCGAGCTCGCCGGCGGCAAGGCCGTCACGGTCTCGATGGACGCCGAGTTCCGCGTGCCTTGGGCCGCGGTGCGCGCGGCGGTGACGCCGCGCACGCGCGCGATCATGGTCAACTCGCCGCACAATCCGAGCGGGACGATCCTGCGCGACGCGGACATGCGCGAGCTCGAGGCGATCGTGGCCGCGCACGGCCTGTTCGTCGTCTCCGACGAGGTCTACGAACACATGGTCTACGACGGCGAGCCGCACCAGTCGGTGAGCCGCTATCCGCTGCTGGCCTCGCGCTCGTTCGTGATCTCGTCGTTCGGCAAGACCTTCCACGTGACCGGCTGGAAGGTCGGGTATTGCGCCGCCCCCGCGCCGCTGACGGCCGAGTTCCGCAAGGTGCACCAGTTCAACGTGTTCACGGTGAACACGCCGGTGCAGCACGGGCTGGCGGCGTACATGAAGGATCCGGCGCCGTGGCGCGGCCTGTCGGCGTTCTACCAGCGCAAGCGCGACCTCTTCCGCGCCGGGCTCGCCGCCACGCGCTTCAGGCTGCTGCCCTGCGAGGGCACCTACTTCCAGGTGGTCGACTACAGCGCGATTTCCGACCTGAGCGAGAACGATTTCGCGAAGTGGCTGACGTCCGAGATCGGCGTGGCCGCGATTCCGCTGTCGGCGTTCTACGAGAGGCCGGTCGAGAACCGCGTCGTGCGCTTCTGCTTCGCCAAGACGGACGAGACGCTGAAGCTGGCGCTCGAGCGCCTCGCGAAGTTGTAGGCGCCGCGCGGCGTCGACCCTTCAGGCGGACGGCTGGTCGTCCTTGGGCTGGTCTTGCGCGACGTCGTCCGCCGCGGCTTCAGGCTCGTCGGGCGCCTCGCCTTGCGTGCCCTGCTCGGCCTTGCGCTTGAGCTTCTCCTCTTTCTTCTGCTTCTTGGCGAGCTCGCGCTGCCGTTTTGCAAATGCGTAATTCGGCTTTGCCAATCTGCGATCTCCCGGTGCCGGTTGTGCGAATGCTTTCCTGACCGCCATTGTCGCGGGTCTTTGCCCGCCGCGCCACTCGGCCGGAAGGACGCGGCCGGATGGGGCGGGCGCCGGGGGCGGGGCAGGCGTCCCCGCGCGGGGACGATCGGTCCGCGGATCCGCCGCCGTTCAATCGACGACCCGGCGCCGCAGCGCCTTGACCTGGCCGTGCCGGACCTTCTCGTCGATGCGCCTGGCGCGCGCGCCCGCGCTCGGGCGCGTGGCAACGCGTGCCGGCGGCTGGTGCGCAGCGAGATCGACCAGTGCCTGCAGGCGCGCGATCGCGTCCTCGCGATTGCGCTCGAGACTGCGGAACCTCTGCGCCTTGATGACGACGACGCCGTCGGCCGAGATCCGCCGATCGTCGAGCTCCATCAGGCGCTCCTTCACCCGCGCGGGCAGCGACGAGGCGGCGATCGCGAAGCGGATCTGCGCCGCATTCGAGACCTTGTTCACGTTCTGGCCGCCGGCCCCCTGCGCGCGGATTGCCGTGAACTCCACCTCGTCCAGGCGCACGCGGGTCGATCGCGCCGGCATGCTCATCGGCGGCTCGCGCGCAGGACCGGCGTGGCGAGGCCGGCCGTCACGACTCGTCGTCCGTCGTCGCGAACAGGCGCCGCTCCTGAACCGTCGTCTCGCCGAAGATGCGGCGGGGATTGGCGCACATCCAGCACGAGCAACGAGCCGGGGTATCCGCGAGCACGCCTTTCACGCGCGAGCGCAGGCGACCCTGCCGGCCCGCGAGCAGGTGGGCGAGCACGCGCTCGACGCGCGCCTTGCGCCGCGCCGCGTGGTGCCGCCGTGCCGATCGATCCCGGGTCTTCACCTGCCGTGCCTGACTGCGCGCTCGTGCCGAGGCCGCGAGAATAGCCCCGGCGCGGCAACCTGTCACCCGGGGAGCCGGCGCAACGCCAGCCCGTCCCGGGCAGCCCGGCTGGAAGGGGGCGCTGTCGGAAATTTTTACACCCCCGACCGATCGGCTGTCGCAAGTAGTTGATCCGCAAAGGTTGCGTCTATTGGCGCAAATATTGCTTACGACACTTGCAGACAACACGACCGCCCTCGAGGACCCCCATGGCCATCGCACGCACGCTCTCCACCGTCATCGCCGGCCTTGCGTTGGGCGTCTGTGGCGCCGCGCAAGCGGCCGTCGTCATCGACGGCTCGACGCTGGGCTATTACAACGCCGGGCTCGGCGACCTTGCCCCGGCGGCGGGATTCCCGCTGGCCAACGTCGCCGGCGGCGACCCGACCGTGCCGCCAGTCGCCCCGGCGCCAGACCTCTCCGCCGCGACCAACCTGGGCACCTGGCTCACCGCTGCGGCGCCCACCGGCGGCACCTGGTCGGCCGCTCCGCAGGCCATCCCCGCCACCTGGGCGATCAACACCGAAACCGCGATCGTCTACGCGATCAACGCGGGCTCCGGGCTGAGCAACGTGCACATCGACCTCGGCGTCGACAACGGCATCTACGTCTGGCTCAACGGCACCTACCTGTTCGGCGCGATGGCACCGGGCGGCTCCACGCCCGGCGAGTACGGAATCGATGTCGCGTCGCTCGCCGGCGGCACGCACTACCTGCAGATCCTGCGCGAGGACCACGGCGGCTCCACCGGATACTCCATCCAGATGACCGCCGACCGTGCGGCCGTGCCCGAACCCGCCGCGCTGGCTCTGCTCGGTATCGGGCTGGCGGGCCTCGGCTGGATGCGCCGGCGCGCCGGCTGACGCGAAGTCATCGCCGCCGCGGCCTGGCGGATCGGCGACGCTCGTCGCCTCGACGTCCTTGCGCTCCGTCGTCCCCGGGGCCGGGGCCTCAGGTCGACTTTTCGTCGGGGATCAGCATCACCAGGTCGGTCACACCGACGTCCTGGCCGGCCTGCAGCAGCAAGGTGCTCACCTGGCCGCGGTGATGCGTCTGGTGGTTGAAGAAGTGCGCGATCAGGCCCGAGAACGGCCGGCGCGCAACGACCCCCTTCATGTTGGCGTACTCCAGCACGTGCCCCAGGTCGGCGTCGGTCAGCGCCTCGGCCCAGCCGAGGATCGCCGCGTCGAGTTCGCGGCGTAGCATCCGCAGCGCGCCGAGGTCGGACGACAATTGCTGGTCCAGCGAGGACGGCGTGGGCATCCGGCGCACCGGGTCGAGCGCGGCGTAGCCCGCCGGATGCGTCGCGAAGCGCTTGAGCCAGGTGATATCGCCGACCGCGAGGTGATTGAGCGTGCCCAGGATCGAGC
This sequence comes from Steroidobacteraceae bacterium, assembly GCA_019634895.1. Lineage (GTDB taxonomy): Bacteria > Pseudomonadota > Gammaproteobacteria > Steroidobacterales > Steroidobacteraceae > SCUD01. Next base: position 583 of record JAHCAM010000066.1, on the reverse strand, counting down.
CGAAGAACGCCCCGCGGTCGGCGGCGAGTGCCTGCGCGTCGAGCTTCGCGGCGGCGTCGTAGACCTTCGTGTTCATCCACTCGTTGTAGCGGGCCATCAGGCCGAAATGCTCGCGCAGGCTCACCGGTTTCCCCCGTTCAACTCGTCAGGTCCTTCAGCAGCGGCGTGTCGTGCGCCACGAGGAACTCCTCCGCCGCCTCGATGATGAAGTAGCGGAACGCCTCGGCGGCGGGCGAGAGCACCTTCGACAGCAGGTGCACCACGTTCCAGCTTCGCATGACCGGCGTGCCCTCGACCGCCAGCACGTGCATGAGGCCGCTGCGCACCTCCAGCCCGATCGTGTGCAGCGACAGGAAACTGATCCCCATGCCGGCGATCACCGCCTGCTTGATCGTCTCGTTGCTCGACATCTCCATCGTGATCCGCGGCTCGAAGCGCTGCGCCTTGAAGAACGCCTCCATCACGCTGCGCGTGCCCGAGTCGGGCTCGCGGACGATGAACGGGTACGGCGCGAGCGCCTGCACCGGCGGATGGCCCACGCGCAGCAGCGGGTGGCCCGGCGGGCAGACGAAGACCAGCGGAT
>JAHCAM010000065.1 GCA_019634895.1 Steroidobacteraceae bacterium | reverse complement strand
CCCCCAGTGAGGTTTGCCAGTAGAGAGCCGCCTATTATATCGAATCCCCCTTTTACAGCCGACCGCAAAGAGGACTAAAATAGTCCCCTATGTTGCGCATCAGCCGGATGACCGATTACGCGACGGTGATACTCGCCGCCCTCGCCCAGCCGCCGACCCCGCAGTTGACCGCGGCGGCGATCGCCGCGCGCACGCGTATCGCCGCCCCGACGGTCAGCAAGCTGCTGAAACAGCTGCACCGGGCGGGCCTGGTGGCCTCCACCCGCGGACTGCACGGCGGTTACCAGCTCGCGAAGAGCCCGCTCGCGATCACGGCGGCCGCTATCCTCGACGCCCTCGAAGGGCCGCTGGCCCTGACCGACTGTTCGGCCGGCCGGGGTCGCTGCGACATCGAGGGTCACTGCCGCGTGTCGCGCGCCTGGCAGAGCGTGAACGGGGCGATCCACCGCTCGCTGCAGGACGTGACGCTGGCGCAGCTCGCCGGGCTCGATGCCCCGCCGGTCCGCCTGCCCTCGCTCGAGCACACCGTGAAATTTGCCGGCGCCCGCCCGCGGAGCACACCATGACCGAAGCCGCCGAACTCGAAAGCCTGGTCGGGCGCAGCTACCTGCACGGCTTCGTGACCGATATCGAATCGGACACCGTGCCGCCCGGCCTCGACGCCGACGTGATCCGCCTGATCTCGCGCAAGAAGGGCGAGCCGCAGTTCCTGCTCGACTGGCGCCTGAAGGCCTACCGGCACTGGCTGACGATGCCCGAGCCGCGCTGGGCGCACGTGCGCTACGACGCGATCGACTACCAGGACATCTCTTATTATTCGGCGCCGAAGACCGACGCCAACGCGCCGAAGAGCCTCGACGAGGTCGACCCGAAGCTGCTCGCGACCTACGAGAAGCTCGGCGTCCCGCTGCACGAGCGCGCGCGCCTCGCCGGCGTCGCGGTCGATGCGGTGTTCGACAGCGTCTCGGTCGCGACCACGTTCAAGGAGAAGCTGGCGAAGGCCGGCGTGATCTTCTGCTCGTTCTCGGACGCGGTGCGCGATCACCCGGCGCTGGTCGAGCGCTACCTCGGCACCGTGGTGCCCTACACCGACAATTTCTTCGCGACGCTCAATTCGGCGGTGTTCACCGACGGCTCGTTCGTCTATGTGCCGAAGGGCGTGCGCTGCCCGATGGAGCTGTCGACCTACTTCCGGATCAACGCCGCGAAGACCGGCCAGTTCGAGCGCACGCTGATCATCGCCGACGAGGGCTCGCACGTCTCCTACCTCGAGGGCTGCACCGCGCCGCAGCGCGACGAGAACCAGCTGCACGCGGCGGTCGTCGAGCTGATCGCGCTCGATGACGCGAAGATCAAGTACTCGACCGTGCAGAACTGGTACCCGGGCGACGAGAACGGCGTCGGCGGCATCTACAACTTCGTCACCAAGCGCGGCGACTGCCGCGGGCGCAACTCGAAGATCTCCTGGACCCAGGTGGAAACGGGCTCGGCGATCACCTGGAAGTACCCGAGCTGCATCCTGCGCGGCGACGGCTCGGTCGGCGTGTTCCACTCGGTCGCGCTCGCGAACCACCGCCAGCAGGCCGACACCGGCACCAAGATGATCCACATGGGCCGGAATACGCGCTCGACGATCATCTCCAAGGGCATCTCCGCCGGCCACGGGCAGAACGCCTACCGCGGGCTGGTCAAGGTGCTGCCGGGCGCGGACGGCGCGCGCAACTACACCCAGTGCGACTCGCTGCTGATGGGCCCGCACTGCGGCGCGCACACCTTTCCCTATGTCGAGGTGCGCAACCCGTCCGCGGTCGTCGAGCACGAGGCCACGGCCTCGCGCATCTCCGACGACCAGCTGTTCTACTGCCTGCAGCGCGGCATCGGCGCGGAGGATGCGGTGAACATGATCGTCAACGGCTTCTGCAGGCAGGTGTTCCGGGAACTGCCGATGGAGTTCGCGGTCGAGGCGCAGAACCTGCTGGCCGTCAGCCTCGAAGGAGCGGTCGGGTGAGCGCGGCCTCCGGCATGATCCTCGACGTGAGGGACCTCTGCGTGCAGGCCGGCGGCCGCCGCATCCTCGACGGGCTGTCGCTCGAGGTCCGCGCCGGCGAGGTGCACGCGATCATGGGGCCGAACGGCTCCGGCAAGAGCACGCTGACCGGCGTGCTGGCCGGGCGGCCGGGGCTCGAGGTCGTCTCCGGCCGCGCGACTTACCTCGGCCGCGACCTGCTGGCGATGGCGCCCGAGGAGCGCGCGCGCGAGGGGCTGTTCCTCGCCTTCCAGTACCCGGTCGAGATCCCGGGCGTCAACAACGTCTACCTGCTGAAGGCGGCGCTGAATGCGCTGCGCCGGCATCGCGGGCTGCCGGAGCTCGACGCCTTCGAGTTCCTGAACCTGGTGCGCGGCCGCCTCGCGGCGATGCAGATGGACGAGGGCCTGCTGAACCGCGGCGTCAACGAGGGCTTCTCGGGCGGCGAGAAGAAGCGCAACGAGATCCTGCAGATGAGCCTGCTGGAACCGACGCTGGCGCTGCTGGACGAGACCGACTCGGGCCTCGACATCGACGCGCTGAAGGTGGTCGCCGCCGGCGTCAATGCGCAGCGCGGTCCCGGGCGCGCGATCGTGCTCGTGACGCATTACCAGCGCCTGCTCGAGCACGTCGTGCCGGACCGCGTGCACGTGCTCGCGGGCGGGCGCATCGTCAGGAGCGGGGGACGCGAACTCGCGCTCGAGCTCGAGCGCCGCGGTTACGACTGGCTGCGCGCGGAGACGGCGGCGTGAACGCCGCGGCACCACTCGACCGCCTGACCGCCGCGCACGCCGAGCTGGCGCCGCGCCTCGCCGGCGGCCCGTCGTGGACCCGCCGGCGCCGGCAGGCGCTCGAGCGCCTGCTCGCGCGCGGGCTGCCGGAACGGCGCGACGAGAACTGGCGCTACCTCGATCACGCGCGCCTGGGCGCCTTCAGCCCCGGGCCCGCGGCGGCCGGTGACCTGCCCGCATGGCCGGCGCTGCCGTTGCCCGGTACGCGGCGGGTCACGCTGGTGGACGGGCGCTACGAACCGGCGTTGTCCGACGCCCCGGAGACCGGCGTGCAGGTCGAGGACCTGGCGGCCCTGCTGTCGCGCGACCCCGAGGCGGCGCTCGCGCTCCTGCGCGCGCCCGGCGACGATGCCGACGACCGCTATGCGCTGGTCGCCGATGCGTTCGCGGCGGACGGCGTCCTGATCCGCGTTGCCGCGGGCGCGGCGCCGGCGGCACCCGTCTGCCTCACGCATCTCGCGAGTGCGGCGGCACCCGGGACCCACCATGCGCGCCTGTCCATCGCGCTCGGCCCCGGCGCGAAGCTCACGCTGGTCGAGCGTTTTTCTGCCGCCGGCCCGGCAGCCGCACTGGGCAACCTCGCGGCGGAGCTGTCGCTCGGCCGCGGCGCCACGCTCGTGCACGTGCGGCTGCACGAGCACGGCGCGGCGGCGGCGCAGGTGGAGACCTGGGTCGCGCGCCAGGAGGCCGGCAGCCGCTACGAGCAGTACCTGTTCGCGACCGGCGGCGTGATCCTGCGCTCGAACCTGCGGCTCGCGCTCGCGGGCGAGGCGGCCGAATGCCGCCTGCTCGGGCTGTTCGCCGTGGACGGCGAGCGGCAGGCTGACCTGCACACGGTCGTGACGCACGACGCCGCGGCCACGCGCACCGAGCAGGAGTGCCGCGGCATCGCCCGCGACCGCGGCCGCGGCGCCTTCAACGGCCGCATCGTGGTGCGGCCCGCGGCGCGCGGCGCGGACGCGAGCCAGTCGAGCCGCAACCTGCTGCTGTCGCCGCTGGCCGAGATCAATGCGCGGCCACAGCTCGAGATCCACACCGACGACGTGCGCTGCCGCCACGGCGCCACGGTCGGTTCGCTGGACGAGGCGCAGCTCTTCTACCTGCGCTCGCGCGGCCTCGATGCCGCTGCCGCCGGGGCGCTGCTGACCTGGGCGTTCTGCGCCGACCTCATCGGCCGCCTGCCGTTGCCGGAGCTGCGCGCCGCCATGCAGGCGCGTTTCGCCGCGGCGCTGCCGGACCGCGCGCTGCTCGCGGGTTCCGCGTGATGGCCGCGGTTCCCCATCACCCGGCGGCATACGACCTCGGCCGCATCCGTGCCGGCTTCCCGGTGCTCGCGCGCGCTATCCACGGCCGCCCGCTCGCCTACCTCGACAACGCCGCCTCCGCGCAGCAGCCGGCGGCGGTGATCGAGGCGGTCGCGGATTACGCCCGCGCGCACCATGCCAACGTGCACCGCGGCGTGCACACGCTTTCGCAGGAGGCGACCGCGCTCTACGAGGGTGCACGCGAGCGCGTGCGCCGCTTCGTGAATGCGGCTTCCGCCTCCGAGATCGTGTTCGTGCGCGGCACCACCGAGGCGATCAACCTGGTGGCGCAGTCCTTTGCGCGGCCGCGGCTGCAGCCCGGCGACGAGATCCTCGTCACCTGGCTGGAACACCATTCCAACATCGTCCCCTGGCAGCTGGTGTGCGGCCAGACCGGCGCGGTGCTGCGCGCCGCGCCGATCGACCGCCGCGGCGTCGTGGACCTCGACGCCTGGCGCTCGATGCTCGGCCCGCGCACCCGCCTGGTGGCGCTCGCACACGTATCGAACGCGCTCGGCACCGTGCTGCCGCTGGCCGGCATGCTCCGCGAGGCGCGCGAGCGCGGCATCGCGACGCTCGTGGACGGCGCCCAGGCGGTGCCGCACCTGCCGGTGGACGTGCAGGCGCTCGGCTGCGATTTCTACGCCTTTTCCGGCCACAAG
>JAHCAM010000064.1 GCA_019634895.1 Steroidobacteraceae bacterium | reverse complement strand
CCCGCCTGGGTGGCGCGGCGCAACGCGTCGTGCAGCGCTTCATGCTCCTGCTGCAAGGGAATGGGAATGGTGAACTTCATGGGGTGCTCCGTGCGCCGGTCAAAACCGGCAAGGTGTTGTGAATGGAAGTTTCATACGTTGAAGGCCTAGCCAGCTACGGCGGCCCCGAGTCATGCGTGCACATTCGAGAGGGTGTGGGCGAAGCGTTGACAGGGGGACGCGCGGGCCGGGTATTGAGCCGCGTAATCCATGCCCCGGGCCACAAGGCTCGGGTTGTCCGGGGTGCCGAGGTGGTGGAGACACATCGAAGGCCACACCGTGCCTGCCGCATCGGCGAGGCAGGCATGGACCCCGCGCGGTCAGAGACCCCGTGCACGCACGCAAGCACCTTGTTCGGGAACCGGGAGGTCCCGCGTCCTTCTGCGCGGCGCTGGGAAGCGTCGATGGCAGAGCGCATCGTGAAGCCCAAGGGCGTACGACGATGAGCCACGGGCGCGGGAAGTCGGACTGCTGCGTAGTACCGAGGAAGCTGCCGAACAAGGCCGCGGGTGCAATCCCCGCGGCGGCGGAGGCGGTGGAGGGAAGGCGGCGGGCCAAGGGCAATGCCCTCGCGGCGCGCATGTCCCGCAGATCGATGCGGAGTTACGACATGGGAACCGCGCTCGATGGCATACGACAGACGGCAAGAGGCCGTCGCGATGCGAAGTTCGCTGGACTGCTGCATCACATCTACGCGGTCGAACGCCTCAGGGCGGCCTACCTCGCGGTCAAACGCGACGCGGCCCCCGGGGTGGACGGCCAGACCTGGCAGTCGTACGGGCAGGACCTGGAAGTGAACCTTCTGGACTTGTCCGACCGGCTGGCCCGCGGGGGCTACCGGCCCCAGCCTGTGAAGAGGGCGTACATCGACAAGACCGACGGGAGTAAGCGTCCCCTGGGCGTGCCCGCGCTGGAAGACAAGATCGTCCAGCGCGCATCGGTCGAAGTCCTGAACGCCATCTACGAGCAGGACTTCTGCGGGTTCAGCTACGGCTTCAGGCCCGGCAAAAGCGCCCACAACGCGCTGGACGCCGTGGCAGTGGGGGTGAGCGCAAGGAAGGTGAACTTCGTTCTCGATGCGGACATCAGCAAGTTCTTCGACACGATCGAAAAGGACAAGCTGGTCACGTTCATCGAGCATCGCGTGGCCGATGCGCGCGTGGTGCGGTTGATCAAGAAATGGCTGCACGCGGGCGTGCTGGAAGACGGCAGGTTGACGTGGAGTGATCTGGGGACGGTGCAAGGCGGCAGCATCTCGCCGCTCCTGGCCAACATCTACCTGCACTATGCGTTCGACCTGTGGGTCAAGCAGTGGCGGGGGCGCCACGCCCGGGGCGACATGATCGCGGTGAGGTATGCCGATGATTGGGTCGCGGGGTTCCAGTTCCGCGATGACGCCGAGCGCTTCTGGCGCGCGGTGCAAGAGCGGCTGGGCCAGTTCGGGCTGAAGCTGCACCCCGAGAAGACGCGGCTGATCGAGTTCGGGCGCTTCGCCCGGGACAACCGAGGCCGCCGAGGACAAGGAAAGCCAGAGACCTTCGACTTCCTGGGCTTCACGCATTGCTGCGGCAAGACCAGGAAGGGCAGGTTCATGGTCTTGAGGCTGACCAGCGCCAAGCGCCTGCGCGCCAAGCTGCTGGTGGTCAAGACGGAGTTGAGAAGGCGCATGCACCAGCCCATTGCCGAGCAGGGTCAGTACCTGCGCTCGGTGGTGACCGGACATGGCCGCTACTTCGCCGTGCCCTGCAACGGGGCGCGTGTGCGAACCTTCCGCTTCGAGGTCGGCCGGCTGTGGCACCGCACGCTGTGCCGCCGCAGCCAGGCCAAGCACCTGAGCTGGAAGCGCATGCACAAGATCATCGATCACTGGCTGCCGTCCCCTCGCATCTGCCACCCGTACCCGAACCAGCGTCTGATCGTCACGACCCGAGGCAGGAGCCGTATGCGGTAGTCCCGCACGTACGGATCTGTGGAGGGGGTGCTGGGTGACTGGCATTCCTACTCCGACTCGGTGGGGTCGAACGCGCGTTCAGACGTTTAGAAATCGCGCCAGCTGCCGGGCACGCGCACGAAGACACCCACCTCGCGATGCAGGCGCGCCAGCACGGCGCGGTCGTACTCGATCGTCGGCGTGCCGTCGCCGACGACGTCGCCGGCCGCGAACAGGGCGCCGTCGATGCGCGCATCGTGCGTGCCGCTGGTGTCCCACTGCGGGCTCAGCTGGACAACGGCGCCGTGAATCCGAACGCCGTCCGCAAGCCGCAGGCTGCCTTCTACGACGAGCAGCACGGGCCGATCCGGCGCGCCGACGATCGTGGGACCGGCAAGGTTCAGATCGCCGGCGACACGGATGCGCCGGTGCCCGGCGGCGAGCGCGTCGGCGATCAGCGCGCTGCAGTCCGCCGGGCAGGCGACGGTGTGCAGGCCGGGCAGTTGCCGGAAGCGTGCCGCATCGACCCCGAACAGCCGGCTCGGAATACGCTGCGGCTCGATCCCGGCGAGTGCGCTGTCGTGCTCGGCAAGCGAGAGTTCGGCCGGCTCGCCCGGCCGCGTCTGCAGCGCAGCATGGGCGAGCGCGATGCGGCCGCCGGCGTGCGCGGTCAAGCCGCTCGCGAGCGGGTCGGTGTTGGACAGCGCGATCGCGCCGTCGGCGACGATCTCGCCCTCTGCGGTGAGCGCCGCCGCGGGGACGGCAGCGAGTGCCGGCAGCAGTGCGAGCGTCACCTGCACGCGCGCCACGGCGACGCCCGGGGCTTCGCCCACCCAGCCCGGCAGGCAATCGGCAGCGGCGCGGTCGCAGCCGGTGGCGATCAGCTGCACCATGCCCTCGCGCGCGGCGGCGACGAAGCGGATCGAGAACACCGGATGGCTGCCGGTGGCGGACGGCAGGTCGAGCGCCGGATGGCCGTCGCGCGGGCAACTGCAGGCCCAGCCCGTGCCTGAGCTCTCATCGCGCACGCAGGCGGCCTGCAGCGCCACCTCGTGGCCCGCGTCGCTCCAGCTGCGGGGCAGGAAGCGCCCGCTGTCGGCGTCGTAGGCGAGCAGGCGCTCGCGCAAGGACACGTTGCCCGGTGCGGCCTCGGGGGCGCAATCCGTGCCGATCGAGGCGTCGCTCGCGAGCATCGCCTGGGCCCATTCGAGGCCGGCCTCGGCCGCCTCGAACGCCTTTGTCGTGCGCGCCTGGTTCGCCGACGCCCGTTGTTCGAAGATCAGGTTGCGGTTGGCGATGCCCGCGACGACCATCATCGCAAACAGCAGCAGGAGCGTGATCGCGAGCGTCGCGGCGCCGCGTTGGGTTCGAGCGGGTGTCATGTCGGAGGCCCTCGTCGTCATGCCGGGCAGGCGCCCGAAACTGCATCGGCGCGCACATGGACCCGCGCCTGCACCGTGCGCGTGACGGCAGCGTCCGCCACCGCGCGCGCGCCGATTTCCAGCGCCAGGCCGCGCACGACCTGCTGCGGCGCACAGGCGCCGTCGCCGGGTGGGCAGGGCGTCGGGCAGGCGGCTTCGAGGTCGATCGCGTCTTGCGTGGCGGTGATCAGGAAGTGCGTCACGGTGAGCACGGTGGCGTCGGTCAACGCCTGCCAGTTGCCGTTGCCGAGCTGGATGTCGATCGCGCCGTTGCGCAGCCGAAAGCCGAACTGCTCGTTGCCGTCGACGACATGGTTCTCGATCGCGTCGCGCGAGTAGCGCAGGCTTGCGGCGTCGGAGGCCGCGCCGTCGGGCGCGAGCGCGAGGTAGGGATTGGCGCGCGCCGGCTGCGCTTCGGTCCAAAGCCCGGCGCCGGCATCGCCCCAGTGGCCGGCGCGGCGCAGGTCGCGCACGATCAGGTCGGCCGCGGTGCGCAGGTCCTGCGTCAGCCGGGCTTCGAGGACGAGCGAGCGGTGTTCGCGGATCTGGCTCGCGAGCAGCGCCGCGCCGCCGGCGACGACGAGCAGCGCGAGCGCGAGGCCGACCAGCACCTCGACGAGCGTGAAGCCGCGGGCAGTGCGTGGACGGGCGGCGTCCATCACAGGTTCCAGCACTTGCGGTTGACCGGCGCCGGGTTGTCGGCGGCGTCGGTCGCACCCGAGCGGTAGGCGACGTCGCCGCCATCGAGGACGAGCACCATGTAGCGGCAGGCGGCGTCGCGTGCCTGCGCACCCGTCGCGACCGCCGTCGCTTCGTAGCCATGGGCGGACGCCGCGCCGACGCTGAGGCGATAGCTGCCGCCGGCGATGACGCCGGCTACGCCGACCTCCTCGAGCGAGCCATAGCGCCCGTTGTTCGCGCGCCAGCGCTCCTCGGCCTGCTGGAGCTGGATCATCGAGACGAGCGCTTCGGTGCGGCGGAGCTTGTGCATCGCGCCGCTGTAGCTCGGGTAGGCGATCGACGCGAGCACGCCGGAGACGGAAGTGGCGATCATCAGTTCGACCAGCGTGAAGCCGGCTTGGCGGCGGCGAGATGGGACGGACATGGCGGCTCTCCTGTGGTCTTGGGTTTGCGGAAGGGTTGGCCTCAGCAGGTGCGGTAGCCGGGCAAGGCCGGCGCCGGCGAGCACGAACGCACGCGGCCCATCACGTTGACGATGTGGTGGACGGCGCCCGGTGTGCCGGTGACGCGCGCAGTGCCGGTGGGCGTGCTCGTGCCGTGCAGCGGATCGAAGAGGATCGAGCCGGCGCTGGCCTGCACCGCCACGTGCTCGGCGGCAGGCAGGTAGACCGACTTGATGCGCTCGGCGCCGTCGATGCAGGCCGCGGCTTGTTCACTTGCGCAGCTGCACTGGGCCTTGGCGCCGGTGTGGATCAGGTAGCAGCTGCCGTTGCCGTCGGCGAAGAAGCTGACGCGCACCGGCAGGTTGCGCGCGACCGCTTCGGTGCGGACGAACTGCAGGTCGGTCGCGAGCTGGGTCGCGACGCCTTCGAGCCGCTTGCGAGCGACGAGGCTCTGGAAACCCGGTGCGACAGTCGACAGCGCGATCGCACCGATCGTCAGCGCGATGGCCGTTTCGATCAGCGTGACGCCGCGCTGGGGGCGTCGCGGAGTACATGCAAGCGGGTGGGCTTTCATCGGTGCCTCGTCGTGTCGTGAACGATGGGCACACTCTAGAAAACCGATGCGTTTTGCGCGTCCCCTTCAGGTGGGAGGCGCGCGGGTCGCGATGGGGGTCCCCCGTTCGGGGGTGGTCTC
>JAHCAM010000063.1 GCA_019634895.1 Steroidobacteraceae bacterium | reverse complement strand
GTCGAGGTGTCGAGGATCGGGATCGGTGTCGGAAGCCAGCGACAGGCCGACGCCGTGCAGCGCGACTGGATGGCGCGAGCGGATCGCGCGAAGCCACGCGGGCCGCGGGCCGCCCGCCGCCATGTAGTTCTCGGGATGGACTTCGAACCACAGCCCGTCCGCTGAGCACCCGAGCGCGTCGTCGAAGTGTTCCGGCTTCAGGCCGAGGCCCGCGGACGGCGCCATGGTCAGCCTTTGAGCGCGGTGAGCGAGCCCATGCCCTTCGGCGTCTTCATCGTCGTGCACGTGCCCTGGGGCACGTACTTCCACGCGTTGCCCTGGTAATCGACCTTCGCGGTGCCGGCGCAGGTCGTGCCGGGGCCGGCGGCGCAGTCGTTCTTGCCCGCGAGCGAGACGCCGTAGCACTTCTCGAGCGCGACCTTGTCGTCCATGGGTTTCTTGTCCTCGGCGGCCAGCGCGGCGCCGGCCGCGAGCGCGCCGAGCGCGAACATCGTGACGGCGATGGTTTGACGTGACATGAATGCGACTCCTCGATGAGATGGATGAAAACGTTCGAAGCCGACCTCGTCGCGCCGGGCCGGAAGGGCTTGCGACTCGACGGGTCTGCAGGCAAGTTCGATGCAAACGCGTCGCCGGTTACAGCCGGTCGCGCGATATGCTTCAGGTCGAACGCAGCGCGCTCGCGGCCGGATTCGCGCTGCCGTCCCCCGAACGACCGGGCTGTAACCGAAAGCGGCAATGCAACGAACTGGCAGCGGAGGCCCGGCAGACGCGACCGAGGAGCGACTGCGCGAAGTGCTGGTGCGCGGGCTGAGCGGCGATTCCGCCGCCTACCACGCGTTCCTGAAGGCGCTCGGTGCGCACCTGCGGGCCTATTTCCGCAGGCGCCTGAGCCGGCTGCCGGACGAAGTGGAGGATCTGGTGCAGGAAGCCCTGCTCGCGGTGCACAACCAGCGGCACACCTACGACCCGGACCAGCCGCTGACCGCGTGGGTCCACGCGATCGCGCGCTACAAGCTCGTCGACCTGCTGCGTCGACGTGCCCGCGGCGATGCGCAGACCGATTCCCTCGACGACGCCGACGAGGTGTTCGCCGCGAGCGATGCCGAAGCGAGCGAGGCGCGGCGCGACCTCGCGAAGCTGCTGCAGGCGCTCCCCGACCGACAGCGCCTGCCGATCCTGCACGTGAAGATCGAGGGCCTGTCGGTGCTCGAGACTTCGCGGCTGACCGGCCTGTCGGTCTCGGCGGTGAAGATCGGCGTGCATCGGGGGCTGAAGGCCCTCGCGGCGATGATCCGGAGCACGCGATGAGAACCGACGACCTGGTGACGATGCTCTCGACCGGCGCAGCAGACGTCGAGCCCTCCGCGGCGCGGCGCCGCTTCGCGACCGCGATCGGCTGGGGCGCGCTCGGCGCCTCGCTGCTGATGGCGATCCTGCTCGGCGTGCGCGACGACCTCGCGCAGGCGGCGGGCTTGCCGATGTTCTGGATGAAGTTCGGGTTCGTGGCAGGCCTGGCGGCCGCCAGCGTGGTGGCGGCGCTTCGGCTCTCGCAGCCCGGCGTCGCGCTCGGCGGCGCGCCGCTCGGGCTGGCCGCGCCGCTGCTGGCGATGTGGGCGCTGGCCGGCGCGGTCCTGCTCGCGGCCGAGCCGGCCGATCGCGCCGGCCTGATCTTCGGCCAGACCTGGGCGACCTGCCCGTTGAACATCACGGTGCTGTCGGTGCCGACCTGGGCCACCGCGATGTGGGCGATGAGGGGCCTGGCGCCCACGCGCCTGCGGCTCGCAGGCGGCGTTGCCGGCCTGCTGGCCGGCGCGGTGGCGGCCGTGGTCTACACGCTGCATTGCCCCGAGATGGCCGCCCCGTTCCTCGCGACCTGGTACGTGCTCGGGATCCTGATCCCTGCCGTCGTGGGCGCGTTGCTCGGCCCGAGGCTGCTGCGCTGGTAGTGGATGGATATCCAGCGAATCCTCTAAACTCGCGGGCATGCCCGCCGATGCCCTTGCGCCGCTTGCCGCCGCTGCCCCGTGCAGCACGAGCCGGCGCGCCGTCCCTCGCCCCGATCCGCTCGACGGATTGAATCCCGAGCAGCGCGCCGCCGCCGGCTTCGGCGAGCCGGGCCCCGATGGCCGCTTCGATTCGCCGCCCCTGCTGATCGTCGCGGGCGCCGGTACCGGCAAGACAGCCACGCTCGCGCATCGGGTCGCGCACCTGGTCATGCAGGGCGTGGACCCGATGCGGATCCTGCTGCTCACCTTCAGCCGGCGCGCGGCGCAGGAGATGACCCGGCGCGCCGAGCGGCTGGTGGCCGCGGCGCGCCCCGGCCCGGTTCGCCTGCCGTGGGCCGGCACCTTCCACGCGATCGGCGCGCGCCTGCTGCGCGAGTACGCCGACCGCGTCGGGCTCGAAGCGTCGTTCGGCATCCTCGACCGCGGCGACGCGGCCGACCTCGTCGACGTGGTGCGCCACGAGCTCGGCCTGTCCTCGACGCGCCAGCGCTTCCCGCGCAAGGACACCTGCCTGGCGATCTATTCGCAGCGGGTCAACAGCGGCAGGCCGCTCGAGCGCGTGCTGAACGACGTGTTCCCGTGGTGCGCCGAATGGCGCGACGAGCTCTCGGCGCTGTTCCGCGGCTACGTCGAGCGCAAGCAGGCCAACGGCGTGCTCGACTACGACGACCTGCTGCTGTGGTGGCACGCGGCGATGTCGGATCCGACGCTGGCCGCCGAAGTCGGCGCGCGCTTCGATCACGTGCTGGTCGACGAGTACCAGGACACCAATGCGCTGCAGGCGCAGATCCTGCTGGCGATGAAGCCCGGCGGCCGGGGCCTCGCGGTGGTCGGCGACGACGCGCAGTCGATCTACGCGTTCCGCGCGGCCGACGTCGGCAACATCCTCGACTTCCCCGCGAAGTTCGAGCCCCCTGCGCAGCGCATCACGCTCGAACTGAACTACCGGTCGGTGCAGCCGGTGCTCGACGCCGCCAACGCGCTGATCGCGCAGGCCGCGCGCCAGCACCCGAAGACGCTGCGCGCGCAGCGCGGCGGCGGCGCGCGCCCGCAGCTGGTCACCGTCGTCGACGAGCGTGCGCAGGCCGACTGGGTCGTCGATGCGGTGCTGCGCCACCGCGAGGCGGCGGTACCGCTGAAGCGGCAGGCGGTGCTGTTCCGCAGCTCGCATCACAGCGCGACGCTGGAGATCGAGCTCGCGCGGCGCAACGTCCCGTTCGTCAAGCACGGCGGGCTGAAGTTCCTCGAGGCCGCGCACATCAAGGACCTGCTGTCGGTGTTGCGCTGGGCGGAGAATCCGCGCAATGCGATCGCCGGCTTTCGCGCGCTGCAGCTGATGAGCGGCGTCGGCCCGGCCACCGCGCAGCGCTGCCTCGACGCGATCGGCGGCGCGCCGGCGCGCCTGCTCGAGGCGTTGCGCGGCTTCGCGGCCCCGGCCGCGGCGCGCGACGAGTGGGACGGCTTCGTCGCGGTGATGGCCGGGCTGCTCGATCCGTCGGCGCGCTGGCCGGCGCAACTCGAGCCGGTGCGCCGCTGGTACCAGCCGCTGCTCGAGCGCCGGCACGACGATGCCGCCGTGCGGGCCGCCGACCTCGACATGCTGCAGTCGATTGCCGCACAGTTCGGTACGCGCGAGCGCTTCCTGACCGAGCTGACCCTCGATCCGCCGCAGGCGAGCGGCGACCTCGCCGGCGATCCGCTTCGCGACGAGGACTACCTGATCCTCTCCACCGTCCATTCGGCCAAGGGCCAGGAGTGGGACGCGGTCTTCGTCATCAACGTCAACGACGGCAACTTTCCGAACGAGTACGCGACCGGCCGGGCCGAGTCGATCGACGAGGAGCGCAGGCTGCTCTACGTCGCCGTGACGCGCGCACGCGACTCGCTGTACCTGCTCGAGCCGCAGCGCTACCACGTCACGCAGCAGCCGCGCTTCGGCGACGCCTACGTGCACGGCGCGCGCAGCCGCTTCCTCACCGATGCCCTGCTCGAGCGCTTCGACCGGGTCGGCCCGGCGCCCGAGGCCCCCCCGGCCGGCCCGGGCGCCGCTTCGGCGGCCCCGAAGGTCGACGTCGCCGCGCGAATCCGGCAGATGTGGTGAGCCCTCGTGGCTCGATGGAGCCATGATCCTCCGAGCCATTGCCGGGCGCGCGCCCCCCGAATAGGCTGAGAACCCTCGAACAGGGTCGACCTGCATGGGGGCGGAGATGAAACGGGTACTGAAGCTGCTCGGGGCGATCGTGGCGCTGGCCGTCGTGGCGGCAGCGGCGACGCTGCTGTGGGCCTGGAAGGTCACCGACGAGGCGCTGGCGCGCCGCCACGCGACGCCGTCGATCGACATCGCGCAGGAAGTGCGCGACGCGCCGATCGGCGCCGGCGAGCGGATCGTGCGCGTGCGCAACGGTTGCCCGGATTGCCACGGCAAGGACCTCGGCGGCGCGCGCGTCGTCGACGATCCGATCGTCGGCAAGGTCTACGCGCCGAACCTCACGCCCGCAGGCCTGGGCACGTGGAGCGACGGCGAGATCGCGGTCGCGATTCGCGCCGGCCTGCGGCCCGATGGAAAGCCGCTGGTGATCATGCCCGCGCACGAATACCAGCACCTCGCGCGCGACGATCTCGCCGCCCTGATCGCCTACCTGCGCAGCGTTCCTCCCGTCGAGCGCAGCACGCCGCCGCTCGAGGTCGGCCCGCTGCCGCGCCTGCTCTACGCACTCGGCAAGTTCCCGACGCTGCTGCCGGCCGAGACGATCGACCCGTCGCGCGGGTTCGACGAAAAGCCGCACGAGGCGCCGACCGCGGCGTTCGGCCGTTACCTGGCGTCGGCCTCGTGCAGCGGCTGCCACGGAAGCGAGTTCCGCGGCGGGCCGATTCCCGGTGCTCCGCCGGACTGGGCCGCGGCCGCCCCGATCCGCCTGGGCGCCGACGGGCGCTGGAACCTCGACGGGTTCGTCCGGACGATGCGCGAAGGCCGCTCGGCACTCGATGGCCACGCGCTGCGCGCTCCGATGCCGGTCTCGGTGTTCCGGAAAATGAACGACGTCGAACTGGCGGCGCTGTGGAACTTCCTGTCGACGCTTCGCTAGGCTGAAGGGGCACGGCCGGCGCCGGCCGGCACGCTAGACTGTCCGCCGCCCCTTACGCGACGGACCGCCCGACGATGCCCCCCGAGACCGATTCCCGCCAGGCCTGGTTCCGGCTGTGGGTCAGCCTCGCGTTGTCGACGATCGGCGGCTGCGGGATGTACGTCGTTGTCGTCGTGCTGCCCGCGGTGCAGGCCGACTTCGGGGTCGCCCGCGGCGGCGCG
>JAHCAM010000062.1 GCA_019634895.1 Steroidobacteraceae bacterium | reverse complement strand
CTCTGCAGGGCTTCGGATGCGCCGGCATGAACGCTGCCAGCTATGGACTGATCTGCCAGGAGCTCGAACGGGGTGATTCCGGCATCCGTAGTTTCGTCTCGGTGCAATCGTCGCTTTGCATGTATCCGATCTATACATTCGGCAGCGACGAACAGAAACAACGGTATCTGCCGGATATGGCCAAGGGCAAGCTGATCGGCTGCTTCGGCCTCACCGAGGCACACGGTGGCTCTGATCCCGTGAACATGAAGACCCACGCGAAAAGACGTGGCGGCGACTGGGTACTGAACGGCTCGAAGATGTGGATCACCAATGCGCCGATCGCCGATCTCGCCGTCGTGTGGGCGATGACCGAAGAAGGCATTCGTGGCTTCATCGTTGAGCGCGGCACGAAGGGCTTCGTGACGCCGGAAATCGAGCGCAAGTTCAGCCTGCGCGCGTCGTCCACTGGTTCGCTGTTCTTCGAAGACGTGGTTGTACCGTCGGCGAACATGCTGCCGAAGTCTACGGTCGGACTCAAAGCACCTCTTTCGTGCCTCACCCAGGCTCGCTTTGGCATCTCCTGGGGCGTGATTGGTGCAGCACAAGCCTGCCTCGCGCAATTGCTCGACTACACTGCATCACGAGTGTTGTTCGGCCGACCGCTGGCGGCCAACCAGGCCATCCAGATTCGATTGGCCGAGATGGCGCGCAAGATCACCATGGCACAGTTGTTAGTTGTGCAACTGGCGCGGATGAAAGACAGCGCCCAGATGACGCCGGCGCAGGTGTCGCTCGCCAAGTGGAACAATTGCCGCATGGCGCTCGATATCGCGCGCGATTGCCGCGACATGCTGGGCGGTGCCGGCATCAGCGCCGAGTACGTGCCGATCCGGCACGCGCTGAACCTCGAGAGCGTGATCACGTACGAGGGCACGGAAACCATCCACCAGCTCACGATCGGCCGGCAGCTGACCGGCATCAACGCGTTCTGACACGCTGCCACGTGCGCTGAATCACGGATTCGCGCCTGCAAGCGGACTTCAGCCTCCGTTCAGCCGTCCGCTGGTTACACTGTGCGCGAGCCTGCCCCGGCATGCAGGCCGATTCCGGAGGTGCCCCATGCTGCACACATGTCGTTTCTTCGCACCGGCGCTGCTGGCGCTGGCTTCGATGGCGATGGCGCCGTCCGGCGCGTTCGCCGACCCGCCGCCGCATGCCCCGGCGCACGGGTGGCGCCAGAAGCACGATCCCGACTACGTCGGCTACACCGGCTACCGCTGGCACGACGACTACGGCATCCGCGGCGGCCGTTGCGACCGCGCGCGCGTCGGAACCGTGCTGGGCGCCGTCGTCGGAGGCGCGGTTGGTTCGGCCGTGTCCGATCGTGACGACCGGGTCATTGCGATCCTGGCTGGCGCCACGATCGGCGCGATCATCGGCCGTGAAATCGGCAGGGACATGGACCGCAGCGATCACGCATGCTTCGGCCACTCGCTGGAACTGCTGGAGGACGGCCGGCGCGTCCGCTGGGACGGCGCCCGTCGCGGGCTGTACTGGGTCCTCACGCCGGATCGCCGCTTCGAGCGCGACGGCCGGGTCTGCCGTCAATTCACGCTGGTGCGCGAATACCAGGGCAAGACACTCAGGAAAAAGGGCAGCGCCTGTCGATTTGGTGACGGCGACTGGCGCATGATCAGGCCCTGATCTACCCGGACCGCAAGGCCGCCGGCCAGGAACTCGCCACGCTTCTCGGCGACTTCGCCGGGCGCAAGGACACGATCGTGCTGGCGTTGCCGCGCGGCGGCGTGCCCGTCGCCGCCGAAGTCGCGCGCGCGCTCGCCGCGCCGCTCGACGTGCTGATCGTGCGCAAGCTCGGCATGCCCTGGCAGCCGGAGTTCGCGGCGGGCGCCATCGCCCCGGGCGGCGTGCTGGTACTGAATCCCGCGGCGCGGTCTGGAACAGATTCCCTCGAGGCATTGCTGGAACCGGTGATCGCGAGCGAACGCCGGGAACTGGCGCGCCGCGAGCAGGTGTACCGCCGCGGGCGGCCGCCTCTCGACCTGAAGGAGCGCACCACGATCATCGTGGACGACGGCATCGCGACCGGCGCGACCATGGAGGCCGCCGCCATGGCGGCACGCGCGATGGGGGCGAAGGAGGTCGTCGTCGCGGTGCCGGTCGCCCCGCCCGACACGGTCCGGCGGATGGGCGCCCATGCGGATCGTGTCGTGTGCGCCCGGCAGCCGGCAGGCTTCATGGCCGTGGGCCAGTTCTACCTGGAGTTCCCGCAGCTGTCGGACGCCGAGGTCCTCGATCAACTCGGCGCAAACCGCTAGGCTGTCGCGACGGGAGGACCCCATGCAGAGGACTGCGGCATCACTCGCCCGCCAGGCGCTGGAGCAGCTGGGCGTGCGGCACACGTTCGGGATCCCCGGCGTGCACAACACCGAGCTGTACGACCAGCTCGGCGCATCCGCGAGCATCACGCCGGTGCTGGTCGCGCACGAATGCGGCGGCGCCTTCATGGCGGACGCCGTCAGCCGCACCGGCGCCGGGATCGGCACGCTGCTGATCGTGCCGGCGGCGGGCGTCACGCACGCCGCGAGCGGCATCGGCGAAGCATTCCTCGACGGCATTCCCATGCTCATCCTGGCCGGGGGCGTGCGCCGCGACACCGGCCGCGCCTACCAGCTGCACGACATGGACCAGCACGCGCTGCTCGCGCCCATCACCAAGGGCCGCTGGCGCGTCGAGCGCTACGAGGACGTCGTTCCGGTGATCCACGAGGCCTACCGGCTCGCGACGACCGGTGAACCCGGACCCGTGTTCGTGGAGATCCCGGTCAACCTGCAGCTCGAGGCCGGCCCCGCAGTCGCCGTTCCAGAATTCGCACCGGCACCGGCCGCGGCACCGCGCGCCTCGCCAGAGGAGATCGCGCGCGCGGCCGCAATGCTGCGCGAGGCGAAGCATCCCGCCATCTTCTGCGGCTGGGGCGCAGTGGACGCGGCGGCCGAGCTGATGGCGATCGCCGATGCGCTGGGCGCACCGGTTTCGACCACCTTGCAAGGCCTGTCCGCGTTCCCGGCCACCCATCCGCTGCACGCCGGCTTCGCGCTGGGGCCGGCGGCGGTGCCCGCGGTCGAGAACGCGTTGCGCGACTGCGACTGCCTGCTCGCCGTCGGCACGCGCTTCGCCGAGATCCCGACCGGCAGCTATGGCTGGGACCCGCCCGCGAACCTGGTCCACGTGGACATCAACCCGAAGGTGTTCGGCGCGAACTACCCGGCCGCGGTGGGGCTCGAAGGCGACGCGCGCACCGTGCTCGCCGACTTGCGCGCCGCGCTGGGTCCGTTGACCGGCGGCGCCGAGCGTGCCCGGGACGCCACCGCGCGCATCGCCGCCGACAAGCTCCGCTACCGCGAGGAGTGGCGCGCGCACGACCCGAAAGGACGCGTCAACCCGGTGCGCTTCTTCGATGCTTTGCGCGCGCGCCTGCCCGACGACGGCATCGTCGTCGCCGATGACGGCAACCACACCTTCCTGGTGGCTGAACTGATGCCGATCCACGCGCCGCGCTGCTTCTTCTCGCCGTCGGACTTCAATTCGATGGGCTACTGCATCCCGGCCGTGGTCGGCGCCAAGCTGGCGCGGCCGGAACGCACGGTGGTCGGCATCGTCGGCGACGGCGCCGCGCGCATGACCGGCCTCGAGATGGCGACGGCGGTCGCGCAGAAGGCCGGCGTCGCCTGGTTCGTGTTCAACGACGGCGAGCTGGCGCAGATCGCGCAGGCCCAGGAGACGCCGTACAACCGCAAGACCTGCACGGTGCTGCCGGAACTCGACTTCGAGGGCCTCGCGCGTGCGAACCGCGTGGGCTACCGGCTCATGCGCGACGACGGCGACGTCGAGCGCGTCATCGGCGACGCGCTGGCGGCGGCCGCCGGCGGCGAGCCCGTGCTGGTGGACGTGCGCATCGACTACTCGAAGCGCACGCGCTTCACCGACGGCGTGATCCGCACCAACCTGAAGCGCTTCGGCATCGCCGACCAGGCGCGGCTCGTCGGCCGCGCGCTGTGGCGAAGGATCACGGGCTGATCATTCGACGACCGGCGCACAGTCGACGCCCCGCTCCCTGAGCCGGGTGCAGAGCTCGCGCGCCGCGGTTTCAGGCAGCGTCCCGGTGCGCAGGCGCCAGACGTCGCCGGCAGCCCGTGGCGGCAGCACCCTGGGCGGCGAGGCGGCGAGTTCCGTCGCGTGTTCCCGCAGCTGCCGTTCGAGCGCGGCCAGCGCGCCCGCCTCGCTCGAGAAGGCGCCGAGCTGCACGGCCCAGGCCCCGACGCCGCCCGCGATCGCCACCGGCACGTACTCGGCCAGCAGGTTGCGCGCCTCCGCCGCATGGCGGCCCTCCGGCCAGTCGGCGAGGTAGCGCTGCCAGGACTCCGGCGTCCGCAGCCGCCCGGCCCTCGCCCAGTCCTGCGCTTCGCGCAGTTCGAGGATGCGCGCC
The DNA here is from genome assembly GCA_019634895.1 of Steroidobacteraceae bacterium. GTDB lineage: Bacteria > Pseudomonadota > Gammaproteobacteria > Steroidobacterales > Steroidobacteraceae > SCUD01. Next base: position 1,125 of record JAHCAM010000062.1, on the reverse strand, counting down.
CGCGCCGCACCGGCATTGGTGCCGGCGGGAAAGCGCGCGAGGTAGTCCTCGTAGGCGGCGATGCTGTCGGCACGCGCGGCCTCGCGCCAGCCGGCTTCCTGCCGGCTGCAGGCCGCCAGGGCACAGGTCATGACCGCGACGGCGATCCACAGTGCGCGCAACGGGACACCTATAATCCCGGCAACCGAGCGGAGTGACGTTGCAGCCACCGCCTGCCAGGCCGGAGATGCCCGAGATCGTCGCACACCGCGGCGACGCGGAACACTTTCCCGAGAACACGCTGCCCGCGCTCGAAGCGGCCTGGCGGCTCGGCCTGCGCTTCGCCGAGTTCGACGTGCAGCTCTCCGCCGACCTGGTGCCGTACCTGATCCACGATGCCCGCCTCGAGCGCACGACGCGCGCGACCGGCGACCTGCGCCTGACGGACTCCGGCCAGCTCGACGGCATCGACGCGGGCGAACCCGCGCGCTTCGGCGCCCGGCATGCGGGCACCCGCCTGCCACGGCTCGTTGCGGCGGCGGAACTGATGCGCGGTTTTCCGCAGGCGCGCGCATTCGTCGAGATCAAGCGGGCCAGCCTCGCGCATCACGGCCACGAGCGCTGCATCGAGCGGATCCTCCAGGCGCTCGATGGCGTGCGCGAGCGCTGCGTCGCAATCTCCTTTGACCCGGAGGCCTGCCGCATGGCGCGCGACGCGGGCGGTCTGCAGATCGGCTGGGTGCTGCACGAGTCGCCGCAGGCCAGCCTCGCGGCGCTCGAGGAGCTGCATCCGGAGTACGTGTTCTGCGACCAGCGCCGGCTGCCGCCGTCCGGCCCGCTGCCGCAGGGGCCCTGGCAATGGGCGGTCTACGAGGTGACGGATGCCGCCTCCGCCAGGCGGCTGCACGCGCAGGGCGTCGCGCTCGTCGAGACCATGGCACCGGCAAGCCTGTTGCGGGCACTCGCGGCTGCGGCGGGCTCGGCATGAGCAGGTTCCGTGGCACTCGCGCGCGACCTTCGCGGCCGCGATGCCAGCTCGCTCGCGCCGCCGGAACTTACGCGCTCGCTCGCGGGATCCCGTCCGCGAAGGTCGCGCGGGCGCTGCCGCTGCTGCTGCGGCCGGCGTGCGCGAGGTGGCGGGGTCCT
>JAHCAM010000061.1 GCA_019634895.1 Steroidobacteraceae bacterium | reverse complement strand
GCGATGCTGGCTGCCATGCTCATTGCCGCGGCCGCCTCGGCTGGTGCGCAGGTCGGCCCGTCGGCGACCGAAGCGGCAGCCTACCGTGGGTTGTTTGCCGCGGCCTGGCACGGGGACGCGGCGGCGGTCGCGAGTGCCGAACGCTCCGCACTGAACGCACGAGATGGTCATGGCCGCACACCGCTGCATGTAGCCACCTTCGCGCGCCGACAAGACGTGATCCGCGCACTTGCCAAGGCCGGAGCCGATCTCGGCGCGCTCGACAACGACCGCTACGACGCGGTCACGATCGCTGCGGTGGCCGACGACGAGGCCACGCTGGCGGTGCTGCTGGAAGTTGGTGCGAGTGCCAAGCTGACCACCAGCCGCTATGACGGCACGGCCTTGATCGCCGCCGCTCACCTGGGCCACGACGACGTGGTGCGCCAGCTCATCAAGGCCGGGGCGCCGCTCGACCATGTCAACAATTTGCACTGGACGGCGCTGATCGAGGCGGTGGTGCTGGGGGACGGCGGGCCCCGCCACCAGCGTGTGGTGCAGGACCTGCTGGCGGCCGGAGCCAACCCCCAACTCCCTGACCGCGATGGCCGCACGCCGCTTGCGCTAGCCCGTTCGCGAGGCTACTCGGTGATGATCCGCCAGTTCGAGGAAGCCGGGGCGCGATAACGGGTCACGCGATCCAGGCGCTGGTGGTGCGGGATCTCCGCGATCGGCCGTCAGACTGACAACTTTGGCTGCCGCCGCAAAGGCCACGCGACCGACACTCACTGCACGCCGTGCAGTTCACAAATCGGAAGTCGTCGAATGGTCGTGTCCCAGCACATGGTGTAAGTCCACAGCCCGGAGAGAGCTGAGATGCGCGGTACTCAGCGTGCCACAGCGGACAGCCGAGTGGGAACAGTATCGCTGACGGTTTGCAGACCCTCAAGCTGCATGTAGCGCCGATTCAGGCTCCACTCGTCGTTTTGCTCGAGCATCATGGCGCCGACCAGGCGCACGATGGACGCGTCGTTGGGGAAGATGCCCACGACATTCGTTCGACGCTTGATCTCGGCATTCAGGCGCTCCAGTGGGTTCGTGGAGTAGATCTGCGTCCAGTGCGCCCGCGGGAACGTCATGAAGGCGAGCACATCGTTCTCGGCCTCGTCCATCAGCGTGCCGAGCTTTGGGAACTTGCCGCGTAGCTGATCGGCGACGCTGCGCCACTGCGTCCTGGCCGCGTCGGCCGACTCCTGCACGAACACCGTGCCGATGGCCGCGCTGACCATGCGCCGCTGCGTCTTGCCCGCGTGCGCCAGTGCATTCCTCATGAAGTGCACCCGGCAGCGCTGCCAGGTGGCCTTCAGCACCTTGGCCGCAGCGGCCTTGATGCCTTCGTGGCTGTCGCTGATGACGAGCTTGACGCCGCGCAGCCCGCGCCGGTTCAGGCTGCGCAGGAACTCGGTCCAGAACGGCTCGGCCTCGCTGGCGCCGACCTTCAGTCCGAGCACCTCGCGCTGGCCGTCGGTATTGACGCCCACCGCCACTATCACCGCCACGCTCACGATGCGCCCGGCCTCGCGCGTCTTGACGTAGGTGGCGTCGATCCACAGGTAGGGCCAGTCGCCCTCGATCTGGCGGTTCAGGAACGCGCCGACGCGCTCGTCGAGCTCGCCGCACAGCCGGCTGACCTGGCTCTTGGAGACGCCGCTCATGCCGAGTGCCTTGACCAGCTCGTCCACCGAGCGCGTGGAGATGCCCTGGATGTAGGCCTCCTGGATGACGGCCGTCAGCGCCTTCTCGGCAGTACGCCGGGGCTCCAGGAACTCGGGGAAGTAGCTGCCCTGGCGCAGCTTGGGGATCTTGAGCTCGACCGTCCCGGTGCGGGTCTCCCAGGTCCGTTCTCGGTAGCCGTTGCGGCTGTTGATACGCTCGGGCGTCTTCTCGTCGTAGCCGGCGCCGCAGCGCCCTTGGACGTCGAGCTCCATCAGGCGTTGGGCCATGAACTGCACCATCTGGCGCAGCACGTCGATGTCGGCTCCCTTCTCGGCGAGCTCGGCAAGTGCCATAGTGACGGTGGTCATCGTGGAATCTCCTTCGGACAGGTTGGTGGGTTGCACCTCAACCATATCCGGGACCACGATGGCCACCCCGAGAGCGGGATCGCCGTCGCCGCGCGGCAAGCCGCTTCGGGCTACGCCCTACGCGCCTTGCCGCGACGAAAGACTTACACCACTTCCTGGGACATCAACAGAGGGCCTGTTTCGCTTTCGGGGAGTCCATCCCGGCAAGTCCGGCGGAGCGACGCGTTCGCTGCGCCAGAGGGGCGTTTACGCTGCCGAGGCGAGATCCGCCGGACGCGGGGACGAGCCTGTTACGAAAACAGGGCTTGCGCAAAAGACTGTATAAAAATACAGTTCTCACATGGACGCCATGCCCTCCGCCGCCGTACTTCTCGCTTCGCCTGATGCACTGCGGAGTGCTTCGGCCGCGTCGGGCTCTTCGCCGCCGGCCACGGCCCGTCCCGACCTTCATGCGCTGCATCCCACGCTGTGGCGCGCGCATCAGCTCGGGCGGGGCGCGGGGCGCGCGCTGGCGAGCGGCTTTGCCGCGCTCGATGCGCAATTGCCCGGCGGTGGCTGGCCGCGCCGGGCGCTGACCGAACTGCTGCTCGCGCATCCCGGCATCGGCGAGATGCGTCTGCTCGGGCCGAGCCTTGCCGCCACGCTGCGCGCAGGGCGGCTCGTGATGCTGTTCGACCCGCCGGCCACGCTGTCGGCCTGGGCGCTGGCGCAACTCGGGCTGGACGCCGAACAGATGCTCGTGATCGACGGTCGCAGCAGGCTGCCGGGGGAGATGCCGGCCCGGCAGGCCAGCGACAGCCTGTGGGCGCTGGAGCAGGCACTCAGGAGCGGCCATGTCGGCGCGCTGCTCGCCTGGCTGCCGTCGCGCCTGCGCGCCGAGCGCCTGCGCCGCTTGCAGCTCGCCGCGCAGGCGCACGACGGCCCGGCCTTCGTATTGCGCGAGATGGCCGCGCGCGAGCACCCGAGCGCCGCGCCGCTGCGCCTGGCCTTGCAGCCTGCGGGGCCGGACCGGCTGGCGCTGCAGCTGTTCAAGCGCCACGGCCCGCCGCTGGCGGCGCCGTTGCAACTGGCGTTGCCGCCGGTGCTGTCGGCTGCCGCGCAGGGCAAGGCACTCGCGCGTGCGGTGGCGGCAGGGCAGACGCCCAGGGACGAGCCGTTGCGCGCCGCGGCCTTCGTCGATCTGGCGGCAGGCTGAGGCATGTGCGGCTGCCCCGGCACCGGTGTATCGGATGGCGTTTCGCGCGTCGGTGAGTGAAGGCCGTGCGCCCATGCCATGCTCTGGATTGCCCTGCACCTGCCGCTGTTGTCGCTCGAGTCGTTCGCCGCGACGCTGCCGCCCGAGCTGCGCCGGATGCCGCTCGCGCTGGTGCAGGCGCAGCGCGTCGTCACGCACGTCAATGCGGGCGCGCGCGCGCTCGGCGTGAAGCCCGGGCAGCGGCGCAATACCGCGCTCGGCCTGGCGCCGCAACTCGTCACCGCGGCGGCCGATCCGCTGCGCGACGCGCGTGCGCTGCAAGGCGTGCTGCATGCCTGCCTCGCGTTCACGCCGGCCGTGAGCGCGATGCCGCCGGATCGGGTGCTGCTCGAGGTGCAGGCCAGCCTGCGCTATTTCGAGGGGCTCGAAAAGCTCGTTCAGCGCCTGCGCGCCGCGCTGGCGCCCCTCGGCCACCGGGTGCGGCACGCGAGCGCGCCTACGGCCCAGGGCGCCGCCTTGCTGACGCTGCACGGGCCCGCCAGCGCGGCGCATTGCGCCGATCTGCATGTGCTGCACAAGGCGCTCGACGCCGCGCCGGTGCATCTGCTCGGCACGGTGCGTGACCGCACGCGCGAACAGGCCGGCGCGCTGCAGGGCATGGGCCTGCACACGCTCGCCGATCTGCGCCGCCTGCCGCGCGCCGGGCTTGCGCGCCGTTTCGGCGAAGCGCTGCTGGACGAGATCGACCGCGCCTACGGCGAGCGAGCCGACCCGCGCGTGTGGGCCGCGCTGCCGCCTGCGTTCGAGAGCCGGCTCGAGCTCTTTGCCCGCGCCGATACGAGCGCGCAATTGCTGTACGGCGCCGAGACGCTGCTCGCGCGGCTCGTCGCCTGGTTGTCGGCGCAGCACGCCTTCGCGCGCCGCTTCACGCTGCAACTGCAGCACGAGGCACGCCGCCAGCGCGACGATCGCGCCACCCCGGCAGCCAGCGCGATCGAGATCGTGCTTGCCGCGCCGTCACGCGAGCTCGATCATCTGCTGCTGTTGCTGCGCGAGCGGCTCGATCGCACGCAGCTTGCCGCGCCGGTGCTCGATCTCTTCCTGCACTGCGACGACATCGCGCGTGCCCCGCCGCCCAACGGCGAGCTGTTCGCGAGCGCGCAGGGCGAGCGCGAGGGCCTGACGCGCCTCGTCGAACGCCTGCAGGCGCGCCTGGGGCGGCCGCGGGTGCGGCGCCTCTCGCGCATGCAGGACCATCGGCCCGAGCGCGGCAGCGAGTCGCAAGAAGTCGACGCCGCCGAATTCCACACCCGGCCCGAAGCGAAGTGCGCGGCGCCGGTGCTGCACGGCGGGAGCATCACGCACCCGAGCACGCACCCGAGCACGCACCCGACCACGCACCCGATCACGCGCCCGGTCTGGCTCGTCGAGCCGGCCCAGCCCCTGTCCGAGCGGCGCGACCAGCCGCTGCTCGATGGCGCGCCGCTGCAACTGCTGAGCGGCCCCGAGCGCATCGAGGCCGGCTGGTGGGACGAGGGTCTGACCGGGCGCGACTACTTCATCGCCCAGGCCGCCGACGCCTCACTCGTGTGGATCTACCGCCTGCGTCTGCCCAGCCTGGATGCGGCGCAGGGCTGGTACCTGCACGGGCGGTTTGCGTGAGCGCGCCGGGCCGTCCGGCAAGCCCGAACCGCCGGTTGCGCGAGGGAGCTCAGTTCTCCGGCTTCGGCGCCTGCGGCAGCCAGGGCTCGGTGCGCCAGACCCAGGATGCCGCGCGGCATTCGCCGGGCGAGCGGATGGTCGGCTCGATCCGGTTGCGATGGTCGTAGCAGCCGACACCGACGAAGCCCGTCTGCGGCGGCGCCTTCGTGCCGCAGCCGGCCCCAAGCGCTGCCGAAGCCGCGATGACGAGCGCGCAGAACAGGCGACTCGAACGCGGTCGCATGCTCACTCGGTGACCTGACGCCAGGTCCAGAAGCGAAGCTCGCACTCGCCCTGGGTCGTGACGGTGGCGGCGAAGCGCCCGCGCGCGTCGTAGCATGCGAAACGCGCGCGCTCGCCCTGCGTTTGCGGCGTCGCGCAGCCCGCGAGGACGAGCAGTGAACTGACGGCGAACAAAAGCACGATCTTCAAGGAGGTTCCTGCGCGAGCGCTGTGACGGCGCGCAACCTGCGCAGTTTAGAGCCTGTTCGCACCACGAACGACGCCACGACAGGCGGCGCGGCGCACGAGCAGCCACGGCAGCAGGGCCATCAGCAGCAGCAGGGCCAGATAGACGCTGCCCGACACCGGGTCGCGGCTCGCGATGTAGTCGATCAGCGGGCGTGCCTGCAGCACGACGGCAAACGTGAGCTCCGCAAGCAGCAGCAGGACGACCGCGCCGATGCCCGTGGCGAGCGACGCCGAACGCGTCCGCAACGCGAACCGGCGCACGACCCAGCGCGCGGCGAGCACGATCACGATGAACATCAACGGCATCTCGGTCAGCTCGGCGATGCGCTCGCCGATGCGCGGCACGAGCCACGTGACGCGCACGACGCCGAGCACGAAGCCGGCTCCGAAGACCCAAGCGAAGTAGGTCAACGCTGGAGGGAGGACTCGCATCGCACACCGCTTGAGTTTCGCCAGGCGCGACGAGAGGAAGTCCCCCGTTCCCGCATGTCGCTGTGCTCGATCCCGCGCATGCCTTGCAACTCGAGCTACACGCTGCGCGCTGT
>JAHCAM010000060.1 GCA_019634895.1 Steroidobacteraceae bacterium | reverse complement strand
AGCTTCGCTTCGGCCTTGGCGACGGCGACGCGAAACGGCGCCGGATCGAGCCGGAACAGCGGCTGGCCAGCGGTCACCGCCTGGTTCTCCTGGACGAGGACCTCGGCGATCGCGCCGGACACTTCGGCGCTCACCGGGACCTTGTCCGCCTTCACGTACGCGTTGTCGGTCTCGACGTAGCGCCCGCCCTGGAGCCAGACGATCGCGACGACCAGCGCGGCGATCGCGGGAACGACGACGAGCAGCAGGATGCGCAGCGCGCGGCGCCGGCCGTTTGGACCGCCTGGGCCGTCCGGGCTGTCCAGGCCGACCGGACCGCGCGGTGCCGGAGTCGGCGCGGGCGCCGACGACTGGCCGGGCGAGACCGCGAGATCGGGCACCTCGCTCATCGCGCGTCGGCGCGCACGGCGTCGCCTCCATTGATCGCGAGGTTCCCGCGGATCCGCGCGAGCGTGGCAGACAGTGCTGCGGCCTGCGCGGCATCGATGCCCCGAAGCGCGTCGACGCGCACGGACGCCGCGACCTCCCGGATTGCGTCCAGGTGCGGTCGCGCCGCCGGCGTCAGGAAGAGCCGGTGCGCGCGGCGGTCGTCGGGATCGGCGCGTCGCTCGACGAGCCCGCGGGCGTCGAGCTGGTCGATCAGGCGCGCCAGCGTGATCGGCTGCACCTCGAGCAGGTTCGCCAGTTCGACCTGGCGCAGGCCCTCGCTGCGCGCAAGGTGCACGAGCGCGCGCGCCTGCGCGAATGTGAGGATCGAGAGCCTGCCGTCCATGCGTCGAGCGAACTCGCGCCGCATCAGGCGCGAGACGTCGGCAAGGAGGAAGCCGAGTCCGTCGCGTAGGGATTGCATCGTCGGAGAATGCCGGATTTAGTAAGCAATGCTTATTATAGTCCCGCACCCGCAGGGGGCCGACCTGCGGCACGGGGCCCGTCGGCGTGGGCGCGGCCGGGACGGTCGAGGCACGCCCGGCGGCGCGGGCCGACCGTTCGGCGTGCCGCGCCAACCCCGGTCATCCGCGCGCGCCGCGCGGCGTTCGACAATGGACGTCATCCACACGGACGGAGCACGCCCGCATGAAACGAATGCTGTTCGCCTCGGCGCTGTTCGCGCTGGCGGCCCCGACGCTTGCCGCCGATGTCGGCGTGTCGGTGTCGATCGGGCAGCCCGGCTTCTACGGCCAGATCGACATCGGAAACTACCCGCGCCCGCAGGTGATCTACGCGGAGCCGGTGATCATCCAGCGAGTGCCGGTCGGCGTCGTTCGCCAGCCCGTCTACCTGCACGTCCCTCCGGGCCACGCGAAGAACTGGAGCAAGCACTGCCACCGCTACGACGCCTGCGGACGCCCGGTGTATTTCGTCCAGGATCGCTGGTACAACGAGGTGTACGTGCCACGCTACCGCGGCAGCCGGGTCGTGTACCGCGACGATGACCACCGCGGCGACTGGGACGACGACCGCGGCGGGCACCGCGGCGACGACCACGGTCGCGGCAGGGGCCACGGCCGGAGCAAGCACCGCGACTGAGCGCAGTTCGCTCAGCGCGGGCCGTCGGCAGGTTCGTCCGCTCGCGGCAGCGCGGCCGCCCGCCGGTGAAGGCGCCGCGCTCGCCACAGGAGCGCGGCGGCGCTCCAGCCCGCCAGCACCGCGATCGGCCACGACAGGATCCTCGGCCACAGCGCGGCGATCACCGCGACCACGGCCAGGCCGATCGCGGCGAGCGCCATCGTCTTCGCTTCCGCGGCGCCGAGGACACGCCGGTTGGCGATCGCCGCACCGAACGTGTTGCCGACGCGAATCGCCCCCGCCGCCAGTTGCCCGGCGCTGCCGCGCGCGCCTCGCGCGCCCGATGCGCGATCCGACCCGCCGCGACGCCTGCGAACGGGCGCACCGTCCGGCCCCACGCAGCGCACGCGATTGCGTTCGACGAGCACGATCTCGGTCGACCGTTCCAGGTCCGCCAGATAGGCGTCCTGCATCCGCGCGGCGAACGCCGCGTCTTCGGTGGCGACGTCGAGCTCCCAGTTGCCGAGCCAGCTCGCCACGTTCAGGTTGCTCGACCCGACCCGCGCCCAGCGGCCGTCGGCCACCGCCGTCTTCGCGTGCAGCATCGGGCCGTTCCATTCGAACACGCGCACGCCGGCCTCGAGCAGCGGGCGGTAGCCGCTGCGCGTGATCGGCGACACGATCGGCACGTCGCTCGCGCCGGGAACGAGCAGGCGCACGTCCACGCCGTCCATCGCAGCCTCGCGCAGCGCCTGCACGTAACTCGCGGTGCCGACGAAGTAGGCGTCGGTCAGCCACAGGCTCTCGCGCGCGAGCGCCGCGATCAACTGGTCGAGCCGGTACAGGCCGGCGACCGCGGGCATCGTCGCGAGCACGCGCAACTCCGCCCCGCCTGCTGCCGGGATCGCCGCCGCGTCGGGCAGTTCGACGGTGGGGATCGTCGCGCCCGTCTCGGCCCACGCACGCGCGAACGCCTGCGCGACGTCGGCCACTGCGGGGCCGCGCACCTCGACGCCGGTGTCGCGCCACGGCGCGATGCCGCGTTGCGGGTCGCCGACCCAGCGCTGCCCGACGCACAGGCCGCTGACGAACGCGACGCGATCGTCGACGCACAGCGACTTTCGGTGATTGCGGCTGAGCCAGCCGAGCGGGGCGTCGAAGCGTGGGGAATTGAAGCTGCGCACCTCGGCGCCGGCGTCGCGCAGCCGATCCCAGAAGGCGCGCGAGGCGGTGCCCAGGCAGCCGAACCAGTCGTAGATCACCCGCACGCGCACGCCCTCGCGCGCTTTCGCCGCCAACGCGTCGGCGAAACGACGACCCACGGCGTCGTCGTGCACGATGTAGTTCTCGAACAGCACGGATCGTCGCGCCGAGCCGATCGCATCGAGCCAGGCCGGGTAGTTCTCGCCCGCATCCCTGAGGAGGCGAATCGCGTTGCCGGACACCAGGGGCGCGCCGGCCGTGCGCGAGAAGGCCTGTTCGGCGATCACGCGCAACGCCGGAGCGTCGGGTCGGACCATGGTCATGGGATCGGCCTGGGGACGGACGGAAGCGTCGCTGACCGGGACGATAGCCCAAAGCCGCGCGCCCCGGGCCGGCGATCCGGTATCCTGCGGCGCCGATCGCCACCGGGAAGCCTTCGTTGACCTATCTCGCCCGACTGCTGACTCGTAGCCGCCGCCTGTTCGTCGCGCTGGTCAAGGTCATGCTACCCGTCATGGTCGCGGTGGAGATCGGCAGGCAGCTCGGCTGGATCGATGCACTGGGGCGCACGATCGCGCCGGCCATGGCCTGGATCGGGTTGCCGCCCGAGGCCGGGATCATCTGGATCACGGGCGTGTTCGTGGGCGTCTACGGCGCAATCGCGGCGCTGATCGGGCTGGCGCCCGGGCTCGAGATCAGCGTCGGCCAGTTCAGCGCGCTGTGCGCGATGATCCTGTTCGCGCACGCGCTTCCGGTCGAGCAGGCGATCGTGCGCCGCGCCGGCAGCAGCTTCTGGGCGACTGCCGCGCTGCGGATCGGCGTCGCGCTCGCTTACGGCGCCGCGGTCGCCTGGGGCTGCAGGCTGACGGGCACCCTGGCCGAGCCGCTCGCGCTCGACTGGCTGCAGGGTTCTGCGTTTGCCGACGACGGCGGCAGCGCGGGGATCGCAGGGTGGGTCGAGAGCACCGCGTTCTCGCTCGCCGTCACCTTCGCGATCATCGTCGGCCTGCTGGTGCTGCTCGACGCGCTGGAGCGCAGCGGCGCCACGCGGCGAATCACCGCGGCGCTCGCGCCGCTGCTGCGCGTCTCGGGCCTCGACGCGAGCGCGGCGCCGGTCACCACGGTCGGGGTGCTGCTCGGGCTCACGTACGGCGGCGCGCTGATCATCGAGGAGGCCGAGCGCCAGCGGTTTGCGGCGCGAACGCGCTTCCTCGCGCTGGCGTGGCTGTCGCTGTCGCATGCGCTGATCGAGGACACGGCGCTGATCGTCGCGCTCGGCGCGAACGTCTGGATCGTGCTGGTGGGGCGCGTCGCGATCACGCTCGCGGTCATCGCGGTGCTGGCGCGCCTGCTCGATCGCGACGATCGGCGCGATGCGGCGCTCGGACCGAACGCCGGCTGAAACGCGCGAGGCGAAACCCGCTCAGCCCTTCGGCGCCTCGCCGCCGATGTGCGCGACCAGCGCACTGGTATCCATCGCGCCGAAACCGGCGCGGCGCGCGGCCTGGAACTGGCTGCGCACCAGCGAAGCCATCGGCGCCGGCCGGTCGACCTGCTGGGCCAGCGCCAGGAAGTAGCGCAGGTCTTTCTCCATCAGCGCCAGCTGGAACTGCGCGGAAAAGTCGTGCCCGAGCATCTTCGGCAGCTTGGTGCGCAGCAGCCTCGACGCGACCGGCCCTTCGGCGAGGACCGCCTGCGTCGCCTCCGGATCGACGCCGGCCGCCTGCGCAATCGACACCGCCTCCGCCATCGCCGCCGTCATCGTGCCCGACAGCATGTTGTTCACCAGCTTGATCGTCGCGCCCGCGCCGCTCGCGCCGACGTGCACCGTCATCCGCCCCATCGCGTCGAACAACGGGCGCGCCGATTCGATCGCGGCCGCGTCGCCGCCCACCATGAACACCAGCTCTCGATTGCGCGCCTGCGGCACACTGCCGGACACCGGCGCGTCGAGGTAGACGAGGCCGCGCGCCGCTGCAGCCTGCGCGACCTCGCGGGCCATTGCCGGCGTGTTGGTGCTGCAATCGACGATCGACGTTCCGGGCGCGGCGCTGGCCACGACGCCGCGCTCGCCCAGCATCACCGCGCGCGTCGCCTCGTCGTCGGCGACGATCGAGACGACGAATCTCGCGCCCTGCACCGCCTCGGCGATCGACGCGCAGGCGGTCGCGCCACGCTCGGCAAGCGGACGCGCGCGCTCCGGGCTACGGTTCCAGGCGCGCAGCGCGAAGCCTGCCGCCTGCAGGTTGGACGCCATCGGCGCGCCCATCGCGCCCAGGCCTATGAAGGCGACGGTGTCGGGCATCGGAATCTCCGCTCCTGATCGGGAACGCCGATTCTAAGCGCGGAGCGGCATGCCCACGCACCGTGCGCGGGCGTGCCGCTCGCAGGGCCGCGACGTCGTCGTCACGGCGTCAGTTGCGCGCGCACTTCCCCGCCCGGGTGCTGCGCGCTGTGCACGTTCACGTACAGCTTTCCGGCCTTGAACGCCGCGTATTGCGCGTCGTTGAGCTTCGCTCCGGCCGGCACGGCCCACTTGCCGTCGCCGTCATGGACCAGCGCAATGGCCACCGGGCCGTTCGCGCCCGCCGCGCCCTCGTGGATGTGCGCCATCGTGCCCTTCATGCCGGTCGTGGTCACGGAGCCGCTGATCGACTTGTCGGCGCCAACGGTGATGGTTCCGGAGCCGGCGGCGGCAGTCGTGACCGGCGGCACTTCGGCGGCGCCGCCGAGCTTCAGGTTCATCTGCTGCGCCAGCGCGCCGGTCGACAGTGCGAGCGCGGCGGCCGCGGCGATGATCGGGAATCCGGACCTGCGGAGTATCGCGAGTGTGCTCATGGCGAATCCCTCAACTGATCGAGGTTGATCGAACGACCGCCGGCGCAGGCGACGCCGCACGAGCGGCCGGACTCATTTTGCGCCGGTTTGCGCGGCCGGGTCGGCGCAAGATCGGCGCGCATGCTGGACCGCCGGGGCGACAAGCGCTCGCACAGTTGCAGGCCGACGCCTGGAGCCGCGGCGCGCGCACACCGAGCGGCGTCAATGCGCGCCCCCTTCAATTCGGTCCGTGCGCTGCCTTCAGCGCAGCGGCCGGCGCGAAGATGCCCGCGCAGCGGCCCCGCGCTTCGACGAGCCGGCCGGCCTGACCGGCACACCTGATTCGTGCTTCGTGGAGTTCGGCCCTCGCTTGACGGCTGGGGCCGGGCGCCCGGGGGGCTCGGAAGGCGGTGGGGTCATGGTCGCGGCGATCCGGGCTGCCGCCTTCCGCAATGCCGGGAGATACCGCATGCAACTCTCG
>JAHCAM010000006.1 GCA_019634895.1 Steroidobacteraceae bacterium | reverse complement strand
GCACGCGCGCCTCCGGCGCGCCGAGCGCCCGCGCCAGCGCCGCGTCCGAGAAGCCCTTGCGCTTGAGTGCCAGCAGCCGCTCGAAGGTGAGCGCCGCGATGCCCTGCTCGCGCACCTGCGCCTCCTCGCGCACCAGGTCCGCGACCTGCGCGAGGAACCAGGGATCGATCGCGGTGAGCTCGCCGACGCGCTCGGCCGACCAGCCGGCGCGGAAGGCGTCGGCCACGTAGCGGATGCGGTCGGCGCCCGGGTGGCGCAGCTCCTCCTCCAGCCGCAGTCCGGCGTCGGCATCGAGCGGCAGCTCGAGCAGCGGCGTCAGGCCGTCGCAGCCGGTCTCGAGGCTGCGCAGCGCCTTCTGCAGCGATTCCTGGAAGGTGCGGCCGATGGCCATCGCCTCGCCCACCGACTTCATCTGCGTGGTCAGCCGGTCGTTCGCGCCCGGGAACTTCTCGAAGGTGAAGCGCGGGACCTTGGTCACCACGTAGTCGATCGCGGGCTCGAACGACGCCGGGGTCGCGCCCCCCGTGATCTCGTTCTTCAGCTCGTCGAGCGTGTAGCCGATGGCGAGCTTGGCCGCCACCTTCGCGATCGGGAAGCCGGTGGCCTTCGAGGCCAGCGCCGAGGAGCGCGACACGCGCGGGTTCATCTCGATGACCAGCATGCGCCCGTCCCGCGGGTTGATCGCGAACTGGACGTTGGAACCGCCGCACTCGACCCCGACCTGCCGCAGCACCGCGATGGACGCATCGCGCATGCGCTGGTACTCCTTGTCGGTGAGCGTCAGCGCCGGCGCGACCGTGATCGAGTCGCCCGTGTGCACGCCCATCGGGTCGAGGTTCTCGATGGAACAGACGATGATGCAGTTGTCCTTGCGGTCCCGCACCACCTCCATCTCGAACTCCTTCCAGCCCAGCACCGACTCCTCGATCAGCACTTCGCCGGTCGGCGAGGCGTCGAGGCCGCGCGTGACGATGGCCTCGAATTCCTCGCGGTTGAAGGCGATGCCGCCGCCGGTGCCGCCCAGCGTGAACGAGGGCCGGATGACGGTCGGGTAGCCGACCTCGCCCTGCACGGCGAGCGCTTCGTCGAGGCTGTGCGCGATGTAGGAGCGCGGGCATTCGAGCCCGATGCCGCGCATCGCGTTGCGGAACAGCTCCCGGTCCTCGGCCATGTCGATCGCCTCGCGGGAAGCCGCGATCAGCTCGACGCCGAACCTGTCCAGCACGCCCTCGCGCACCAGGTCGAGCGCGGTGTTGAGCCCGGTCTGGCCGCCCATGGTCGGCAGCAGCGCGTCGGGGCGCTCCTTCTCGATGATGCGGGCGACCGTGCGCCATTCGACCGGCTCGATGTAGATGGCGTCCGCCATTTCCGGGTCGGTCATGATCGTCGCCGGGTTCGAGTTGACGAGGATGACGCGGTAGCCCTCCTCGCGCAGCGCCCGGCAGGCCTGGGCGCCCGAGTAGTCGAACTCGCAGGCCTGGCCGATGACGATCGGCCCGGCGCCGATGATCAGGATGCTCTCGATGTCGGTGCGCTTGCCCATCAGTGCGAACCGCCGGCCGCGGCCTGCGCCCGCATGAGCTGCTGCAGGCGCCGGACCATCAGGAACACGAAATGCTCGAACAGCGCCCGCATGTCGTGCGGGCCCGGGCTCGCCTCGGGGTGCCCCTGGAAGCCGAAGGCCGGGCAGTCGGTGCGCGCGATGCCCTGCAGCGTGCCGTCGAACAGCGAGCGGTGCGTGGCCTTGAGGTTGTCGGGCAGCGTCGACTCGTCGACGGCGAAGCCGTGGTTCTGGCTGGTGATGGCGACGTGGCCGCCGACCAGCTCCTGCACCGGGTGGTTGGCGCCGTGGTGGCCGAACTTCATCTTGACGGTGCGCGCCCCGCTCGCCAGCGCCAGCAGCTGGTGGCCGAGGCAGATGCCGAATACCGGCATGTCGGTGGCGAGGAACTCGCGGATCGCGGCGATCGCGTAGCCGCAGGGCTCCGGGTCGCCCGGGCCGTTCGACAGGAAGATTCCGTCCGGCGCGAGCGCCAGCGCGTCACTGGCGCTGGTCTCGGCCGGCACCACCGTCATCCGGCAGCCATGGTCCGCCAGCAGGCGCAGGATGTTGCGCTTGATGCCGAAGTCGTAGGCGACCACGTGCAGGCGCGATCCCGGGCGCATGACCCGGCCTTCGTCGCGGCGGATGCTGCCCTCGTTCCACTGGTAGGGCTCGGTCACCGAGACGACCCGGGCGAGGTCCATGCCCTTGAGACCGGGGAACGCGCGGGCCGCGCGCAGCGCCACCTCGGCGTCCGCGCGGTCGGCAGTGGCGATGCAGCCGCCCTGCGCGCCGCGCTCGCGCAGGATGCGCGTCAGCATGCGCGTATCGATGCCGGCGATCGCGACGGTCTCGGACGCGGCCAGGAACTCCTGCAGCGAGTGGCTTGCGCGCCAGCTCGAATGCGCCAGCGGCAGGTCGCGGATCACGAGGCCGGCGGCATGCACCGCATCCGACTCGAGGTCCTCGGGCGTTGCGCCGGTGTTGCCGATGTGCGGGCAGGTCAGCGTGACGATCTGCCGGCTGTACGACGGGTCGCTCAGGATCTCCTGATAGCCCGTCATCGCCGTGTTGAACACGACCTCGCCGGTGGTGACGCCGGAGGCGCCGACGGAAACGCCGCGGAACACCGTGCCGTCCTCGAGCGCGAGCACTGCGGGTGTCGGTGTCACCGGTGCGTTCTCCCTGTGCGCGGCGCAGCCCATGCAGGGGTGGAGCCGTCAGGGACTCCACCAGCCTTCAACGCATGTGCATGGGGGCGCGCGACCCGAGGAAGGATTCTACTGCACTTTAGAGGCCGAGCACGTCCGACATGCCGTACAGCCCCGGCGGCCGCTTCACCAGCCAGCGCGCCGCCGCCAGCGCACCATGGGCGAAGGTCATGCGGTCGGTCGCGCGGTGCACGATTTCGAGCGATTCGCCGGTGCCTGCGAACAGGACACGGTGCTCGCCGACGATGTCGCCGGCCCGCAGGCTGGAAAAGCCGATCGACCCGGGCGCCCGGCCCTGCGACTTGCCGAGCCGGCCATAGGCGGCGAGCTCGGCCAGCGTGCCGCCGCGCGCGCCCGCGACGATCTCGCCGAGGCGCAGCGCAGTGCCGGAGGGCGCATCCGCCTTGTTGCGGTGGTGGGCCTCGAGGATCTCGACGTCGTAATCGGCCGGCAGCGCCGCGGCCGCCCGTCCGGCGAGCCCGAACAGCAGGTTGACCGCGAGCGACATGTTCGGCGCCACCAGCACGGGAAGCGCCTGGCTCGCCCGGCGGATCGCCGCCAGTCGCGGGCCGTCGAGACCGGTGATGCCGATCACCACGGGGATGCCCGCCTTCGACACCGCCGCGAGGTTTTCCTCGACCGCCTCCGGCAGGGTGAAATCCACCGCGACCGCCGCCCGGTCGAGCGCCCGTGCACGGTCTGCGGTCACCTCCACGGCGACCGGCCCGGCCTGCGCGACCTCACCGGCGTCACGGCCGAGCGCCGCGCTCGTCGGCGACGCCAGTGCGCCCGTGAGCCGGAGGTCCTCGGAATCGCGCAACGCCTTCACCAGGCAGCGCCCCATGCGTCCGCTGACGCCAAGTACCGCGACGTTGGTCATGAGCCCATCCCGCCGAAGAATTCCTTCACGCCCTCCAGCCAGGAGCGTTCACGCGGATTGTGCCGCTTGCCGTCGTCGGCCAGCGACTTCTCGAACTTCCGCAGCAGGTCCTTCTGCTCCGCGGTCAGCTCGACCGGCGTCTCGACCATGACGCGGCAGAAGAGGTCGCCGGTCGCGCCGCCGCGCACCGGCCGAACCCCCTTCTCGCGCAGCCGGAACACCCGGCCCGACTGCGTGCCGGGGGGCACCTTGATGGATGCCTGGCCGCCGAGCGTCGGCACCTCGACGCTGCCGCCGAGCGCCGCAGTCACGAAGCTGACCGGCACCTCGCAGGACAGGTGGGCCCCGTCGCGCTCGAAGATCGGGTGCTCGCGCACCACGATCTCCACGTAGAGGTCGCCCGGCGGGCCGCCGTTCCTGCCCGCTTCTCCCTCGCCCGCCAGGCGGATGCGGTCGCCGGTGTCCACGCCGGCCGGCACCTTGACCGCAAGGCGCTTGCTGCTGCGCACGCGGCCCTGGCCGGAGCATTTCGGGCACGGCTCGCGGATGATCGTGCCGCGGCCCTTGCAGCGCGGGCAGGCCTGCTGCACGGCGAAGAATCCCTGGCTGATGCGGACCTGGCCGTTGCCGCCGCAGGTGTCGCAGGTCACGGGCGAGTGGCCGCGCGCCGCGCCGGAGCCGCTGCATTCGCCGCATTCCACCACGGTCTGGAACTCGATCTCGGTGGCGGTGCCCGCGACCGCCTGCTCGAGGTCGAGCGCGAGCTCGTAGCGCAGGTCGGCGCCGCGATAGACCGCGCTGCGCCCGCCGCGGCGGCCGCCGCCGAAGATGTCGCCGAACACGTCGCCGAAGATGTCTCCGAAGGCGTCCGACGGGCTGAAGCCCTGGCCCGCGCCGCGGGCCGCGTCTAGCCCCGCATGGCCGTACTGGTCGTAAGCCGCGCGCTTCTGCGCGTCGGTGAGGATTTCGTAGGCCTCCTTGGCCTCCTTGAAGCGCTCCTCCGCTTCCTTGTCGTCGGGATTGCGGTCCGGGTGGTATTTCATCGCCAGGCGCCGGTACGCCTTCTTGACGGCGTCCTCGGTGGCGTTTCGCGGCACGCCGAGCACCTGGTAGTAGTCACGCTTCGACATGGCGCTCCCGAACGGCGAGCGCCGGGTGACCGACGGTCACCCGGCGCAGCCCGGCACTTCGGACAGGGAAGCCGCGCTCAGTCCGGCTTCGGCCCCTTGTCCTTGATTTCCTCGAATTCGGCATCGAGCACGTCATCCTTGCCGCCGCTCCCGCCGGGCGCGCCGGCCTGCGGGCCCGCAGCGGCCTGCTCGCCGGCGCCCTGGTAGGCGCGCTGCACGACCGGCGCGCTGGCCCTGGCGAGCGCCTCGGCCTTGTGCTCGATCGCCGCCTTGTCCTCGCCCTTGAGCACGCCGCGCAGGTCGGAGATCGCGGCCTCGATCGCGGCGCGCTCCTCGCCGGTCACTTTCTCGCCCAGGTCCTTCACCGACTTCTCGGTCGCATGCAGCAGCGCGTCGGCGCGGTTGCGGGTCTCCACCAGCTCGCGGAAGCGCTTGTCCTCCGCCGCGTGAGCCTCGGCATCGCGCACCATCTTCCTGATTTCGTCCTCGGACAGGCCGGAAGACGCCTTGATGACGATCCTCTGCTCCTTGCCGGTGGCCTTGTCCTTCGCCGAGACGTTGAGGATGCCGTTCGCGTCGATGTCGAAGGTGACCTCGATCTGCGGCATGCCGCGAGGCGCCGGCGGGATGTCCGAGAGGTCGAACTTGCCGAGCGACTTGTTGTCGGTTGCGCGGTCGCGCTCGCCCTGCAGCACGTGGATGGTCACGCCGCTCTGGTTGTCCTCGGCGGTCGAGAACACCTGCGTCGCCTTGGTCGGGATCGTGGTGTTCTTCTCGATCAGGCGCGTCATCACCCCGCCCAGCGTCTCGATGCCGAGCGACAGCGGCGTCACGTCCAGCAGCAACACGTCCTTGACGTCGCCGGCCAGCACGCCGCCCTGGATCGCGGCGCCGATCGCGACCGCCTCGTCCGGGTTCACGTCCTTGCGCGGCTCCTTGCCGAAGAAGTCCTTGACCGCCTTCTGCACCAGCGGCATGCGCGTCTGGCCGCCGACCAGGATCACCTCGTCCACTTCGCTGATCGACAGGCCGGCGTCCTTGAGCGCGACGCGGCAGGGCTCGATGGTGCGCGTCACCAGGTCCTCGACCAGCGACTCGAGCTTGGCGCGCGTGAGCTTCAGCGCCAGGTGCTTCGGGCCCGAGGCGTCCGCGGTGATGTACGGCAGGTTGATCTCGGTCTGCTGGCCGGACGACAGCTCGACCTTGGCCTTCTCCGCCGCCTCCTTCAGGCGCTGCACGGCGAGCGGGTCCTTGCGCACGTCCACGCCGCTTTCCTTCTGGAACTCGGCGGCAATGTAGTCGATGACGCGCCGGTCGAAGTCCTCGCCGCCCAGGAAGGTGTCGCCGTTGGTCGAGAGCACCTCGAACTGGCGCTCGCCGTCCACGTCGGCGATCTCGATGATCGAGATGTCGAAGGTGCCGCCGCCAAGGTCGTAGACCGCGATCTTGCGGTCCTTGCCCTTCTTGTCCATGCCGTACGCGAGCGCCGCCGCGGTGGGCTCGTTGATGATGCGGCGTACATTGAGGCCGGCGATGCGCCCGGCATCCTTGGTCGCCTGCCGCTGGGCGTCGTTGAAGTAGGCCGGCACCGTGATGACGGCGTCGGTGACCGCCTCGCCGAGGTAATCCTCGGCGGTCTTCTTCATCTTCATCAGCACCCGCGCCGAGATCTCCGGCGGCGCCATGTTCTTGCCCTGCGCCTCGAGCCAGGCGTCGCCGTTGTCGGCGCGCACGATCCGGTAGGTCTCGAGCGGGATGTCCCGCTGCACCACCGCGTCCTCGAAGCGGCGGCCGATCAGGCGCTTCACCGCGTGGAAGGTGTGCTGCGGGTTGGTGACCGCCTGGCGCTTGGCCGGCTGGCCGACCAGGACCTCGCCGTCCTTGGTGAACGCCACCACCGACGGCGTGGTGCGGTCGCCCTCGCTGTTCTCGATGACCTTGGGCGTGCTCCCCTCCATCACTGCGACGCAGGAGTTGGTCGTGCCCAGGTCGATGCCGATGATCTTGGCCATGAATGGCTCCGAATTAATGGATTGCCCTCGGTGTGGGGCCGGTCCGGGCCGGTTTCAACCGCCCGCGGCCGGCTCCGGGGCGGTCTCGGCCGCCGTGGACACGATGACCCGTGCCGGCCGCAGCAGGCGGCCGTTCAGCAGGTAGCCGCGCTGGATGACCTGCAGGACGGTATGCGGCGCGTGTTCCGCCGACGGCCGGGTCGCCATGGCCTCGTGCAGGGCCGGGTCGAACGGCAGGCCGGCCGGATCCACCGCGGCGATGCCGGCGCGCTCGAATGCCTTGCCGAGCAGGCGCAGGGTCGCCTTCTGGCCCTCGACCTGCGTGGCCGGGTCGGCCGCCGCCTCGATGCCTGCGGCCAGGCTGTCGGCCACCGGCAGCAGCTCGGCCGCAAAGCGTTCGACGCCGAACTGGCGCGCCGACTCCACCTCGCGCGCGGCGCGCTTGCGGTAGTT
Organism: Steroidobacteraceae bacterium; assembly: GCA_019634895.1. GTDB lineage: Bacteria > Pseudomonadota > Gammaproteobacteria > Steroidobacterales > Steroidobacteraceae > SCUD01. The sequence continues at coordinate 112,684 of JAHCAM010000006.1, read as the reverse complement.
CTCGAGTTCGGCGATCGCCCGCAGCAGATCGGCGCGGTGCTGCTCGGCCCGCGTTTCGGCCTCTTCCAGGCGCGAATCCGGCGTCGCTTCCGGAGCTGCCTGGACGTCGTCCACGGGCGCCACGGGTTCGGTCGGGTCGGGGGATGTCATGATCGGTGGCGTTGGGCTCAGTCCCGCGATTTCAAGGCGGAGCCCAGCATCCGCGCCGCGATGTCCACCACGGGGATCACGCGCTCGTAGGCCATGCGGGTCGGGCCGATGACGCCCACGACGCCCACCACGCGGTCGTCCTGGGTGTAGGGCGCGGCCACCACGCTGCAGTCGTCCAGGATCGTGAAGCCGGACTCATGGCCGATGAAGATCTGTACGCCTTCGCCGTGCAGGCTCTGGTCCAGCAGGTGCAGGATGTCGCGCTTCTCGCCGAAGGCCTCGAACAGCCGGCGCAGCCGGTCCACGTTCGAGAGTTCCGCGAATCCCATCAGGTTGGTCTCGCCGGCGACCACCATGTCGGCAGCCTGCTCGTCGGGCTGGCTCTCGAACGCGCGCTGCGCGAGCGTGATGGCGTCCACCATGAGGCGGTTCATCTGCTCGCGGGTCTCCTGCAGCTGGGCCACCAGCGACGCGCGGACGTCGGCGAGCTCGCGGCCGCGGAACTGCTCGTTCAGGTAGGCCGCCGCGCGGCGCAGCTCGTCGGCCGGATAGTGCCGGTCGAGCTGGACCACGCGGTTCTGCACTTCGCGACCGTTGACGACGAGAATCGCCAGCACGCGGTTGCCGGACAGGCCGACGAACTCGATCTGCGACAGCGCCGCATGCGCCTCGCGCGGCACCGTCACCACGCCGGCGAGGTGCGTCAGGCTCGATACCAGCTGCGAGGCTGCAGTGACCAGCGCCCGCGGATCGCCGGCGCGCTGTTCCAGGTGGCGCTGCAGCTCGGCGATTTCGGCCTGCCCCGGCGGCTGGTAGCGCAACAGCGCATTGACGAAATAGCGGTAGCCCTTGTCGGTCGGCACGCGCCCGGCCGAGGTATGCGGGGAACTGACGAAGCCGTGCTCCTCGAGGTCGGCCATGACGTTGCGGATGGTCGCCGAGGACAGGCTCAGGCCCGACTCGCGCGAGAGCGTGCGGGAGCCGACCGGCTGGCCGTCGCGCACGTAGCACTCGATCAGCGTGCGCAGCAGCAGCTGCGCCCGGTCGCTCGGCGCCTCGTCGACGGCGGCTGTCGTGTCCGTCATAACTATCTGTTACAAAAGGAAAATGGAATCTGCACCGGATACGGGAATGAAACTAGCAATCGCCATTGGCGAGTGTCAAGACAACTTCCACGGTCCCGGGTTGCACGGATGGCCGGCGGCGGGTGCGCATGCTAAAAGGCCCTGACAACAGATGAACCAGCCTTTTTCCCGGATCGCGCTCGTCGGCAAGGTCGAAGACGCACGGGTCGCCGACACCATGGCCTCGGTGGCGCGCGACCTGCGCGGGCGCGGACTCGCGGTCCTCATCGACCGTGGCGTTGAAGTCGCAGGCCTGCCGGAAGGCGTCGAACGGCGGCCGGTCGCGGAACTCGGCGCCGGCGCCGACCTCATCGTCGCGATCGGCGGGGACGGCACCATGCTGTTCGCCGCGCAGCTCGCCATCGGGCGCGGCATCCCGCTGCTCGGCATCAACCGCGGGCGGCTGGGGTTCCTGACCGACGTGTCGCCCGACGACACGGTCGCGACCTTCGACGCGGTGCTCGCCGGTCGCTACGAAACCGACGTGCGCGACATGCTGCAGGCGACGCTGGCAGCCGCCGGCAGCGCCCCCGCCTCGTACTGCGCGCTCAACGACGTTGTCGTGCAGCGCCACGAGTCCGGCCGCATGGTGGAGCTCGAGACCTGGATCGGCGGCCGCTTCGTCAATACCCACGGTGGCGACGGCCTCGTCATCGCGAGTTCCACCGGCTCCACCGCCTATGCGCTGTCCTGCGGCGGGCCCATCATCCATCCCGCCCTGCACGCCACCGTGATCGCGCCGATCTCGCCGCACACGCTGTCCGACCGCCCGATCGTCGTCGGGCGCGACGGCCGCATCGAGGTGCGCCTGGTCGCACGCTCGTCGACCCGTGCCCAGGTGACCTGCGACGGCGTCATGCTGGGCGACCTCGATCTCGACACGACGCTCACGATCGAGCCCGCGGCCGAGCGCATCACCCTGCTGCACCTGCCGGGCCACGACTATTTCCGCCTGTTGCGCTCGAAGCTCCATTGGGGCCGCAGCGGCCGCACCGGTGCAGCGGAGTCCTGAGCGTGCTGGTGCACCTGCAGATCCGCGACTTCGCGATCATCGACGCGGTCGAGCTCGAGCTCGCGGGCGGCCTGACCGCCTTCACCGGCGAGACCGGGGCCGGCAAGTCGATCATCGTGGACGCCGTCATGCTCGCGCTCGGCGCGCGCGCCAGCGCGGATGCGGTCCGCCACGGTGCGGAGCGCGCCGAGATCGCCGCGACCTTCGACGCCGCCGGCGACGCCGCGGTGCAGCGCTGGCTGGAGGAGCAGTCCATCGACGCGGACGACGGCGAGGTCGTGCTGCGGCGGGTCATCGGCAGGGACGGCCGCTCGCGGCAGTACGTCAACGGCCAGGCGCTGCCGGCCCAGTCGGTGCGCGAGCTCGGCGAGTTGATGATCGAGATCCACGGCCAGCAGGAGTTCCTGTCGCTGGTGCGCCGCGATGCGCAGCGCGCGCTGCTCGACGGGCACGGCGGCCACGACCGCCTGCTGGCGCAGGTCGCCGGGCCGGCCGCCGAATGGCGGCGGCTGCGCGAGGAGCGCAACGGACTCGCCGCCATGGCGCGCGAGCGCGGCGCGCGCCTCGAGCTGCTGCGCTACCAGGTCGGCGAGCTGGAGGCGCTCGGGCTCGCGCCGGGCGAGGTTCAGGATCTCGCGGGCGAGCGCGCCCGCCTGGCGAATCACGGCCGGCTGGCCGAGGCGGCCCGCAACGCGCTGGCGCTCGCCTACGAGGCCGACGGCTCCGACGCGCACGCGCTCGCGGCGCGCGCCGTGACGCAGCTGCGTGCAGCGGCGGCGCTGGACGCGCGGCTTGCGGACCCGCTCGGCGTGCTGGAGGAGAGCCTCATCGGCCTGCGTGAGGCGGGTTCGCGGCTCTCCGCCTACCTCGAGGCGCTGGATGCGGACCCGGCCAGGCAGGAACAGGTCGAGCGGCGCCTGGCGGCCGTCGAGGACCTGGCGCGCAAGCACCGCGTCGTCGCGGAAGAGTTGCCGGTCCAGGTGGACCGGCTGCGCGCGGAGCTGGCCGCGCTCGAGCAGTCGGAGACTACCCTCGGCGCGCTGGACGGACAGATCGCCGCCGCGCTCGCCCGTTATCGCGAGGCCGCGGCAGCGCTCACGGTGGCGCGCAAGGGCGCGGCCAGGACGCTCGGCACGGCCGTGACCGGCGTCATGCGCCAGCTCGGCATGCCGGGTGGACGATTCGAGGTCGCCGTCGAGACGGCAGCCGGTGCGGATCCTGCCGCGGCGGGCGACGACGGCGTCGAGTTCCTGGTCAGCGCCAACCCCGGGCAACCGGTCAAGCCCATCGCCCGGGTCGCCTCCGGCGGCGAGCTGTCGCGCATCAGCCTGGCGCTGCAGGTCGCGGCCGCGACGCGCCATCCGCGCAGCTGCATGGTCTTCGACGAGGTCGATGCCGGCATCGGCGGCGGCGTCGCCGAGATCGTCGGGCGCAAGCTGCGCGAACTCGGCGGTCGCGGCCAGGTGCTGTGCGTGACGCACCTGGCACAGGTCGCCAGCCAGGCCGACCGGCAGCTGCGCGTGACCAAGCTGACCGACGGCCGCACCAGCCGCACCGCGGTCGCCGCGCTGGCCGCGGACGAGCGCGTCGAGGAACTGGCGCGAATGCTCGGTGGCGTCGAGATCACGCGCAAGGCGCGCGAACACGCGCGGGAGATGCTGCGCGCGGCCGGCGCCGCGGCGCGCTGATCAGCCGCGCTTCGGGCGGTGCGGGCAGTGCTCGCGGCGGCAGCGGCCGTAGAGGATCAGGCTGTGCTCCTCGATCTCGAATCCCGACCTGCGGGCGACGCTGGTCTGGCGCTGCTCGATGCCGCTGTCCATGAACTCTTCCACGTGGCCGCAGTCGAGACACACGATATGGTCGTGGTGCTCCCCTTCGTTCAGCTCGAAGACCGCGGTACCGCCCTCGAAGTGGTGGCGCTTGACCAGGGCGGCAGCCTCGAACTGCGTCAGCACGCGGTAAACCGTCGCCAGGCCGATGTCCTCGCTCTGGTCCCGCAGCACGCGGTAGATGTCCTCGGCCGACAGGTGGCGACCATGGCTTCCGGCGAGGATCTCGAGGATCTTCACGCGCGGCAGCGTCACCTTGAGCCCTGCCTTGCGCAGGTCGCTGGATTCCACGTCGGCGCTCCGTCGCCGCGGGGCGCGGCGATTCCGCTATGATGCGCGCCATTATCCTCCAGGGATTCCCGTGATGCGACCCGTTGCCATCCTGGCCGCCGCGATGCTGGCCGCCGCCTCCGCGGCCGGCTGCGTCTATCGCATGGACGTCCAGCAGGGCAACCTGCTGGATGCCGAGCAGGTGGAGCAGGTCGAGGTCGGCATGACCCGCAGCCAGGTGCGCTTCCTGCTCGGGACGCCGATGGTGATCGACAGCTTCGACGCGGAGCGCTGGGACTACGTGTACAGCCTGCGCCGCGGCCACTCGCGCGAGGTGACGCGCCGTCACCTCGTGGTCTGGTTCGAGGGCGACAAGGTCACGCGGATCGAGGAACCGCTGCCGGTTCCCCGCAAGCCCTCACCGGCCGGCGGCTGAGCCCTTCCCGATCGTCCTGCCCGCGCGCGCCAGCCGGCGGCGGCGCTCTCGCGGATCGTCATCGAGCGGGCGCAGCACCTCGACGCGGTCGCCGTCGCGCAGCACCTGCCGTCCCGGCACCTCGCGCCCGTAGATGCCGACGGCGCAGGCGGCGCGATCGAGGCCCGGGTGCCGGTCGAAGATGCCGGATCTATCCAGTGCATCGGCCGCCGTCGACCCGGCCGGCAGTTCCAGCGCCAGCACGGTCTGCCGATCCGGCTCCGCGCAGGCCACGGACACCGCAATGCGGTCAGCCGGCACGGTAAACCTGCTGCGCACGGCGCGCGAAGGCGTCCACCATCTGGTTGCAGGCATGCTCGAAGGCCGGCCCCAGCGCGATGCCGCCGAGGATGCCCCGCGTTTCGAAGCGCATCAGCAGCTCGGCGCGCGTGCCCGCGTCCTGGATGGGCGCGAATTCCCAGCGGCCTTCCAGCATCGTGAACGGTCCCTCGACGAGGCGCATTTCGACCGAGCGGCCGGGCACGAGGCGGTTGCGCGTCGTGAAGCTGCCGCGCGCGAGCCCCCGGTGCAGGCCGAGCGACACGGTCACGAATTCGCCCTCGTCGGCCAGGATCCGCGCCCCGGTGCACCAGGGCAGGAACTCGGGATAGCGCAGCACGTCGGTGACCAGGCCGTACATCTGCCCGGCGCTGTAGGGCAGCAGCGCGCTGCGGCGCACTTCACGCATCGGGAACGCCTCGCATCCGCGGATTGTCGCCGCCGGGACGGGCCCGGACAACCGCAGCCGGCCGCTACAATGCGGCATGGCGGAAAAGGACGACAAGGAACCGGCAGGACGGATCGCCGTCAATCGCCGCGCGCGGCACGACTACTTCATCGACGAGCGGCTCGAGGCCGGCGTCGTCCTGCAGGGCTGGGAAGTGAAGGCGCTGCGGGCCGGGCGGCTGCAGCTCGCCGAGGCCTACGTGCTGCTGAAGGACGGCGAGGCCTGGCTGTTCGGCGCGCACGTGTCGCCGCTGCCGACCGCCTCGACGCACGTGAGGACGGACCCGACGCGCAGCCGCAAGCTGCTGCTGCACCGCCGCCAGATCGACTCCCTGATCGGCTCGGTGGAGCGCAAGGGCCACGCGCTGGTGCCGCTCGCGATGTACTGGAAGGACGGCCGCGCCAAGCTCGAGATCGGCGTGGCGCGCGGCAAGAAGCAGCACGACAAGCGCGCCGACACGCGAGAGCGCGACTGGCAGCGCGAGAAGGCGCGGGTGATGAAGGCGCGCCGCTAGCGCGCCTGCCGCCCGACGGGTCCGCATCTGCTACAATGCGCCGGTCCTTTGGGGGCGATCGGTTTCGACGTGGGTCGCGAAACTCCAGGGGCGTGCCGAGGTGCAGGCAACCTCGTTAATCCGCTTGCAAACCTATAGTTGCCAACGACGACAACTACGCTCTGGCGGCTTAATCCCGCCTAACCCCCGACTGGCATGTGCCTGTGCATCCAGACCCGGGGGACGCGCTCACAGGATCGCGGGACCGGCGTGCTCCGGGCCGGTACCGCTAAAACGTTCCGTAGCTGGCTTCATGTTTTCCCCGCCCGCCGGGTAGCACGAAGCGAGATCAATAGGCGTGGACACGCACGTAGATCCTGTAGCGTAGGGCTTGCGGACGCGGGTTCGATCAACGAGGGTCGCTTTCACTCGTGAGGGTGAAATGAGAACGGGGCTCACATCGGTGAAACCTGACGGCGCCGGCAACGGTGGCCAGTGGTAACGCCGAGGGGTAGGAAGAGGGCTAACCTCAGGCCTGCCCTGTAGAGACTCATGGAGCTGCCGAAGCGCAAGCCGGGCAGCACCCAGGATCCGGCGCATGGATCGCCGGATAACACGCCCCGCCCCCGGCGCAAGCCGGGGTGATGGCATAGTCCAGCCTGCCGCGAAAGCGGTGGAACAGCTGTCCCGCCGCCTCCACCATTCCGGGCCCCCGGCCGCGAGGCCGGGGGTTTCATGTTGTATCGGCAAAGGAGCGCCGGACCATGCAACCGCGTCGTACCGCCCGACTTTCCACCACGGATGCCGCCTATCTCGCGGGACTCATTGATGGCGAAGGCAGCATCTCGCTGACACGCGTGCATCGCGGCCAGAACCGACAACTCGCGCTATCGATCAGCAACACGGAGCGGGCGCTCCTCGAGCGGGTCCTGAATGCGACGAAAGTCGGAAAGATCACGACCAAACGCACGTCCTCACCGCACCATGCGCCCGGCCTGACCTATACGGTCGCGAATCGCCAAGCCCTCGACCTGCTCGTGCAGGTGACACTTTTTCTGAAGTCCTACAAGGCCGAACGCGCCCAACTGGTGATTGACCACTACGTCCGGCTGACACCGCGAAACGGCAAGTACAGCAATGCCTTGCGCGTCGAGCGCTGCGAGTTCGAAAGCCGGTTCGCGGCGATCAGCATGCGTCGACGTCGTCCGGGTCCGGGGGACTGCGTGCGCGAAGCCGCCCGGCCGTGGCCAGCCGGGGACTCCCCTGCCCGCACGCTCGCGGGTCAGCTGCCGTGCATCGACTTCACGTACTCGGCAACCGCCTGCAGCTGATCGGCTGACAGCATTGGCCAGGGCGCCATCAGCGGCGAGCCGCCGTGCTTCGCGGCGCCATCGCGCACGATGGCCTTGATGTCCTCGACATCGCCCTTGATGCCGTTGCCGTTGACGTCGAAGCGGAACAGGCCGTCGGCGAAGTCGGCGGGCTTCGGATTGAGCGAGGCGGCCGCGACTCCGTCGCCCTTGCCGGTCGCGCCGTGGCAGGTCACGCAGTACATGCGGTAGGCGGTCGCGCCTGCATCGCCCGCCGCCGGCGCGGTCGCGGCAGTTTCCACCGCCGGCGCGGCCGCGGCAGTTTCTGTCGCCGGCGCCGCAGTCCCGGTCGGCGCGGCCGGCTCCGCTTCCTTCTTCGAGCAGCCCGTCGCCATCAGGACCGCCGCCAGCGCCACCGGCATGGCTCCGATCAACCCGCGTGATTTCATGACTCGCTCCTTTCGCTTGCAGAGGTCTGGACCCGTGGGTCGGGCCAGCGTACTGGCACGACGGCGGCCCGGCAACATCGGCCTGCGGCATGTGCGTATTGCCGATGCACGCGGCGAGTCCATATTCGAGAGAAACGAGTTTGGAGTTCAACGTCAACCAGGAATCCGCCATGCATACCCAGCCAAACATCTCCGAAACCGGCGTGAAGGGGCGTCCCGGCACGTCCGCGCAGGCGCCGATGGCGGCAGCGGCCGGCTCGCGGTCGGCCCTGTCCGGCGAATTCCACGACCTCATCGAGGACATCGAGGACTTCGTCAAGAACACGACTGCGCTGACGGGCCAGGACCTGGCCCGCGCCAAGGCCAGGCTCAACGAGCGGGTCGCGGCCGCAAGGGTACGGGCCGACGAACTGGGCGGGGAGCTTGCCGATCGCGCCCGCGCCACCGCCAGGACCACCGACAGCTACGTGCATGACCATCCGTGGCAGGCGATCGGCATCGGCGCGGCCATCGGCCTGCTGGTCGGCGTCGTGATCTCGCGCAGCAGGTAGCGCTTGGCCGGCGTCGACATGGATGCGGCGCCGCCTCCGGGGCAATCGCCGGCCCCGGATGCGGCGGCCGGCGCAGCGCGGCCCGCGGCCATCAACCCGCTGGAGCTGATTGCCGCCCTGCGCTCGGCCGGCAGGCCGCTGTTCGCCCAGCTCGCGCTGCACGGCGAGTTGCTGCGCGTCGAACTGGCCGAGGAAAGGAACCGGCTGCTGAAGATGGCGGTCGCGACGCTGGTGTGTTTCATCGGCCTGCTGTGCACGATGATTCTCGCCGGAATCGTGGCGCTGGCATTCACCTGGGATACGCCCTACCGGATTCCCGCCGCGATCGCGATCGTCGGCGCATTCGTGCTGGTGACCGGTCTGGCCGGGTGGCGACTGCGTGTCCTGTCCGCACTCGGCCGCCAGTCCTTCGCGGCCACGCGCGAGGAGATCGCCGCGGACCTGGCGTTGCTCAGGAGCAGGATGTGACGCCCCTTCGGCAAGCCCCGCTGGCCGAGCAGCGTCTGGTGTTGCGGCTACGGATGCGGGCCCAGCGCGAACTGATCGCGCGCCGGCTCGGTCCGCCTCCCGTCAGGACAGATGGCGGCCCGCGCAGCATGACGATGCGCTTCCTCACCCGGCGGCCGGGATTGATGGCGGGGCTGCTGGCGGGCCTGGCGACACTCGTGGTCGGCCTGCGCTATTACAAGTCAGTGAGAAGGGCCCTGGCACTCGCCCGGGCAGTGCGGCTCGCAGCCGGCTGACGCCGCCGCCCTCGCGCCCGTTCGCTTCAGAGCGGCCCCGCAACCTCCGCGTCGCCGCCCTTGCGCCGCAGAACCCGGTCGTAGGCGTCTCCAAAGAGCACTTCGAAGCCGACGCCGGCGCCGACGCAGGCCTGGCAGCGGTCCGACGGCAGCGGGCCGTCAGTCCAGAACAGCGCGGCCTCGAACTCGAAGAACAGCCATTCCCGCAGCATCGAGCGCCGGTGCGTGACGCGCAGGCCGTAGCGGTCCGGCTGGACGCCGTCCGACTGGCCGCGCGCACTGGCCTCGTAGCGCATCGCGCGCCGGTAATCGATCGCCTGGTAGAGCGCGACCCGCGTGCGCCAGCGTACGCCCTCGGTCTCCTCGGACAGCCGGAACGAGTTGCCCCAGCGCAGCAGCCAGTCGCGGCCCAGGACACGGTCCAGGTCGAAGGCCTGGGTGACGCCGAAGCCCTCGTCGTTCTCGACGAACGCGGTGGTGCGCAGGGTCAGCAGCAGCGCGTCGCTCAGGTAGACATAGTGGCGGTAACGCGCATTGAAGTACGGGTTGAGCGGGGTCTCGAGCTTGACGCCCGCGCCCAGGTCGAAGCGGCTGTCGCGGTCGCGCAGCACGCGGTAGCCGAGGCCCGCGAACCACTCCGCGGGATCGTCGTCCGAGAACGCGCCGGTCACGGGACCGACGTCCCGCAGCTCGTCGGCGACGTACTCGTCCCGGTCGGCGCGGCCGATGGTCGCGCTGAACCGCTCGCTCAGCGCCGGCAGCTCGACGCTGGCGCGGAACCGCCCGTCCAGTTCGAAGCCGTCGTGCTCGTCCCACACCAGCGCGAGCGCTGCCCGCCCGTTGGTCTCGTCCTCGCCCTCCGCATACTCGTGCTCGCCGCCGAACAGCCGGTCCACGAAGCGCGCCGTGCTGCAGACGCCGCGCTGCAGGCCCGCGCGCATCGCATCGATGCCCGCCGCGTCCTCCGGCAACTCGCCCCGGCAGCCGTTGGCGCGGCCCGTCTCAGCCGCAACCTCGTCGGGCGCTGCGGGCGGCCCGGTCGCGGATGCCGCGGGCTCAGGCAGGGCCAGGACCAGGATTGCCGCGAGCGGCCGCAGCGCGCCCGGCATGGTCACGACGGGCGCGCGCGCCCGATCGCGTCGAAGAAATGCCTGCGGCACAGCGGCAGGTAACGCTCGTTGCCCCCGATCTCGACCTGCTCGCCCTCGCGCTCGACCGCACCGTCGGCGCCCACGCGCACCACCATGGTCGCCTTGCGCCCGCAATGGCAGATGGTCTTGAGCTCCGCGAGCTCGTCCGCGATCGCCAGCAGCCGCGCGCTGCCCTCGAACAGCTCGCCGCGGAAATCCGTGCGCAGCCCGTAGCAGAGCACCGGGATCGAGAGCCGGTCGACCACGGCCGCGAGCTGCTCGACCTGCGGCGTGGTCAGGAACTGCGCCTCGTCGAGCAGCACGCAATTGACCGCCCGCCGCGAGTGCTCGCCGGCGATCTCCTCGTACAGGTCGGAGCCCGCCGCGAAGTGCCGCGCCTCGCTCGACAGGCCGATCCGCGAGTGCACGCGGCCGCCGCCGCGCTGGTCGAACTGCGCCGTGTACACCAGCGTGTGCATGCCGCGCTCGCGGTAGTTGTGGCTCGACTGCAGCAGCGACGTCGACTTCCCCGCGTTCATGGTCGAGTAGTAGAAGTAGAGTTTCGCCACCGGTTGCCGCCGTGCTCAGTAGAGCAGCTTGATCTCGCGCAGGCGCTCGCGCAGGTAGTCGTCGGCGAGGATCGGCTGCGGATAGCGGTCCGGGCGCCCGGGCGCGATGCAGCCGGGCAGCGTCGCGATCGGGAAGTCCGAGTTGAAGTGCAGGAAGAAGGGCATCGAGTAGCGCGGCCGGTGCACGCGCTCGCCGGTGGGGTTGACCACCCGGTGGGTCGTGGACGGCAGCGCGTGGTTGGTGAGCCGCTGCAGCATGTCGCCCACGTTGCAAACCAGCGTTCCCGGGGGCGGGTTCACCGGCAGCCAGCGCCCGCTTCGGTCGAGCAGCTCGAGTCCGCCCTCCTCCGCGCCGAGCAGCAGCGTGATCACGTTGATGTCCTCGTGCGCCCCCGCGCGCACGCCGGTCGAGCCCTCCGGCACCGGCGGGTAGTGAATCACCCGCAGCACGCTGTTGCCCTCGCCGACCTTGTCGTCGAACCACCGGCGCTCGAGACCGAGGTGCACGGCGATCGCCTCGAGCAGCTTGCGGCCCATGCGGTCGAACGACTCCCACAGCTCGAGCGCGGCGCGCTTGAAGCCGCCGTCGCCCTCCGGCCAGACGTTGTCCGGCATGGTCGAGCGGTAGCGATGGCCCGGCGGCAGCTCGCGGCCGATCTGCCAGAATTCCTTGAGGTCGTGGTGGGTCGCCCCCTTCGCGGTCTCGACGCCGAATGGCGTGTAGCCGCGCGCGCCGCCGATGCCGGGGACGTGGTAGCGCAGCTTGGCGTCCGCCGGCTGCGCGAAGAACGCCTTGAAGCGCCCGAGGCAGCCGTCGATCAGCGGCTGCGGCAGCTCGTGGTCCGCCACGACGGCGAATCCCCAGCGCTCGAAGCTGCCGGCGAAATGGCGTACGAACGCGTCGAAGTCCTGCGTCGCCAGCCGGTAGCTGACGGGAACGATGGTGTCCGGCATCGGGGTGCATTATGGCCCATCATGTCCGGGTGGGCGATCAGGGCTGGTTCGTCGTCGTCAATCCCGCCTCGGGCGGCGGAACCGCGGCACGGCGCTGGCCCCTGCTCGCGCGCGAACTCGGCCGGCGCGGCCTGCGCTTCCGCGCCGTCGAGACGGCGTCGCCCGGCCATGCCGCCGTGCTCGCTCGCGACGCGGTCGAGGCCGGCGCGCGGCGGCTGCTCGCGGTCGGCGGCGACGGCACGCTGCACGAACTCGTGAATGGCCTGCGCGCCCAGGACCGCGTGCCATCCGCGGACGTCACCGTGGCCGCGGCGCCGCAGGGCAGCGGCAACGACTGGGCGCGGACCCACGGCATGCCGCGCGATCCCGCGCGCCTGGCCGGCGCCATGGCGGCGGGCGCGACGCGGCCGCTGGACCTGGGACTCGCGACCTGCGTGGCCGCGGACGGCAGCGGGCCGCGCACCGCCGCCTTCCACAACGCGGCCGGCGCCGGGCTGGACGCCGCGGTCGTTCGCGCGACTTCGGCCCGCGGGCCGCGCACGATCGCCTACGCGGTCGCGCTGGTGCGCGCGCTGGCGCGCTTTCGTGCGCCTGGCTTCACGGTCACCGCCGCGGGCCAATGCCGCGATGCGCATTTGCTGACCGTCATTGCGGCGATCGGACCCGATTGCGGCGGCGGCATGCGGCTCGCGCCGGGCGCAAGGCCGGACGACGGCCTCCTCGAGCTGGTGACGGTCGCGGATCTGCCGCTGGTGCGTGCGCTCGCGCTGGCGCCGGGCCTGTGGAGCGGCAGGGCGGCGGCGGATCCGGCCTTCCACCGGCTGCGCTGCGACCGGGCGCGGATCACGTCGGCGCCGGCCTGCGAGGTCGAGGCGGACGGGCAGCTCATCGGCCGCACGCCCCTCGAAGTCGCGATCGTGCCCGGCGGCCTCACCGCGCTCGACTGCCGCCCTGCCCGCGGCAATTGACGCCAGCGGCCGGCCGGAGCAGCCTGTCGGGCGTTGGCCTGCCGGACGGAGACCTGATGATGCGCGCCGGATCCCACGCCCTCGGCCTCGTGCCCGCCCTGCTGGTCGCCATCGTGCTGGGCGCCTGCATGAGCGCGCCGCAGAAGCCGGAGGCCCAGGCAGCCGCGCCGCCGGCCGATCCGGACGCCGCCGCGGCGGGCGCCGCGGCCTCCGGGAACCCGTATCCCGGCATGACCCTGCGGATCGCCCCGAACGGCGCGAAACTCTACTGCCGCAAGGAGATTGCGACCGGCGAGCGCATCGCCAAGGAGCGCTGCTACACCGAGCAGGCCATGCGCCAGATGGACGACCAGCGCCAGGATTTCGAGAAGACGCGCGAAACCTCCGCCTACGGCACCGGCGGCGTGTAGCGCCGCCGCCCCGCCGCCGGCAGGTCCGGCGTCAGCGGAAGGCCTGCAGGATCTTCGCCAGCCGCCCCTCGCCCGGGCACAGCCGCTCGTAGGACACCGCGTTCAGCGCCTGTTCCGAAGTGGACTGGCGGTCGTGGAAGTCTCCGCGCGTCTCGTCCACGAAGATCAGTCCGGTCACGTACTCGTTGCGCAGCGCGCGCTCCTGCACGTACGCGGCCGCGCGCGCGCGGTCGGTCGGCTCGTAGCCAGGGTCGAGCTTGCGCAGCACCACCTGGCTGCCGTCGTGCATCGGCACCTGCACCGTCTCGCCCGGGCGGTACTGCACGCGGATCTCCTGCCGCGGCGCGATGTAGTCGGCCGCGACCGGCGCCTCCGAGTGCTCGCGCACGTAGGCGTAGCTCTTGGTGGACCCCTCGTGGTCGTTGAAGGTAACGCACGGCGACAGCACGTCGATCATCGCAAAGCCCCGGTGCGCGAGCCCCGCCTTGATCAGCGGCACCAGCTGCTCCTTGTCGCCCGAGAAGCTGCGCGCCACGAACGAGGCGCCGAGCGCGAGCGCCAGCAGCACCGGGTCGATCGGCTGGTCCTCGTTGGCCACGCCCTTCTTGGACTTCGAGCCGACGTCGGCCGATGCGGAGAACTGCCCCTTGGTCAGGCCGTACACGCCGTTGTTCTCGAGGATGTACACGATGTCGAGGTTGCGCCGGATCGCGTGCGCGAGCTGGCCGACGCCGATGGACAGCGAGTCGCCGTCGCCCGAGACTCCGATGTAGCGCAGGTGGCGGTTGGCGGCATTGGCGCCGGTCGCGACCGAGGGCATGCGGCCGTGCACCGAGTTGAAGCCGTGGCCGCCGGCGACGAAGTACGCCGTGGTCTTGGACGAGCAGCCGATCCCCGAGAGCTTCACGACGCTCTGCGGCGGCAGGGCGAGTTCGAAGCAGGCCTGCACGATCGCGGCGGTCACCGAGTCGTGGCCGCAGCCGGCGCACAGCGTCGACATGCCGCCCTCGTAGTCGCGCCGATTGAGCCCGAGTTCGTTGCGCGGCAGTCCCGGGTTGGCGACCTTCGGCTTGGCGATGTAGCTCATGCGGCGACTCCCCGGTCGAGCGCGCGGTTGACGCCCTCGACGATGCAGGCGGCGGCCATCGGCAGGCCGTCGTAGTGCAGGATCGAGCGCAGCTTCTGCTTGTCGGCGCCGGTCTCGAGCGTCAGCAGCGCGCGCAGCTGCGCGTCGCGGTTCTGCTCCACCACGAACACCGTCGGGTGCGACGCCAGGAACTCCTCGACCTCGGCACCGAACGGGAAGCCGCGCACCCGCAGGTAGTCGATGGCGAGGCCGGAGCGGCGCAGCTGCGCGAGCGCCTCGCGCACCGGCCCGTCGCAGGAGCCGATGCTGACGATTGCGACGGCCGAGCCGCGGCCGTCCGCGACGGCCGGCGGCACCAGCTTCTTCGCGGTCTCGAACTTGCGCGCGAGGCGGTCGAGCACCTCCTGGTACTCGGCCGAGTCCTCGGTATAGGTGCCGTACTTGTTGTGGCCCGAGCCGCGGGTGAAGTAGGACGCCTTCGGGCTGACGCCGGGCAGCGTCCGGTACGGGATGCCGTCGCCGTCCGGGTCCATGTAGCGCTGGAACTTCGGCAGCGCCTCGACCTGCTCGCGGGACAGGACCTTGCCGCGGTCCGGCCGGTAGCCATCGTCCCAGCGGAAGTCCGGCACCATCCAGTCGTTCATGCCGATGTCGAGGTCTAGCAGCACGAACACCGGCGTCTGCAGCCGCTCGGCCAGGTCGAAGGCCTGCACCGCCATCGTGAAGCACTCCTCCGGGGAGTCGGGGAACAGCAGCACGTGGCGCGTGTCGCCGTGGCTCGCGTAGGCGCAGGAGAGCAGGTCGCACTGCTGCGTGCGCGTGGGCATGCCGGTCGAGGGCCCGACCCGCTGCACGTCGAAGATGACGGCGGGCACCTCGGAGTAGTACGCGAGGCCGATGAACTCCTGCATCAGCGAGATGCCGGGGCCGGAGGTCGGCGTGAAGGCGCGGGCGCCGTTCCACATGGCGCCGATCACGACGCCGATCGCGGCCAGCTCGTCCTCGGCCTGCACCACCACGTAGTCGCGCCGGCCGGTCTGCGGGTCGGTGCGGTGGCGCGCGCAGAACGAGCGGAATGCGTCCATCAGCGAGGTGGACGGCGTGATCGGGTACCAGGCGCCGACCGTCGCCCCGGCGTAGACGCAGCCGAGCGCGGCGGCCGTGTTGCCGTCGATGATGACGTGGCCGCGGGTCGCATCCATGCGCTCGATGCGCGTCGGCAGCGGGCAGTCGAAGTGCTCCTTCGCATGGCGGTAGCCGATCTCGATCGCCTTCATGTTCGAGTCGACGAGCGCCGGCTTCTTCGCGAAGGTCTCGGCCAGCAGCCCGCGGATGACCTCGAGGTCGAGGTCGATCAGCGCCGCCAGCGTGCCCGCGTACATGATGTTCTTCATCAGCGTGCGGGCCCGGGCACCCTCGAAATGCTGGTTGCACAGCTCGGCAAACGGCACGCCGAAGGTGCGGATGTCCTCGCGCGCCAGCAGGCTGCTGCGCGGCCAGGTCGAGTCGTAGAGCAGGCAGCCGCCCGGAGCCACCTCGCGCACGTCGCGCGCGTAGGTCTCGGCGTTCATGGCGACCATGACGTCCACGTGCCCGGCGCGCGCCCGCCAGCCCTCGCGCGTGACCCGGATCTCGTACCAGGTCGGCAGGCCCTGGATGTTCGACGGGAAGAAGTTCTTGCCGACCACGGGCACGCCCATGCGGAAGATCGCCTTCATGACCAGCGCATTGGCGCTCGCGGATCCCGAGCCGTTGACGTTCGCGAACTTGACGGTGAAGTCGTTCAGGCGCGGCGCAGCGTTCTGGTGACGCTCGGGCATGGGGCCTCGTCTTCGGCGTGGGGAATCTCGATCCAGGACTTCTGCATGTCCCAGGCGTCGGTCGGGCAGCGCTCCGCGCACAGGCCGCAATGCACGCACAGGTCCTCGTCCTTGACCATGATGCGCGCGGTCTGCTTCAGCGGCTCCGACACGAACAGCGGCTGGTCGGGATTGCGCCGCGGCGCCTTCAGCCGCGCGACCACGTCCGCCTCCTCGCCGTTCGCGGTGATCGTGAGGCAGTCGGTCGGGCAGATGTCGATGCAGGCATCGCACTCGATGCAGAGGCTGGCATGGAACACGGTCTGGATGTCGCAGTTCAGGCAGCGCCCGACCTCCTCGGCCGCGCGGTCCGCGTCGAAGCCGAGCTCGACCTCGATGTTGAGCTTGCGGAAGCGCTCCTTCAGGCTCACGTGCGGCACCAGCCGCCGCGCCGCGGCGTCGTAGTCGTTCTTGTACGACCACTCGTTCATGCCGACCTTGCGGCTCTGCAGGTTGACGCCGCGGGGCAGGCGCGCGGTCAACGGCTCGCCGCAGCAATGCTTGTGGATCGAGATCGCGGCCTGGTGGCCGTGCTCGACCGCCCAGATGATGTTCTTCGGCCCGAACGCCGCGTCGCCGCCGAAGAACACGCCCGGGCGCGTGGACTCGAACGTGACCGGGTCCACCTTCGGCACGTCCCACCGGTCGAACTCGATGCCCAGGTCGCGCTCGACCCAGGGAAATGCGTTTTCCTGGCCGATCGCGAGGATCACGTCGTCGCAGGGCACGAAGACTTCCCCGAGCACGCGCTGGCCCCGGATCTCGCCGCCCTCCATGTCGTACTCGAGCTGCTCGAAGGTCATGCCCTTGAGCCTGCCGCCCTCGACGACGAAGGCCTTCGGCGCATGGTTGACGACGATCTCGACGTTCTCCTCCTCCGCGTCCTCGAGCTCCCATTCGGAGGCCTTGAAGAAGCCGCGCGGCTTGCGCGCCATCACCTTGACGCTCTTCGCGCCCAGGCGCAGCGAGGTGCGGCAGCAATCCATCGCGGTGTTGCCGACGCCGATGATCAGCACCCGCTGCCGATCGACTCCACGTGCCCGAAGGCGACCGATTCGAGCCAGGCGATGCCGATGTGGATGCGGTCGGTGTCGTGGCGGCCCGGCAGCGACAGTTCCTTGCCGCGCGGCGCTCCGGTGCCGACGAACACCGCGTCGAAGCCGCCGCCCTCGAGCAGCTGGCGCATGCTCTTCACCGGGGTGCCGAGCAGGATCTCGGCGCCCATGCCGGCGATCGTGCCGATTTCCTCGTCGAGCACTGCCTGCGGCAGCCGGAACGCCGGGATGTTGGTGCGCATCAGGCCGCCGGGGACCGCGTACTGCTCGAAAACCACGACCTCGTAGCCGATCGGCAGCAGGTCGTTCGCGACCGTGAGCGACGCCGGGCCGGCGCCGATGCAGGCGACACGCCTGCCGTTCTTCTGCGCCGGCGCCTTCGGCAGCCGCGGCACGATGTCGTCGCGCAGGTCGGCGGCCACGCGCTTCAGGCGGCAGATGGCGACCGGTTTCTCCTCCACCCGGCCGCGCCGGCAGGCGGGCTCGCAGGGCCGGTCGCAGACGCGTCCGAGGATGCCCGGGAACACGTTCGACTCGCGGTTCACGATGTAGGCGTCCGAGTACCGCCCCTGTGCGATCAGGCGGATGTACTCGGGAACGTCGGTATGGGCCGGGCAGGCCCATTGGCAGTCCACGACCTTGTGGTAGTAGTCGGGGTCGCTCGTATCGGTCGGCTTCATGCCCGGTTCGGTCCCGTCAATGGCGGCCGGTCAGTATACCGGCCGCCCGACCAGCTCCGCGATGCGGGTCGCTGTCTCGAGCGCGCGCAGCCCGTCTTCGCCGGAGACCACCGGCCGGGTCCCGCCGCGGATGGCCGCCACGAACGCCTCGATCTCGGCCAGCAGCGCATCCCCCTGCTCGAAGCTGCGCTCCTCGACCGCGACTGCGGGCATCCCGCCCTGCGCGATCACGGCCGGGCGGCGGACCCGGGTCAGCAGCTTCTGCTGCAGGTCGATGGACAGGTAGGTGTCGGCCTGGAACACGCGCAGTTTCCGTTCCGGCTTCATGCTGATGCGGCTCGCCGTGACGTCGGCGACGCAGCCGTTCTCGAAGCGGATGCGGGCGTTGGCGATGTCGATCTCGTCGGTGAACACCGGCGCACCGATGGCGTCGATCGAGGCGATCGGCGAGCGGACGATGTGCTCGATCAGGTCGATGTCGTGGATCATGAGATCGAGCACCACGCTGACGTCGGTGCCTCGCGCCTTGAAGGGCGCGAGCCGGTTCGACTCGATGAAGCGGGGCCTGGCGAGCTCGCCGGCGACCGCGACGATCACGGGATTGAACCGTTCGAGGTGCCCGACCTGCAGCACGCGCTGCTTCGCTGCCGCAAGCGCGATGAGTTCGCGCGCTTCGGGGGCCGTCGTGGTGATCGGCTTTTCCACCAGCACGTGGGCGCCGGCCAGCAGGAAGTCGCGCGCGATCGGGTGGTGCAGCGCAGTCGGCGTCGCGACGCTCACCGCATCCACCCGCCCGAGCAGCTCGCGGTGGTCGCCGTGCACCGGCACGCCGAGCTCGGCGGCAATTTTCGCGCGCGCCTCGGGCGACGGGTCCGCGATCCCGGCGAGTGTGCAACCCGCGAGGCCCGCGTATTTCTGGGCGTGGAATCGGCCGAGGTAGCCGGCGCCGATGACGGCGCAGCGCAAGGGGGACATTTGTGCGAAGTATAGCGGCGGCTTGCCGCGCCGCGGCCATCCGGGTCAGACTGACCAGATGCCGTTGCGCAATCCCTTCGACCGCTGGTTCCCGCGCCTGCCGGCGTTCTGGCGCCGCGAACTGGGCTTCCTGGCCCTGTGGCTCGTTTTCGGGCTGCTGGTCATGCCGTTCCTGATCTACCTGGCCGGCGTGCTGACGCTCGGTCCCTACGAGGCCGGCCTGCTGTCGTTCCTGGCTTCGCTGTACGTCCCGTTCTTCACCGCGACGCTGTCCGCCTGGCTGCTGGTGCTGGGGCCCTACCTGCTGTTCACGGCCGTGCGCATCCTGACGCGGCCGCTGCGCCGGCGCGCCTGAGCCGCCCTATTTCGCCGGGCGGCTGGCCGCGCTGGCGTCGCGCGCCGCCTTGAACTCGTTGCCCTCGTACCATTCCGGCCAGCTGCCGGAATTGGCTACGCGCGCGCCGACCTCGAACAGCAGCCGCAGGTCTTCGATCGAGCCGGCGACGTCCCAGGACTCCTGGTACTGGTCGTTCGGCTTGTGGTAGCGCTCGGCGACGTACTGCTCCTGCCAGGCGACGCCGGCCGCCTCCCCGCCCTCTCGCAGTACGGCACCGGACTTGATGTACAGCGCCGGCACGCCGGCCTTGGCAAAGTTGAAGTGATCCGAGCGATAGAAATAACCGGCCTCGGACTTGCGATCGGGGGTCAGCGTCCGGCCCTGGCCCTTGGCGGCCGCCGCCAGCAGGTCCTCGAGCTGCGAGGCGCCGAAGCCGATCACCTCCACGTCCCTCGCGCGGCCTATCGGGTACAGGGCGTCGATGTTGATCACGGCCGCGGTCCTTTCCAGCGGCACCAGCGGGTGCGCGGCGTAGTGCTCCGAGCCGATCAGTCCGGACTCCTCGGCCGTGACCGCCAGGAACATGACGGAGCGGCCCGGCCCCGGCAGCAGTTCGCGGTAGCCGCGCGCGATCGCCAGCAGCGCGGCGATGCCGGTGGCGTTGTCCACCGCACCGTTGTAGATGAGGTCGCCCTCCCCCGACTCCGCGACCCCCAGGTGGTCCCAGTGCCCCATGTAGATCACGTACTCGCCGGGCCGCTCCTTGCCCGGCATCACCGCCGCCAGGTTCGGCGAACTGGTGCGTCGGATCGAGTTCTTCACGCCGCCGGTCGCGGTGACGCCGAGCGGCACCGGCCTGAATCCGCGCTGCACGGCCGCCGCCGACAGGGCATCCAGGTCCTGGCCCGCGATTTCCATCAGCTGGCGCGCGCGATCCTTGGTGATCCAGCCTTCGAGCACGGTGCGCCCGGCATTGCCGTCGGGGGACTCGGCGTAAAGTTGCGGCCCGCTCCAGCCGTTGCGCACGACGTGCCAGCCGTAAGCGGCCGGTGCGGTGTCGTGCACGATGATCGCCGCCGCCGCGCCCTGGCGCGCCGCTTCCTCGAACTTGTAGGTCCAGCGCCCGTGGTAGGTCATGGCCTTGCCGCGGAACAGCGCTTCCTCGCCGGTGACGAATCCCGGGTCATTGACCAGGATCAGCGCGGTCTTGCCGCGCATGTCGAGGCCGGCGTAGTCGTTCCAGTCGTATTCCGGCGCCACGATGCCATAGCCGACGAAGACGACCTCGCTGCCATCGATGGCCGCCTCCGGCTGCACGCGGCGCGTGCCGATGACCATGTCGTCGCCGAAGGCGAGCGTCATCCCGCCAGCGCCGCGGTGGAATGACAGGCGCGGCTCCGAGGCCGTGATCTCGACCAGCGGCACCTCCTGGCGGAAGCTGCCGCCGGCCGCCGGCTGCAGTCCGAGCTCCAGGAACTGCTGCTCCAGGTACTCGACCGTGCGCTGCTCCCCGGGCGTGCCCGGCGCGCGGCCCTGCATGTCGTCGGCCGCGAGCGCCGCGACGTGGGCCCGGTACGAAGCCTCGTCGATCGCGGCCGCTGCCTGCTGCAGCGCCTTGTCGGCGGCATTGCAGCCGGCCAGCGCGACGACCGCCGCGATGGCCGCGACCAACAGGGCCCGGAAAGGAACGCCGGTATGCATCATGGGAACCCTCGCGGATGTGCTGGAGTCATAAATTCGAGGCGGGCCAGTAGTACAGGGCGACGGACAGGAGCGCGAGCCACATGGCGCCTTGCGCCAGCCACCGCCATGGACGGTGGCGCTGCAGCCCGATGAAGGCCAGCGCGGCGGCAGCGGCCAGCAGCCCGAACAGCCCCGACGCCGCCAGCAGACCCGGGTATTCGCGGACCACGTCGGGCTGGCCGCCGGCACCCAGGGCGAATATGACAACCACCATGGCCAGCACCAGCGCGATCGAGGCAGCCGAACCCAGCACGACGCCGGTCAGGAAGCCGAGCGGACTCACCAGGGCGACCCCTCCGGGGGGCGTGACGCGGGCACTTGAACCGCGAGCCTGTCGCCCCTAGCCTGTAATCAATCACTTGGGCCCCGTACGGGCCGCGAATGGAGTGTAACAGCCGATGCAAGCCGGGTTGAGGTCGCCGATGACGCCCAGGTTGCGCTTCGTCATTGCGGCGCTGGCGGCGGCCTGCGTGCTCGCGCTCATCGGTTCGGGCGCACCGCGCGCGGCGCTCGCTCCCGCGCTCGCGGCCTCGGGCGACCTCGTGCCGAGCGACCGCCACCGGCGCGTGATGCGCCTGGTGTCGGAAGTCGTCGAGCGCCAGCATTACCGGCAGGCCGCGCTGGACGACGAGCTGTCGTCGCTGATCTACGATCGCTACCTCGAGGCGCTGGATGGCAGCCGCAGCTACCTGCTCGCCGCGGACATCGCGGAATTCGAGCGCCTGCGCTTCCGGCTCGACGATGCAATCGGCGCTGCGGATGCCGGCCCGGCGTTCGAGATCTTCGCGCGCTATCGCGAGCGCAATCGCGAGGTCCTGCGCCACGCCATTTCCCTGCTCGACCAGGAGCCCGACTTCACGCTGGACGAGTCGTTCCGCTTCGACCGCAGCGAACTCGGCTGGCCCGGCTCGGAATCGGAGCTGAAGGAACTGTGGCGCAAGCGCGTCAAGAACGACGCGCTGTCGCTGGTGCTGGCGGGCAAGACCTGGCCCGAGGCCGCCGACATCCTGCGCAAGCGCTATGAGCGCGTGGCCAAGCGCGTCGAGCAGATCACCGCCGACGACGTGTTCGAGACCTTCATGAATGCGTACTCGCACGTCTACGACCCGCATTCGAACTACCTGTCGCCGCGCAATTCGGAGGAATACAACATCGCGATGAGCCTGTCCTACGAGGGCATCGGCGCGTCGCTGCAGCTGGTCGACGACCACGTCACGATCATGAACGTGCTGCCGGGCGGCGCCGCGGCGGCATCGGCAGACATCAAGGTCGGGGACCGCATCACGGCCGTCGGCCAGGGCGAATCCGGGGCGCTGACCGACGTGGTTGGCTGGCGCCTGGACGACGTGGTGCAGCTGATCCGCGGGCCGGTGAATTCCACCGTGCGGCTGCAGATCCTCCGTGCCGGCGCCAACCCGGGCTCGCCGGAAGCCCAGGTGGCGCTCAGGCGCTCGAAGATCACGCTCGAGGCGCAGGCGGCGAAGAAGGAGACGCACACGCTCAAGCGCGGCGAGCGCGAACTCAAGGTCGGCGTCATCTCGGTGCCGAGCTTCTACCAGGACTTCCAGGCCCGCGTCGCCGGCGAGCCGGAATACCGCAGCACCACGCGCGACGTCCGGCGCCTGATCGAGGAGCTGCGCGCCGAGGGCGTCGATTCGCTGGTCGTGGACCTGCGCGACAACGGCGGCGGCCACCTTTCCGAGGCTACCGGACTGGTCGGGCTGTTCGTGGAGCGCGGCCCGGTGGTGCAGCTGCGCGAGACCGGCGGGCGCATCGAGGTGCTGGACGATCCGGAACCGGGCGTCGCCTGGAGCGGCCCGCTGGTGGTGCTGGTCAACCGCGCGAGCGCCTCGGCCTCCGAGATCTTCGCCGGTGCGATCCAGGACTACCGGCGCGGGCTGGTGGTCGGGCAGCAGACCTACGGCAAGGGCTCGGTGCAGAACCTCTACCCGCTGGACCGCTACGCACTCGGGCCCAAGGCCGGCTTCGGGCAGCTGACGGTGACGATCGGCAAGTACTACCGGGTCACCGGCGACAGCACGCAGCACCGCGGCGTCGAGCCGGACATCCCGCTGCCGTCGTTGCTCTCCACGGCGGACGTCGGCGAAAGCACGCGCGGCAGCGCGCTCCCCTGGGACCGCATCAACGCGGCGCGCTTCACCCCGCAGCCAGGTGAGGCGCCCGCGGTCTCGCTGCTGTCCAAGGTGCATGAACAGCGCATCGCCGGCAATCCGGACTTCATCGCGCTGATGGCCGACGTCGAGGCGCTCGAGCGCCTGCGCAGCCAGCGTGAAGTATCGCTGAACCTCGCGCAGCGCCGCGCCGAGCGCGACGCCATGGACACCGAGCGCCTGGCGCGTGAGAACGCACGGCGTGCGGCGCGCGGCATCGCGCCGCTGGCGGACATCGGCGCGCTGGATGGCGCCGAGGCGCCTGACGCGGTGCTCGACGAGGCCGTCGAGATCGCTGCCGATGCGGCCGAGCTGCCGAAGACAGCCGAGCCGTCGCGCCTCGGCTGAAGCCTCGCCTCCGAATATTCACCAGATATTTCTTTCTATTCAGCTAGTTACATAATCTAGCGTCCAACTGGTGTTATACTTGACTACAACACTATGAGACCGTAACATACGCCTCAGTTGATCGGCAGGAGCCCGACCGTGGACCGCACCAGAACCCGCACCGCGACCCTCCCCTCCATCCACCGCAGCCTGGCCCTGGGCGCCCTGTTGCTCGCGGCAGGCCTGCTGCTGGCTGCCTGCGGCAAGGCCAACGGCGACAGCGCCGGCAAGGACGCCAAGGACGAGGTGCCCGCGGTTCCGGTCGAAGTGGCCGCCACGCGGCGCGCCGAGATGGCCGCGATCTACACCGGCACTGCGCCGATCGAGTCCGAGCGCAAGGCCTTCGTAATGCCGAAGGTCAAGGGCGAAATCCGCGCCGTGCTCGCCGACGAAGGCCAGCGCGTGCGCGAAGGACAGGTGCTCGCGCGCCTCGACGGCGACCAGACGCGGCTCGAGGTCGCGCTCTACGAGGCGACCATGCGCAAGCTCGAGCGCGACTACGCGCGCAACCTGGAGCTGCAGCAGAAGGGCCTGGTCAGCGCCACCGCGATCGACAACCTCAAGTACGAGCTCGAGGCGGCGAAAGCCAACTGGGATCTCGCGCGCCTGCAGCTGTCGTACGCCGACATCCGCTCGCCGATCGCGGGCACCGTCACGCAGCGGCTCGACGTGGTGAAGGTCGGCAACACCGTGACGCCCGTGGGCGGCGTCATCGAGAGCGCGGACTCGTCGCTGTTCGTGGTCGAGGACCTCGACTCGCTGATCCTGCGCGTCAACGTACCGGAGCGCGAACTGGCGAAGCTCTCGGTCGGCCAGGTCGCGGAACTCTCGTTCGACGCGGTTCCCGGACGGACTTTCCAGGGACAGATCGCGCTGATCAGCCCCTATATCGACGCGCGGACCGCGACCTTCCCGGTGCGGGTGCGCGTAACCGACACCGGCGGCCTGCTGCGTCCCGGCATGTTCGCGCGCGTCGCCATCGTGTACGAGCGCAAGTCCGATGCACTGCAGATCCCGCGCACGGCGCTGCTCGACGGCGACGGCCCGCCCAAGGTGTTCGTGGTGCAGGACGGCAAGGCGACCGAGCGCGCAGTCGAACTCGGCCTCTCGAACGGGGCCATGGTCGAGGTGGTCTCGGGCCTCGGGGACGGCGAGCAGGTCGTGGTCGTCGGCCAGGGGGCGGTCAAGCCCGGCGCCGCGGTGCGCATCGTCAACACGCCCGCGCGCCCGGCGGCCCGGCAGCAGCCGGCCGCGGCCGCGGCCGGCTGAGCCCGGCAGCGCGCCATGCGGATCGTCGAATTCGCCACGCGGCGGCGCGTCACCATCCTCATGGTGACGGTGGCCGTGGTCCTGTTCGGTTTCGTGTCGCTGTCGCGCCTCAAGCTGAACCTGCTGCCCGACCTCTCGTATCCGACGCTGACGGTGCGCACCGACCTGCCCGGTGCCGCGCCGCTCGAGCTCGAGACGCTGATCGCGCGCCCGATCGAGGAATCGGTCGGCATCATCCGCAACGTCCGCGAGGTGCGCTCGGTCTCGCGCGCCGGCCAGGCCGACGTGATCCTCGAGTTCGCCTGGGGCACGGACATGGACCTGGCGGGCATCGACGTGCGCGAGAAGATCGACCTGCTGCAGCTGCCGATCGAGGCCAGCCGGCCGATCCTGCTGCGCTTCGATCCCTCGACCGAGCCGGTCATGCGGCTGGCGTTCGTGGATACCGACGAATTCGCGAGATCGAGCGCGCAGGAAGCCGGCACCGTCGAGCGCCTGAAGTCGCTGCGGCGCTTCGCCGACGACCGGCTGAAGCCGGACCTGGAGTCGGTGGACGGGTCGGCGGCGGTCAAGGTCAGCGGCGGCTACGAGGACGAGATCCAGGTCTTCGTGGACCAGGGCAGGCTGGCCCAGCTCAACCTGTCGATCGAGCACGTCGCCCGGCGCCTGCGCGAGGAAAACGTCAACCTCTCCGGCGGGCGGCTCGAGCAGGGCACGCAGCGCTTCCTGGTGCGAACGCTGAACGAGTTCACCACCGTGCGCGAGATGGCGGACTCGATCGTCGCCAACGTGGACGGCAAGCCGGTCTACCTGCGCGACGTCGCCACCGTCACCAGCGGCTACAAGGACCGCGAGGCGATCACCCGGCTCGACGGCCGCGAGTCGGTCGAACTCGCCATCTACAAGGAAGGGGACGCGAACACGGTGCAGCTGGCCGACGGCCTGCGCGCGCGGATCGAGCAGCTCGGCAAGTCGCTGCCGGCGGGCAGCGAGCTCAGGCTGGTCTATGACCAGTCGCGCTTCATCTCCTCCGCGATCAGCGAGGTGCGCGACGCCGCGATCATCGGCGGCCTGCTCGCCATCCTGGTGCTGTACCTGTTCCTGCGCGACGCCCGCTCGACGCTGATCATCGGCCTCGCGATCCCGGTCTCGGTGATCGGCACCTTCATGCTGATGCACCTGTTCGAGCTGTCGCTCAACATCATGTCGCTCGGCGGCATCGCGCTCGCCGTCGGCATGCTGGTGGACAACGCCGTGGTCGTGCTCGAGAACGTGGTCCGGCACCGCGAGGAAGGCCGGTCCCGCGTCGACGCCGCGCGGGTCGGCACCAGCGAGGTGGGCACGGCGATCATCGCCGCCACGCTGACCTCGGTCGCCGTGTTCTTCCCGATGGTGTTCATCACCGGCATCGCCGGCCAGCTGTTCCGGGACCAGGCCCTGACCGTCAGCTTCGCGCTGGTGTTCTCGCTGGTCGTCGCACTGACGCTGGTGCCGATGCTCGCGGCCGGCAAGGCCGCGCAGCTGCCGCCCGAGCCGGAGCGGCCGCCGGGGCGCGTCGGCCGCGCGATCGGCCTCAGCTCGGCCGCGGTGCGCCGGCTGACCGGCCTGGTGTCGCGCGGCTTCGCCTGGCTCCTGTCCTGGCCCGCGCGCTGGACCCAGTCGGGATTCTCGCTGCTCGCCCGCGCCTACCAGCCGACGCTGGCCTGGTCGCTCGCGCACCGCGGGCGGGTGATGGCGATCGCGCTCGCGGTGCTGCTGGCGACGGCGGCGCTGGTTCCGCGCCTCGGCAGCGAGCTGATCCCGCAGCTGTCCCAGGGCGAGTTCATCGCCGACCTGCGCCTCGCTCCGGGCACGCCGCTCGAGCAGACCGACCGGGCCATGGCCGCCGCGCAACGGTTCGCCATGGAGCCGGAGGGCATCGCCCTCACCTACGCGGTCACCGGCACCGGCAACCGCCTCGACGCGAGCCCGACCGACGCCGGCGAGAACACGGGCCGCCTGTCCGTGACGCTCGAGCCGGGCGCCGACGCCGGCGACGAGGCCCGCGTCGTCGGGGAGCTGCGCCGGCGCTTCGACTCGCTCGCCGGCGTGCAGTACCAGTTCAGCCGCCCGGCGCTGTTCAGCTTCGCCTCGCCGCTCGAGGTCACCGTCACCGGCTACGACCTCGACCGGCTGCGCCAGGTCGCGGACCAGGTGCGCCTCGCCATGCAGGCGAGCCCGACCTTCAGCGACATCAAGTCCACGGTCGAGGCCGGCAATCCGGAGATCCAGATCGTGTTCAACCAGGAGCGCGCGGCCCAGCTCGGCCTGACCGTGCGCGAGCTCGCGGACCGCGTCGTCTCGTCGGTACGCGGCAACGTCGCGACCCGCTACAAGCTCCGCGAGAAGAAGATCGACGTGCTGGTGCGCAGCGTGGACACGCGCGCCTCCTCGGTCGAGGAGATCCGCTCGCTGATCGTGAACCCCGGCAGCAGCAGGCCGCTGCCGCTGTCCGCGGTCGCCGAGGTCACCGTCGCCACCGGCCCGGCGGAGATCCGCCGCATCCGCCAGCAGCGGGTGGCGGTGGTGACCGCGAACCTTTCCTCCGGCGACCTGGGCAGCGCAGTGGCCGAGCTCGAGCGGATCGTCGCCGGCATCGAGATGCCGGTCGGCACCACCGCCAGCGTCAGCGGCCAGAGCGACGACATGAAGGATTCCTTCCGCTCGCTGCAGTTCGCGATGCTGCTGGCCGTGTTCCTCGTCTACCTGGTCATGGCCTCGCAGTTCGAGTCGCTGCTGCACCCGTTCGTGATCCTGCTCACCATCCCGCTGGCGCTGACCGGTTCGGTCTGGGCGATGTACCTGACGGGCACGACGGTCAACGTGGTCGCCTACATCGGCCTGATCATGCTGGCGGGCATCGTGGTCAACCAGTCGATCGTGCTGATCGACGCCGTCAACCAGGCGCGCGAGCGCGGGCTCGGCAAGCACGAGGCGATCATGGAGGCGGGCCGGCTGCGCCTGCGCCCGATCATCATCACCAAGCTGACGACCATCCTCGGCCTGCTGCCGATGGCGCTCGGGCTCGGCGAAGGCGCCGAGATCCGCCAGCCGATGGCCGTCACCGTGATCGGCGGCGTCGCGATCGCCAGCTTCTTCACGCTGCTCGTGATTCCGGTCGTCTACTCACTGCTCGACCGCAAGCATTTCCCGGCCGCCTCGGCCGGATTAAGCTCCAGCGCTGCACCGGCCCGCGCCGGAGGCTGAGCCATGATCCATACGCGCTTTGCGCTGCGCCGGCCCGTCACCACCCTCATGAGCTTCGTGGCGGTGGTGCTGGTCGGACTGCTGTCGATGAAGCTGCTGCCGCTCGAGCTGTTCCCGGACATCCGCTTCCCCGGCATCCTCGTCAACATCCCCTTCGACGGCTCGACGCCCGAGGAAGTCGAGCAGCTGATCACGCGCCCCGCGGAAGAAGCGATCGCCACGCTGTCCGGCATCAAGGAAATGCGCTCCACGTCGTCCGAGAACGGCGTGGAGATGATCGTCTTCTTCGAGTGGGGACGCGATCCCGCCGCGGTCGGGTTCGAGGTCCGCACCAAGCTCGAATCCATCCGCCACGAGTTCCCGCCGGCCGCCAACCGCATCCTGACGCGCATGTTCGCCGCCGGCGACGACCGCGTGGTCGTGGTGCGCATCTCGAGCCAGGAGGACCTGTCGCGCCAGTACGAGATGCTCGACCGCTACCTGAAGAAGCCGATCGAGCGGCTCGACGGCGTCGCCCGCGTGTCGCTCGAGGGGGTCGAGCCGCTGGAGCTGCGCATCCTCGTGGATCCGGTGCGGCTTGCCGCCCACGGCGTGGACGTCGCGCGCCTTCGCGACGCGCTCGAGGGCGCGAACTTCTCGATCAGCGCCGGCGAGGTCACGGGTGGCCAGCAGCGCTTCCTGGTGCGGCCGATCGGCGAATTCCGCAGCATCGACGACGTGCGCAGTTTCATCGTCGACGGCAACGTGCGCCTGCGCGACATCGCCGACGTGCGCCTGGTGTCGCCGGCGCTGACCGTCGGACGGCACCTGAACGGGCGCCCCGGCGTCGGCCTCGACGTGTTCAAGGCCACCGGCGCCAACATGGTGGACGTCGCCGAGCGCGTCATGGCGGTCATCGAGGAGGCGCAGAAGCTGCCCCAGCTGCAGGGCATCGACGTGATCGTGCTCGGCAACCAGGCCGAGAGCATCCGCAGCTCGCTGACCGACCTGCGCAACGCCGGCCTGATCGGCGCCGCGCTTGCGTTGATCGTGCTGTTCGCGTTCCTGCGAGACTGGCGCACCACGCTGATCGTGAGCCTCGCGGTGCCGTTCTCGCTGCTGATCACGCTGGCGGCGATGTTCTTCCTCGGGCTGTCGCTCAACATCCTGACGATGATGGGCATGATGCTGGCGGTCGGGCTGCTGGTGGACAACGCGGTGGTGGTGACCGAGAGCATCTTCCGCCACCGCCAGGCGAACGGCGCCGACCCGGTCGCCTCGACGCTGGCCGGCGTCGATGAAGTCGGCCTGGCGGTGCTCGCCGGCACGCTGTCCACGATCATCGTGTTCCTGCCGATCGTGTTCGGCGAGGAGAGCCAGATCTCGGTGTTCATGGTGCACGTCGCGGTGCCGATCGTGATCGCGATGGTGGCCTCCCTGCTGGTCGCCCAGACCATCATCCCGACGCTGACCGCGCGCTTCCCGGCGCCGCCGCCGATCAAGGCGGGCTCCAGGTTCGCGAGGCTGCAGGACTGGTATGTGCGCGCGCTGGACTGGCTGTTCCATCACAAGTGGAAAGGCCTGGCGTTCGTCGCGCTGACCGTGCTGTCGCCGATTCCGCTGTTCGCGACCGGCCTGCTCAAGGTGGACATGTTCCCGCAGGACGCCTCGGACCGGCTGCAGCTCCCGTACCACATCGAGGGCACCTACCCGCTGGCGCGCACCGAGGAGGCGGTCACGCGCGTCGAGAACTACCTCGAGGAGAACAAGGAGCGCTTCGGCATTGAACTGGTCTACAGCTACTACACCCCGGACGACGCCGCGAGCGTCATCAAGCTGAAGCCGCGCGACCAGCTGCCGCTGGAGCCGCGCGAACTGATGAAGGAGATCGAGAAGGGCCTGCCGGAGATCATCATCGGCAAGCCCTCGTTCCGCTTCGAGGACAACCAGGGCGGCAGCGGCGGCTTCAGCATGCGCCTGACCGGCGAATCGACCGAGCAGCTGATCGCGCTGTCGCGCACCGTCGTGCAGCGGCTGCGCGACGTGCCCGGATTCGACTCCGTGCGCACCACGGCGAAGGCCGGCGAGCAGGAGGTGCAGGTCATCGTGGACCGCGACCGCGCGGCGCGGCTCGGACTGACTGCGGAGACCGTCGCGCAGACGCTCGCCGCCGCGATGCGCGGCGACCGGCTCAAGGAGTTCCGCGCCGCGGACCGCGAGATCCAGATGCGGCTCGCCTTCCGCGCCGACGACCGCCAGACGCTCGAGGACCTGGTGTCCACGCCGCTGTGGCTGCCCGACGGCACGCGCAGCACGCTGGGCGCGGTCGCGAATTTCCGCATCAGCCAGACGGAACGCACGATCGACCGCGTCGACCGGCTGACCTCGGTGGTGATCGAGGGCATCGTGTCGCGCGATTCATCGCTCGATGCGGTCAAGAAGGGCGTCGAGGCCGCGATGAAGGACTTCCCGCTGCCGCCGGGCGTGGCGTGGAAGTTCGGGCGCAGCGTGCAGGAGAACGACGACACCGCCGCCACCATGCAGGTCAACCTGCTGCTCGCCGTCGCGCTCATCTTCCTGGTGATGGCGGCGCTGTTCGAGTCCCTGCTCTACCCGCTCTCGATCATCACCTCGATCCTGTTCGCCGTGGTCGGCGTGTTCTGGGGACTCACGATCAGCGGCACGCCGCTGACGTTCATGGCGATGCTCGGGATCATGATCCTGATCGGCGTCATCGTGAACATCGGCATCGTGCTGATCGCGCACGTCATCGACCTGCGCCGGGCCGGCCTGGACCGGCAGACGGCGATCCTGGAGGCGGCGCGGCACCGGCTGCGCCCCATCCTGATGACCTCGCTGACCACGCTGCTGGCGATGCTGCCGATCGCGCTCGGCGACACGCAGATCGGCGGCGACGGGCCCGCCTACTACCCGATGGCGCGCGCGCTGATGTCGGGGCTGCTGTTCGGCAGCGTCACGTCGCTGTTCTTCGTGCCGCTGTTCTACGTCTGGCTCGACGACCTGAACAACTGGCGCATGCGGATCAGGCTGTACGCGCGCGGCGGCGCCGCGGCGGCCGGGGCCTGAAACGGCTCAGCGCAGCAGGACCTTGTAGACGTCCCAGTAGTCGTCGACCAGCACGTTGGCGTCGGGCACGCCGCCGCCCGCGGCCGGTGGCAGCGACGCGGGCTGCGGCACGGTCTCGGTGGCGTTGCGCCAGGTCGCGCCCTTCGCCGTCTTCTCGACCCGCGCCTTGATCTGGGCGGCCAGCCCTTCCTGCGAGGCCACGGCTGCGAGCGCCTGGGTGATCTCGCGGATGCGCGCCAGGCAGGCCTCGAAGCCGCCGTGCTTGGCGCTTTCGACGCTGCGGTTGTTCGCGAGCCGCGAATCCATCGCCAGCCCGGAAACCGCGAGCTTCGCGTAGAGGATCTGCGCGTACGCGATCACCGCCAGGTTGACCCCGCGCCGCCCCTCGATGGTGAGGCCCGGAAACTCCGGCCAGGGCTCCTTGTCGATGGTGCGGTGTGCCTCGCGCATGTCGGCGAACTGGCGCTCGGCGACCACGCAGCGTTCGCGCTGGGCGGCGATCTCCGCGGCGAGGTCGCGGCGGCGGAAGTAGTTCCAGAATCCCTTCAGCTTCACCATCCGCTCCACGCGCTGGCGCAGCCGCTCGCTTTCGGCGTCGGCGACTTCCTGCGCCTGCCGCAGGCGCTCGTCCGCGACCTTGAGCCGCTCCGCGCGGTCGGCCTGGAACTCGGCGAGCTGCTGCTTGCGCTGCGCCTCCTGGCGGTCGCGCTTGAGGTCCGCGGCGAAGCGCTCGAGCTGCTCGCGGCAGGCGCGCCACAGCGCCTTCAGGCCGAAGTGCACCAGCGCGTCGAAGCCGCGCTCCGGGTTGCCGAGCAGGATCTCGAGCTGCTCGAGCTGCTGCTGCAGGCGCGCGTTCGCGTTCTCCTGCTGCTTGAGCTTGTTGCGCAGGTTGTGGAGCTGGTCGTCGAGGCCCTGCAGCTCCTTCTTGAGCTCGGCCCGGTTCCAGAACAGCTTGAGCAGCCGTTCCTGCTCGGCCGGGTCGGGCTTGCCGATCGCCGGCAGCTTCAGCTGCGACCACTTGTTGGGAAGCATGACGGCCATGCGCGTGCGGAGCTCAGCGGGCCTGCAGCGCGAACCGGTGGCCGCTGCCGGCGCAGTACTCGAGCCACTTGTTCAGCAGCATGTTGCACGACCAGCGGCGGCCGTGATCGTCGGCAAGCGGCGCGGCGGACCGCTGCAGCCGCGGCCTCGCAGGATCCGCGCCGGTGCCGCGCGCCTCCGCGAGCCGCGCGTCGTGGTAGACGCGGACCTCGAGCCCGGGGTCGCGCGCCGGCGTGCGGCCGTCGTCGAAGAGGTAGGACATGCCGAGCGTCGTGGTGTAGCGGCACTGCTCGAGCACCGTGATCTCGAGCATCGGCCCGCGCGCCGCGGCGGACATGAGCGCGCCCGTGGCGCGGCGCAGGTCCGGCACCAGCCAGCCGAGCCGGATGTAGTTGCTCTCGTAGAGCGTCATCAGGCTCACGAAGGACCGTGGCCTGGCGCGCCAGGAGCTCGCGCAGAGTTGGTCCGCTGCCATGACCATGCATTTGACTATATCACAGCGAAATCCGGCCAAATCCCGCGCGTATCGTGCTGCTGGTCACGAATCCATCATGGTCGCACGCGGCGCGGGATCGCCAGCCGCTCGAGCACGCGGCTCGCGATCTCCTCGATGGACGTGTCGGTCGTCTCCAGGTACGGAATGCCGTGCCGCTCGAACAGCTGCTCGGCCGCGCGCACTTCGAAGGCGCACTGCTGCGCGGAGGCGTAGCGGCTGTCGGGCCGGCGTTCCTGGCGGATCTGCTGCAGGCGCACCGCATCGATCGTGAGCCCGAACAGCTTGTGCCGGAAGGGCTCGACGGCGCCCGGCAGCCGCGCGCCGTCAAGGTCGTCCTCGGTCAGCGGGTAATTGGCGGCGAACGCGCCGTACTGCAGCGCCATGTAGACGCAGGTCGGCGTCTTGCCGGAGCGCGAGACGCCCAGCAGGATCACGTCCGCGCGGTCGTAGTCCCGCGTGCGCGCGCCGTCGTCGTTCGCGAGCGCGAAGTTGGTGGCGTTGATGCGCATCGTGTAGGCGTTCAGGTCCGCCATGCCGTGCGCGCGGCCGAGGACGTGCGCGGACGGCTCGCCGAATTCCCGCTCGAGCGGCCCGAGGAACGCGTCGAAGAAGTCGAGGAACAGGCACTCCGCCCGCTTCAGCGCATCGCGCACGTCGGCGTTGACGAGCGTCGCAAAGACGACGGGGCGCATGCCCTCCTCGCGGCCGGCCTGGTCGATCTTCGCGACCGCCTCGCGCGCCTTGTCAACGCTGATGATGAATGGCAAAGTGACCGGCCTGAAATCCATGCCGTCAAACTGCGTCAGCAGGCTGTGTCCCATCGTTTCCGCGGTGACGCCGGTCTGGTCGGACACGAAGAAGACGGTTCGTCGCTGCCTCATGAATGACGATCGTAGCAGGAGCGGGCTGGCCGGGGTCCGGGTGTGAGCGACTACACGATTCCCTTCGCGCGCGTGGGCATGGGCGACATCGCCAGCGTCGGCGGCAAGAACGCCTCGCTCGGCGAGATGATCGGCCGCCTCGGCGGCGCCGGCGTGCGGGTGCCGGATGGCTTCGCGACCACCGCCCAGGCCTTCCGCGACTTCCTGGCGCAGGACGGGCTCGGCGGGCG
Organism: Steroidobacteraceae bacterium; assembly: GCA_019634895.1. Taxonomy (GTDB): domain Bacteria; phylum Pseudomonadota; class Gammaproteobacteria; order Steroidobacterales; family Steroidobacteraceae; genus SCUD01. Next base: position 78,997 of record JAHCAM010000006.1, on the reverse strand, counting down.
CATCGCCGCGGAACTCGCCCCGCTCGACGTCGGCGACGTCGCCAGGCTCGCCGAGTCCGGCGCGCGCATCCGCGGCTGGATCCTCGCGACGCCGTTCCCGAAGCGGCTGGAGCAGGAGCTGCTGGCGGCCTACGACGCGCTCGACGGCGACGGCGGGACCGCGGTCGCGGTGCGCTCCTCCGCGACCGCCGAGGACCTGCCCGGCGCCTCGTTCGCCGGCCAGCAGGAGACCATCCTGAACGTGCGCGGCGCGCAGGCCGTGCTGGCCGCCGCGCACGCGGTGTACGCCTCGCTCTACAACGACCGCGCCATCGCCTACCGCGTCCACCAGGGCTTCGAGCACGGCCAGGTCGCGATCTCGGTCGGCGTGCAGCGCATGGTGAGGAGCGACCTGGGCGCAAGCGGCGTGATGTTCACGCTCGACACGGAGTCGGGATTCCGTGACGCGGTGTTCATCACCGCTTCCTGGGGCCTCGGCGAGACCGTCGTGCAGGGCGCGGTGAACCCGGACGAGTTCTACGTGTACAAGCCCGCGCTCGCGGCCGGCCGGCGCGCGATCATCCGGCGCACGCTGGGCTCGAAGGCGACGCGCATGGTCTACGCACGCGACCCGGCACCCGGCCGCTGGACCGCGACCGAGGAGGTGCCCGCCGCCGACCGCGCACGCTTCTGCCTCGCGGACGCCGACGTGGAGGAGCTGGCGCGCCAGGCGGTCGCGATCGAGTCCCACTACGGCTGCCCGATGGACGTCGAATGGGGCAAGGACGGCGAGACCGGCGCGCTCTACGTGCTGCAGGCGCGCCCGGAGACCGTGCAGAGCCGCGTGGGGCGCTCGATCCAGCGGTTCACGCTGAAGTCCCGCTCGCGTCCGCTGGCGCGCGGCCGCGCCATCGGCCAGCGCATCGGCGCCGGCCCGGCGCGCATCATCGCCAGCGCGCGCGAGATGTCGCGCGTGCAGCCCGGCGACGTGCTGGTCTCCGACATGACCGACCCGGACTGGGAGCCGGTCATGAAGCGCGCTGCCGCGATCGTGACCAACCGCGGCGGCCGCACCTGCCATGCCGCCATCATCGCCCGCGAGCTCGGCATCCCGGCGGTCGTCGGCTGCGGCGACGCGACCGCGACCATCCGCGACGGCGACCCGGTGACGGTGACCTGCGCCGAGGGCGACACCGGCGTCGTGTACGAGGGCCGTCTCGACTTCGAGCAGCAGCAGATCGAGCTCGACGCGCTGCCGGAGCCGCCGGTGCGCATCATGATGAACGTCGGCAACCCGGACCGCGCCTTCGACTTCGCCTCCATCCCGAACCACGGCGTCGGCCTGGCGCGGCTCGAGTTCATCATCAACCGGATGATCGGCGTGCATCCGCGGGCGCTGCTGGAGTTCGCGAAGCAGGACCCCACGCTGCAGGAGCAGATCCGCCGGCAGATGGCGGGGCACGCGGACCCGGTCTCGTTCTTCGTGGACCGGCTGGCCGAGGGCATCGCCTGCATCGCCGCCGCCTTCGCGCCGCAGCCGGTGATCGTGCGGCTCTCGGACTTCAAGTCCAACGAATACGCGAACCTGATCGGCGGCCGCGGCTACGAGCCGCACGAGGAGAACCCCATGCTCGGGTTCCGCGGCGCCTCGCGCTACACCGACGCGGCCTTCGGTCCCTGCTTCGAGCTCGAATGCCGCGCGCTGGTGCGAGTGCGCGACGAGATGGGCCTCGACAACGTACAGGTCATGGTCCCGTTCGTGCGCACCGTCGACGAGGGCCGCCGCGTCGTGGAGCTGCTGGCCGCGAACGGCCTGCGCCGCGGCGAGCGCGGGCTCAAGGTCATCATGATGTGCGAGCTGCCGACCAACGCGCTGCTCGCGGACCGCTACCTCGATCATTTCGACGGCATGTCCATCGGCTCGAATGACATGACGCAGCTGACGCTCGGGCTCGACCGCGACTCCGGCGTGATCGCGCGCCTGTTCGACGAGCGCGACGACGCGGTCAAGGCGCTGCTCGCCATGGCGATCAGGGCCTGCCGCGAGCGCGGCAAGTACATCGGCATCTGCGGCCAGGGGCCGTCCGACCACCCGGATTTCGCGCGCTGGCTGGTCGGCCAGGGCATCGACAGCATTTCGCTGAATCCCGACACGGTTGTCGAGACCTGGGTGTATCTGGCGAACGGCGGCAAGGAGTCAGGCGCGCAGTAGTGCCGCGGGCGGGGTCCCTCGTTCGCAAACTCCGCCGGAACTTACGAGTTTGCGAACGAGGGACCCCGCCCGCCGCGCTAAACCGGACCCAGGTTCTTTCGCGCCCTCTCCCAATCCCGCCCGTCGAATGGCCGGATCGTCATCGAGCGCACCGTGCCCGGGTCGAGGCAGCGGGCGTTGACGCTGTAGCCGTCGGGGTGCGAGCGCGGGACGTAGAAGGACTTCACGCCGCAGTGACGGCAGAACAGATGGCGGGCGGCGCCGGTGCCGAAGCGATAGTCGGCCAGGTCCGCCTCACCGGACAGCAGCCGGAAGCAGTCGCGGGAGACGATCAGGTGCAGGAACGCCGAGCGCGCGCACATCGAGCAGTTGCACTCGAGCAGCTCGAGGTCGGCCGCCGCATCGACCTCGAACCTGACGCGGCCGCAGTGGCAGCCGCCCGCGTGACGCACCGGGGCCGCGGCGCTCACGCCCGCGGCGCGTTCCATGGCGCGGCGAAGAGTGCCGCCCGGTAATGGCGCAATTCGGCGATCGATTCGTGGATGTCGGCGAGCGCCGTGTGGCGCGACTCCTTCGCCACGCCGGCGAGCACCTCCGGCGCCCAGCGCCGCGCCAGCTCCTTGATCGTGCTGACGTCCAGGTTGCGGTAGTGGAACCAGCGCTCCAGCGCGGGCATCCAGCGCGCGAGGAAGCGGCGGTCCTGGCACACGCTGTTGCCGCACATCGGCGAGCGGCCGGAGTCCACGTGCGCCGCGAGGAAGGCCAGCGTCTCGCGCTCGGCAGCCGCCTCGTCGTGCCCGCTCGAACGCGCACGCGCGGTGAGCCCGGTCGCGCCGTGCGTGCGCGTGTTCCACTCGTCCATGGCATCGAGCACGCCATCCGCCTGGCGCACGGCGATCACCGGGCCCTCGGCGACGAGCTGCAGGTCCGCGTCGGTCACGACGGTCGCGATCTCGATGATGCGGTCGGTCTCCGGCACCAGGCCGGTCATCTCGAGGTCGATCCAGATCAGCCGGTCGTCGCGGGCCATGTTGCCGCTGAGTCTAGCAGAGGCTAGAGTCGCTTCCGCCTCCAGACATGCGCCCCTTCTCCGCCCTGTTCGTTTCGCTGCTCGCCGCCGGACTCCTGCTGCGGCTGTGGCTGCTGCGGCGGCAGGTGCGCGCCGTGCGCGCGCATCGCGGCCAGGTGCCGGAACCCTTCGCCGCCGCGGTCACGGCGGAACAGCATGCGCGCGCCGCCGACTACACGGTCGCGCACGCGCGTCACGGCGCGCTGCGCCTGATCGCCGGCGCGGCCGTACTGCTGTGGCTGACACTCGGCGGTGGCATCGCCGCCATCGACGCCGCGGCCGCACAGGCGGGTCTCGACGGGCTGGCGCAGGGCGTCGCCGTCATCGCCGCCGTGGCACTCGTGCTCCTGCTCACGAGCCTGCCGCTCGACCTGTGGGCGACGTTCGGCATCGAGGCGCGCTTCGGCTTCAACCGCACGACGCCGTCGCTGTTCGCCCTCGACTGGCTGCGCAGCCTGGCCATCGGCGCGGTCCTGCTGCTGCCCCTGGCGGCATTGCTGGTCTGGCTGCCGGCGCGCGCGGGCGCCGCCTGGTGGATCTGGGCATGGGCCGCCTGGGCCGGATTCTCCCTGCTGGCGGGCTTCGCCTGGCCGCGCCTGATCGCGCCGCTGTTCAACCGCTTCCGAGAGCTCGAGGACGGCGAACTGCGCGCCGGCGTCGAGGCGCTCGCCCGGCGCTGCGGCTTCGAGCCGCGCGGCGTGCAGGTCATGGACGGGTCGCGCCGCAGCTCGCACGGCAACGCCTATTTCACCGGCTTCGGGCGCAGCAAGCGCATCGTGTTCTTCGACACGCTGCTGGCGTCGCTGGCGCCGGCCGAGGTGCTGGCCGTGCTCGCCCACGAACTCGGCCACTTCCGCCTGCGTCACGTCGCCTGGCGCATCGTGCGCTCGCTGGCCGCCGCGCTCGCGGGATTCGCGCTGCTCGCGTGGCTCGCCCGGGAGCCGTGGTTCCAGCCCGCGCTCGGCGTCCCCGGCGGCGGACCGCACACGCTGCTGCTGCTGTTCGCACTGGTCGCGCCGACCTTCCTGTGGCCGCTCGGGCCGCTCGGCGCCTGGCTGTCGCGCCGCAACGAATATGCGGCGGATCGCTACGCCGCACGCCAGGCGGACGCGGCGGCGCTGTCGTGGGTGCTGGTCAAGCTGCACCGCGACAACGCGGCGACGCTGACTCCGGATCCGGTGTACACGGCCTTTCACGCCACGCATCCGCCGGTGCTGGCGCGCATCGGCCGGCTCACGCCGCGGCACGCATGACGACCCGGCCGCCGGTTGCGTCCGCACGTCCCGGCCGGGTCGTCGTGAGCCACGGGCGCGACGCTGTCGTGCTGGACGACTCCGGCAACCGTGTCCACTGCCGCCTCCAGGGCCGCCGTCTGGCGGTCGTCTGCGGCGACCGCGTGCGATGGACGCCGGCGCAGACCGAGGGCGGCACCGGCATCATCGGCGAGGTCCTGCCGCGATCCACGGAGCTCGTCCGCATCAACCTGCGTGGCGAGCGCGAAGCGGTGGCCGCGAACCTGACGCAGCTCGTTGCCGTCGTGGCGCCGGTGCCGGCGCCGGACTTCGGGCTGTGCGACCGCTACCTGGCCGCCGCCGAATGGGCCGGACTCAAGGCCTGCATCGCGGCGAACAAGAGCGACCTGCCCGACGCGGAAGGCCTGCTCGACGCCGGGCTGGATGATTTCGCGCGGCTCGGCTACCCGGTGGTGCGCGCCAGCAAGCGCGCGCCGGACGGCGCGGCGGCGCTCGCACTGCGCCTCGCGGGCGAGACCAGCGTGCTGGTCGGGCAATCCGGCGTCGGCAAGAGCTCGCTGACCAACCTGCTGGTGCCCGGCGTCGCCGCCGCCGTGGCCGAGGTTACGCGCGCGAGTGAATCGGGCCGCCACACCACGACTACCTCGTCACTGTACCGGCTCCCGGCCGGCGGCGAACTCATCGACTCGCCGGGCGTGCGCGATTTCGCCCCGCCACTGCCGGAACCGCGCGACGTCGGGGGCGGCTACCGGGAGATCGCGGCCGCAGCCGGCGGCTGCCGCTTTCGCGACTGCCTGCACCACCACGAGCCCGGCTGCGCCGTCGCCGCAGCCGCCGAGGCCGGCACCATCGCGCCGCGGCGCCTGGCGAGCTACCGGCAGCTGCTGGCACTGGCCGAGGAGATGGCGCGGCGGGCGCCGCGCGTCAGGCGATGAGCTGGCGGCCGGCGAGCGCGTGCGCGAGCGTGCCGCCGTCCACGTACTCGAGCTCGCCGCCGACCGGCACGCCGTGCGCGATGCGCGAGGCGCGGATGCCGCGCCGCAGCACCAGTTCGCCGATGTAGTGCGCGGTCGCCTCGCCCTCGACCGTCGGGTTGGTCGCGAGGATCACCTCGCGCACCTCGCCCTGGTCCAGCAGCTGTTCGAGCGCCGCCAGGCCGAGCTGCTCGGGCCCGATGCCGTCGAGCGGCGACAGGTGGCCCATCAGCACGAAATAGCGGCCGCTGTAGCCGCCGGACTGCTCGACGGCGACCACGTCGGCCGGCGATTCGACGATGCAGAGCACGGCGGCGTCGCGGCGCGGCGCGGAGCAGATCTCGCACAGCTCGCCGTCGGTCAGCATGCGGCAGCGCCGGCAGTGCACGGTGCCGGCGATGGCGTCCTCCAGCGCGCGCGCGAGCGCGCGGCCGCCTTCGCGGTTGCGCTCGAGCAGGTGGAAGGCCATGCGCTGCGCCGATTTCGGGCCGACGCCCGGCAGCACCCGCAGCGCCTCGATCAACCGGCCCAGGCCGGGGGAATACTTCACGTCGGGCCCGTCAGAACGGCAGCTTGACGCCCGGCGGAAGCGCGAGGCCGCCCATGGCGCCCGCCATGTGCTGCTGCACGGCCTCGCCGACGCGGCGCACCGCGTCGTTGCAGGCGGCGGCGATGAGGTCCTCGAGCAGCTCGCGGTCGGAGGCATCCACGGCCGGCTCGATCTGCACCCGGCGGACTTCGTGGCGGCCGTTCATGACCACCTTCACCATGCCGCCGCCGGCCTCGCCGGTCACCTCGAGCGCGCCCAGCTGCTCCTGGGCTTTCTGCATGTTGGCCTGCAGCTGCTGCGCCTGGCGCATCAGCTGTCCGAGATTCGCTTTCATGGGCGCATTCTACCCGACCGGCTTGACCGAATCCGGCTGGACCACCGCGCCGAAGCGGTCGCGGAGCGCACGCACGTTCGGGTCGCGCTCGATGGCCGCACGCGCCTGCTCGAGCCGCTCGTCGCGGGCCTGCTCCTCGCGCCGTGCCGGTGTGTCGTCGGTCCCGCCCACCTCGATCTCGACGCTGACTGCGGCGCCGAGGAACTTGCCGAGCGCTGCCGCGAGCCGCTCCTCCTGCTGGCGCGTATGCAGCGACTGCGCGCGTGGGTCGAGCTGGAACCGGAAGCGGCTGCCGTCGCGCTCCATGAGCTGGCAGTTGCCAGCGAGCTGGCGCGCGGCGCCCTGCAGGTCCAGGCGGGCGAGCAGCTCCGGCCAATCGCCCGCAGCGGCCGCGGCGGGCGGCGGCGCCTGCGGCGCGGCAATCGTGGCGCCGGATGCGCCCGCCTGCGCCGTCGGCGCGGATCCGGCCGCGCGCGCGCCGCCCGCGGCGCCCGCCGGCCGGAATGCCAGCATGCGCAACAGCGACATTTCCGTGCCTGAACGCGGATCCGGCGCGAGCTCCAGGTCGCGGCGCGCCAGGATCGCGATCTGGTAGCAGAGCTGCAGGTCCTCGGGGCTCATCTGTGACGCCAGTTCCGCGACCAGGCCGGCGTCGTAGCGTTCGGCGTCCGGCAGGTCCGGGACCGCCTGGCGCAGCGCGACCTGCTGCAGCAGCGCCGCCAGCGCGTCCAGCAGGTCGGCATAGTCCGGCGCGAACTGGTCGATGTCGGCGACCGCCTCCATCAGGCCGCGCGCGTCGCCTGCCGCAAGCCGGCCCGCAAGGCGCGCCACGTCCTGGCGGGCGACCGTGCCGAGCATCGCACGCGCGTCCGCCTCGGTGACGCGGCCGGCACCGAAGGCGAGCATCTGGTCGAGCAGCGACAGCGCGTCGCGCAGGCTGCCGTCCGCGGCACGCGCCAGCAGCTGGATTCCCTCGGGCTCGGCGGCGACGCCCTCGGCCTCCAGGATGTGCCGCAGCCGCCCGGCGATCAGCGCCGCAGGCAGGCGCTTGAGGTTGAACTGCAGGCAGCGCGACAGCACGGTGACCGGCAGTTTCTGCGGGTCGGTGGTGGCCAGCAGGAACTTCACGTGCGGCGGCGGCTCCTCCAGCGTCTTCAGCAGCGCATTGAAGGAGTGCGACGAGAGCATGTGCACCTCGTCGATCAGGTACACCTTGCAGCGGCCCCGCGTCGGCAGGTATTGCACGTTCTCGAGCAGCTCGCGGGTGTCGTCCACCTTGGTGCGCGACGCGGCGTCCACCTCGATCAGGTCCACGAAGCGGCCCTCGTCGATCTCGCGGCAGGCGCCGCACTCGCCGCAGGGCGTCGAGGACACGCCGCGCTCGCAGTTGAGCGACTTCGCGAGGATGCGCGCGATCGTGGTCTTGCCGACGCCGCGCGTGCCGGTGAACAGGAAGGCGTGGTGGATGCGTCCGGAGTCGAGCGCGTTGACCAGCGCCTGGCGCACGTGTTCCTGGCCCACCAGCTCGCCGAAGCTGCGCGGCCGCCACTTGCGTGCCAGTGCCAGGTAGCTCATCGATGCCCTTGCCGCCCTTGCGCGGCGCCGCTGCCCTGCGTCCCGGAACCGGAGGCGGCCCGCGCCGGCGCCCCTCCGTCACCCGATGCCACCGCTACCGTTGCTCCCTTCCGGGCCTGGCGGGGTTCACGGCTGATCGTCGCGGAGGAACCGACGCGAGCCACCATCGGAATGACCGGGCCCGGCATCGTAAGTGCCGCAATCCGGAAGCGTCAACCACGCAGATGCATAAAGGGGACGCGTCCAATTACCGTTCCGCGGTAATTGGACGCGTCCCCTTTGTTTTGGCGGAGAGGGTGGGATTCGAACCCACGTGGGGCGGTAATGCCCCCATCGCATTTCGAGTGCGCGCCGTTATGACCGCTTCGGTACCTCTCCGTGCGGGAACCGGCGGGCCGTCGCTGACGGCCCGACCGGAGGCGGTATTCTACAACAATGCAACCGCAGCCCGAGCAGACCGCCGAGCGGCGGAGGGACATCCGCAGCCGCTTCGGCGTGCCGGGCGTCATCGTCCTCTGCCTGATGATCGGCACCTGCTCGCGCATGCCCGGGAGTTTCGAGCAGGTCCGTCTCGAGGGCGTGCTCAGGGTCGTCACGCGCAACAGCCCGCTCGCCTATTACGAGGGCGCCGCCGGCCCGGAGGGCCCGGAATACGAGCTCGCGCGGGGATTCGCTCGCCGGCTCGGCGTGCGCCTGGAGTTGCGTTTCGCCGACAATGGCCGCGCCGCGCTGGAGGAGATCCGCCACAACCGCGCGCACGTCGCGGCGGCCGGCATCATCGCCACGCCGGAGCGCCGCGCCCGCTTCCTGTTCGGCCCCGTCTACCAGCAGATCGACCAGCACATCGTCTACCGCGTGCAGGACCGGCTGCCGCGCGGCCCGCAGGAGCTGGCCGGCAAGCGCATCGTGGTCATCCGCAACTCGACCCATGCCGCGGCGCTCGCGCGCCTGGCCGCCGACTGGCCCGGGCTCACGTACACGGAGGTCGACGGACAGGACCAGATGGACCTGCTGGCGGCCGTCGCCGCGGGCGAGGCCGACCTGACGGTCGCGGACTCGACCGAGTTCTCGCTCGGCCGGCATTTCCACCCGGACCTGCGCCCGGCGTTCAAGCTGACGGAATCCGAGTCGATCGCCTGGGCCCTCGCGCCGCAGGGCGCGGACCTGCTGCGGGAGGTCGAGCGCTATTTCCGCGAATTGGCGGCGATCGGCGTGCTGGCGCAGATCCTCGAGCGTCACCGCCGCTCACTGGTGCGCTACGACCGCGTGGACGCGGCGAACTTCGTGGCCAGCGTCCGCGAGCGCCTGCCGCAGTACCGCGCCTGGTTCGAGGAAGCGGCCGGCGACACCGGCATCGACTGGCGGCTGCTCGCCGCCGTCGGTTACCAGGAATCGCGCTGGGACAGCCGCGCGGTGTCCCCGACCGGCGTCCGTGGGCTGATGATGCTCACGGCGGAGACCGCCCAGCGCGTCGGGGTGCGCGACCGCAGCGATGCGCGCGACAGCATCCTGGGCGGCGCGCGCTACCTGCGCCTGATCCGCGAGACCATCCCGGAACGCATCGCCGAACCCGACCGCACCTGGCTGGCGCTGGCCGCGTACAACGTCGGCTACGGCCACCTCGAGGACGCCCGCGTGCTCGCCCAGCGTCGCGGGCGCAACCCGGATTCCTGGGACGACGTGCGCGAAACCCTGCCGCTGCTCGCGCAGGAGCGCTGGTACACGCAGACGCGGCGCGGCTACGCCCGCGGCTGGGAGCCGGTGGGCTTCGTGCGCAACGTCCAGACCTATGCCGAACTGCTGAAGTGGATGACCGCGGACGACACGAACTAACGCCGCGACGCGAAGAACTTCCTGAGCACGGCGCCGCAGTCCTCCGACAGCACGCCGCCGTAGGCATCCACGCGATGATTGAGTTCCGGTGCCGTCACCAGGTTGAACACGCTTCCGGCAGCACCCTGGCGCGGATCCCAGGCGCCGAAGACCAGGCGCGCGACGCGCGCATGGGCGACGGCCGCCGCGCACATCGGGCAGGGCTCCAGGGTGACGTAGAGCGTCGCGCCGCCGAGCCGGTAGTCGCCCGCCTTCAGCGCAGCCGCGCGCAGCGCCAGCATCTCGGCATGGGCCGTGGGATCCTTGAGTGCCACGGGCCGGTTCCAGCCCTCCCCCAGCAGTTCGTCGCCGCGCACGACCACGGCGCCGACGGGAACCTCCCCTTCCGCCTCGGCGCGCGCCGCCAGCGCGAGCGCGTGCCGCATCCAGTAGACGTCGCCGCCACCCTTCATTCCGCCCTCCGACGCACCGCGCCGTAGCGTGCAAGGGTACGCTGTCGCGCCTCGTCGTGGCGCACGACCGGCGCCGGATAGTCGCGCCCGATCATGCAGCCGGCCGCCTGCTGCTCGAGCGGCGTCATTTCCCACGGAGCGTGAATCAAGGCATCCGGGACATGCGCCAGTTCCGGCACCCAGCGGCGGATGTACGCGCCCTGCGGATCGAAGCGCCGCGACTGGGTCGCGGGATTGAGGATGCGGAACCAGGGCTGCGCATCGCAGCCCGTGGACGCCGACCATTGCCAGCCGCCGTTGTTGGCCGCGAGGTCGTAGTCGAGCAGCTGCGCCGCGAACCAGCGCTCGCCGCGGCGCCAGTCGATCCCGAGGTCCTTGGTCAGGAACGAGGCGGTCACCATGCGCAGCCGGTTGTGCATGGTGCCCTGCGCCGCGAGCTCGCGCATCGCGGCGTCCACGATCGGATAGCCGGTGCGGCCCTCGCACCATGCCGGCCAGGCCGCAGGATCGTCCTCCCATTCGAGCGCGTCGAACTCGCGGCGGAAGCAATGATCCACGACGTCAGGGCGTGCCGCCAGCACCGCGAAGTAGAACTCGCGCCAGATGAGTTCCGAAAGCCAGGACTGCGCGCCCTCGCTGCGCAAGCCGGTGGCGTGGCGCACCAGTTCGCGGATCGAGATCGTGCCGAAACGCAGGTGCGCAGACAGCCGTGAAGTCGCGGCGAGCGCCGGGAAGTCGCGCGCGCTGGCATAGGCGTCGAGACGACCGCGGAAGTCGGCCCACAGGCGCCGGGCGCCCGACATGCCGGCCGGCAGGACGAGTTCCGCGCGCGTGAAGCCGATGTCCGCCAGTGACGGCAGGCTGCCGCCGGCAGGCGCGAGCCGGCCGGCGTCCCCGCCCGGCGTCAGTTCTGCGTAGTGGCGCGTTTCCAGCCGCCCGAGCCAGGCCTTGCGGTAGGGCGTGAAGACCGCGAACGGTTCGCCGGCCCGCGTGCGCACTTCATCCAGCTCGAAGATCACCTGGTCCTTACAGTCGCGGTACAGGATGCCGTGGTCACGCAGCGCGCGCGCCACGTCCGCGTCGCGTGCGATCGCCGCCGGCTCGTAGTCGCGGTTCGCGTACACGGCCGCAACGTCCAGCTCGCGCGCCAGGCGGGGAATCTCGGTGCGTGCCTGCCCGTGCAGCACGTGCAGGCCGCCGCCCGCGGCTTCGAGCGCCTCCTTCAGTTCCGCGACGCAGTCCCAGATGAAGGTCAGGCGACGGTCGGCGCGCGACCCCAGCGCATCGAGGATCCCGGTATCGAACACGAAGGCGCAGTGGACCCGGACATGCGCGGCGAGCGCCGCCGCCAGCGCGGTGTGGTCGTGGTGGCGCAGGTCGCGTCGGAACCAGACCAGCGCCGTGCTCAAGTTGTCACCGGGTGTATAAGATTTGTCTCATTCATATATAGATTTACTTGCTGCTGATCACCGTATTGTATAGTATTTGTATCAGTTCTATATCAAGAGTCTATGCATGCCCGCCGCGACCGCCGCTACGCTGCCGATCCGCACCCTCTCGTCGCTCACCGGCGTCAATGCCGTCACCCTGCGCGCCTGGGAACGGCGCTACGGGCTGATCCGCCCGGCGCGCACGCCCAAGGGTCATCGCCTCTACACGCACCAGCATGTCGAGCGCATCCGCCGCGTGCTGGCGCTGGTCGAGCGCGGCGTGCCGATTTCGCGCGTGCGGGACCTGCTCGATGTGGAGCCGGCAGCGGAGTCGCCAGCCGCCGGTGACCGCTGGCTCCAGGACATCGAGCGCATGGCCGCGGCCATCGCGCGCTTCGACGAGCAGGATCTCGACCGCATCTACGACGAGTCGCTTTCGGTGCATCCCGTCGAGCAGGTCACCCGGCGGCTGCTGTTGCCGCTGCTGGTGCGGCTCGGTGAGCGCTGGAGCGACCTCGCCGGCGGGATCGCCGAGGAGCACTTCTTCGCCATGTACCTGCGCAGCAAGCTGGGCGCCCGCATGCAGCACCGCATGCGCTACGCAACCGGCCCGCGCCTCGTCGCCGCCTGCGCACCAGGCGAGCAGCACGAGATCGGGCTGCTGCTGTTCGCGCTGGAAGCGCACGTCGCCGGCATGCGCACGGTATTGCTCGGCGCCGACACGCCTCTGGCGGACGTGGCAATCGCCTGCCGGCGCAGCCAGGGCGACGCAGTGGTGATCTCCTCCTCGATGGACCCGGCGCCGTCCTTCTTCAGGGACGAACTGCCACAGCTCGTCCGCGAGTCCGGCGTGCCGGTTTTCGTCGGCGGCTCGACCGCCCTGCGCCACCGGCGCGAGATCGCCGCGGCCGGCGCGGTTGCCCTTGGCGTCGAACTCGAGGACGGCGTGCGCCTGGTCGCGACAACCCTGGCGCGAGAGGCGCCGCGGCCATGAGCGCGGTCGCACAGGCCGCGCTCGGCTGGGTCGAGCAGGGACTCCTGCCCGATGCCGTGGTCCGCGCCGGCATCCGCCGGCTGTGCGAACGCCGCCTCGTCGATATCGCGGCAAACGACTGCGAGCGTGCCGCTTCGTCGGCCGGTCACTTCGTGCGCGCCATGGACGAGTCGCCCATTGCGCTGGTGCCGGAACTGGCGAACGAGCAGCACTACGAGCTGCCGGCCGAATTCTTCGGTCTCGCGCTCGGCCCGCACCGCAAGTACAGCTGCGCATACTGGCCGCAGGGCAGCGGCGACCTGGCCGGCGCAGAGGCGGCGGCGCTCGCGGCGACCTGCGAGCGGGCCGGCCTCGCCGATGGCCAGGACATCCTCGAGCTGGGTTGCGGCTGGGGCTCGCTGACGCTGTGGATGGCCGGGCACTACGCCGGAAGCCGCATCACGGCCGTTTCCAATTCGCATTCGCAGCGGGCCTGGATCGAATCGGAAGCCGCGCGCCGCGGGCTGGCGAATGTGCAGGTCCTCACTGCCGACATGAACGGATTCGACGCCGGAGCGCGCTTCGACCGCGTGGTGTCGGTCGAGATGTTCGAGCACCTGCGCAACTGGCGCGCCATGTTCGCGCGCGTGCACGGCTGGCTGGTGCCGGGCGGGCGCTTCTTCATGCACGTGTTCTGCCACCGCAGCACGCCCTACCCGTTCCTGGATCGCGGGCCGTCGGACTGGATGGGCCGGCACTTCTTCTCCGGCGGGATGATGCCCTCCGACGACCTGGCGCTGCGCTTCCAGGACGCGCTCACGCTCGTCGCGCGCTGGCGCTGGGACGGGGGGCACTATGAGCGCACGGCGAATGCCTGGCTCGCCAACCTCGATGCGCGCCGCAGCGAGGCGCTGGCGGTGCTCGCCGGCACCTATGGCGAGGCGCAGGCGGCACAGTGGCTGCAGCGCTGGCGCATCTTCTTCATGGCCTGCGCAGAGCTCTTTGGCTTCCGTGGCGGCCAGGAATGGTGGGTGTCCCATTACCTCTTCGAGCGCCCGGCGCGCTGACGGGAGGCAGCACCCGTGCCAGCCATGACGATCATCGCCAACGCGCTGCTGTTCCAGGCCGGCTGGTTCGCGGCCGTACTCGGCGCAGCCCGCGACCTGCCCTGGATCGGCGTGCTGGCAGCCGCCGTCATCGCGGCTGTGCATCTCGCACGCGCCGCCCGGCCGCTGCCGGAACTGGCCTTGCTGGCACTTGCAGTCGGGGCCGGCGCGACCTTCGAGACGCTGCTGGTCCAGTCCGGCTGGCTGCGCTTCGACAGCGGCATGCTGCTCGCCGGCACGGCGCCCGTGTGGATGGTCGCGTTGTGGGCCAACTTCGCCACCACGCTCAACGTCTCGATGCGGCTGCTGCGCTCGCGGCTGCTGGTGGCGGCGCTCTTCGGCGCGATCGGCGCGCCGGCAGCCTATTACGCGGGCGGCAGGCTGGGCGCCGTCGAATTCGTCGCCACCGGCCCGGCGCTCGCCGCCATCGCCGCCGGCTGGCTGGTGCTGTGCCCGCTGCTGTTCGTGGCGGCACGGCGCCTCGACGGGTACGCGACGCGATGAGCCCGGTCGCCGCCCTCTGGCTCGCCGCCCTGCCCGCCATCGCCGGCCTCGCGCTCGCGGCCTGGGCGGTCTCGACGGCGCGCTGCAACGCCGGACTGGTGGACGTGTTCTGGTCGCTGTTCCTGCTGCTGGCGGCGGGCGTGTTCGCGCTCCAGGCCGTGGCCGGGCCGCGCGGCTGGCTGGTGCTCGCGCTCACGGCGGCCTGGGCACTGCGGCTTTCCGCCCATCTCGCCGCGCGCAACTGGAACGCCCCGGAAGACCACCGCTACCGCGCGATCCGGGCGCGCAACGAGCCGGGCTTTGCCTGGAAGAGCCTCTACCTCGTGTTCGGGCTGCAGGCCGTGCTCGCCTGGCTGATCTCGGCGCCGCTGGCAGCGGCCATCGCGAGTCCAGGCCCGCTCACGGCACTGGACTGGACGGGCGCCGCGCTCGCTGCCTTCGGCATCGCCTACGAGACGGTCGCCGACTGGCAACTCGCGCGCTTCAAGGCGGACCCGGCCCATGCGGGGTACGTCATGGATCGCGGGCTCTGGCGCTACAGCCGCCACCCGAACTACTTCGGCGAGTTCTGCGTCTGGTGGGGTTTCTACCTGGTCGCGGCCGGTGCCGGCGGCTGGTGGACATTGTTCTCGCCGCTGCTGATGTCCTTGCTGCTGCTGCGGATATCCGGCGTCACGCTGCTCGAGAAGGACATCGGCGAACGCCGTCCGGCCTACCGTGACTACGTCCGGCGCACCCGCGCCTTCTTCCCCGGCCCGCTGCGGGAGCCCTGATGCGTCCGCTGGCTGCCCTGCTCCTGCTGCTCGCGGGAACGCCGCCGTCACTCGCGGCCACCGGCGACTGGGATTTCCGCGTGCTGCTGGACGGCCGCGAGATCGGCCGCCACCGCTTCACGCTCGAGGGTGCGGGCGAAACCCTCGTGCTCAGGAGCGAGGCGCAGTTCGACGTGCGCGTGCTGTTCATCAGCGCCTTCCGCTACGCGCACGAGGCCGTGGAGCGCTGGCGGGACGGCTGCCTGCAGTCGCTCAGCTCGCGCACCGAGACCAACGGCGAGCGCATCGCCGTGAGCGCGAGCTCGCAGGACGGCCGGCTGGCGGTGACCGGGCCCGCCGGCATCGGCCTGCACGACGGCTGCGTCATGAGTTTCGCGTACTGGGATCCGCGCATCCTCGAAGCCGAGCGGCTGCTGAACAGCCAGACCGGCGAACTGGTGCCGGTCCGGATCACGCCCCAGGGCCGGGAGACCGTCCCGGTGCGCGGACAGCCGCGGCCCGCGGAGCGACACCGCATCAGCGGTCCGGGCCTTGCCATTGACCTCTGGTATGCCGACGGGCGCTGGGTGGCGCTCGAGGCGCCGGCCGCGGGCGGCCGCCGGCTTCGCTACGAACTGCAATGAGGAGAGCAATCCGCATGTCTGCACGCCCGATCCTGATCGCCGCGCTCCTGCTCGCCGGCTGCCGCGGCGAGGAGCACCCGCCCCTGGGGCTCGCCGGCGAGGTGGACCTCGCGCGTTTCATGGGCGACTGGTACGTGATCGCCAACATTCCGACCTTCATCGAGAAGGGCGCGCACAACGCGGTCGAGTCCTACCGGCTCGCGGAGGACGGCACGATCGAGACGACTTTCACATTCCGTGCCGGCGCCTTCGACGGCAAGGAGAAGCGTTACACGCCGCGCGGCTTCGTGCGCGAGGGCAGCGGCAACGCGGTCTGGGGGATGCAGTTCGTCTGGCCCGTCAAGGCGGACTACCGCATCGCCTGGCTCGATGACGGCTACACGCAAACCGTCATCGGCCGGCAGGCGCGCGACTACGTCTGGATCATGGCCCGCGAGCCCGAGATCCCCGCGCCCGACTACGAGCGCATCCTCGGCTTCCTCGCCGGGCAGGGCTACGACGTCTCGAAGATCCAGCGGGTCCCGCAGCGCTGGGACCGGCCGCGCGAACTGCAGTAATGAGGATTGCGATCGTAGGCGCCGGCATCGCCGGCAACGTGGTTGCGCACCTTCTGCACCGGGCGCACGAGGTGACCGTGTTCGAGGCCGCCTCGCATGCGGGCGGCCACAGCCACACGCACGAGGTCGAGGTCGCGGGCCGGCGCCACGCCGTGGATACGGGCTTCATCGTCTACAACGACCGCACCTATCCTCGATTCTCCGCCCTGCTCGCCTCGCTCGGCGTGGCGACGCAGGAGAGCAGCATGAGCTTCTCGGTGCGCGACGAGGCGACCGGGCTCGAGTACAACGGCACCTCGCTGAATGCGCTGTTCGCCCAGCGGCGCAACCTGCTGCGCCCCGCCTTCCTCGGCATGGTGCGCGACATCCTGCGCTTCAACCGCGAGGCGCCGCGCCTGCTGGCCACGCCGGGAGGGGAGCTGCCGCTGGCACAGCTGCTCGAGCGCGGCCGCTACGGCCGCGCGTTCCGCGAGCACTACGTCCTGCCGATGGGCGCCGCGATCTGGTCCACGGACCCGGCCGCGATGCTCGGCTTCCCGGCGCGCTTCTTCGTCCGCTTCCTGCACAACCACGGCCTGCTGACGGTCAACGACCGCCCCGTGTGGCGCACGGTTGCCGGCGGCTCCGCGCGCTACGTCGAGCGGCTCACGGCGCCGTTCCGTCACCGCATCCGCCTCGAGACGCCCGTCGAACGGGTGCGGCGCCTGCCGGGAGGTGCCATCGTCAAGCCGCGCGGGCACGAGGCGCAGCATTTCGACGCCGTGTTCCTGGCCTGCCACAGCGACCAGGCGCTGGCGCTGATCGCGGACCCCAGCGACGCCGAGCGCGAGGTGCTGGCGGCGATCCCGTACCAGCGCAACGAGGCGGTGCTGCATACCGACGAGCGGCTGCTGCCGCGCCGGCGCCTCGCTCACGCCGCCTGGAACTACCACGTGCTGCCGCGAGGCGCCGGCCGGGTCGCGCTGACCTACCACATGAACATCCTGCAGCGGATCACGTCCCCCGTGCCGCTGCTGGTGACGCTCAACAGGAGCGAGGCGATCGACCCGGCCCGGATCCTGAAGCGCATCGTCTACCGCCATCCGCTGTTCACGCCGGCTTCCGTCGCCGCCCAGGCGCGCCAGCGGGAGCTGAACGGGGCGCGGCGCACCTATTTCTGCGGTGCCTGGTGGCGCAACGGCTTCCACGAGGACGGCGTGGCGAGCGCGGAAGCCGCCGTCGCCCATTTCGAGCAGGACCATGCACAGCGCGCTCTACACCGGTCGGCTTAGCCACCGCCGCCATGCGCCGGTGCCGCACGCATTCGGCTACCGCGTGACGCTCGCCTGGCTCGATCTCGCGGAGCTCGACCAGGTGTTCTGCGGCCGCTGGCTGTGGTCCACGCGCCGCCCGGCGCCCGCCTGGCTGCGCCGCGCGGATTACCTCGGCGATCCGTCCGTGCCCCTCGAAACGGCCGTGCGCGGCCGCATCGAGCAGGAGACCGGCATCCGGCCGGTGGGGCCCGTCCGGATGCTCACGCAGCTGCGCACTTTCGGCTTCTGCTTCAATCCCGTGAGCTTCTATTACTGCTTCGACGCCGACGACCGGCGCGTCGAGGCGATCGTCGCCGAGGTCACCAACACGCCGTGGAACGAGCGCCATGCCTACGTGCTGCGCGCGCCCGATGGTGCCGCACCGGATGCTCAACTGCGCTTCCGCCTCGCCAAGGCCTTCCACGTCTCGCCATTCATGCCGATGGACCTGGACTACGACTGGCGCTTCTCGATGCCCGGGGAACGGCTCGCGGTGCGCATGGAGAACCGGCGGGCGGGACGCAAGCTGTTCGACGCCTCGCTCGTGCTGCGGCGCCGCGAGATCACGGCCGGGAGCCTCGCGGCCATGCTGGCACGCCAGCCGTTCGCCGCGCTCACCGTGCTCGGCCGCATCTACTGGCAGGCGCTGCGGCTCTGGCGCAAGCGCGCGCCCTTCCACGTCCATCCCGACAGGCGCCTCCCGCAGGAGACCGCATGAACGACACCACCCTGATCGAACTCTCCCGGGCTGCGCCGCGGCCGAATCTCCTGGGGACCGCCGCCCGGCATGCGGTGCTGGCGCGGCTCGGCATGCTCACGCGCGGGCTGCTGCGGCTGCGCGAAGGCGCTGCGGTTCACGCATTCGGCGACGGCACCGGGCCCGAGGCAACGATCACGGTGCGCGACCCGGCGTTCTATTCCGAAGTCGCCTGGGGCGGCTCGGTCGGCGCCGCGGAGTCGTACATGCTCGGCCACTGGCGCGCGGACGACCTTACGGCGCTGATGCGCGTGATGCTGCTGAATCACGACGTCCTCGACGGCATGGAGAGCGGCCTCGCCCGACTGTCGTCGCTGCTGCGCCGGCTCGCGCACTGGCTGCACCGCAACACCCGCGCCGGCAGCCGCCGCAACATCCGCGCGCACTACGACCTCGGCAATGATTTCTTCCGGCTGATGCTGGACGAGACGATGATGTATTCCTGCGCGCTGTTCGAGCGGCCGGACATGACGCTGGCCGAAGCGCAGACCGCCAAGCTCGACCGCATCTGTCGCGCACTTGCGCTGGGGCCCGCCGACCACGTGCTCGAGATCGGCACCGGCTGGGGCGGCTTCGCCCTGCACGCCGCCTCGCGCTACGGCTGCCGTGTCACGACCACGACGATCTCGCCGTCCCAGTTCGAGCTCGCGCGCGATCGCATCCGCGCCGCCGGCCTCGAGGACCGCGTGACGCTCGTGCTCGAGGACTACCGCGACCTCGCCGGCACCTACGACAAGGCCGTGTCCATCGAGATGATCGAGGCCATCGGCCACCGCCAGTACGGGACCTTCTTCCGCCAGTGCGCCGAGCGGCTCGCCCCGGGCGGGCGCATGCTGCTGCAGACGATCACGATCGCCGACCGCCACTACGCACGCACGCGCGACGAGGTGGACTTCATCAAGCGCTACATCTTCCCGGGCGCCTGCCTCCCGGCAATCAGCGCGATGGCGCAGGCGATGGCGGACTCGTCCGACCTGCGCATGGTCGCGCTGCAGGACATCGGCCCGCATTACGCGACCACGCTGGCGCGCTGGCGCGCAAACTTCTTCAACAGCCTCGACGCCGTGCGCGCGATGGGCTACCCGGAGACCTTCATCCGGATGTGGGAGTTCTACCTGTGCTACTGCGAGGCGGGGTTCGCCGACCGGCGGCTCGGCGACGTGCAGATGCTGCTGGCGCGGGAGGGCTGAACCAGCCTGTTGCCGCGCCGGGCTATCCCTGCTCCGGCTCCTCGAACATGCCCAGGATGGCCTGGTACTTCTCGATGTACCAGCGGTTCTCGTTGTTGTAGCGCGGGATCGTCACCGGGCGGACGCCCGATGCGTCCTCCTTCCACACGCATGGGCAGGGCACCGGCTTCGGCGGCTGTTCGCCCGGGCGGCTCAGCTCGGCGAGTTTCACCTTCATCCGGTTCATGACGTTGTAGAGCCTGGTCACGTTCCGGGGCCCGCCGTTGTAGGCAGCCACCGGGAAGATGCCCAGGACCTCCTTGTTGTCGCGGTAGGCCATGCGGATGTCCGCGCGCATCTGCCGCAGCTCGATGTCGAACAGGCAGATGGCGGCCTTCATGGCGTTGAGCAGGTCCGTCGCGCCGCGCTCGAAGTCCGGGTCGAGCCGCGCCGCGGGACAGCGCCTGACGACCATCGCGTAGGTGCCGTTGCCCTTGCGGTTGGTGAACTGCATGGGACCGATGGCCGAAGCGCTGGAAACGCTGTAGCGGTAAGCCTCGCCGCGCTTGAGGCCGTACTGGTTCATGACCTCGTGAAATGCGTCCTCCCGCCTCCTGGCGAAGTCGGCGTCATCGGTCTGCTCGATCACGGCCAGCGTGGCGATGACGGATGCCGGCACGACATCCGCCAGGGCCTCGCCGGGGAACGCGACCGACGGCGCATCGGCCAGGCGCAACTCGTCGATGGCTCGTTGCGCGGTGGACAGCAGGAACTCGCGGCCGCCGCTGACGAAATGGGAATCGAAGGTGTCTTCGGTGAACGGCAGATAGATGATGGGTCGCGCCGTTTCGGCCACGGCCCTCCAGCGCTTCTTCCTGATCAGTGCGCTGTCGAACACCGGGAACTTCCTGCCGTAGACCTTGAGCGGCTCGCCGTCCCGGGAGAAGGCGAACATCAGTCGCTCGGCACCGGTGCCCTTGATGTGCTGCGCCTCGATTCCCGGGGTGTGCAGGGTGAAGCGCAGCGGCTTGCGTCCGGGCTTCCAGTTCACCGGCGGGCGGGGAATCTCGATGCGCGCAATGGTCCATTCCTTGCTCGATTCGCTCCACAGGGCAAAGGCCACGGGGCGGCCGCGGAGTGTCTCGTTCCTGCCCTTGCCCGTGAACGCGTACTCCAGCTCGAAGTCCTGCAGCAGCGAGCGAGCCTGGGACACCAGGTCCCGGATCTGGTCGTGACGCTGGGCCCTGACGACCAGCTCGTCCAGCTCCTTGAGGGGCGCGGTGTCCTGAGCGGGCTCCGACTCGGCGACGGCGAGCGGGACTTCGCCTTCCACGGCCTGCGCGTGAGGCGGGTCGTCCCGGGAAGCGGCGACCTCCGGCTCCAGCGGCGTGACAGGCTCCTCGCTCACGAATGGCGGCTCTGCCTCGTCCGGCGCGCCTTGCATCGTTGCGCAGGAGGCGCAGAGCAGCGACATGCCTGCGAGCAGCGCCGGTGCCGCGCCCCTCACGGTGAGCGGATTCATGTTGTCTGGAGCCAGCCTCGTGGGGATACGGAAACGCCCACGCATGGTATCAAACGGCGCCTGCATCAGCCGTGCGGGACCCCGCTCAGGGCGGCAACAGTCTCTCGAGCGCGTTGAAGTCGATCGCTGCGATGACCGAATCCAGGCGCTCTTCGTCGGCATCAACGTGAACCGAGATGCCATGCACGGCGTTCGCCGGCACGTGGCCGTGGGCGACGAGGCCGAGACTGCCGCTGGCCGTCGCGCGCCACCGGCCGTACACCACCACGGCCCCACCCTGCCGGGAATCCTCGCGCCGGCTGTTCCAGCGGTAGGCCGCGACCGGATTGCCGGTCACGGTGACCGCCGTGGTATCGGCGGCTGCCGGTGACTCGCCCCAGGGATTCACGCGCACCGAGACGCTGAACTCGATGTCGCGCATGGCTTCGATCATCATCGCCTCGCCGCGCAGTCGTGCGTCACCCTCGTCCGCGACTTTCCTGTACTCGTCCTGCAGCGATGCCAGCTGCTCATTGAGCGCCAGAGCTCGTTCCATCTGACCCTTCTCGATGAGCGCAACCTGCTGTTTCGACAGCGCCTGGTTTCGGGCCATGATCGCATCCAGGCGCGGCTGCTTCTTCACCATGTCCGCCTGCATGAGATCCGCCGCTGCGCGCGTCGCCCGGTCGATCTCGTCGTTCTTGTCGGTGCGCCGGTAGGTCCGCGAGTAGCCGTAGGACCAGGGCTTGCGCTCGTAATCCATGCACAGACCGCCCGGCACGGACGGCGGGTCGTCATTGACGATGACCCAGCCTTGCGGCGCGGCCGGCAGTGCGGGGCGCACGGCGTCGAGGATTCGCACCATCGTGGCCCGTTCCGCGGCTGACGTGTCACGGTATCCCTTGTTGCACACCGAATCGGCGGCGGCGGCGGCCGCGCCGATTGCCAGCACGCACCCAATCACGTGCACATGGACGATCCCGAGGTTGCCCATGATTGTCTCCCCTCGCTGACCAGCCTGCCAGACGGTCGGCCTCCGCCCCCAGCGACGCATGCCGCAGTGCCGCGGGCGAATAGTAGGTTCAAAGCACCTGTCCCGGCGAGCGCCACGGGCTGATGACGGCTTTCCCGCCGGCGGATGGGGCCGGAATCTCCGCGCCGGGCCGTCGGCCGGGTGGCGCACGAGCACGCTGCGAGGTGGAAGCGGCAGGCTGTCGCCCCGGGTCGTGCCGCAGATGCGTCAGGATCCTGCCGTTATCGGCCCGGCATCGCCTTCGCGATCTGGGAGCCCTGGCAATGAAAGTAATGCGGCGCCCCGAGGGGCGCCGCTGGAGGCAGGAACCGTCTCGGGCGCAGTTCAGAACCGGTGGCGCACCCCGGCATACCACGAGCGGCCGAAGACGTCGTAGTAGCCCGGGATGGTGTCCAGAGCCTGGGTGCCGGAGCAGCCCGAGCAGAGCAAGGGTGGATCCTGGTCGAACAGGTTTGTGACGCCGACGTACACCTCGCTGCCCTCGCGCAAGTCGTAGCCGAATCGCAGGGCGTGGTAGTCCCTGGCGCCGATCGACGGAAATCCCGCAGCGCTGCTGAAGTACGCCATCTCGCTGCTGCCCAGGTAGCGGACATCCCACATCGTCGAGAACTTGCCCAGTCGGTAGCTCGTCAGCAAAGTCACCTGCTCCTCGATGTACCCGGTGTCGGCCGTATCGCCGCCCGCCGAGCCTTTCAGCTCGATCGGCGCCGCGCCCGGCAACGGCAGCTTCCGGGCCTGGTCGTAGAACACCGCGCTCAGGTTGAAGTTCAGGGCGCCGAAACGGCCCATGCTGAACCCGTAGGTGGCGCCGACGTCGATGCCGCTGATGCTGTACTCCGCCACGTTCTGCAGCTGCTGATTGACGGCCGTCAGCACGTAGTTCGCGCCGGGAAGCAGCGGGCTCGTCCCGCGGGTCACGGCGTTGCAGAACAGGCCGAAGTCGTAGCAGTAATTCGCTGCGGTCTGCCGCGCCACCACGTCGATGACGCCGCCGATCTCGATGTCGAAGCGATCGACGGTGACCGACAGGCCCTCGACGAACGACGGCGTCCAGACCAGGCCGTAGGTCAGCGTGTCGGCTTCCTCCGGCACCAGGTCCGAATTGCCGCCAGTGAGGCCGGCCACGCTCTGCTCGATGATCTGGCCGGGAGCGTAATCTGCGGGCACCCCTGCGGCCGTGCACGCAGCTGCGCGCGCCGCCGGATTGGGACCGGTGTTGCGCCGGGCGGCTGTGCAGGGATCGTTGATCACGCCGAAGGTCTGGCCGATGCCGGAGAGTTCGCCCGGATTCGGCGAGCGCGCGGCACGCGCCTGCATGACGCGGAACCGCAGGTCGTCGATCGGGGCCCAGCTCAGGCCGTACTTCCAGGTGTCGTAGCTGTCGTCGCCGGCGATGCGGTTGGGAACCGAGAAGCTGGGTGCGGTGGTCCGGAAGGCGGCCTCGAGATCCAGCGTTCTGACCAGCGGCAGGTCGCGCAGGACCGGGACCAGGGTTTCGATGAACGCCTCGCGGGTCCGGATCGTGGACTTCTGGACGTCCTGGATCTGGTTGCCCGTGGTCGTGCCACCGTTGATCTGCGGGTCGTAATCCAGGTAGCCCGACAGCTCGCGCTGCTCGGCGCCGAGGGCGAAGCGCACCGGACCCGCCGGCAGGTCGAAGGCCGCGCCGCTGATCCACGCGACCGTATTGTCCAGCCTCTGGGTGCCCTCTGAGTCCGAGTTGCGGCGCAGGGCATCCAGCATCGCGTCGGTGTAGTTGAACGGGTTGATCGGGATGCAACCTCGTGCGCGCGCGCCGGCGTCGACGCAGCGGAACTGCCCGGCGTTGGCCGGATCCGGTTCCACCCGCAGGCCGTAGTACAGCATCTCGGTGCTGACCAGCCCCTCGGTGCCGAGGGCCACGCGGGTGCGGCCGTAGACGTGCGCGACTTCCCAGTTCCAGGGACTGCCGAACAGGTCCAGGTCCCCCTTGAAACCGATTACTGCTCGCGTCGAGTCGCGGCTGTTGCTCGCGCCGCGATCCTCGAACATCGCCATGCGCTGCCACCAGGTGATCGCGGTGGCCGCCGGATTCGCGGCGAGGACGGCGTCCCTCAGGATCGTCGGCACGAATGGATTGTCGATCGGGATCGTGGCCTGCAGGCCGGCCACGGTCGGCGAGCCACCAAAGAGGCTGCCCGCCTGCTGCGACTGGAACGGGTGAGCCTCGAACCGCGAGTCAATCTCGGCGCTGCCATAGTTGTACTCCGCGAATGCGGAGATCCGCTCGGCGATGGGGTATTCGACGTCCGCCGCGAACATGGTTCGCTCGGTCGGGATCGCGATGTCTCGGTTCGCATTGCGGTTGTAGCCGTCGATCGCCGTGTTGAACGGCATCAGGTTGCCGTTGGCGTCGGTGATGCTGCCGTTACGTGTCACGTAGCTCGTGGCGCCGGCGAAGAAGCGCCCGCCGAGCCCGACTCCGGAGCGGGCATTCGGCCCGACGACCTGCGTGCCCGGCGTGAGCCAGACGAAATCGTCCGCGCAGAACTCGCGATCCGCGCAGCTCACCAGGCTCTGCTCGTCGTACTGCGCGGTAAAGAGGGCATGGCCGCCCTGGCCGAACTCACCGCCGAACATGATGTAGCCACTCGGGTTGCGATTGTCGCCTTCGCCGGCCTCGCCATAGGACGCGCCGATCTCAATGCCGTTGAAGTTCTTCTTGGTGACGATATTCACCACGCCGGCGACCGCGTCGGCGCCGTACACGGCGGACGCGCCGCCGGTCTGAACCTCGATGCGCTCGACGTTGGCGGACGGGATCGTGTTGAAGTCCACGCTGGTTGATGTCGAGGTTCCGCCGGGCACGCGTCGGCCGTTGATCAGCGTGAGCGTCCGGAAACCTCCCAGGTTTCGCAGGTTGGCCAGGTTGAGGCCCGAGGTGGCGACGCCGGAAAACGTCGACTGCGTGCGGGAGGCCCCGAACGAGGGCGTGAACTGCGGCATCGCGACGAACACGTCGGCAAGGTTCTCGTAGCCCTTGCTCGCGAGTTCCGCCGCATCGATCGAAACCGTCGGGATGGATGCTTCGGTCTCGGTCCGCGCGATGCGCGAGCCGGTGACGACGATGGCGCCCAGCTCGGTCTGCGCCTGCTCGGATTGCGCGGCGCCCGATGCGCCGTAAAGGCTGGTGGCCGCCGCACCGGTTGCAACAAGCGCGACCCGTACCGCGCGCGCCAATATGCGACTAGTCATCGTTCCTCCAGTAAGGGCGCGCCCCCGCGTTGTGCATGGACAACAGTGGCTCGCCAGCTTGGCCAGTTTGCGTGGCCAAACGATACCCCGAGGAATCCCGATAGACAGGACGCCTGCAAAGACTTCCAGCCGTTGGCAAGTCCGAATACTTCTGCCGGCGCGTGACCGCAGTTCATGTGGCGGATCAACAACGGCGAAAGCATCGAGAGCGCGTCGGCGAATCGCCGGCTGATTCACCAGAATTCGCGCGCCGGGCCGGGCCGTCATCCGGATGCGCCGCGCCAATCTCCCCGCAACCGGCAGTCTCTCGCAGCACGCACGCGCCTGCAGCGGCAGCAGTACCGATGTCGCGGAACTTACCGCATGCGATCCTGCGAGCCGGAGGACGCCCGCCGCGACGAGTGCAGCGACACGCCGATCCCCAGCAGCGTCAGTGGCACGGCGAACCACAACAGGGCTTGCGAGAACAACGGCAATGCGTCGTGCTGCTGCGCCGCCAGCACGACGTACGCCGTGTAGGCGACGTAGTAGCCCAACAGCAGCGCCCCTTCCCAGCGTGCGATCTCACGCCCGGTGAAGAACACCGGCAGGCATGCCAGGGCGACTGCAAGCATCACCCACAGATCGAAGTTCAGGATCGCGGCAGCCACCGGCAGTCCACCCGGCGCGACCAGGCCGGCAAGTCCAAGGCAGCCGAGAATGTTGAACGTGTTGCTGCCGACCACGTTGCCGACTGCGATGTCGCGTTCGCCCTTCAGCGCCGCAGTCACCGACGCGGCCACCTCGGGCAACGACGTGCCCGCGGCGACGATCGTGAGCCCGATCACGGTGTCGCTCACGCCGAGCGCGCGCGCGAACGCCACCGCGGCGGTCACCAGCCAGTCGGAACCGAGCACCAGCAGAATCAGACCGGCGGCTACCAGCATCGCCTGCACACCCCGGTGTCGATCCCAAGTGGCTGAATCCCCGCGCCGCACGACGTCGGGCGTGATCTGCGCCTGCTCGGCCGCCGACGCGCGGCGCGACTGCACGACGAGCAGCGTCACGTACGCCGCCAGCAGCGCGAGCAGGAATCCGGACTCGAGGCGCGTCAGTGCGCCGCCGCCGCAGAGCGCGATGAGCAGGACGCTCGCACCGATCATGACCGGCACTTCCTGGCGGATCAGTTGCACCTGCACGATCAGCGGTGCGATCAGCGCCGAGACCCCGAGGATGAACAGCACGTTGAAGATGTTGCTGCCGACCACGTTGCCGACCGCCAGGTCGGTGCGGCCGTCGAGGGCGGCGCCGACGGACACCGCGACTTCCGGCGAGCTGGTGCCGAGGGCCACCACGGTGAGCCCGACCACCAGCGGCGAGATGCCGAGCGACAGCGCGAGCCTGGATGCACCGCGGACCAGCAACGACGCGCCCACGATCAGCGCGGCAAGTCCGGCGGCGAACAGAATCAGATTCATGGCGGCTCGGGCGGATAGTAAGTTCAAAGCCCCGGTTCCGGCGAGTGCCAGCGGCCGATGCCTGCCTCGTGCTGGCTGATTCGCCAGAATCCCCGCCTCCGGCCGGGCCGTCCGCCGGATGAGGCACTCGGACGCAACCGGCGGGCTATGGCCGGTCTTCGAGCGGCAGCGGACGCGGGCGGTCGAAGGTCACCGCGCCGAAGTCCGGGATCCTGATGTTCTTCATGTTCTTCTTCCGCCACGCAGCGTACTCACCCAGCGCGAGTCCGTCCGGAGGCGTCGCGCCCCATTGCTCGCGATGAAGTTCGATCCAGACGAATTCCTCGATCATTCCCGCCTTGTTCGCCGCAGCCAGCGTCCTCGCGAACCGGGAGCCGCCGCCCGACTCGTCCAGAATGGCCAGCGCGGTTTCCCAGGCTGCGACAGCCTTCCCGAACGCGGGCACGTACTCGCCGCCGCATGCCGGAGCGCTCTCCGGTTCCTTTTCCGCCATTGCGCTCAACACCATGAGATAGCTGAGGCCGGTGATCATGTCGGCGCCGCCCGATTGGTTCAGGGTCACGGTCAGCGCTGCGCCATCCCCCGACTTCTTCCCGGCAGCCGCGGCGACCGCTGCGAGATGAGGGCGCATGGCGGCGCCCACTGCGTCGAGAACGGTGCGGCGCGCTTCCAGGACCTCATCGCGCGGCGGCGCGACCATCGTGAACCGCAGCTTCACGAAGTGCTTCGCGACGCCCGTGATCCACAAATAGGAGATCAGGTGCCGGCCTTCGCGATCCATCTCGAATACCGCCTCGCGAGCAAGCGGCGCGTCTTCCGGCGGTGCCAGGCGCACGAGATGCTCCGACCTGAACCGCGTGTTGCCGTAGGCCGGTGACCCGCGCACGCCCTGCTTCGCGTCCTCGAACTCGCGGCAGACGGCAATCGAATCGGCGCCGTCGGGAACTTCCGCGACGCCGGCGTCGTAGACGTAGATGGTGAGTGCCGCGCCCGGCGCGTTGTACCCATAGCTGACGCCGAGGCGCGGATCGTCGTACTTGCTCGGCTTGCCGTCGAACTCCAGCGGTCCGATCCGGGAGGACAGCTGGATCGGCGAGGGCAGCAGCGTGACGAGCTCCTGGCCGGTCGCGACGCTGGCTGTCGCGCCGAGCATGAGCACCCCGAAGAGCAATGCCTTCATATGCTGCACGCGGCCGCGAGACTGCCGCCCAGTCTACAGCGCCACGCCGCGGTGGGTGGCCCGGACTCGCGCCGTACCAGTCTCCCCGCAACCGTCACGGCAGGGCGTCGTCAGCCGGCAGCGCACCTGCCCCCGTGCGGCCACGCCGCTTGTGGCTGGACCATCAGCCCATGATTCGAGCAGCGAAATTCGACTTCAGCTGCCAAGGCCCTCGATGAACGCGCTGATCTCGCGGGCGCAGAATGCCGGGTGTTCAACGCAGGCGTCGTGCGTCCCATCCGGCACCAGCACGCGCCGGACCCCGGGAATGACCTGTTCGAGCTCGGCATCGATCAGTTGCCCGAGTTCGTAGCTGTCTGCGCCACTCAGCATCAGCACCGGCAACTGCAGTTCACGCAGCGTCTCGCGGCGCATGTCCGGCAACAGTTCCGTGGACCGGAACATCACTTCCCAGTCCCGCAGGTTGCTGCGCAGGGACGCCAGCACCTCCGCAGGTATGTGCGCCATGGCATCCGGACCCGCGAAGTAACTGATCGTGATCGCGAACGCGGCGTCGCGGTCTCCCGCCTCGAACGCCGCACGCACCGGCGTGACCAGGGATTCCTGGAATTCGTCGTACACCGCCTGACCGCCCTCGATCGCGGGCAGCCAGCTCACCAGCGGCGGCTCGACCAGCGACAGCGAATGCACCTTGCCCGGATGACGCAGTGCAAGGGCGAGCGCGGTAAATGCGCCGTAGGAAGTGCCCACGACGTGCGCCGGAGCGACCCCGAGCTCGCGGATCAGCGCCGCCAGATCGTCCGCTTCGGTCAGCGGGGAATGATCCGGACTGACGGGATTGTCACGGTTCGGAAAGCTGTGGCGGCGGCTATAGGCAATCGTCGCGTGGCGCCCCTCGATCTGTTCCATTACCGGCAACCACTCCTGGTAGTCGGCGAGTCCCCCGTGGACGAACACGATTGCCGGCCCCTCCCCGCGCGCCAGATAGTGGAGTTCTGCGCCGTTGACCTCGACCGTCTGCAACCGGTCATCCGCGGCCGAGGTCCCGGTGGGAACGTCGTCCGCGGCGCAGGCGGTAAGCCCGACGCTGAGAACAAGGACCGCGAGTCCATGGAACCGACCGACCGGGACGTGTTGCATCGCACACCTCGAGTATCTGCGCCAGCAGCGGCGGGAACGCATCATGCCCCGATCACGACTGAACATACACCGACAGGCTGGTACCGGCGGACACAGTCACACTACGCCGGTGCGTGCCAAAGGGATCAGCGCGATTCCGCGCGAAACAGACCGATGCGGCACCGGCCGCTCCTTACTCCCACTCGATCGTCGCCGGCGGCTTGCCGGAGATGTCGTACACGACCCGCGAGATGCCGCGCACCTCGTTGACGATGCGCCGCGCGACGTGGTCGAGGAACTCGTACGGCAGCCGCGCCCAGTGCGCGGTCATGAAATCCACCGTCTCGACGGCCCTGAGCGCGATCACCCAGTCGTAGCGCCGTCCGTCGCCCATGACCGCGACCGAGCGCACCGGCAGGAACACCGCCATCGCCTGGGCGACGCGATCGTAGAGGCGGTGGGCGCGCAGTTCCTCGATGTAGATCGCATCCGCCTGCCGCAGCAGTTCCGCCGCTTCCCGGGTCACCGCCCCGAGGATGCGCACGCCGAGGCCGGGACCGGGGAACGGGTGGCGGTACACCATCTCGCGCGGCAGGCCGAGTTGCAGGCCGATGCGCCGGACCTCGTCCTTGAAGAGCTCCCGCAGCGGCTCCAGCAGCTTCAGGTGCATGCGCTCGGGCAGCCCGGCCACGTTGTGGTGCGACTTGATCACATGCGCCTTGCCGGTCTTCGCCCCGGCGGACTCGATGACGTCCGGGTAGATGGTGCCCTGGGCGAGCCAGCGGATGCCTTCGAGCCGGCCCGCCTGCTGCTCGAACACCTCGACGAACAGCCGCCCGATGGTCTTGCGCTTGGCCTCGGGATCCGCTTCGCCGGCGAGCGCCGCGTAGAAGCGCTCGGCCGCGTCCACGCGGATCACGCGGATGCCGAGGTGCTTCGCAAAGGTCTCCATGACCTGGTCGCCCTCGTCGAGGCGCAGCAGGCCGTGGTCCACGAACACGCAGGTGAGCTGGTCGCCGATCGCCTGGTGCAGCAGCGCCGCGACCACGGAGGAGTCCACGCCGCCGGAGAGCGCGAGCAGCACGCCGTCCTTGCCCACCTGCTCGCGGATGCGCGGGATGGACTGCGCGATGATGTTGCCGGCGTCCCAGAGCGCATCGCAGCCGCAGATCTCGCGCACGAAGCGCTCGAGGATGGCGGCGCCCGAGCGCGTGTGCGTGACTTCGGGGTGGAACTGCACGCCGTAGTAGCGCGCCTCCTCGTCCGCCATCGCCGCCAGCGGCGCGTTCGCGGTCGCGGCAATCGCCGTGAAGCCGGGCGGCAGGGCCTCGACCCGGTCGCCGTGGCTCATCCACACGTCGAGCAGCGCGGGATCCGCCGCGCCCTCGTCGGCGATGCCGTCGAGCAGGCGCGAGGGCGCGGTGCGGCGCACCTTGGCATAGCCGAACTCGCGGTGCGCGGAGGGCGCGACGCGCCCGCCGAGCTGCGCCGCCATGGTCTGCATGCCGTAGCAGATGCCGAGCACCGGCACGCCGAGCGCGAACACCGCATCCGGCGCGCGCGGCGGGGCGGTGTCGGTGACCGACTCCGGCCCGCCCGAGAGGATGATCCCGCGCGCGCCGAAGCGGCGCACCGCGGCATCGTCCGCGTCCCAGGGCAGGATCTCGCAATAGACGCCGATCTCGCGCACGCGCCGCGCGATCAGCTGCGTGTACTGCGCGCCGAAGTCGAGGATCAGGATCCGGTGGGCGTGGATGTCGGCCGGGGCCGCGGCTGGGCGCTCCGCCATCATCCGATCCGGTAGTTCGGCGCTTCTTTGGTGATGCTCACGTCGTGCACGTGGCTCTCGCGCACGCCCGCGCCGGTGATGCGCACGAAGGTGCAGCGCCTGCGCATCGCGTCGATGTCCGCGCTGCCGGTGTAGCCCATCGCCGCGCGCACGCCGCCCGCGAGCTGGTGCACGATCGCGACCAGGCTGCCCTTGTAGGGGACGCGCCCCTCGACGCCCTCCGGCACCAGCTTCTCGAGATCTTCCACCGTGTCCTGGAAGTAGCGATCGCTGGAACCGTGGCGTTGCGACATGGCGCCCAGCGAACCCATGCCGCGGTAGGACTTGTAGGACGCGCCCTGGTAGAGCTCGACCTCGCCCGGCGACTCTTCGGTGCCGGCGAACAGCCCGCCGATCATGATCGCGTGGGCGCCGGCGGCGATCGCCTTGGCGACGTCGCCCGAGTAGCGGATGCCGCCGTCGGAGATCAGCGGCACGTCGGTGTCCGCGAGCGCGGCGGCGACCGTCGCGACCGCAGTCACCTGCGGCACGCCCACGCCCGCGACCACGCGCGTGGTGCAGATCGAGCCCGGGCCGATGCCGACCTTGACGCCGTCGGCGCCCGCGTCCACCAGCGCCCGGGCGCCATCGGCCGTGACGATGTTGCCGCCGATCACCTGCAGCAGGGGGTGCGCCTGCTTGATGCGCGAGATCGTCGACAGCACGCCGCGCGAATGGCCGTGCGCCGAATCCACGATGACGACGTCGACCCCCGCCTCGACGAGCTGCGCGACGCGCTCGAGCGTGTCGGGCGCCGTGCCGACCGCTGCGCCGACGCGCAGGTGGCCGTGCTCGTCCTTGCAGGCGCGCGGGAAGTCGCGCGACTTCTGGATGTCGCGCACCGTGACCATGCCCTTCAGGCGCCCGCTCTCGTCCACCACCAGCACCTTCTCGATGCGGTGGCGATGCAGCAGCTGCAGCACTTCCTCGCGAGGCGTATTCTCGCGCACCGTCACCAGCTTGTCGCGCGGCGTCATCACCCGCGACACGGGCAGGTCGAGCTGCTCCTCGAAGCGGATGTCGCGGTGCGTCACGATCCCGAGCACCAGGTTGTCGTCGCCGGTGACCGGCAGGCCGGAGATGCCCTTGGCGCGGGTCAGCGCGATCACGTCGCGGATGGTCGCATCGGGGCGGATCGTGATCGGGTCCTTGATGACCCCGCTCTCGTGCTTCTTGACGCGTGCGACCTCGCGCGCCTGGGCCGCGGCGGTCATGTTGCGGTGGACGATGCCGATGCCGCCCTCCTGGGCGAGCGCGATGGCGAGGCGCGCCTCGGTTACCGTGTCCATCGCGGCCGAGACGAACGGCAGGTTGAGCCGGATGCCGCGCGTCAGGCGGGTGCCGAGATCGACCTCGC
Organism: Steroidobacteraceae bacterium; assembly: GCA_019634895.1. Taxonomy (GTDB): domain Bacteria; phylum Pseudomonadota; class Gammaproteobacteria; order Steroidobacterales; family Steroidobacteraceae; genus SCUD01. The sequence continues at coordinate 46,873 of JAHCAM010000006.1, read as the reverse complement.
GCGGCAGCACCTCCGAATACGCCGGAACCAGCAGGACGTCGTCGAAGGTGAGTGCTTCCTGGAGAATGCGCATATAAGGAAGCGGCGCATATTACCATGAGCGCATGCCCGCAGGCACGATGCAGGACCCCGGCGGCCGGGACATCTACACGGTCAGCCGCCTGAACCGGGAGGCGCGCGGCCTGCTGGAGGCCGGCCTGCCCTCGCTGTGGATCACCGGCGAGCTGTCGAACCTGTCGCGCCCGGCCTCGGGCCACTGGTACTTCACGCTGAAGGACGAGGCCGCGCAGGTCCGCTGCGCCATGTTCCGGCAGCGCAACCTGCTGGTGCGCGCGGCGCCGCGGGACGGCATGCAGGTGCTGCTGCGGGCCCGCGTCGGGCTGTACGAGGCGCGCGGCGACTACCAGCTGGTCGTGGACCACCTCGAGGAGGCCGGCGAAGGCGAGCTGCGGCGGCGCTTCGAGGCGCTGAAGCTGCGCCTGGCCGCAGAGGGCCTGTTCGACGCCGCGCGCAAGCGCGCGCCGCCACGATTCCCGCGCCGCATCGGCGTGGTGACCTCGGCGACCGGCGCGGCGCTGCGCGACGTGCTGCACGTGCTCGCCCGGCGCTGCCCGGTGGTGCCGGTGCTGCTGTATCCCGTGCCGGTGCAGGGCGCCGGGGCGGCGCGGGACATCGCGGCCGCACTCGCGCTGGCCGACGCGCGGGCCGAGGTGGACGTGCTGCTGCTGGTCCGCGGCGGCGGCTCGCTGGAGGACCTGTGGGCGTTCAACGAGGAATCGCTCGCCCGCGCGATCGCGGCCACGGAGCTGCCCGTGATCTGCGGCATCGGCCACGAGGTGGACTTCACGATCGCCGACTTCGTCGCCGACGTTCGTGCGCCGACGCCCTCGGCCGCGGCCGAACTGGCCGTCCCGGACGCGGCCGCGTGGATCGCGTCCTTCGAACTCGCGGCGCGGCGGCTTGCCGGCGCCGCGAGCCGCGCGCTGCGCCAGCGGCAGGAGGCCGTCGCACGCGCGGGGCGGCGATTGCAGTCGCTGCATCCCGCGCAGGCCCTGGCGCAGCGCGCCCAGCGCCTCGACGAGCTGCAGCTGCGGGCTGCCAATGCGGCCGTGCGGCTGTTGGCCTCGCGCCGCGACCGCGTCGCGCGGCTTGCGGCGGAACTGGCCGCCCGGTCGCCGGCCGCAAGGGTGGTCTCGCTGTCGCAGCGGTTCGCGCATGCCCACGCGCGCCTGCGGCCCGCCCTGCGGCACCGGCTCGCACTCGCGCGGGCCGGCCTCGAATCGGCCGCGCGCGGCCTGCAGGCCGTGAGCCCGCTGGCGACGCTGGCGCGCGGCTACGCGATCGCCACGCGGGCGGAGGACGGCGCGATCGTGACCGACGCAGCGCAGGCGCCCGCCGGCACCGACCTCGCGATCCGGCTCGCACGCGGCCGTCTGCGCGCGCGGGTGACGCGTCACGACTGATCGGGAGCTTTGCTAGCGGCGACGCTCCCGCGTGCGCCGCTCGCTGGTGCGCCTTTGCCGCGGCGTCTGCGGGTCCCGGCGCCCGGCAAAGGGGTTCGCCTCGCTGCGGAACACCAGCCGCACCGGCGTGCCGGCGAGCCGGAACGCCTCGCGGAAGCAGTTCATGAGGTAGCGGCGGTAGTCCTCCGGGGTACGCTCGGCCTGCGAGCCGTGCACCACGATGACGGGCGGGTTGCGTCCGCCCTGGTGCGCGTAGCGCAGGCGGACTCTGCGGCCGCGGACCAGCGGCGGCTGGTGCTGACGCATGGCTGCTTCCAGCACGCGCGTCAGCTCCGGCGTCGGTAGCTCGCGCATGGCCGCGGCGAAGGCGGCGCGCACCGAATCCATCAGTTCGCCGACGCCGCTGCCATGCAGCGCGGAAATGAAATGCAGCGGCGCGAAGCCGAGGAAGCGCAGCCGCAGCGCGAGCTCGGCGCGCAATTCATCGCGCCGTGCGGTCGCGACGTGATCCCACTTGTTCACCGCGACCACCAGCGCGCGGCCGCGCTCGGCGACGATGCCGAACAGCGTGGCGTCCTGATCGGCGACCGGCTCGCGGGCATCGAGCACGCCGATCACCACGTGGGCATCGTCGATCGCCTGCAGCGTCTTGATGACGCTGACCTTTTCGACGCCCTCCTCGACCCTGGCGCGGCGCCGCATGCCGGCCGTATCCACCAGCACGAAGGCCTGGCCGTCGCGCTCGAACGGGACCTCGACCGCGTCGCGGGTGGTCCCCGGCTGGTCGAAGGCGATCATCCGCTCCTCGCCGAGCAGGCGGTTCACCAGCGTGGACTTGCCGACGTTCGGCCGGCCGACGACGCAGACCCGGATGGCGGCATCCGGCGCGGTTTCCGCATCGGGCGGCGGTGCGCGGCCCGCGAGTGCGCGCTCGACGATGGCGTCCAGGCCCTGGCGGTGCGCGGCCGACAGCGGCAGCGGCTCGCCGAGCCCGAGCGCGTGGAACTCGGCGACCGCCACGGCCGGATCGCGTCCCTCGCTCTTGTTGACGGCGACCGTGACTGGCTTGCCGCTGCGGCGCAGCTCCCCGGCGACGAAGCGGTCGGCAGCCTGGAGGCCCGCCTGGCCGTCCACCAGCAACACGACGTGATCGGCCTCCTCGATCGCCCGGCGCGTCTGCTGCGCCATGAGCTGCTCGATGCCGCGCGGCGACTCGACCAGCCCGCCCGTGTCCACGACGATGAAGCGATGCGGCTCGAACCAGCCGTAGCCGTACTGGCGGTCGCGCGTCAGGCCGGGCACGTCGGCGACGAGCGCGTCGCGGGTGCCGGTCAGCGCATTGAACAGCGTGGATTTGCCGACGTTGGGCCGGCCGACCAGGGCGACGACGGGCAGCATGGCATGCGCGCCCGCTCAGCCGCTCGCCTGCGGCGTCGCGCGCCAGGCCTGCACTTCGCCCGAGTCGGACTGCACCAGCGTGAGTGCCCCGGCCTCGACCGGCGCGTTGCTGATGCGCCCGCCGCCGGCCTTGGCGCGTCCCAGCAGCCGTCCGCTGGCCGGGTCCAGCCAGTGCAGCCAGCCCTCGAAATCCGCGACCACGAGCGCGTCGCCCGCGAGCGCGGGCGCGGTGAGGCCGCGGCGCAGCATCTGCTCCTGGCGCCAGATCTCGGTGCCGTCGCGGCGGCTCAGCGCGACCACGGCGCTGTCCGAGGTGGTCACGTAGAGCCGTTCGCCGTCCGCGGCCAGCCCGCGATGGCTCGACAGCTCGCGCCCCCACCAGATCTGGCCCGAATCGCGCGCCAGCATCGCGACGCGGCCCTGGAAGCCGGCGACGTAGACGTCCGCTCCCAGCACGCGCACCGGCGAGTCGATGTCCACGAGCCGCTCGATCTCGGTGCGTCCCCGCGCCGGCGTGACGGTCGCGGTCCACAGCAGGTCGCCCTCGGCCAGCGACAGCGCGACCACCCGGCCGTTGTCGAAACCGGCGAGCACCATGTCGCCGCTGACGACCGGCGCGCCATTGCCGCGCAGCGTCAGGCGCGGCACCGGCTGCTCGTAGCTCCAGGCCTCGCTGCCGTCCGTCGCCCGCAGGCCGAGCAGGCGCCCGGATACCGTGCGCACGACCACCAGGCCGCCTGCGATTGCCGGCGCCGCCAGCACCTCCCCGCCCACGGCCACCCGCCAGCGCTCGCCGCCCGTGCCGGCGTCCAGCGCGACCACGTGGCCGCCGCTCGAGCCCACCGCGACCAGGCCATCGCCGGCACCGGGACCGCCCGCCAGCGGCAGCTTGGTCGCCGCGCGCCAGGCCACGCGTCCGGTCGCGAGGTCCAGCGCCTGCACGTCGCCACCGTGGCCCGCGACGTAGGCGCGATCTGCCGAGACGGCCGGGCGCAGGCCGAGGCGCAATACCTCGTCGCCACCCTTGGTGCCCGCGCTCCAGGCCCTGGACACGCTGACCGAGGCCTCGAACTTGACGAGTTCGGCGGGCGGAGCGACTTCCTTTTCCTTGCTGCAGGCCGCCACCAGCAGCGCAACCAATGGCAGCCAGACCGGGTATGCGCGCATGCCTTACTCCGCCGCCGTCGCCGCGGCCAGTTCGTCGATCTTGAGGCCGAGCAGCTGTGCGTCCACGAGTTCGGCCGCGCCGCCGGCGGCTGCCTGCGCCTGGCGGTAGGCCGCGAGCGCCCCTGCGCGGTCGCCCTTGGCGAGCAGCGTGTCGCCACGCAATTCCGCGACCCGCGCCTCGACCGAGGCTTCGCGCGCGCCGGCAAGCGTCGCGAGCGCCGCGTCATGCTGACCCTGCGCGAGCTGCACGCGCGCAAGCCGCAGCCGCGCCACCAGCCGCAGGTCCGGGTCCTTGGAGGATTTCATGACCTGCGCCAGGCGCTCGCCGGCCTTCGCCAGGTCGCCGCTTTCGACGTCCAGGCGCGCAAGCACCAGTGTCGCCTGGTCGGCGTACGGCGTGTCGGCATACTCGCCCGTGATCTCTCCGGCGATGCGGATGCCCTCGTCGCGCTGGTTGCCCGCGAGCGCATTGACCATCGCCGTGAAGCGCGCCTCGGCCGCAACGGAACGTCCCGACTCGCGCGCTTCCCACCAGCGCCAGCCATAGAAGCCGCCCACGGTCATCGCCACGCCGGCGACCAGCCAGATCCAGTTCTCGCGAAACCAGTGGCGGAGCTGATCCGCCTGCTCGCGTTCAGAAAGATATTCGTCGACCATGCATCCGTATCCTCAGTTCCTTCGCAGCAACTCCGCGAGGCGCTCCGCCAGCCCGGCAATCCCGCATTCCTGCTGGCCCGCATCCGAGCGCAGCGGCTTGATCGCGGCGACGCCGCGCGCCGCCTCGTCGTCGCCGATGACGACGGCAACGGCCGCGCCGCTCCGGTCGGCGCGCTTCAGCTGCGACTTGAAGCTGCCGCCGCCCATGTTGACCTGCACCCCGGCGCCCGGCAGCGCATCGCGCAGGCGCTCCGCGAGCGCCAGGCCCTCGCGCTCGGCGCGTTCTCCCGCCAGCACCATGTAGACCCCCGGGGCGGCGCCCGGGGCCGGGCCGCCTGCCGCCTGCAACAGCGCGACCAGACGCTCGATGCCGAGCGCCCAGCCGATGGCCGGGGTGGGCTCGCCGCCGAGCTGCGCGACCAGGCCATCATAGCGGCCGCCGGAACAGACGGCATCCTGGGCGCCGAGCGCCTGCGTGCTCCACTCGAAGACGGTGCGCGAATAGTAGTCGAGGCCGCGCACCAGGCGCGGATCCACCTCGTACGGCACGCCACAGGCCTCGAGCAGGCCGCAGAAGCGCTCGAAATGCCCGCGCGAATCCGGGTCGAGGTGCTCGGTGAGGACCGGCGCCCTGCCGATCACTTCGGCGAGGGCCGGATTCCTGGAGTCCAGGATCCTGAGCGGATTCGACTCGAGCCGGCGCAGGCTGTCGGCGTCCAGCGTCGCGCGGTGCTGCCCGAAGTACTCGACCAGCCGCGCGCGGTAGGCGCGCCGCGATTCGGGCGTGCCGAGCGAATTGACGCGCAGCCGCACGTCGCGGATGCCGAGCCGCCGCCAAAGCCGCGCCGACATCTGGATCAGCTCGGCGTCGATGTCCGGGCCTTCGAAGCCGAAGGCCTCGCAGTCGATCTGGTGGAACTGCCGGTAGCGGCCGGCCTGCGGCCGTTCGTGGCGGAACATGGCACCCGCGGTCCACAGCCGCTGCTTCTGGTTGTGCAGCAGGCCGTGCTCGATCGCCGCGCGCACCAGGCCCGCGGTCGCCTCGGGCCGCAGCGACAGCAGGTCGCCGCCGCGGTCCTCGAAGGTGTACATCTCCTTCTCGACGATGTCGGTGTGCTCGCCGATCGAGCGCGAGAACAGCTCCGTGCGCTCGACCAGCGGCACCCGCATCTCCTGGTAGCCGTAGTCGGCGAACAGCTCGCGCGCCGTGCGCTCCACGAGCTGCCACCACGGCAACTCGTCCGGGAGCAGGTCGTTCATGCCGCGCACCGCCTGCAGCCTGCGATCGCTCATGCGCCCGCCGCCGTCCACCACCAGATTACCGCCGCCACCGCGCCCGCCAGCACCAGGACCGCCACCGGCCAGGCCCAGCGCGAGTGGTCGCGGGCGCGCGGCTGTACATCCAGCGCCGGCAGGAAGCTGGGTTCCGGAAGGTCATCGGCGCCGACCGCGGCGACGACCTCGCGCTCCGGCACGCCGAGCAGCTGCGCGTAGTTGCGCAGGTGGCCGCGCGCGAACACCGGCGCGCCGAGCAGCGCGAAGCGCTCCTCCTCCATCGCCAGCACCAGCGCGGCGTTCAGGCGCAGGCGGTCGGCGGCGTCCTCGATCGACAGGCCCAGCGCCTCGCGGGCGGCACGCAGGCGCACCCCGGGCGACGCGGCGCGGCCCGCGCTCATTCGCGGTTCCGCGGTTCCTGGCCGTCGAGCGCGCGCAGCTGTGCCGACTCCGGGAATTCGCGGCGCAGGCGCTGGGCATAGGCGGCGGCCGCGGCTGAATCGTTCATCGCCGACTCGATCTGGTAGCCCAGCAGCAGCACGTCGGGCGATGCCGGCGCCACTGCCAGGTAGCGGTCGATGAAGGCACGCGCCTGCAGGTGATTGCCGCGTTCGTGCGCGACGCCCGCGAGCTGCAGGTGGGTTTCCGGGTAGCTGTTCGACAGCGCCAGCGCCTGCCGCAGGTACTGCTCGGCGCGCTCGAGGCGGCCGGCACTGCGCGCGCAGACGCCCGCATTGGTGTAGGCGACCTCGGGCGTGCGGTAGACCGGATTGCGGGCCGCCTTGGTGAACATCTCCACGCCCTTCTCGTGCTGCCGGTTGCGGCAGAAAAAGGCGCCCAGCGCGTTCTGCGCCTCGGGGCTGTCGGCGTCGGCGCGCAGCGCCAGGCGGAAGTGCTGCTCGGCGCGCTTCTTTTCCAGCAGCCGCTCATAGACCAGCCCCGCGGCGAGCTGCACCGTCACGTCGCGCGGGTTCTGCAGCAGCGCCTTCTCGACCTTCTCGCGCGCGACCAGCAGCTGCTCGCGCTTGAGGTACTCCATCGCCAGGCGCGCGTTGATGCGTCCCGCCTCCGCCAGCGGGTCGGCTGACGGGTCCTGGGCGGCCGCCGGCAGTGCCAGCAGGCCGCAGGCGAGCAGTGCCGCAAAGCGGGCGCTCATGCGCGCACCGCAAGCCGCACCAGCTTGCTCCCGAGCCGCACCTGCGTGCGGTCCAGCACCTGGCCGCGAAGCTGGCCGCAGGCCGCCTCGATGTCGTCGCCACGGGTCTTGCGAATCGTCGCCATCACGCCCCCCTGCACCAGCAGGTCGCGGAACCGGCGGATCGCCTCGGCTGGCGAGCGGCGGAACCTCGTGCCCGGAAATGTATTGAATGGAATCAGGTTCACCTTGGCGTCATGACCGCGCAGCAGCCCGGCGAGTTCCCGGGCATGCGCAGGCTTGTCGTTGACGCCGTCCAGCATGGTGTACTCGAAAGTCACGCTGCGGCCGTTCTGCCGCTCGAGGTAGTGCCAGCAGGCGGCCAGCAGCTCGGCGATCGGGTGCCTGCGGTTGATCGGCACCAGCTGGTCGCGCAGCGCGTCGTTCGGCGCGTGCAGCGAGACCGCCAGCGCGACATTCGCGTCCTCGGCGAGCCGGTAGATCTGCGGCACCAGCCCCGAGGTGGACAGCGTCACCCGCCGCCGCGACAGGTCGTAGCCGAGGTCGTCCAGCATCAGCTGCATGGCCGGCAGCACGTTGCGGTAGTTCGCGAGCGGCTCGCCCATGCCCATCAGCACGACGTTGGTGATGACGCGCTCGCCGTCCGGGTCGCGGCCCAGCTCGCGATTGGCGAGCCAGACCTGGCCGATGATCTCGGCGGCGGTCAGGTTGCGGTTGAAGCCCTGCTGGCCGGTCGCGCAGAAGGCGCAGTCGAGCACGCAGCCGATCTGGCTCGAGATGCACAGCGTGCCGCGCCCCGGCTCCGGAATGAACACGGTCTCGATCGCCTGCTCGGCGGCCACCGCCCCCGGCATCCGCAGCAGCCACTTGCGCGTGCCGTCCGCGGAGCGGCGCTCGGTGACGATCTCCGGCACGCGCACCTCCGCGACCCCGGCCAGCTGCGCGCGGAAGTCCTTGGCCAGGTCGGTCATGCGCGCGAAATCGGACTCGCCGCGGCGGTAGATCCACTTCAGCAGCTGGCGCGCGCGATAGGGCTTCGCGCCGAGCCCGGCCACGAACGCCTCCAGCTCGGGCCGCGTCAGGCCGAGCAGGTTGCTGCGCTCGCCGGTGGCGTTCATCGCGGCGTCAGGCCTGGCGGGTACGCGGGCACAGCGCGACGTCGGCGAAGAAATAGGCGATCTCGCGCGCCGCATTCTCCGCGCTGTCCGACCCGTGCACGACGTTCTCCTCGATGCTGGTCGCGAGGTCGGCGCGGATCGTGCCTGCCGCTGCCTTCTTCGGGTCGGTGGCGCCCATGATCTCGCGGTTCCTGGCGACCGCGTCCTCGCCCTCGAGCACCTGCACCATCACCGGGCCGGAGGTCATGTAGGCGCAGAGGTCTCGGAAGAACGGCCGCTCGCGGTGCACCGCGTAGAAACCCTCGGCCTGGCTGCGGGTCAGGTGCAGCATGCGCGCGGCGACGATGCGCAGACCCGCGGACTCGAAGCGGCGATAGACGTCGCCGATCAGGTTACGGGCGACGCCATCGGGCTTGACGATGGAAAGGGTGCGCTCGAGCGGCATGGCTTCCTCTGCAGGCCGGGGGGACGGTGCGGCGCGCGCATTCTAGCGTCCGGGGCCTTGCCGCGGCAATCGCCACGGCGCTGGAAGTGCCTGCCGCCAAAGGAAAAATCAGACGCTGAAGCTCTCGCCGCAGCCGCACTCGCCGCGCACGTTCGGGTTCCTGAAGCGGAACGACTCGTTGAGCCCGTGGCGTACGAAATCCACCTCGGTTCCGTCGACCAAGGTCAGGCTGTCGCGGTCCACCAGCACGCGCACGCCCTGGGTTTCGAAAACGCGGTCTTCGGCCTGCTGCTCGTCCGCATAGTTCACCACGTAGGCAAAGCCCGAGCAGCCGGTCTTGCGCACGCCGAGGCGCAGGCCGATGCCGTGGCCCCTTTCCGCGAGGAAACGGCGCACCCGGTCGGCGGCGGCGGGCGTGAGCGTGACGGCCATGGCGAGCCTCATTGTACCGCACGCGCCGCGGCGAGCAGCGCGCTCTGTGCATCGACGACCACCAGCAACCGGCCCAGTTTCGCGGCCGGCGCCTCGATTTCGTGCGCCAGTTCACGCACTTCCGCCGGCCTCAGGTCCGCGACCGGCGCGGCGCGCATCGCCTGCGCCAGCCAGGCCGCAGCGGCCAGGGTGTGCGGGCAGCCCCAGGCGCGGAAGGCGCAGTCCGCGAGTCGGCCGCCGCTGACGCGGGCCTCGAAACGCACCCAGGCGCCGCGCTCGAGCGCGGCGGCCTCGCCGTTCACCGTCACGCCCTCCCCCGGCGCCAGCGCGCCGCCGCCCGGCAGCGCAGCGAAGAGTTCGCGCACCCGCGGCGAATAGCGCAGGGGTTCGCCGCTCACGCCACGCGCTCCAGCGCGCCGGCAGGCAGCACCGATCGCAGCCGGCGCACGGCCGCCACGACCAGGCCTGCGGCGCGGTCCACCTCGGCTTCGGTGGTGCCGCTGCCGAGGCTGAATCGCAGCGAGGCCTGGATCGCGAGGTCCGACCGGCCCAGCGCGCGCAGCACGTCGGAAGGCTCGGCGACGGCGGAATGGCAGGCGGCGCCGCTCGCCACGTCCACCTCACCGTCGAGCGCGAGCAGCAGGCTCTCGCCCTCCACGCCCGCAAAGCCGGCATTGAGGATGCCCGGCGCCGAGGGCTCGGCGACGCCGTTGCGCCACAGCGGCGCGGCGGGTTGCAGCGCCTGCCACAGCCGTTCGCGCAGCGCGCGGATGCGCGCCGGTTCCGTCGCCAGCGACTCGCGCGCGATGCGGCAGGCCGCGCCGAAGCCGACGATCTGCGGCGTCGCGAGCGTGCCCGGGCGCAGCCCGGCCTCGTGGCTGCCGCCGGACATCAGCGGCTGCAGCGCCGGCCGCGGCTGGCGCCGCTGGTACAGGGCGCCGATGCCCTTCGGGCCGCCGAGCTTGTGGGCGCAGAACGAGAGCAGCGCGATGCCGTCGTCGACGGCCACGTCGATCGGCAGCTTGCCGGCGCTCTGCGCCGCATCCACGTGCAGCGGCACGCTGCGCTCGCGACAGAGCTTCGCCACGGCCGCGATGTCGGTGAGCGCTCCGGTCTCGTTGTTGACCTGCATCAGCGTGACCAGCGCGGTATCGGGCCGCAGCGCCGCCGCGACCGCCGCCGGCTCGATGGCCCCGCCCGCGGCGGGCGACAGCCAGGAGACCTCGAAGACCTCGCGTTCCAGCTGGCGGCAGGCGCCGGTCACCGCGCGATGCTCGACCCGCGAGCAGACGACGTGGCGATGCTCGCGTGGCGACGCACGCGCCGTGCCCAGGATCGCCAGGTTGACGCTCTCGGTCGCGCCCGAGGTGAAGACGATGGACTCCGCGGGCGCGCCGATGAGCGCGGCGACCTCGCCGCGGGCGCGTGCGACCAGCGCCGCGGCCGCGCGGCCGGAGGCGTGGCCCGACGACGGATTCGCCTGCGCCGCCGGATCGGCGAGGCAGGCGCACATGGCGTCGGCGACGCGGCGGTCGAGCGGCGCCGTCGCCGCCCAGTCGAGGTAGATGGGTCCGGCGCGGTTCACGTGCCTGGCGCCTCCGGCGGCAGGCGGCGCTCGATCGCGGCGAGCAGCCCGCGCAGGATGCGCACCTCGCCGGCATCCGGCACCGCGCGCGCGAGCAGCCGGCGGATGCGCGGCGCGAGTTGCGCCGCGTTACCTGCGTGCAGGAAGCCCGCGCGTCCGGCGACGGCCTCGAGATGCGCATAGAGCGCCTGCAGTTCGTGGACGCTGGCGGGCGGTTCCGCGGCAGGCGGCGCGGAGGCGGCACCCGTGGCCTGGCGGATCTCGTAGCAGACGATCTGCACCGCCTGGGCCAGATTCAGTGACTCGTAGCCGGGATCGGCGGGGATGCGGATGAGCGCATGGCAGCGTGCGAGGTCCTCGTTGCAGAGGCCATTGCGTTCACCGCCGAACAGCACCGCCGCGGGGCGGGCGGCGGATGCGGCCACGAGCTCGGCCGCAGCGGCGCGCGGCTCCAGCACGCGGAAGTTCGCGCTGCGCGCCCTGGCGCTGGTGCCGAACACCAGCCCGCAACCTGCGACCGCGGCGTCCACCGACGGCTCGATGCGCGCCGCCAGCACCAGATCCGCCCCGCCCGCGGCGCGCGCCAGCGACTCGGCATCCGCCGCAGCCTGCGGCCGCACCAGCACCAGCGTGTCCAGGCCCATGTTGCGCATCGCGCGCGCGCTCGCGCCGATGTTTCCCGGATGGCTGGTGTCGACGAGCACGATGCGGATTGCGGCAGGCATCCCGGTTCCCGGACAATGGCGCCCATTCTACTGCGGGAGCGGGCATGCACCCCCTGGTCAACATCGCGACCGCTGCCGCACGCCGGGCCGGCGAGCTGATCGTGCGCAACCTCGACCGCGCGGGCGGCGTCACGGTGAGCGAGAAGAGCCGCAACGATTTCGTCAGCGAGGTGGACCGCGCGGCCGAGCAGGCCGTGATCGCGACGATCCGCAAGGCCTACCCGGACCACGGCATCCTCGCCGAGGAGAGCGGCCACCACGCGGGCGACGAGTACACCTGGATCATCGACCCGCTCGACGGCACCACCAATTTCCTGCACGGCTTCCCGCACTTCGCGGTCTCGATCGCCTGCCGCCACCGCGACCGCGTCGAGGCCGGGGTCGTGCTCGACCCGATGCGCAACGAGCTGTTCACCGCCGCGCGCGGCGGCGGTGCGCAGGTGGACGGCCGCCGGCTGCGCGTGTCGCGCCACCCGGGGCTCGACGGCGCGCTGATCGGCACCGGCTTCCCGTACCGCGAGAACAGGCGCTGGCTCGGCCCCTACCTCGGGATGCTGGAGGTCGTGATGGACCGCGCTGCCGGCGTACGCCGCCCGGGCGCCGCATCGCTCGATCTCGCCTATGTCGCGGCCGGTCGCCTCGACGGCTTCTGGGAAGTCGGGCTCTCGCCCTGGGACACGGCCGCCGGCAACCTGATGATCGTCGAGGCGGGCGGCCTCGTCGGCACGCTCGCGGGCGGCGAGTACCGCGACGGCGGCAACCTGCTCGCCGGCAATCCGCGCGTGTACGCCGCGCTGCTCGAAACGTTCGCGCGCTTCCTGACCGAGGATCTGCGCGGATAGCCGGGGACCGCGGCTCGCAATCGCACCGGGGCTGGGTTAGAGTCCGCTGAATTTTCCCGGGGGACACCGCGCATGAACCTGTTCCGCACCAAGCCGGTCACCGCCGCTCCGCGCGTCGACGCGGGCGAGCCGGTGGAGGGAAGCCTCGAGGGCGAAGCCACGCTGAAGCGGGTCCTCACCGCGCGGCATCTGGTCGCGCTCGGCATCGGCGCGGTGATCGGCGCCGGCATCTTCGTGCTGACCGGCCACGCCGCCGCCACCCACGCGGGTCCGGCGGTGGTGCTCAGCTTCGTGATCGCCGGCTTTGCCTGCGGGCTCGCGGGCCTGTGCTACGCCGAGTTCGCCTCGATGCTGCCGGTCTCGGGCAGCGCGTACTCCTACGCCTACGCGACGCTCGGCGAATTCACCGCCTGGTTCATCGGCTGGATGCTGGTGCTCGAGTACACCTTCGCCGCGGCCACCGTGTCGGTGGGCTGGTCCGGCTACTTCACGGGCCTGCTCGAGTCGATCGGCGGCGGCCTCGGCGTGTCGCTCACGCTGCCGGCGACGCTCACCTCCGCGCCGCTCAACGTGGTCGAAGGCCGCCTGGTGCCGACCGGCGCGCTGATCAACCTGCCGGCGGTCGCGATCGCGACCGCGATCGCCGCGCTCTGCTACCGCGGCATCACGCAGTCGGCCTTCGTCAACTCGATCATCGTCGTGATCAAGCTGCTGGTGATCTTCCTGTTCATGGGCTTCAGCCTGCAGTTCATCGACACCTCGAACTGGACGCCGTTCATCCCGGAATCGCAGGGGCCCGGGCAGTTCGGCTGGGACGGCGTGCTGCGCGCCGCATCCATCGTGTTCTTCGCCTACATCGGCTTCGACGCGGTCTCCACTGCCGCGCAGGAGGCCAAGAACCCGCAGCGCGACATGCCGATCGGCATCCTCGGGTCGCTCGCGATCTGCACCCTGATCTACATCGCGATGTCCGCGGTGATGACCGGCATCATGCCGTACCAGCTGCTCGGCACGCCCAAGCCGGTCGCCACCGCGCTCGAGACCTACCCGAGCCTGCTGTGGCTCAAGACGCTGGTCGAGGTCGGCGCAATCGCCGGGCTCTCGTCCGTGATCCTGGTGATGATGGTCGGCCAGCCGCGCATCTTCTACACCATGTCGCGCGACGGCCTGATTCCGCCGATGTTCGGCCGCGTCCATCCGAAGTACCGCACGCCGCACGTCGGCACCGTGGTGGTCGGCGTCAGCGCGGTGATCCTCGCCGGGCTGCTGCCCATCGGCACGCTGGGCGAGCTGGTCGCGATGGGCACCCTGCTCGCCTTCGCCACGGTCTGCATCGGCATCCCGGTGCTGCGGCGCACCCGGCCGGACCTGCCGCGCGCGTTCCGCGTACCGGCGGCGCCGCTGGTCGGCATCCTGGGCGCCGCCGGCTGCCTGTACCTGTTCTGGAAGTCGTTCCAGCAGAACTGGCACTGGATGACCGGCTGGATCGTGATCGGCATGCTGATCTACTTCGGCTACAGCCGCAGGCACAGCAAGCTCAACACCTAGCGCCCGCGAGCATCGGGCGGTGGCCCCGGGGCGGCCGGGGCTGCCTCGCTCGCTCAGAAGAACGGACATTCGCTCGCTCGGCACCCCGGCCGCCCCTGCCCCGCGCCCGATGCGTGCCTGCGCTTCGCGCAGGCGGTCGGGCCGTGCCGGGCGGGTGGCGAGCGAGCGCGTAAGTTCCGGCGGCGCGAGCGAGCCAGCCCGCCCGGCAAAGGCCCGCGCGCCCAGCTTCAGCGCTGGGGCGGCTTGTGGTCGGGCAGCTCGGGACCGCGCAGGTCCACGGGCTCGCTGCGCTGGCGCATGCGGATGTTGATCATCTCGACGCCGACCGAGAACGCCATCGCGAAGTACAGGTAGCCCTTCGGGATCTCGAAGTCGAGCGACTCCCCGATCAGCGCCACGCCGATCAGGATCAGGAACGCGAGCGCCAGTATCTTGATGGTCGGCCGGCGCTCGATGAACTCGTGGATCGGCCGCGCCAGGAACATCATCACCAGCACGGCGATCACGATCGCGGCGACCATCACTTCGATGTGCCGCGCCAGGCCGACCGCCGTTAGCACCGAGTCGAACGAGAACACGATGTCCACGAGGCCGATCTGGATCGCCACCGCCATCACGCTGGACTTCAGCTTCACCGCCGGCCCGTGCGGGTGCGCGGCGCCCTCGAGCGCGCCGTGGATCTCGCTGACGCTCTTCACCAGCAGGAACAGCCCGCCTGCCAACAGGATCAGGTCTCGGCCGGATATCTCCTCGCCCCAGACGGTGAACAGCGTGGCGGTCAGGCCGATCAGCCAGGTGATCGAGAACAGCAGGCCGATGCGGGTGATCATCGCGAAGGCGAGGCCGAGGATGCGGCCGCGCTGCTGCTGGTGCTTCGGCAGCTTCGAGACCAGGATGGACAGGAAGATGATGTTGTCGATGCCGAGGACGATCTCGAGCAGCGTCAGCGTCAGGAATGCGATCCAGACCGCCGGGTCGGTGAGCAGTTCGATCACGGCGTCACCCGCGGTCCCGGGTCATGGCAGGGCGTCGACCTCGCCGCGCTTCTCGGGCGGCATCAGGTCGCGCTGCGACAGGCCGAGGTCGAGCGCCAGCGCGCCGGCCACGTAGATCGACGAGAAGGTGCCGACCACGATGCCCGACAGCAGCGCCACGCCGAACGGCCGCAGCACCTCGCCGCCGAAGGCGACCAGCGCGACCACGACGATCGACGTCGTGAGGGAGCTGAGCAGCGTGCGGGACAGCGTCTCGTTGATGGCGGCGTCCATGACCTCGCGCGGCGTGGCCTTGCGCATCTGCACCAGCCGCTCGCGCACGCGGTCGAACACCACCACCGTGTCGTTCAGCGAATAGCCGATCACCGCGAGGATCGCGGCCATCACCGACAGGTCGAAGGTCATGCCGGTGATCGCGAACATGCCGATGACCACGATCGGGTCATGCAGCACCGCGACGATCGCGCCGACCGCGAACTTCCACTGGAAACGCATGATCACGTAGATGGCGATGAACAGCAGCGCCATCAGCAGCGCGGTCGCGCCCTTCTCCGCCAGCTCGCGGCCGGCCTGCGGGCCGACCGATTCGGTGCGGCGGATCTCGGCCCGCGGCTCGACGGTCGCGAGCGCCGCGCGGACATGCTCGGTGACCTCGCGCGCTGCCTCGCCCTCGGCCGGCGGCAGGCGCACCAGCACGTCCTGCGCGGTCCCGAAGCTCTGCACGATCGCGTCGCCGAGCCCGCCGGCGGACAGCGCGCCGCGCAGCCGCTCGAGGTCGGGCGCCTCCGGGAAGTGGACCTCGATGACCACGCCGCCGGTGAAGTCGATGCCGAAGTTCAGCCCGCGGATCGCGACCGCGGCGAGCGACGCCGCGATGACCAGCACGGACACCGCGTACCAGTAGCGGCGCTTCTCCAGGAAGCGGATCGTCGGGGTGCGCTTGAAGAGTTCCACGTGCGGGCCTCAGATGGCAAGCCGCTCGACGCGGCGGCGGCGGCCGTAGATCTGGTGCAGCAGCGCGCGGCTGCCGATCAGGGCGGTGAACATGGAAGTGAGGATGCCGAGGTTCAGCACCACGGCGAAGCCCTTGATCGGCCCGGTGCCGAACACGAACAGCATCACCCCCGCGATCAGCGTGGTCACGTTGGCGTCGACGATCGCCGAGAAGGCGCGTTCGAAGCCGGCGTTGATTGCCGCCAGCGGCGAGCTGCCGTTGCGCAGTTCCTCGCGGATGCGCTCGAAGATCAGCACGTTGGCGTCCACCGCCATGCCGACCGTCAGCACGATGCCGGCGATGCCCGGCAGCGTCAGCGCCGCCTTGAACAGCGACAGCAGCGCGGTCAGCAGGATCACGTTGGCGAGCAGCACGGCGTTCGCGACCAGGCCGAAGACGCGGTAATAGACCGCCATGAACAGGAACAGGCCCGCCATGCCGATCATCAGCGCCTTGAAGCCGCGGTCGATGTTCTCCTTGCCGAGGCCGGCGCCGACCAGGCGCTGCTCGACGATGTAGAGCGGCGCCGCCAGCGCGCCGGCGCGCAGCAGCTTGGCGAGCTCGGTGCCCTCGAGCGCGGTCAGGCCGGTGATCTGGAACTGGTTGGAGAACACGCCGCGGATGGTGGCGACGCTGATGACCTCCTCCTTGGACCGGTCGACGACGACCTTCTGGCCGTCGCGCTCCACCACCTCCCGCTCCTTCTCGATGAACACGACCGCCATCGGCCGGTTCAGGTTCTCGCGGGTCGTCTTCAGCATCTCGTCGCCGCCGCGGCTGTCGAGCCGGACGCTGACGGCGGGCTCGCCCTGTGACGGCGCGAACGACGCGTCCACCAGCTGCTCGCCGGTCGCGATCACGTCGCGCTTCAGCAGCACCGGCGTGCCGTCGCGCTGGCGGTACAGCCGCGTCCCGAGCGGCGCGCGGCCGGTGCGCTCGGCTTCCACCGGGCTGTTCGTCGTGTCGACGAGGCGGAACTCGAGGGTCGCCACCTTGCCCAGCACGCGCACGACCTCGGAGGCGTCCTGGATGCCGGGCAGCTGCACCACGATGCGGTTGAGCCCCTGGCGCTGGACGATCGGCTCGGCGACGCCGAGCGCGTTGACGCGGTTGTTGAGCGCGGTGATGTTCTGCTGGATCGCGAAGTCCTGGCGCTGCCGCACCTGGTCCTCGCCGAGCGCGATGCGCAGCTCGCCCGGCAGCGCGCCGTCCTCGGGCGTGACCGACGGGTCGAAGTCGCGGATCGCCTTCAGCGCCGGCTCGCGGCTGCCGGCATCGCGCAGCCGCACGATGATCTGCCTGCCGACGGTTTCGACGTCCTGGTAAACCACGCGCGCGTCGCGCAGCGCCTTGCGCAGGTCGCGCTCCATCACCTGCAGCAGCTGGTCCACGGCGCCTTCGACGTCGACCTCGTACACCAGGTAGATGCCGCCGCGCAGGTCGAGGCCGAGGCTCATCGGCTCGAGGCCGAGTGCGCCGAGCCAGGCCGGCGCGCGGGAGGCGAAGGTGGTCGCGATCGCGAACTGACCCTCGTACTGGCGTGCGATCAGGTCGCGGGCCTGGAGCTGCTGGGTGACGTCCGCGAACCGGATCAGCAGGCGGCCGTCGCGGTCGACCGCTGCGGACTCGAACGCGATGCCGGCGCCGCCGAGCAGGCCGCCGAACTCCGGGATCGCGGCCTCGGTGAACGCGGCCCGGTCGCGGCGCGACAGCTGCAGCGCCGGCGACTCGCCGAACACGTTCGGCAGCGCAATCAGCGCCGCCAGCAACATGACGACGAGCACCATCACGCTCTTCCAGGCGGGGAAGTGACGCATCGTGGCGGAGCCGGCCCGGCCGGCGCTCAGGCGCCCTTGAACGTGCCTTTCGGCATCAGCTGCGCGACCTGGAATTTCTGCACGCTGATCGAGGTGCTCTTCGCGATCTCCAGCGTGACGAAGTGCTCGCCGACCTCGGTGATGCGCCCGAGGATGCCGCCGTTGGTGACCACCTCGTCGCCGGTCGCCAGCTTGGCGACCATCTCGCGGTGCTCCTTGGCGCGCTTGGTCTGCGGCCGGATCAGCAGGAAGTAGAAGACCACGAAGATCAGCACCAGCGGCAGGATGGTGCCGAGGGTGCTGGCGGTCGATCCGGGGGCGGCCTGGGCCCAGGCGGGCGTGATGAAAAAGTCCATGTCCTTCCTCTGCGGGGGCCGGCCCGGCCGGCCCGGTTGGGGCGCGTGATTATGCCACAGCGCCGGGCCCGGACTGGCGGGCGGCGTGGAAGGCCGCGCGGAACTCCCCGAACCGTCCAGCCGCGATTGACTCGCGCATGCGCGCCATCAGGCCGAGATAGAAATGCAGGTTGTGCAGCGTCGCCAGCCGCGGTCCCAGCATCTCTCCGCAGCGGTCGAGATGACGAAGATACGAACGGCTGTAGTGGCGGCAGGTGTAGCAGCGGCAGTCCGGGTCCACGGGCCCGGTATCGGCCGCGTAGCGCGCGTTGCGGATGTTCATGACCCCCCAGGGCACGAACAGGTGCCCGTTGCGCGCGTGGCGGGTCGGCATCACGCAGTCGAACAGGTCGATGCCCCGCGCCACCGATTCCACCAGGTCTTCGGGGCGGCCGACGCCCATGAGGTAGCGCGGCTTGCCGGGCGGCAGCAACGGGTCGAGCCGCCCGAGCACACGCTCGCGCTCGGCCGCCGGCTCGCCGACCGAGAGGCCGCCGACCGCGAGGCCCTCGAAGCCGATGCGCTCGAGTCCCTCGAGCGAGGCCGCGCGCAGCGCGTCGTGCATGCCGCCCTGCACGATGCCGAACAGCACGCCCGGCCCCTGCGATGCGTCCCAGGCCTGCCGGCTGCGCGCCGACCAGCGCAGCGAGAGTTCCATGGAGGCACGCGCCTGGCGCTCGTCGGCCGGGTACGGCGTGCATTCGTCGAACACCATCGCGACGTCCGAATCGAGCGCGCGCTGGATCGCCATCGAGCGTTCGGCGTCGAGGAACACTTCCTCGCCGTCCACCGGCGAGCGGAAGCGGACGCCCTGCTCGCTGACCTTGCGCATCGCGGCCAGGCTGAAGACCTGGTAGCCGCCGGAATCGGTGAGGATCGGGCGCTGCCAGTGCATCATGCCGTGCAGGCCGCCGTGCGCGCGCACGACCTCGGGGCCCGGGCGCAGCATGAGATGGAAGGTGTTGGCGAGCACCATCTCGGCGCCGCAATCCGCGAGTTCCTCGGGCGTGACGCCCTTGACCGTGCCGCAGGTCCCGACCGGCATGAAGGCGGGCGTCTCGACCGTGCCGCGCGCGAACGCGATGCGCCCGCGGCGCGCGCCGCCGTCCTGCGCGAGCAGCGCGAACTTCATGCCTGACTGCGCGGCGCGACTGCGGCCGGATCCGGCGCGATGAACATGGCGTCCCCGTAGCTGTAGAAGCGGTAGCCCGCGGCGATGGCGTGATGATACGCGGCGAGCACGCGCTCGCGCCCGGCGAAGGCTGCGACCAGCACCAGCAGGCTGGATTCCGGCAGGTGGAAATTGGTGACCAGCGCGTCCACCACGCGGAAACGGAAGCCCGGGCGGATGAACAGGTCGGTCTCGCCCTCGCCCGCCGCCAGAGCGCCGCCGGCGGCCGCGGCTTCGAGCGCACGCACGACGGTGGTACCGACCGCGACCACGCGGCCACCGCAAGCGCGCGCAGCGGCGACGGCGGCGACCGTCTCCGCCGGCAGCCGGAAGCGCTCGGCGTGCAGGCGATGTTCCTCCACCTCCTCGGTGCGCAGCGGCTGGAAGGTGCCGGCGCCCACGTGCAGCGTCAGCCTGGCGATGCCGACGCCGGCCGCGCGCAGCCGCGCCAGCATCGCCCCGTCGAAATGCAGCCCGGCGGTGGGCGCCGCGACCGCGCCCGGCTCGGCGGCATACACGGTCTGGTAGCGCTCGCGGTCGGACGGCTCCGCGTCGCGCCCGAGATAAGGCGGCAGCGGCATGCTGCCGTGCGCCTCGAGGTACGGCAGTGCGTCCCGGTCGAGCTCGAGCTCGTAGAACTCGCCCTGGCGGCCGACTACGGTCGCGCGGGCCCCGCCCGGAAGCCCGACGGTGCCCCCGGCCTTGAGCCCCTTGCTGGCACGCGCCTGGGCCAGCAGCCGGCGCGGCCCGAGCACGCGCTCGAGCAGGAGCTCGCAGCCGCCGCCGCTGTGCTTGCGGCCACGGACCCGTGCCGGGATCACGCGCGTGTCGTTGACGACCAGCAGGTCGCCGGGCGCGAGCAGCGAGGGCAGGTCCGAGAATCGCAGGTCGCGCAGGGCACCGCTGGCGCCGTCGAGCGCCAGCAGGCGGCTGGCGCCGCGTTCCGGCAGCGGGTGCCGCGCGATCAGGTCCTGCGGCAATGGATAGGAAAAGTCTGCGCGGCGCATGGGCCGCGCAGACTAGCACAGGGGATGCGGGCTTCCGGTCAGGTGGAGGTCGGGTCGCCAGCCGGCTTCGGCGGCCTCGGCGGCTTGGGGGCCCCCGGTGCTTCCGGCGGCGCGATCCGCTGGCGGTACACCTCGCGATGGCGCAGTACGTCGCCCTCGGCGCGCTCCGGCACCTTCGCCGTGAGCGTCTGCGCGCGGCGATCGCGCAGCACGCGGAACTCGACTGACTCGCCCGGCTGGTAGGAACGCAGGATACGCATCGCGTGGCGCGCATTCTGCGGCTCGCGCCCGCCGATCGCGACGATGACGTCGCCGTCCTGCAGTCCGAGCGTCGCGTCCTCCGGCGCGCGCGCCACCAGCACGCCCTTGTCGGTGCCGAAGTACCGGCCCAGCCCCGGGGTCAGCGTGACGAACTCGGCATCGCCCCAGGCGCCCAGCAGCCAGTGCTGGCCGCCGCCGAGCTCCAGGCCGCGCAGCTCCGGCATCGCCGGCAACGCGCCGATCACGACACTCGGCAGCGCGCCGTCGCGTCCGGCGAATATCACGCGATCCATCGACCGCGCCTCGACCGTGACCTTGACCGGCTTGCCGTCGCGGCGCAGCTCGAGCGCCAGCTTCTGGCCGGGCTCGACGTCTTCCATGACCTTGACCAGCTCGCGGCCCGTGGCCACTTTCTTGCCATCGATCGCGACGATCACGTCGCCGGCCTTCACGCCCGCCTCGGCTGCGGGCCCGCCGGGGCTCGCGCTGTTGACGCGCACGCCGCCACCCGCCTCTTCGGCGCCGAGGTTGACGCCGAGCATCGCGCGCCGCGGCGACGGCATGAACATCTCGATGCGGCGCTGGAACTCGGGCCCGCGCAGCTCGGCCGACAGTTCGGCCACTTCGCGCGCCGCCGCCTCGAGGCGCTGCTGGGCCGCCTGCAGGCGCTTCTCCGCGTCCGCGTCGCCGCCGGAGCGGTCCTGCGCGGCTGCGGTGCCGGTGATCAGCATCGCCGCCAGCAGGGTCACGATCGTTGTCTTCATCGGCATTCTCCGCAAGCTAGTAGGTGATGGCCGCGTCCGTGTAACGGACCTGGACCAGCGAATTCATCAGGCCGACCCGTTCCCGCCAGAGCTGCTCGGCGCGCTCCGGCGCATTCGGCTCGAGCATCACGCGGCTCAGCCGGTCGTCCACGAAGGCGAGGCGGTCCTCGATCTCGGCCAGCGTGAAGGCCGTGCTGCCCCGCATCGCGCGCGGCTCCGGCAGGGACGCGAGCAGCCATTCGAGGCGCTCGTTCTCCGCCCGCACTGCCGCGCTGACCGGCAGTGCCGCGGGGATGCCCGACGCCAGCGCGAGCTCGCGCTGTGCGGACTGCAGCCACCAGCCGAGGCCCACGGCGACCGCCAGCACCGCCGCGGCGAGCGCCAGCGGCAGGCGCGCAGCAAACGCGCCGTCACGGCGCCGGCGCGCCGCGAGCACGGCCTGCCAGCCCGCCGCCGGCGGGGCGAACTGCGGCAGCGCCGCGAGACGGGCGCTCCATTCGTTCATGCCGGTGTGCATGGCGATCCCTCCGCGGCAGGCACTCCTGCACTCATGGCGTCGCGCAGCTTCGCGTGCGCGCGCGACAGCTGCGTCTTCGAGTAACTCGGCGTGCGTCCGAGCGCCTGGCCGATCTCCGCGTGCGTATAGCCCTCGACGTCGTGCAGCCAGACCACCGCGCGCGACATCGCCGGCAGCGTCATCAGCGCCCGTTCGAGCGCCGCATCCGGATGCGCGGGCTGGCCGCGGTCGGCGGCGGCGAGGCGGTCGGCGCCGCCCGGATCCTGGTCCAGCCATTCGAGGCTGCGATGCCAGGGCGAGCGCAGGTACATGAGCGCGCGGTTGACCGCGATGCTGCGGATCCAGGCCGGCAGCGGGCAGCGGCCCTCGTAGGCACCGACGTGCTCGATGACGTCCACGAAGGTCTCCTGGAGCAGCTCCTCGGCAATCGCCGGGCGCCGCACCAGCCGCCGCAGCAGCGAATAGAGCGGGCCCGCCATGGCCCGGTAGACCGCCTCGAGGGCGGCGCCGTCGCCGGAACGGGCGGCGGCCACCACCGGGGCCGGCAACTCGATGTCGCAGATGCGGGGCATCGGACGCTTAGATGCCCCGGCCCCGGGAAAGGTCGCAGCCGGGACGAGAAAAATCAGGCTGGTGCCGGGAGCGAGACTCGAACTCGCACGATGTCGCCACCGGTGGATTTTGAGTCCACTGCGTCTGCCAATTCCGCCATCCCGGCCGTGCGGGGGGCGAGTATAAGCCGGCACCGGCGTCGCTGCGCGCCCGCCGGCCGCTTGGCAGCGCCACCCCCGGGCGGGGACAATCGGGGCGATGAACTTCTGCCCGAACTGCGGCGCGCCCGTCGAGCGCCGCATTCCCGACGGCGATCACCTGCCGCGCTCGGTCTGCACCGCCTGCGGCACGGTCCATTACCAGAATCCCAAGCTGATCGCCGGCTGCGTGCCCGAGTCGGGCGGACGCATCCTGATCTGCCGGCGCGCGATCGAGCCGCGCCGCGGCTACTGGACGGTGCCGGCGGGATTCATGGAGAACGGCGAGACGCTGCAGCAGGCGGCGGCCCGCGAATGCTGGGAGGAGGCCCTCGCGCGGGTCGAGATCGGCGGCCCCTGCGCGATCGTGCACGTGCTGCACGCACACCAGGTGCACGTCATGTTCCGGGCCACGCTCGCGAAACCGGACTTCGGCGTCGGCGTCGAGAGCCTCGAGACCCGGCTGGTGACCGAAGACGAGATTCCCTGGCCTGAGATCGCGTTTCCGAGCGTCGCCTTCACGCTCCGGCGCTGGTTCGAGGACCGCGCCAGGGGCGCGAGCGAGCTGCATTTCACGGCATTCGAGCGGCCGCCCTGACGCGGCCGCGGATTCCGCGGGCGCACGCCTGTGGCACAATTCGCAGTCCCAGCCCGCGACCGGAGCCATCGTGACTTTCGTCGTCACCGAATCCTGCATCAAGTGCAAGTTGATGGACTGCGTGGAAGTCTGCCCGGTGGACTGCTTCCACGAAGGCCCGAACTTCCTGGTCATCGACCCGGAAGAATGCATCGACTGCACGCTGTGCGAGCCGGAGTGCCCGGTCGAGGCGATCTACTCGGAGGAAGAGGTGCCGGCCGGGCAGGAGCAGTTCCTCGCACTCAACGCCGAGCTCGCGAAGGAATGGCCGGTGATCACGCAGCGCGGCGAGCCGCCGGCGGACGCCGATGCCTGGCGGGACGTCAAGGACAAGCTCGCGCTGCTCGAGCGCTGAGCGTCAGTTCGCCGCCGCCGCCACCGCCGGCGCCGCGAGGTACTCCGCCATCTGGGCGGCCGGCAGGTAGCCGGCCAGGTACTCGCCCGTGCCGGTGATGATCCCCGGCGTGCCGCGGATGCCCATCTGCTGGCCCAGCGCGTAGTGGGCGGCGATGGGCGTCTCGCAGCGGCCCGCCTTCAGCGTCTCGCCACGCTTGGCGCGGGTGATGGCGTCCCTGCGGTCGGTGCTGCACCAGACCGCTTCGGCCTTCTTCCAGGCTTCGCTGCCCGGTCCGCCGCGCGGGTACAGCAGGTAGCGGATGCGGATGCCGAGGCGGTTCAGCTCGGCCATCTCCTGGTGCAGGCGCCGGCAGTAGGTGCAATCCACGTCCGTGAACACGGTCAGCGTGTGCTTTGGCGCGCCGGCCGGCGAGAACACGATGGCGTCGCCGTCCGGGATCTTCGCCAGCAGGCCGAGCCGGCCTTCCGCGCGGCGCAGCTCGGTGAGGTTCCTGCGCGACTGCATGTCGAAGACGTCGCCGTCCACGTAGAAGCGCCCGTCGGTCGAGACGTAGCCGACCTCGGCGCCGGAGCGGATCTCGTAGAGGCCGTCGACCGGCGAAGGCTTGACGTCCTCGACTTTCACCTCGAGCCGGCGCGCGATCTCGGCGCGCACGTCGGCCTTGGCCGGGGCCTGGCCGGAAGCCGAGGCCACCACCAGCAGCATTGCGGCGGCCGGCGGCAGCAGGTAGCGGATCGGGTAGGTCACGCGCGCCTCGGGGAAATCGGGAGCCAGCGGTTCGACCGCGGCCGGGGCCCGCGGTTCAGGCCCGCATTCTATCAGCCGCGCGGATGGTGCTGCGCGTGCAGTTCCTTCATGCGCTCCCGCGCCACGTGCGTGTAGATCTGGGTGGTCGAGAGGTCGCTGTGGCCGAGCAGCATCTGCACCACGCGCAGGTCGGCGCCGTGGTTCAGCAGGTGCGTGGCGAAGGCGTGGCGCAGCGTGTGCGGCGACAGGTCCTTGTCGATGCCGGCCTTCTTCGCGTAGCGCTTGATGATGTGCCAGAAGGCCTGGCGGGTCATGCGGTCGCCGCGGCGGGTCGGGAACAGGTGGTCGGTCTGGCGGTCGAGCAGGATCTCGCCGCGGGCGCCGCGCATGAAGTCGGACAGCCAGCGCACCGCCTCCTCGCCGAGCGGGATCATCCGCTCGCGGTTGCCCTTGCCGACGATGCGCAGCACGCCCTGGTTCAGGTTGACCTGGCCGTGGCGCAGGCTCACGAGCTCGGAGACCCGCAGGCCGGTCGCGTACAGCACCTCGAGCATGGTCCGGTCACGGTGGCCGAGCGGATCCGAGGTCTGCGGCGCGGCAAGCAGCGAGTCCACCTGCGCCTCGGTCAGCGAGCGCGGCAGGCTGCGGCCGATCTTGGGCATGGCGATCTGCGCGGTCGGATCCTCCTTGACCACCCCCTCGCGCACCAGGTAGCGGAAGAAGCGGCGGAAGCTCGACAGCTGGCGCGCGGTGGAGCGCGGGCGGGCGCCCGTCTCCACGCGCCAGGCGATGAAGGCGAGCAGGTCGTTGCGGGTGGTCTTGCCGAGCGCGGTGCCGCGCTGACGCAGCCAGCGCGACAGCGCCGTCAGGTCGGCGCGGTACGCGGCAAGCGTGTTCGGAGACAGCCCCCGCTCCATCCAGACCGCGTCGAGGAAGCGCACGATCGTCGGCTCGATCGGCTCGTCCGCCGACTGCGCGGTCGCAAGCGTCGCGGCACGTACCGAGGTCGAGGATTTCATGGCTGCGCTCATGTGCAGGTCCTGCTTCCGATCGCGGACAGCGGCGCCGCCGCGAAACCGCTCGCGGCGGGCTGTTGCGACAGAATGCAGGCGCAGTATGGTTCGCCTCCGGCGGGGTCGAACGTGACCCGTCTCACGGATGCCAACGACCGTTAACATAACCGGAACCAGTTCACAGTACGCCATGTCGCAGGAGCCCGGCCGCTGATGCCCCCGAATCCGATCCGCCTGCTGTGGGGCATCTGGGCCTGGCTGCTGCTGCTGCCGATGCTGGCGCTGGCGGCGATCCCGATCCTGCTCGCACCGGCGCTGCGCCAGCGCCGGGCCCTCGCCCGCCTGGTCGCCCGGGCGTACTTCCTGCTGTGCGGCCTGCCGGTGCGCGTATCCGGCCTCGAGCGCCTGCCGGCCGGCCCCTGCATCATCGTCGCGAACCACGCCAGCTACGTGGACGGGCCGCTGCTGTTCGCCTGCCTGCCGCCGCGGTTCGGCTTCGTGATCAAGAAGGAGGCCTCGCGCATCCCGCTGGCCGGCTTCCTGCTGCGCCGGCTGGGCCACCACTTCGTGGAGCGCAGGAATCGCCACGAGGGCGCGAGCGACGCGCGCCGCATCCTGCGCGCCGTCGAGCAGGGACAGGCGGTCGCGTTCTTCCCGGAAGGGACGTTCACGGCGGAAGCGGCGGTCGGCCGCTTCCACAGCGGGGCCTTCGCCGCCGCCAGCCGCGCCGGCGTGCCGATCGCGCCGGTCGCGATCCGCGGCACGCGCCGCATCCTGCGCGCGAAGACGTTCATGCCGCGCTGGGGCCGGGCCGAGGTCGAAGCGCTGCCGCCGCTTGCGGGCGTGACCGGCGCCGGCGATGCGGCCGCGGCGATGCGCGACGCCGCGCGCGAGCGCATCGCCGCCGCGGTCGGCGAACCGCTGGTGTAAAGGGGACGCGTCCAATTACCTCGCGGCCGGGGCTGCGAGGGACTGCAGGGCCGGATCGATCTGCGGCGGGGTAATTGGACGCGTCCCCATTAACATCACCATTACATGTTGCGGCGGTACTGGCCGCCGACTGCGTAGAGCGCGCGCGAGATGCGCCCCAGCGATGCGGACTTCACGGTCTCCATCAGCTCGCCGAATACATTGCCTGCCGAGGCTGCCGTGGCCTGGAGCCTCGCGAGCGCGGCGCCCTGGGCGGCGGCGTGCGCCTCGTTGTAGGCGCCGACCGCCGCGACCTGGGCCCGCTTCTCCTCCTCGGTCGAGCGGATCAGCTCGGCGTTCGTGATCTCGTCGTGGCTGCCGTGCTCCGGCAGGAAGGTGTTGACGCCCACGATCGGCAGGCTGCCGTCGTGCTTCTTCTGCTCGTAGTACAGCGACTCTTCCTGGATCTTGCCGCGCTGGTACATGGTCTCCATCGCGCCCAGCACGCCGCCCCGCTCCGAGAGGCTCTCGAACTCGCGGTACACCGCCTCCTCGACCATGTCGGTCAGCCGCTCGACGACGAACGAGCCCTGCCACGGATTCTGGTTGAAGTTGAGGCCGAGCTCGCGCGCGATGATCAGCTGGATCGCGACCGCGCGGCGCACGCTCTCCTCGGTCGGCGTGGTGATGGCCTCGTCGTAGGCGTTGGTGTGCAGGCTGTTGCAGCTGTCGAACAGCGCGTACATGGCCTGCAGCGTGGTGCGGATGTCGTTGAACTGGATCTCGCGCGCGTGCAGCGAGCGGCCCGAGGTCTGCACGTGGTACTTGAGCATCTGGCTGCGCGGGGCGGCGCCGTAGCGCTCGCGCATGGCGCGCGCCCAGATGCGCCGCGCGACGCGGCCGATCACCGCGTATTCCGGGTCCATGCCGTTGGAGAAGAAGAACGACAGGTTGGGCGCGAACTCGTCCACCTTCATGCCGCGCGACAGGTAGTACTCGACGATGGTGAAGCCGTTCGCAAGCGTGAAGGCCAGCTGCGACACCGGGTTCGCCCCGGCCTCGGCGATGTGATAGCCGGAGATCGACACCGAGTAGAAGTTGCGCATGCGGTGGTCGATGAAGAACTGCTGCACGTCGCCCATCATCCGCAGCGCAAACTCGGTCGAGAAGATGCAGGTGTTCTGCGCCTGGTCCTCTTTCAGTATGTCGGCCTGCACCGTGCCGCGCACGCGCGCCAGCGCATCCGCGCGGATCCGTGCGTAAGTGTCGGCATCCACCACCTGGTCGCCGCTGACGCCCAGCAGCCCGAGCCCCGTGCCGTCGTGCCCGGCCGGCAGCTCGCCGCGGTAGCGCGGCCGCTCGCGGCCGGCGTACAGCGCGGCGATCTTCGCCTCCGCTTCCTCCCAGCGGCCGTTCGCGCGCAGCCAGCGCTCGACCTGCTGATCCACCGCGGTGTTCATGAACATCGCCAGGATCATCGGCGCCGGGCCGTTGATCGTCATCGACACCGAGGTCGACGGCGCGCACAGGTCGAAGCCGGAGTACAGCCGTTTCATGTCGTCGAGGGTCGCGATCGAGACGCCGGAGTTGCCGATGCGGCCGTAGATGTCCGGGCGCTCGTCCGGGTCCTCGCCGTAGAGCGTGGTCGAGTCGAACGCGGTCGACAGCCGCGTCGCCTGGTGGCCGCGGGCCAGGTAATGGAAGCGGCGGTTGGTGCGTTCCGGCATGCCCTCGCCGGCGAACATCCGGGTCGGGTCCTCGTCCTCGCGCCGGTACGGATAGATGCCGCCGGTGTACGGGTACGCCCCCGGCAGGTTTTCCGTCATCAGGAACCGCAGCTGCGCACCCCAGTCCTCGAACTGCGGCGCGGCGATCTTCGGCAGGTGCAGGCGGGACAGCGACTCCGTGTAGTTCGGCCCGCGCACCTCGCGGTCGCGCACGCGGTAGCTGAACTCTTCCGCCTCGGCCGCAGCGCGGCGCGCCGGCCATTCCTTCAGCAGCGCGATGCCCTCGGCGCCGACTTCATCGAGCGCCGCGTGGTACGCGCGGCGCAGGCGTGCGTCGGCACCCTCGCCCGCGAGCCGTGCCTGCGCATAGCGGTCGAGCGGCTCCGGAAGCCCGGGATCGCCGAGCGCCGCCAGCGCGCGATAAAGCCCGTGTGCGCGCGAGGCCGCCGCAGCCGCGGATTGCGCCCTTGCCTGCGCGCCGCGCCCGCCCTCGGCGATCTCGGCGAGGTAGCGCACGCGCGCGCCCGGTATGACCGCCTGGCGCCGCGGCAGGCCGAGCGGCGCGAGTCCCTGCGGCTCCCAGGGCCGCAACCGGCCCCACTGCCCGTGCAGGCGCGCGCACAGCGCCGCGAACAGCGCGTTGACCCCGGCGTCGTTGAACTGGCTGGCGATGGTCGGGTAGACCGGCAGCTCCTCGGGCGGCGTCCTGAACAGCTTGCGGTTGCGCGCCACCTGCTTGCGCACGTCCCGGAGCGCGTCCTCGGCGCCGCGCTTCTCGAACTTGTTCAGCACGATGAAGTCGGCGAAGTCCAGCATGTCGATCTTCTCGAGCTGGCTGGCCGCGCCGTACTCGGCGGTCATCACGTACATCGTCAGGTCGACCAGGTCCACGATCTCGGAGTCGCTCTGGCCGATGCCCGCGGTCTCGACCACGACCAGGTCGAAGCCGGCCGACTTCAGCAGCTGCACGGTGTCGGCGAGCACGGCCGCCGTCGCCAGGTGCTGCCGCCGCGTCGCCAGCGAACGCATGAACAGCTGCTCGCTCGCGAGCGCGTTCATGCGGATGCGGTCGCCGAGCAGCGCGCCGCCGGTGCGGCGCCGCGTCGGGTCCATGGCGACCACGGCCACGCGGCGGTCCGGGAAGCAGCGCACGACGCGGTTCAGGATCTCGTCGGTCAGCGAAGACTTGCCGGCGCCGCCGGTGCCGGTGATGCCGAGCACCGGCGGACGATTGAGCGTCTTCGCGGCTTCCTTGCGCAGGCGCGCGGCAAGACCCCCGTCAGTGCCGAGCTCGAGCGCCGTGATCGCGCGCGCGAGGCCCGCCGGGTCGCCCGCCGACACCGGGCCGCCGTCCCAGCCGGGGCGCGGCGACGCCAGCACGCGGCGGAACACGTCGTCGATCATGCCGTCGAGCCCCAGGCGCAGGCCGTCGTCCGGCGTATAGATCTTCTCGACGCCGTAGGCCTCGAGTTCCGCCACCTCGTGCGGCGCGATCGTGCCGCCGCCGCCGACCACCACCTTGACGTGGCCCGCGCCGCGCTCGCGCAGCATGTCGACCATGTAGCGGAAATACTCGTTGTGACCGCCCTGGTAGCTGCTGACCGCGACGCCGTCGGCGTCCTCCTGGATGGCGGCGCGGACGATGTCGGCCACGCTGCGGTTGTGGCCGAGATGGATCACCTCGGCGCCGTGCGCCTGCAGGATGCGGCGGATGATGTTGATGGCCGCGTCGTGGCCGTCGAACAGCGAGGCCGCGCTCACGAAGCGCAGCGGGCCGCGGGCCGGCAGGGCGTCCTTGGCGATGCGTTCAGCCGGGCTGCTCATGCATTCCTCCAGCAGGATTCGACAGTGTATAGGCTCGCGCCGCGCGCTCCCCGGGCAGCGGGAGACAAGCGCGCTTTTGCAGGGCAAAATGCCGGCCTATGGCCAAGAATACCGTCGTCATCCTCTCGGCCCGGCGCACGCCCATCGGCGCGATGCTCGGTGTCTTCACCCCTCTCGCAGGCCACGCCCTCGGCGCCGCGGCGATCCGGGCCGCAGTCGCGGATTCCGGCGTCCGGCCCGAGATGGTCAACGAGGCCATCATGGGTTGCGTGCTCCCCGCAGGCCAGGGCCAGGCGCCCGCCCGCCAGGCGGCGCTTGCCGGCGGGCTGCCGAAGTCGGTGCCGGCGACCACGGTCAACAAGATGTGCGGCTCGGCCATGAAGGCGGTGATGATCGCCGCCGATCAGCTCGCCGCCGGCGGCGCCGATTTCATCGTCGCGGGCGGACTCGAGTCGATGACCAACGCGCCCTACCTGCTGCCCAAGGCGCGCGCCGGGTACCGCATGGGCCACGGCGAGATCATCGACCACATGTTCTACGACGGCCTGCAGAGTCCCTGGGACGGCAAGCTGATGGGCTGCTTCGCCGACGCAACCGCCGCGAAGTACGGCTTCACGCGCGCCGACCAGGACGCGTTCGCCGCCGAATCGGTGCGCCGCGCGGTCGCCGCCGTCGAATCCGGCGCGTTCGCGGCGGAAATCGCGCCGGTCACGATCGCCGACCGCAAGGGCGAGCGCGTCGTCGCCCGCGACGAGACGCCATTCACCGTCTCGATCGAGAAGATCCCGAACCTGAAGCCGGCCTTCGGCAAGGACGGCACGGTCACGGCCGCGAGTTCCTCGTCCATCTCGGACGGCGCTGCCGCGCTCGTGCTCGCGCGCGAGGAGGCCGCCGCCGCCGCGAAGCTCGCGCCCGTCGCCCGCATTGTGGCGCATGCGAGTCACGCGCACGAGCCGGAGTGGTTCACCACCGCGCCGGGCGGGGCGATCGCGAAAGTGCTGAAAATGGCCGGCTGGAAGGCCGGCGACGTGGACCTGTACGAGATCAACGAGGCCTTCGCCGTGGTCACGATGGCCGCCATGAAGGACCTCGGCATCACGCACGACAAGGTCAACGTGCACGGCGGCGCCTGCGCGCTCGGCCATCCGATCGGGGCGACCGGGGCCCGTATCCTCACCACGCTGATTCACACGCTCAGGCAGCGCGGCGGCAGGCGCGGCGTCGCCGCGCTCTGCATCGGCGGCGGCGAAGCGACCGCGGTCGCGCTCGAACTCAGCTGAGGGCGGCATCCGGGGTCTCGCCGACCTCGGTCGACAGCGCGATGCCCGCGACCTCGTAGCCGCGCCTGAAGTCGCGCACGTGCCGCGCCATCCACTCGGAGGCCGTCGCCGCGTCCCGCGCCCGCACCGCGGCCACGACCTCGGCCTGCGCCGCTTCGATGCGCGAACGCGCCTGCGGCACGCGGTCGATGATGATGGCGAGGCTCGGCTTCAGCAGCCCCAGCAACGGCTCGTTCAGCAGCACGAACACCGGATTGCCGCTCGCCTCGCCCAGCGCGTCGAAGAATTCCGCGACGTCCGCGACCGCCTGCGCGCGGTCGGCATGCCGCCCGGCAAAGCGCCGCGCCACGCGTTCCAGCCTGGCGAGGGCCGCGTCGCTGCGGCGCAGGGCCGCCGCGGCGGCGATGCCGGGCTGTACCGACTGCAGCGCCTCCCAGACGTCCACGACGCGCGTGCGATGCAGCGCGAGCGCCTGCGACAGGCCGCCGCCGACGGCCTCCCGCGTGGGGCGCGTGACGTAGAGGCGCTTGCCGCCGCGACGGCGGCCGACGAGCCCCGAACTCTCGAGCTTGCGCAGGGCCTCGCGCACGGTCGACCGGTTCACCTCGAACTGCCGCGCGAGCTCGGTCTCGGTCGGCAGCGCCGCCCCCTCGGTGAGCTCCCGGCGCAGGATGCGGCCGCGGATCAGCTCGGATACCCGCAGGTAGGCCGGTGCGTAGCCCAGGGGGTCGAACATGGGTCACCCTTTTACAACATGGACTTGCCTGTCTGATTGTCGGACAATATGATTCCATACGCAAGGCCGGCCACGTCAGGGGCGCACGCATGTTCCCGGTCGATTTCGACTTCCAGCTCGGCGAGCGCGTCGATGAACTGCGCCAGGCGGTGCGCGAGTTCGCGCTGAAGCGCATTGCGCCGCAGGCCGACCTGATCGACCGCAGCAACCGCTTTCCGCGCGAGCTGTGGCCGGAGATGGGCGCGATGGGCCTGCTCGGCATGACGGTTCCCGAAGCATACGGCGGACTCGGCTTCGGCTACCTCGAACACGTCGTCGCCATGGAGGAAATCAGCCGGGTCTCGGGCTCCATCGGCCTGTCCTACGGCGCGCACTCCAACCTGTGCGTGAACCAGTTGCGGCGCTTCGGCACCGAGGAACAGAAGCAGCGCTACCTCCCCCGCCTGGTGAGCGGCGAGGACGTCGGCGCGCTGGCGATGAGCGAGCCGGGCTCGGGTTCCGACGTGGTCTCGATGCGCACCCGCGCCGAGCGCCGCGACGGCGGCTGGCTGCTGAATGGCAGCAAGATGTGGATCACCAACGGCCCGGAGGCGGACACCTCGGTCGTCTATGCGACGGTTGCACCGGGCTCCGGCGCCGCCGGCATCACCGCCTTCATCGTCGAGCGCGGGATGAGGGGCTTCCGGGCCGCGCAGAAACTGGACAAGTTCGGCATGCGCGGGTCGGACACCTGCGAACTGGTGTTCGAGGACTGCTTCCTGCCGCAGGCGAATCTGCTCGGCCGCGAGGGCGGCGGCGCCGAGATCCTGATGTCGGGGCTCGACTACGAGCGCGTGGTGCTGACCGGCGGGCCGCTCGGCCTGATGCGGGCCGCACTCGATATCGTCGTCCCCTACCTGCACGACCGCGAGCAGTTCGGCCGGCCGATCGGCACTTTCCAGCTGATGCAGGCCAAGCTCGCCGACCTGTACGCCGCCTGCAACGCTTCGCGCGCCTATGCCTATGCGGTCGCACGCGCCTGCGACGCGGGCAGGACCACGCGCTACGATGCGGCGGCCTGCCTGCTGGTCGCCTCCGAGCGGGCGACCCAGGCCGGGCTCGAGGCGATCCAGATGCTGGGCGGCAACGGCTACATCAACGAGTATCCCGCCGGGCGCATCCTGCGCGATGCGAAGCTCTACGAGATCGGCGCCGGCACCAACGAGATCCGCCGCATGCTGATCGGGCGCGAACTGTTCCGCGCGACCACGCCATGAGTCGCCTCGTATCGCGAGTGGACGCCGGCAGCGCCGAGTATCGCGACAACGCGGCGCACATGGGCGGGCTGGTGGACGACCTGCGCCGGCGGCTGGCCGCGGCCGCGGCCGGCGGCGGCGAGGACGCGCGCGCGAAACACCTGGCGCGCGGCAAGCTGCTGCCGCGCGACCGCATCGAGGCGCTGCTCGATCCCGGCAGCCCGTTCCTCGAGATCGCGCCGCTGGCCGCGAACGGCATGTACGGCGACGAGGCGCCGGGCGCCGGGCTGGTGGCCGGCATCGGGCGCATCCTCGGCCGTGAACTGCTGGTGGTCGCCAACGACGCCACGGTCAAGGGCGGCACCTACTATCCCATGACCGTCAAGAAGCACCTGCGCGCGCAGGAGATTGCGCTCGAGAACGGCCTGCCCTGCGTCTACCTCGTGGACTCGGGCGGCGCGTTCCTGCCGCTGCAGGACGAGGTGTTCCCGGACCGCGACCATTTCGGGCGCATCTTCTACAACCAGGCGCGGCTCTCGGCCGCCGGCATTCCGCAGGTCGCGGTGGTGATGGGCTCCTGCACCGCAGGCGGCGCCTACGTGCCGGCGATGTGCGACGAGTCCATCATCGTGAAGAACCAGGGCACGATCTTCCTCGGCGGCCCGCCGCTGGTGAAGGCCGCGACCGGCGAGGTCGTGGATGCGGAAACGCTCGGCGGCGGCGACGTGCATGCGCGCACTTCGGGAGTCGTGGACCACCTCGCCGACAACGACGCGCACGCGCTCGCCATGGCGCGCGAGGTCGTGGGCGCGCTCAACTGCCGCCCGCAGGCCTGGCTCGAGCCGCAGCCCGCTGCCGAGCCCGCCTACCCGGCGGAGCAGCTCCATGGCCTGGTGCCGCGCGACCTGCGCCAGCCGTATGACGTGCGCGAGGTGATCGCGCGCATCGCGGACGGCTCCGAGTTCCACGAGTTCAAGGCGCTGTACGGCAAGACGCTGGTGTGCGGTTTCGCCAGCATCTGGGGCTTCCCGGTCGCGATCCTCGCCAACAACGGCATCCTGTTCTCGGAGTCGGCGCTGAAGGGCGCGCACTTCGTGCAGCTCGCGAACCGCCGCAAGGTCCCGCTGCTGTTCCTGCAGAACATCACCGGATTCATGGTGGGGCGGCGCTACGAGGCCGGCGGCATCGCCCGCGACGGCGCCAAGATGGTGACCGCGGTCGCCTGCTCCACCGTGCCGAAGCTGACGGTTGTAATCGGCGGCTCCTTCGGCGCCGGCAATTACGCCATGTGCGGGCGCGCGTACGGCGGGCGCTTCCTGTGGAGCTGGCCGAACGCCCGCATCTCGGTCATGGGCGGCGAGCAGGCGGCCTCGGTGCTCGCCACCGTGCGCCGCGACGGCATCGAGGCGAAGGGCGGCTCCTGGCCCGTGGCGGAACAGGGGAAGTTCATGGACGGCATCCGCGAGCAGTACGAGCGCCAAGGCAATCCGTACTACGCGAGCGCACGGCTGTGGGACGACGGCGTGATCGATCCCTGCGACACGCGCCGCGTGCTCGGCCTCGCGCTCGCGGTCGTGGCCCGCGGCCCGGCGCCCGCACCGGAATCCTACGGCGTGTTCCGGATGTGACGCCGATGCTCGCCGTCACGCGCGATCCGCGCGGCATCGTCACGCTGACGCTCGACCGGCCCGAAGCCCGCAACGCGCTGTCGGGCGAGCTGGTCGTCCGCCTCACCGGGGCGGTCGCTGCGCTCGCCGCCGATCACGCCGTGCGCGCCGTCGTCCTGACCGGCGCGGGCGAGGTCTTCTGCGCCGGGGCCGACATCGGCGAGATGCGCGAGGCGGGCTCGGCCCCGCCCGCGCAGAACGAGGCCGACGCGCGGCGCTTCGCCGGCATGCTCGAGGCGCTCGAGCGGCTGCCGCAACCGACCGTCGCGGTCGTCAACGGCGCCGCGATGGGCGGCGCGGTCGGCCTCGTCGCCTGCTGCGACATCGCGCTCGCCTCGGACCGCGCGCGCTTCGCACTCTCGGAAGTCCGGCTCGGGCTGGTGCCGGCCATGATCTCGCCCTACGTGATCCGCGCCATCGGCGCCCGCCAGGCGCACCGCTGGTTCCTGACCGGCGAGGCGATGGATGCGGCGACGGCGAAGGCGGCCGGCCTCGTGCACGAGGTCGCGGACGGCGCCGCCCTGCCCGCGCTGCTGCAGCGGATCACCGAGGCGCTGCTCGCCGGCGGCCCGCGGGCGCAGGCAGAGATCAAGCAGCTGCTGCGCCACGTGACCGGCCGCAGCGGCGCGGGCGACGAAGCGCTGCTGTACGACACCTCGCGCTGGATCGCGAGGGTGCGCGCCGGCGACGAGGCGCGCGAGGGACTGACGGCATTCCTGGAGCGGCGCAAGCCGGGCTGGATCCGCGGCGAGCCATGATCCGGCGGCTGCTGATCGCGAACCGCGGCGAGATCGCCTGCCGCATCATCCGCAGCTGCCGCCGGCTCGGCGTGCACGCGATCGCCGTGCATTCCGAGGCGGACCGCGGCGCGCGGCACGTGCGCCTCGCCGACGAGGCCGCGTGCATCGGAGCGCCGCCCGCGCGCGAGTCCTACCTGAATGCCGCCGCGGTGATCGCGGCCGCGCGCGCGACGCGGGCCGATGCCATCCACCCCGGCTACGGATTCCTGTCCGAGAACGCGGAATTCGCGGCCGCCTGCGCCGCCGCCGGCATCGTGTTCGTCGGGCCGCCGCCCGCCGCGATCCGCGCCATGGGACTCAAGCACGAGGCCAAGGCAATCGTGTCCGCGGCGGGCGTGCCCGTCGTCCCCGGTTACATGGGCGAGGACCAGTCGCCGGCGCGGCTGGCGCAGGAAGCGGCGCGCGTCGGCTTCCCCTTGCTCGTCAAGGCGGTCGCCGGCGGCGGCGGCAAGGGCATGCGCATCGTGCGCAGCTCTGCCGAGCTCGCGGAAGCGGTCATCGGCGCCCGCGGCGAGGCCGAGAACGCCTTCGGCGACGGCCGGCTCATGCTCGAGCGCTTCCTCGAGCGGCCGCGCCACGTCGAGGTCCAGGTATTCGGCGACGCCACGGGCGCCTGCCTGCACCTGTTCGAGCGCGAATGCTCGGTGCAGCGCCGCTACCAGAAGATCATCGAGGAATCGCCCTCGCCTTTCATCGATGCGGCGACGCGCAGCGCGATGACGCAGGCGGCGGTGCGCGCGGCGCGGGCGGTCGGCTACGTCAACGCCGGCACGGTCGAGTTCATCGTCGGCGCGGACGGCGCCTTCTATTTCATGGAGATGAACACGCGCCTGCAGGTCGAGCACCCGGTCACCGAGTTCGTGACCGGCCTCGACCTGGTCGAGTGGCAGCTGCGCGTGGCCTCGGGCGAAGGCCTGCCGCTCGCGCAGGACGCGGTGCGCCAGCGCGGCCATGCGATCGAGGCGCGGCTCTACAGCGAGGACCCGCGCCGCGGTTTCCTGCCCTCGGTCGGCACCGTGGAACGCTTCGTGCATCCGCCGGAGGATGCCGGCTGGCGCGTGGACACCGGCATCGAGGACGGCGACGCCGTGAGCGTGCACTACGACCCCATGATCGCCAAGGTGATCGCGGGCGGGGCTGACCGCAGCCTGGCCCTCGCGCGACTGCGCCACGCACTCGACCGCACGGCCGTCTTCGGCGTTGCCTGCAACCTGCCGCTGCTGCGCGCGATCGCCCGTCACCCGCAGTTCGAGGCAGGCGGCGTGGACACCGGCTTCGTGGATCGCGAACTCGAATCGCTCACGCGGGAGACCGAGCCGGCTCCCGAGGCGCTGCTGCTGGCAGCCGCCATCGCGCTCGACGACCGCCGCGCCGCTCCGGATGCCGTCTCGCCGTGGTCGATGGCGGACGCCTGGCGCATGGGGGGTGCGGGCGCACAGTCCATCGGGCTGCGCACGCCCGGCTTCCGCCGGCTGCGCGCGCGCAGGCGCGGCGAGCGACTGGAGATCGAGGCGGATGGCGCGCCGCTCGCCGGCCGCGTGCGGCCCGGGGAGGACGGACGCCTCCGTGTGGATCCGGGCACCGGCGAGCGCGAGCTGGAACTGATCCGCCACGGCAGGCGGCTGCAGGTGATCGGGGTTCAGGCGGACGAGATCGTGATCGCTCCCGCGTGGCCACACGAGCGCGGCGTCGAGGATGCGGATGCGCACCCCGCCTCGCCGCTGCCGGGGCGCGTCGTGGACCTGCGCGTGCAGGCGGGCGACACCGTGGCGAAAGGCGACGTGCTCGCGGTCGTCGAGGGCATGAAGATGCAGCATGCGATCCGCGCCGGGCGTGCCGGGCGGGTGACCCAGGTGCTGGCGCGCGCGGGCGAACTGGTCGAGGCCGAGGCCGTGCTTTTCGACATCGAACCCCTGTGACAGTTGTGTTGCGCCGCAAGAGCCGCTAACGTCCTGAACCCATTGAGTTGTCTGCCCCCTCTTTCGCGGGTGCAGTAAAGGACCGCATGCAGCTTGCACGCAAGGTAGTCGTCGTGACCGGCGCTGGCCGCGGTCTCGGCCGCGCGATCGCGACGGCCTTCGCCGCCAGGGGGGCGGACATCGCCGCACTGGACATCAATGCCGACGAGGCGCGCGCGACCTGCGCGCTGTGCGATTCCGCAGGGGTCCGCGCCAGGGCCTATGCCGTGGACGTCGCAAACGAGTCCGCGGTCACCGCGAGCCTCGACGCCGTGGTCGCCGACCTCGGCCGCCTCGACATCCTCATCAACAACGCCGGCATCACCCGGGACGCCCTGCTGGTCAAGGTCAAGGACGGCGCGGTGGCCGGCAAGATGTCGCTGGAGCAATGGAACGCGGTGCTCGGCGTCAACCTGACCGGCGTCTTCCTGTGCGCGCGCGAGGCGGCGGAACGCATGATCCGGCTCGGCAACGGCGGCCTGATCATCAACATCTCCTCGATCTCGCGCAAGGGCAACGTCGGCCAGACCAACTACTCCGCGACCAAGGCGGGCGTTGCGGCGATGACCGTGGTCTGGGCCAAGGAACTCGCGCGCCACGGCATCAGGAGCGCCGCGATCGCGCCCGGGTTCTGCGCCACGGACATCCTGGCCGCGATGAAGCCCGAACTGGTCGCCAGGGTCACGAGCACGGTGCCGCTGCGCCGGCTCGGCCAGCCGGCCGAGATCGCCGCCACCGCGGTCTACATCGCCGAGAACGATTTCCTGACCGGCCGGGTCGTCGAGGTGGACGGCGGCCTTCGTCTCTGAGGAGCCGGCGCCGGTCGCAGGCCGCGCCGCCCCGCGGGCCCGAGGCTGTAAACTGGGCGCGGGGGAATACCGGCCATGAAACTCGAACAGGTGCGCGCAGTCATTTCGGGCGGGGCGTCGGGACTCGGGCTCGCGACCGCTGATCGCCTCGTCGCCGCGGGCGGCAAGGTCGCCCTGCTCGACGTGCAGGACGAGGCCGGCGCCAGGGCGGCGGCTGCGCTTGGCGCCGCGGCGAGCTATCGCCACTGCGACGTCACCCGCGAGGCCGACGTGGATGCGGCGGTGCGCGAAGCGGCGGAGCGCATGGGCGGCCTGAACCTCTCGGTGTCCTGCGCCGGCGTCGCCACGCCCGGCAAGCTGCTCGGCAAGGACGGCCCGCTGACGCAGGCCGCCTTCCGGCGCGTCATGGACATCAACGTGCTCGGCACCTTCCTGCAGGACCGCGCGGCAGCCGCGATCATGCAGTCGAACCCGCCGGACGCCGACGGCGAGCGCGGCCTGCTGATCCACACCGCCTCGGTCGCGGCCTTCGAGGGCCAGGTCGGCCAGGTGGCCTATGCGACGTCGAAGGCGGCAGTCGCGGGAATGGTGCTGCCGCTGGCACGCGAACTGGCGCGCTTCGGCATCCGCGTGGTCGGCATCGCGCCGGGGATCTTCCAGACGCCGATGATGGCGGGCCTGCCGCAGGAAGCGCAGGACTCGCTCGGCAGGCAGGTGCCGTTCCCGCCACGGCTCGGGCGACCGCAGGAGTACGCCGACCTGGTCGCGGCGATCTGCACCAATGCCATGCTGAACGGCACCACGATCCGATTGGACGGCGCCATCCGGATGGCCCCGCGTTGAGCCGTCACGGCAGCGCGATCGGCCTGGTCTGCGCGCTTGCGCTCGCCGCGTGCAGCGCGCAGCCGGCCAGGGACGGACCTGCGGCGGCTGACGCGGGCGCCGCAGCCGGCTTCAACATCCCGGTCGAGTACTACACGCTCGACAACGGCCTGAAGGTCGTGCTGTCGCGCGACGACTCGGCACCGACCGTCACGGTCGGCGTCTACTACCGCATCGGCTTCCGCATCGAGCCGAAGGGCCGCACCGGCTTCGCGCACCTGTTCGAGCACCTGATGTTCCAGGGCTCCGCCAACCTCGGCAAGATGGAGTTCATCCGCCTGATCGAGGGCAACGGCGGCGTGGTCAACGGCTCGACCACCTTCGACTACACCAACTACTTCCAGATCGTCCCGGCGCACGTGCTCGAGACCGTGCTGTGGGCCGAGGCCGACCGCATGCAGTCGCTCGCGATCACGCAGGACAACCTCGTGAACCAGCAGGGCGTGGTCAAGAACGAGGTGCGCGTCAACGTGCTGAACCAGCCCTACGGCGGTTTCCCCTGGCTGACGGTGCCGCAGGTCGCGAACGTGAACTGGCACAACGCCCACAACTTCTACGGCGACCTGGACGACCTCGATGCCGCGACGCTCGAGGACGCGCGCGAGTTCTTCGACACCTATTACGCGCCGAACAACGCCGTGCTGGTGGTGGCCGGCGATTTCGACGCCGCCGCCGCGCGCGCCTGGATCACGAAGTATTTCGCCGCGGTCCCGGCGCGCCCGCAGCCGCCGCGGCCCGACATCGCGGAGCCCGTGCAGACCGCGGAGCGCCGTGATTCCTACGTGGACCGGCTCGCGCCGCGCCCGGCGCTGGCGCTCGCCTGGCACGTTCCCGAGCGCGGCACGCCGGAGCACTGGGCCTTCAGCCTGCTCGACCAGATCCTGCTGCAGGGCGAAGACAGCCTGCTGTGGCAGCGCCTGGTGCAGCAGCGCGGCTACACCGGCTCGGTCGCGGGCGGCATCAACCTGCTCGGCAACGAATTCACCTACGACGGCCCGATGCTGTGGATGCTGTACCTCGTGCACGACCCGGCCGTCGACCCCGCCGCCATCGTCGCCGAAGTCGATGCCGAAATCGCGCGCCTGCAGTCCGCGCCGCCCACGGCCGCGCAGATGCAGCGCGCGTTGACCAAGACGCGCTCGGCGCTCTACGGGCTCGCGGGCTCGAGCACGCGCTTCGGGCTCGTGGACCTGCTCGCCTCCTTCGCCCTGTTCGACGACGACCCGGCGCGCGTCAACCGCATCGAGCAGGAGCTGCGCGCGGTGACGCCGGAACTCGTCAGCGAGGTGGCACGACGGTACCTGACGCCGGCGCGGCGCACGGTGCAGATCGTCGAGCCCGGGAGCGCCGCACCCGGAGCCGGGACGTGAGGCGCGTGGCCGCTGCGCTGCTGCTGCTCGCGGCGTTCGCCGCGGGCGCGCAACCGCGCGAGCTGCCGCCCGCGCCGGGCGAGCCGCGCGGCTTCCGCCTGCCGGGGCGCGATCACCTCGAGCTGGACAACGGCCTGTCGCTGACCTTCATCGACTACGGCGCGGTGCCGAAGGTGACGGTGCTCGCCGTGGTGCGCACCGGCAACATCGACGACGGCGAGTCCACCTGGCTCGCGGACGTCACCATGGAAATGATGAAGGAAGGCACGACGACGCGCGCCGCGCCCGCGATCGCGGAGGCCGCCGCGGGCATGGGCGGCTCGCTCAACGTCGGCGCCGGCGCCGAGCAGGCGACCGTCGGCATCTCGGTGCTGTCGGAGCACGCGGCGGACGCGGTCGACCTGGTCGCGGACGTGCTGCGCAATCCCGCATTCCCGGCCGCCGAACTGCCCCGCGTGCTGTCGAACTTCGAGCGCAGCCTCGCCGTCGCGCGCGCCGACCCGCAGTCGCTGGCCGGCGAGGCGCTGGCGCGCCTCGCGTACGGCGACCACCCGTTCGGCCGCGCGTTCCCCCGGCCCGGCCAGCTCGCCGGCTACGGCATCGACGACCTGCGCGCCTTCCATGGCCGCAACTTCGGCGCGCGCCGTACGCACGTCTACGTCGCCGGCCGCTACGACCGCGCGCTGGTCGAATCGGCGCTGCGCCGCGCATTCGGCGACTGGCGCGGCGGCGCGGCGCCCACCGTTCTGCCGGCGACGCCTGCCGACACGCTGCAGCTCGCGCTGATCGACACGCCGGGCGCGCCGCAGTCGTCGATCCGCATCGCGGTGCCGGTTCCGCATCCGGCGCATGCGCTCTATTTCCCGACCACGATCATGAACAGCCTGCTGGGCGGGTCCTTCGGCTCGCGCATCACCGCCAACATCCGCGAGGACAAGGGCTACAGCTACTCGCCGGATTCCGCGATCAGCGCGCGCCGCGGCACCGCGCTCTGGGTGCTCTCGGCCGAGGTGACGACGGAGCACACGGCGGACGCGCTCACCGAGATCTACCGGGAGATCGACCGCCTGCAGCGCGAGGCGCCGCCCGCGGCGGAGCTCGAGGCGATCAAGGCCTATCGCGCGGGACTGTTCGTCATCTCGAATTCCTCGCCGAACGGGGTGCTCGGCCAGCTCGCGTTCATGGACCTGCACGGCCTGCCGCCGGAGTTCCTGGTGAACTGGGTCGCGAGCGTGCACGCGGTGACGCCGCAGCAGGTGAGCGACATCGCGGCGCGCTTCATCCGCCCGGAGCGGATGAGCGTGGTCGTCGCCGGCGACCTTGCGCAGGTCCGGGACGCCGTGCTCCGGCTGCCGCAGCTGCAAGGGGCGCAGATGCCGTGAGCGATCGCGACGTCATGCAGTACGACGTCGTGATCGTCGGCGCCGGTCCCGCCGGGCTCGCCTGTGCAGTCCGCCTCAAGCAGCTGAAGCCGGACCTTTCCGTCTGCGTGCTCGAAAAGGGCGCGTCGGTCGGCGCGCACATGCTCTCCGGCTGCGTGATGGAGCCGCAGCCGCTGGATGCGCTGCTGCCGGAGTGGCGCGACGCGCCGCCGGCGATCTGCGTGCCCGCGAAGCGCGACGAGTTCCATTACCTGACGCGAAAATCGGCGATCCGCCTGCCGAACCCGCCGCAAATGCACAACCGCGGCAACTTCATCGTCTCGCTCGGACTGCTCATGCCCTGGATCGCGCAGCGCGCGGAGGCGATGGGCGTGGACGTGTTTCCCGGTTTCGCCGCGGCGGAGGCGCTCATCGAGGAGGGCCGCGTCGCCGGCGTGCGCATCGGCGACATGGGCGTGGGCAAGGACGGCCGGCCCGGCCCGAATTTCACGCCGGGCGCCGACATCCGCGCGGGCACGACGATCCTCGCCGAGGGCTGCCGCGGCAGCGTGACCAAGCAGCTGATCGCGAAGCTCGGGCTGGCCGACGGGCGCGAGCCGCAGACCTACGGCCTCGGCTTCAAGGAACTCTGGCAGCTGCCGCCCGGCCGCGCCGAAGCCGGGCTCATCCAGCACAGCGTCGGCTGGCCGGTGGACTCGCACACCTATGGCGGCAGCTTCGTCTATCACCTCGACGGCGACCGGGTGTACGTCGGCTACGTCGTCGGCCTCGACTACGCCGATCCGCGCTTCCGGCCGTTCGAGGCCTTCCAGCAGTTCAAGCACCACCCGCGCCTGCACGCCCTGCTCGACGGCGGCGAATTGCTCGCGTACGGCGCGCGCACCATCGCCGCGGGCGGCTGGCAGTCGCTGCCGCGCATGGACGCGCCGGGGCTGCTGATCGTCGGCGACGCCGCAGGCACGCTCAACGTGCCGAAGATCAAGGGCGTGCACCAGGCGATCCGCTGCGGCACGCTGGCCGCCGAGCACCTGGCCGCGCATGGCGACAGCGCGGATTTCGAGGCGCGCTGGCGCGATTCGCCGGGTGGCCACGAGCTGAAGCGCGTGCGCAACTTCAAGCCGGGCTTCCATCGCGGACTGTGGTGGGGACTCGCGAATGGCGCGCTCGAGACACTCACCGTGGGCCGCAGTCCCTGGACGCTGGGGCATCGCGACAATCACCTCGCGCTGCACCGGCTGGAAACCGCGGCGGTCGTCGAGCGCGGCTGGACCGGGCGCGAGCTGCCGCCGCGCGACCGGCCGGCTGCGGTGTTCCATGCCGGCAACGTGCACGACGAGGCGCAGCCCGCGCACCTCAAGGTCGCGGACACCACAATCTGCGCGACGCGCTGCGTGACCGAGTTCGGCAATCCCTGCGAGCATTTCTGCCCGGCGCAGGTATACGAGATGGTGGACGACGGCGCGGGCGGGAAGCGCCTGCAGATCAACGCCGCCAACTGCGTGCACTGCAAGGCCTGCGACATCAAGGATCCCTACGGGATCATCACCTGGACCACGCCCGAAGGGGGCTCGGGACCCAACTACCAGAACCTGTGAGCGCCGAGCAGCCGATCTGGACGCCCTCGCCGTTTCGCATCGCCGATGCGAACCTGACGCGATTCATGGCCTTCGCCGCCGGCCGCGGCGCGCCGGGCCCGGACTACGATGCGCTGTACCGCTGGTCGGTCGCGGAACCCGCGGCCTTCTGGGCCGCGCTCGCCGACTTCGCCGGCGTGATCGCCGACCGCGGCAGCGTGGTGCTCGAGAACGGCGATCGCATGCCGGGCGCGCGCTGGTTCCC
Organism: Steroidobacteraceae bacterium; assembly: GCA_019634895.1. Taxonomy (GTDB): domain Bacteria; phylum Pseudomonadota; class Gammaproteobacteria; order Steroidobacterales; family Steroidobacteraceae; genus SCUD01. Next base: position 3,219 of record JAHCAM010000006.1, on the reverse strand, counting down.
GGGCACGCGCCTCAACTTCGCGGAGAACCTGCTGCGCGGCCCCGACACGGAACCCGCGCTGGTGTTCCGCAACGAGCGCGCCGCGCGGCGCGAGCTGTCCTGGCGCGAGCTGCGCGCCGAGGTCGCCCGCATCGCCGCGGGCCTGGCCGACGCCGGCGTCGGCCCGGGCGACCGCGTCGCCGGTTTCCTGCCGAACCTGCCGGAGACCGTGATCGCGATGCTGGCAACGGCCAGCCTCGGTGCGACCTGGACCTCCTGCTCGCCGGACTTCGGCATCCAGGGCGTGCTCGACCGCTTCGGCCAGGTGGCGCCGAAGGTGCTGTTCACCGCCGACGGCTACTTCTACGCCGGCAAGACCATCGATTCGCTGGCGCCGATCGCCGGGGTGCTGGCGAAACTCGGCGCGGTGCAGCGCGTCGTGGTCGTGCCCTACGTCGCGGACGCGCCGGAAATCGCCGCGCTGCCGCAGGCGGTGCGCTACGCGGATTTCGGCCGCCCAGGCGCCGCGCCCTCGTTCGCGCGCCTGCCGTTCGACCATCCGCTCTACGTGCTGTACTCCTCCGGCACCACCGGCGTTCCGAAGTGCATCGTGCATGGCGCGGGCGGCACGCTGCTGCAGCACCTGAAGGAGCAGCTGCTGCACACCGACGTGAAGCCCGGCGACCGCCTGTTCTACTTCACGACCTGCGGATGGATGATGTGGAACTGGCTTGCAAGCGGCCTCGCCGCCGGCGCGACGCTGGTGCTCTACGACGGCTCGCCATTCCATCCCGGCCCGGAGGTGCTGTGGCAGATGGCCTCGGAAGAAGGGATCACGATCTTCGGCACCAGCCCCAAGTACCTTGCGGCGCTGGAGAAGGCGGGTTACCGGCCGAAGGAGCGCCACGCGCTCGTCGTGCTGCGCACGATGCTCTCGACCGGTTCGCCGCTGGCGCCCGAGCAGTACGACTTCGTCGCCGATGCGATCGGCCCGGACATCCAGCTCGCCTCGATCTCGGGCGGCACCGACATCGTGTCCTGCTTCGCGCTGGGCAACCCGCTGCTGCCGGTCTGGCGCGGCGAGCTGCAGTGCCGCGGGCTCGGCATGAAGGTCGAGGTCTGGGACGAGCACGGCCGCGCGCTCACCGGCGAGCGCGGCGAGCTGGTCTGCACCGCGCCCTTCCCGTCCATGCCGGTCGGTTTCTGGAACGACCCGGACGGCAGCAAGTACCGCGCCGCCTATTTCGAGCGCTTCCGCGGCGTCTGGCACCACGGCGACTACGCACTCCTCACCGGACGCGGCGGCCTGGTGATCCTTGGACGCTCGGACGCCGTGCTGAACCCGGGCGGCGTGCGCATCGGCACCGCCGAGATCTACCGCCAGGTCGAGCAGCTGCCCGAGGTGATCGAGAGCGTCGTGGTCGGGCAGGACTGGCAGAACGACGTGCGCGTGGTGCTGTTCGTGCGCCTGCGCGACGGACTCACGCTCGACGACGCGCTGCGCGAGCGGATCCGGCGCCAGGTACGCGCCAGCACGACGCCGCGCCACGTCCCGGCGCTGATCCTGCAGGTACCCGAGGTGCCGCGCACGATCAGCGGCAAGGTGGTCGAGCTCGCCGTGCGCGAGGCCATCCACGGCCGGCCGGTGAAGAACACCGACGCGCTCGCGAACCCCGCCGCGCTCGAGCACTTCCGCAACCGGCCGGAACTCGCGGCCTGACGCGATGACCGCCCCCGCGCCGCTCACTGCCCGCTGCCGGGCCGCCCTCGCCGCGCACGGCCATGCGCTCGACGCATCCCAGCACGCGGCGCTGGCGCGCCTCGAGGACCTGCGGCGGCGCGTGCTCGCTCGCGAGGGCGCCGGTTCGCTGCTCCGGCGCGGACTGTCGCTGTTGCCCGGCAGGCGCGCCGCGCAGCCGCTGCGCGGACTCTGGCTGTGGGGCGACGTCGGCCGCGGCAAGACCTTCCTGCTCGACCAGTTCTTCGCCGAGCTGCCGGTGCAGGCCAAGCGGCGCGAGCATTTCCACCGCTTCATGCAGGGCGTGCATGCCGGGCTCCGGCGCCACCGCAGGCTGCCCTCGCCGCTCGCCCGCGTCGCCGCGGACATCGCGGGCGGCGCGCGCATCCTGTGCTTCGACGAGTTCACGGTGAGCGACGTCGCCGACGCGATGATCCTGGGGACGCTGTTCGATGCCCTGTTCCGGCAGGGCCTGACCCTGGTCGCCACCGCCAACCTGCCGCCGTCGAGGCTGTACGAAGGCGGCCTGCAGCGCGAGCGCTTCCTGCCCGCGATCGCGCTGATCGAGAGGCACTGCCGCGTGCAGGCGCTCGACGGCGGCGCCGACTACCGCCTGCGCCAGCTCGAGCGCGCGGCGCTGTACCTCGGGCCGGGCGCGGCGGACGCGGAGCGCCGGCTGGCCGCCGAGTTCGACCGCATCGCCGACAGCGAGGTGGAGCTGGATGCGCGCGTCGAGATCAACGGACGGACCATCCGGGCAAGGCGCGAGGCGGACGACATCGCGTGGTTCGACTTCCGCGAGCTCTGCGAAGGACCGCGCGCGGCCGCCGACTACATCGAGATCGCGCGCTGCTACCACACGGTGTTCGTGGGCGGCGTGCCGGTCATGGACGCGTCGCAGGACGATGCCGCGCGCCGCTTCATCGCCCTGGTGGACGAGTTCTACGACCGCGGCGTCAAGCTGTTCCTGAGCGCCGCCGCCGACCTGCCGGATGGGCTCTACCGCGGCGAGCGGCTCGCCTTCGAGTTCCGCCGGACCGCGAGCCGACTCAGCGAGATGCAGGGACGCGCCTATCTCGCGCGGCCGCACCGGCCGTAGTCGTCACGCGTGCAGCCGTTGCGCCGGTGTCAGCGGCGGTCGTCGCGGACTTCGCGCGCCGGTGGATCGGCCGGCGGGGCGTCTTCGGCGGACTCCGCGGTACGTTCCGCCGAGCGCGCCCCGGCGACGATCAGCATCTGCGTGCCGCTCTCGAGACGCACATTGCGCTGCGCGGAACTGATCACCGAACCCTGCGCGTCGCCCTGTGCGGCACCCGTGAGCTCCAGGTCGCGCATGCCGAACACGCCGCGGCTGCCGGACTGCAGGCCGCCGGCGAGGTCCAGCCCGCCGACCGCCCCGGTCGATCGCGCGGCAGCCCCTGCCGCGCCGCCGACCGTGCCGCCAATGCCGGCGGTCGTACGGCCCGCTGCGCCGGCCACTCCGCCGACGGTTCCGCCGACAC
>JAHCAM010000059.1 GCA_019634895.1 Steroidobacteraceae bacterium | reverse complement strand
GACGATCGATTGGCGGTGTTGGCCGCTGCGCAGCTTGTTGCGCGCAGTGGTCTTCAGTTCGGTCAGCGAACGCGGGCAGAAGTTGGCAAGCGCGTGGCGCTTGAGCCAGGCCCAGAGGTACTCCACCGGGTTGAGATCGGGCGCGTAACCCGGCAGCAGCGCCATCTGAACGGCCCCGTGCGTGCTGTCGAGGTATTCGCGCACGATGCGGCTCTTGTGCTGGGCCGCGCCGTCCCAGACGATCAGCAGCTTGCGCTTGAGCTGCGCGCGCAGCGCTTTGAGGAACTCCACGATCTGCGCGCTCTTGACCGCGCCGTCGTAGAGCCGGAACAAGAAGTTCAGCCGGGTCAGCCCGGCGATGGCCGAGACGTGCTTCCAGTTGAAGTGGAACTGCACCACGGGCGTTTGCCCTTTGGGCGCCCAGGTGCGCACCCGGGTGGGGCGTTCGGACAAGCCCGATTCGTCGATGAAGACGATCACTCGGTGCTGGGCGGCAGCGTTTTTTTTAGTGCCGGCCAGGTCTTGCGCTTCCACTTCAAGACCGCAGTCTCGTCGCGCTCGATGGCCCGGCGCTCGGGCTTTTGCGAGCTGAAGCCCATGGCGCCGAGCAGCCGCCAGACGTGCACTTGGCTGAAGCGCACGCCGTACAGCCGCTCGATGAGCACGCGCACGCGCTTGAGCGTCCACAGCTCGGTGCCGAAGTCGTGGGCCATGGCGCCTTGCAGCAACGCCGTGCGCAGCGCATCGAGTTGCTTGCCGTCCAGCTTCGCTGGCCGCCCGGGGCTCATGGCACGCAACGCGTCCAGGCCGCCTTCGTCCAGTCGCGCCTTCCAGGTGTACGCGGTCTGCCGTGCCACACCGACTGCATGCGCGGCCTCGGCGGGCGTCTTGCCCGACAGCATCAATCGCCCGGCGCGTACCCGCTTGCGTGTGGCTTCGTCCATCTTGGCCATGCATCCATTCTCCGATCATCGTGATGATCGAAGAACGCATGACGACGCTATCGGTTGTCATGGTTTACGAAATTCTCAATAGCGAATAACGCGGACGCGTTGTACCGCCTCGTGCGCATAGTGGCGATAGCCGTTGCCGGCCTTGGCGGCTGGCGGCATCAGGCCCTCACGCTCGTAGTAGCGAAGCGTGTTGGGCGTGGTGCCGGCCAGTGCCGCAAGCTTGCCAATCGTGAACATCGAAGCCTCGTCCTGCATAGCTGATTCAAAGCTTTCGACGTCGCCGCGAGCGCGAAGTTCAGGCCCTCAAGGGTCTGCGACGCTGCTGCAACCGGCAGGGGGTACTACGGCCGTCGAGTGTTCCTCTGCGCGGGTCAGGTGAGCGCCATGGCACGGCTCTGGTGGCGCGACGCTCATCCCGCACAACACGACAGACGCGACACGTCCTTGGAAAAAGTCTGCGCCGCAAGCTTCAGGCCTTCGACCATCGTCAGATAGGGAAACAACTGATCTCCCAAGTCCTGCACCGTCATCCGTGCGTGAATGGCGATAGCGGCCGTCTGGATCAGTTCACCCGCCTGCGGCGCCACCGCCTGCACGCCCAGCAAGCGGCCGCTGCGCGCATCGGCCACCAGCTTGATGAACCCGCGCGTATCGAAATTCACCAGCGCGCGCGGCACGTTGTCGAGTGACAAGGTTCGACTGTCGGCGTCGAAACCCTGCTGCTTCGCCTGTTCCTGCGTCAGGCCCACCGCGGCCACCTGCGGGTCGGTGAAGATGACCGCCGGCATCGCCGCCAAGTCGAGCGCGGCATCGCCGCCCAGCATGTTGATCGCGGCGCGTTTGCCGGCCGCGGCGGCCACGTAGACGAATTGCGGCTGGTCGGTGCAATCGCCGGCAGCAAAGATGTTCGGGCTGCTGGTTCGCATGCCGGCATCGACGACGATGCGCCCGCGTGCGTCGAGTTGTATGCCGGCCTCGCCCAGATTCAGGCTCGCCGTGTTGGCCGAGCGGCCGGTGGCCACCAGCAGGCGTTCGGCGCGCAGCGTGCGCTGTGGCGTGCTCAGCAGGAATTCGCCAGCCGAAAAGGCCACGGCGCCGGCCTGCGTGTGCTCCAGCAGTTCTATACTTTCGCCACGAAACACTGCCGCCAACGTTTCGCCGATCGCCGCGTCCTCGCTCGACAACAGGCCGTGACGCGCGACGATGGTGACGCGGCTGCCCAGCCGCGCAAAAGCCTGCGCCATTTCCACCGCCACCACCGACGAACCGATGACGACCAGGCGCTGCGGAATGTGGTCACTGGCCAGCGCTTCGGTCGAAGTCCAGAACGGTGTGCCCGCCAGACCCGGAATCGGCGGCAGCGCCGCTGTCGCGCCGGTGGCGACCAGGCAGCGATCGAAAGCCACCGTGCGCTGCCCGCCTTCGGCCAAATCCACCAGCAGCTGCTGGCCGTCGGCGAACCGCGCATGACCGCGCAGCGCCGCGATGGTCGGCGTGCTGCGCAAAACGGATTCGTACTTCGCTTCGCGCAGTTCGGCCACACGCGCCTGTTGCTGCTGCAGCAGTTGCGCTCGTGAAATTCGCGGCGCTGCAGCACTGACCCCGGCATCGAATGGGCTGTGCCGCCGCACATGCGCCACCTGCGCCGCACGGATGAGGATTTTCGACGGCACGCAGCCGACATTGACGCAGGTGCCGCCGCGGGTGCCGCGCTCGATCAATGTCACGTCGGCACCGCCATCGGCGGCTTGCAGCGCCGCTGCCATCGCCGCGCCGCCGCTGCCGATGATCGCGATGCGCAGCACTACTGCCGCCGTGGCTGGCGCGCATGAGGAAGCGCATGCGACAGCGGCCGCGCCGCTCATCTCATGGCCTTCGATGCCGGCAGGCCGCAAGCCATCGCTCACTTGATCAACGTGGACGGATAGCCTGCGTCGGTGGTCGCCCGGGTCAGCGCGCCGGCGTTGGTCTTCGCATCGTCGAAGCTCACCGTGGCCTGGCGTTTGTCGAAATCGACGACGGCCTTGCTGACGCCGGGCACGCGCGCCAGCGCCTTCTTCACGGTGATCGGGCACACCGGGCAATCCATCGTCGGCAACGACAGCTTCACCGTCTGCATAGCCGCCCATGCGGGTGAGCCGATGGCGATCAGCGAAGCCAGTGTGATCGAGGTCTTGTGCATGTCGAACTCCCTTCAATAGAACCATGGAGCGATCCAGGGGAACACCAGCCCCACCGCGACCAGCGCCGCGATCAGCCAGAACATCAGCTTGTAGGTGGTCTTCACCCGGGGTACGCCACAGACTTCGCCCGGCTTGCAATCGGCGGCCCGACGAAAGATGCGCCGCCCGGCGAAGAACAGCGCCAGTAGGGCCAGGCCGATGAACAGCGGCCGGTACGGCTGCAACGCCGTCAGGTTGGCGATCCAGGCGCCGCCGATGCCCAGCGACAGCAGCACCAGCGGGCCGAGGCAGCAGGCCGAAGCCAGCAGCGCCGCCAACCCGCCGGCAGCGAGAGCGCCGCGTCCGCTGCGTGTCGAAACCGTCGATCGGTCTTCGGGGGCAGTGTTCATCGCCTTAAACTTACTGCCGTACTTCGGTACGGAGTCAAGCGGCATGAACGCGCACCCTGAAACACTCACCATCGGCGGCGTGGCCGCGGCGGCAGGCGTCGGTGTCGAGACGATCCGCTTCTATCAGCGCAAGGGCCTGCTGGGCGAACCGCAACGGCCCGCCGGTGGTATTCGGCGTTACGGCCCGGCCGATGTCGCGCGCGTGCGCTTCATCAAGTCGGCGCAGCGCCTGGGGTTCAGCCTGGACGAAGTGGCAGGGCTGCTGGTGCTCGACGACGGCGCCCATTGCAAAGAGGCGCGTGCGCTGGCCGAGACCAGGCTCGTCGATGTGCAGCACAAGCTTGCCGACCTGCGCCGCGTGGAGCGCGTACTGAAATCGTTGATCGGCCAGTGCAACACCCAACGAGGACGGGTTTCGTGTCCGCTGATCTCCGCGCTGCGCTCTGGCTGATGCTGTGCCCGTTCGAGTTTGGCCGCAGTGCGGCGAACAGCTATCACACCGCAGTTCCAATCGGCATGCGTTGCCGAGTCCTCACTCGATCGGAATTGCTCGGTCCAACTGCGTGACGGTGATCCAGCCGGCCACCGGCTGACCGGTTCGCCCGGCCGTCTGCAGCGCATTGATGATCTCATCGACCTCGTCGTCTGCGCAGATCAGCTCGAGCTTGTATTCGTTGACGATCTCGTCGCCGATGTCCAGCGAGTAGTGCAGTTCCTCGTTGTCCAACGGCTTCAACGAACCCTTGACCACGTATAGCGCCAGGTTGTGGCGCCGTGCCGCCTGCGATTCTCGCCAGCACGGGCAGTCCTTCAGCGCGGCGATCACGTCGGCAATGCGCGTGCGGTGTACATAAGCCTTGACTTCCTTCATGACGCCTCCTCGGTGGGTTTTGTGAACGCAACGGCGGGCACTTGCCCAGCGTCCTCGGCCGCTTCCTTCTTGCGCCGCCTGGCCTCTGCCCGCGACTCCGACCATTCGTAGATCAGCGGCAGCAGCAGCAGGGTCAGCAAGGTGGACGTGATCAACCCCCCGATCACCACGGTGGCCAGCGGGCGCTGTGTCTCGGCGCCCACGCCGCTGGACAAGAGCATCGGCACCAGGCCGAGAATGGCCACCGAGGCCGTCATCAGCACCGGCCGCAAGCGCAACGCGGCACCCTGTCTAACGGCATCGCGTATCGACAACCCCCGTTTTCGCTGGTCGTTAAGGAAGGTCACGAGCACGATGCCGTTCAGCATCGCCACCCCGAACCCGGCGATGAAGCCGATGGCCGAAGGCACCGACAGGTACTGCCCGGTGATGAACAACCCGACGATGCCGCCGATGATTGCGAACGGCACGTTGGCGATGATCAGGGTGGCGTGCCGCACGGAATTGAACGCGGTGTAAAGCAGGATGAAGATCAGCCCGATCGTCAATGGCACGATCACGCCCAGCCGTTCCATCGCGCGCTGCTGGTTCTCGAAGGCGCCGCCCCATTCGACCCAGTAGCCGGTGGGCAGCGTGACCTTCGCGGCGATCGCCGCATTCGCATCCTTCACGAAGCCGTCGACGTCGCGGCCCTGCACGTCCATCTGCAGCACGGCGTAGCGCTGCAGCGCCTCGCGGCGCACGAAGGTGTAACCCTCGGCAAGCTCGATCTTTGCCAGCTGCGAGAACGGCACGATCGCCCCTTCGGCAGTGCGCACCGGAATGGCCGCGATTGCCGACGGGCTACTGCGGAATTGCTCCGGTAGCCGCACCGCGATATCGAAGCGCCGCGTGCCGTCGATCAGCGTCGACACCGTTTCGCCGCCGATGCCGGCCTGGACGATGGCCAGGATATCGTCTGCGTTGAGGCCGTAGCGCGCGGCCGCCTGCCGATCGACCTTGATCACCATCTGCGGCTTGCCCTTGTTGGCCTCGGCAGACAAGTCAGCCACGCCGGGCACACTACCGATCACGCCCTTGATCTGCGCGGACAGTTCCTCCAGTTTGTCCAGGTCTTCGCCGTAGATCTTCAGCGCCAGCGTGGCCCGCACGCCGGAAATCAACTCCTCTACACGCATCTGGATCGGTTGCGTCGCGCCAAAGACCGCCGTGGCCACCTCACCTTCCAGGAACTCCTGCATCTCGCGGCCGAGCGCGGCGTACGACTGCTTGACCGGCCACTCGTCCTTCGGCTTCAGGTCGAGCAGCACTTCCATGTAGTTCACATCTGCGGTCTCTCCCTTTTCGGCACGGCCGATGGTGGCCAGGACCGAGTTCACCTGCGGATACTGCTTGCGCAGGCTCGCGTCCATTGCGTTGGCCACGCGGATCGACTCATCCAGCGACGTCGAAGGGATGCCGACAACGCGAAACATGATCGCGTCTTCCTGCAGCGTCGGCATGAATTCCTTGCCGAGCAGCGGGAACAGCGCCAACGCGCCGGCCAGCAGCACCAGCGCGGCACCGACGACGAGCTTCTTGCGGTCCAGCGCCCAGTCCAGTAGCGGCAGGTACAACTTCTTCGCGCCGCGAACCAACCAGGTGTCCTTTTCCTCCTTGGGCTTGAGGATAAGCGCGGCAAGCACCGGAACCAGCGTCAGCGACAGCAGCAGCGAGCCGGCCATCGCGAAGGTGATGGTCAGCGCCATCGGCTTGAACAGCTTGCCTTCCAG
>JAHCAM010000058.1 GCA_019634895.1 Steroidobacteraceae bacterium | reverse complement strand
GCCTTCGGCATCCCCGTCGCGGCGCACGCTGACGTCGATGCGCCGCAACCCGTCCACGGGCGTCTGCGACACCTTCGCGACCCAGTGCCAGCGCCGGCCGGCCATCTCCAGGTCGCCGCTGGTCTGGTCGACCGACGGCATCTGCCCCGAGAGCCGGACCTCCGTGATCCGGTTGTCGGCGATCCAGACCGCGATCGTGCGGTCGCGCAGCACGGCGACATTGCCGGCGGTGTCGCCGATCGTCTTGAACACGGCGAACATGCCGATGCCCACGATCGCCAGCGCGACCACGACCTCGATCAGCGTGAATCCGCCGGCGCGCTCAGGATTCGTCATCGCGCGAGATCTCGATGGAGCCGTCGGCGGCACCGGTGAGCGTGATGCGGGAGGCGCCGCTGCGCAACAGCGTCAGTTCATAGGGCGTCATGTCGCCGCTGCCCCAGGCGAGCAGCTGGGGCAGGCGCGCCTCCGGGCGCTGCTCCCGGCGCAGCAGCACGAGGCGGCCCTCGAGCACCAGTTCGAACGCGAGGCCCGGCGGCAGCTCGCGCGGCGCGAGCCCGGGATCGTCCTCGACGCGCTGCCACGCCTGCTCGAAGGCGTCGAAGCGCATGAACTCGTAGCGCGTGCCCTCGATGCGCATGCCGTAATCGCGGCCCTCGAGCTGCGCCTGCTCCTGCAGCAGCGCGATGCCGTTGGCGAGGCGCTCCGACTCGCGCTCGATCTCGCGGTCGCCGCCCAGCAGGCCGACCGAAAGCGTGGCGAGGGTGGCGATGATGCCGATGATGACGACCACGACCAGGATCTCGATCAGCGTCATGCCGCGCTGGCGGCGGCACGCGAGGCGGACGGACCGGGTCACGGCGTGCGCTGCCGGCTACTGCAGGTTCCAGCTGCCGATGTCGGCGTCCACGCCTTCGCCGCCCAGCTCGCCATCGGCGCCCAGCGAATAGAGGTCGTAGGCGCCGCCGCGGTTGCCGGGGAACAGGTACCGGTACTCGTTGCCCCAGGGATCCTTCGGCACCTCGCGCGCCTTGAGGTAGCCCTCGGGGCGCCAGTTGCGGGCGAAGGGCTCGGTTTCCGGGGGCTTCACCAGCGCCTGCAGGCCCTGGTCGGTGGTCGGGTAGCGGAAATTGTCCATGCGGTAGAAGTCGAGCGCGGTGCCGAGCGTCTGGATGTCCTGCTTCGCCGCGGTCACGCGGGCCTCGTCCACGCGCCCGAGGATCTGCGGGCCGATCAGCGCACCCAGGATCGCGATGATCACCAGCACCACCATGATCTCGATCAGCGTGAAGCCGGATTCGCGGCGCAACAGCCGAATCATGCAATGCTCCTGGCCCGGCGCGGGGCGCCACCCCGCTGGTGGACCCGATGATAGCAGAGCAGTTCCGTGCGCCCGCCGGCGCCGCACCGGCGTGAGACGCCGCTCTCAACCTATAATCGCCGCACCGGGGAGGGCGCGGCCGCCATGCAGATCGCGATGATGTTTCCTGGCCAGGGCTCGCAGTCCGTCGGCATGCTCGCGGCGCTGGCGGCCGCGGAGCCGGCTGTCGGCGAGACCTTCGCCGAGGCCTCGGCCGCGCTCGGCTACGACCTGTGGCAGCTCTGCCAGCTGGGCCCGGAGGAGCGGCTTGCCGCCACCGAGCACACGCAGCCGGCCATGCTCGCGGCGGGAATCGCGGCCTGGCGCGCATGGAACCGGCGCGGCGGGGCCGCGCCGTCCGTGATGGCCGGGCACAGCCTGGGCGAGTACAGCGCGCTGGTCGCTGCCGGCGCCATCGGTTTCGCGGACGCGGTGAAGCTGGTGCGCCGGCGCGGGGAACTGATGCAGCGCGCGGTCCCGGCGGGCACGGGCGCGATGGCCGCGATCCTGGGCCTCGATGATTCCCTGGTCGAGGCGGCCTGCGCGCAGTCGGCACAGGGCGAGGTCGTGCAGCCGGTCAACTTCAACTCGCCGGGACAGCTGGTGATCGCGGGTCATGCCGCCGCGGTCGCGCGCACCATCGAGGCCTGCAGGGCGAAGGGCGCCAAGCGGGCGGTGCTGCTGCCGGTGTCGGTCCCGTCCCACAGCGCGCTGATGCAGCCTGCGGCCGAAGCGTTGCGCGGCCATCTCGCGTCCACCGCGATCCGCGCGCCGGGCATCCGCGTGCACTCGTTCGACGGCGGCCTCTACCACGACGCCGATTCGATCCGGGATGGGCTGTACCGGCAGCTCTTTCACCCGGTGCGCTGGTCCGCGATCGTTGCCGCGATCATCGGCAGCGGTGCGACGATGCTGGTCGAGAGCGGCCCGGGCAGGGTGCTCGCGGGCCTCGCGAAGCGCGCGCCCGGCGGCCGCGAACTGGCCATCCACGCGATCGATTCCCCCGAAACACTGGAGGCCGCGCTCGCGGCCGCACGGAGTCCATCCCCATGACGACGCAGACACTGGGCGGCGAGATCGCACTCGTGACCGGAGCCTCCCGCGGCATCGGCCGCGCCATCGCGCTGGCGCTGGGGGCGCAGGGCGCGACGGTCGTCGGCACGGCGACCGGAGCCGCAGGCGTCGCCGCCATCGACGCTGCGCTCGCGGCGGCGGGCGTCCGCGGCCGCGGGATCGTGCTCGACGTCGCCGACGGGGACGCGATCGACGCGGCGGTCGCCGGCATCGAGGCGCAGGAGGGCGCGGTCACCATCCTGGTGAACAATGCCGGCATCACGCGCGACACGCTGCTGCTGCGCATGAAACCGGAGGACTGGGACGCGGTGATCGCGACCAACCTGGGCTCGGTGTTCCGGGCCAGCAAGGCCGTGTTGCGCGGCATGATGAAGGCGCGCAAGGGCCGCATCATCAACATCGCCTCGGTGGTCGGCCTGGTCGGCAACCCGGGCCAGGCGAATTACTGCGCGGCCAAGGCCGGCATCGGCGGCTTCACGCGCTCGATGGCGCGCGAGGTCGCCTCGCGCGGCATCACCGTGAACGTGGTCGCGCCCGGCTTCATCGACACCGACATGACCCGCGCGCTCACCGAGGGCCAGCGCGAGGAACTGGCGGCCCGGATCCCGCTCGGCCGGCTCGGACAGGCTGCGGACATCGCTGCCGCGGTGTGCTTTCTGGCGGGCCCGGGAGCCGCCTGGATCACCGGCGAGACCCTGAACATCAATGGCGGCATGCACATGGCCTGACTGGAAGGTGCCCGGCGTTCCCAAAAAAAGCTTTCAGAAACAGCGCTCAAGAAGGCTTTCTGGTAGCCAGTGGGGGGTCCGTGGCATAGAATGGCGACCCCCGGCCGGCACCAGCCGTCATGGGCATCACACAGGTGAGGGACATCAAACCGATGAGCACAGTCGAAGAACGGGTGAAAAAGATCGTCGCCGAGCAACTCGGCGTCAAGGACGAGGAAGTCACGAGTGACGCCTCTTTCGTCGACGATCTGGGTGCCGACTCACTGGACACGGTCGAACTCGTGATGGCGCTCGAAGAGGAATTCGAGACCGAGATACCGGACGAGGATGCCGAGAAGATCACCACGGTGCAGCAGGCGATCGACTACATCGTCCAGCACCAGTCCAAGTCCTGAACCGATTCCAGCGCGCGCCCCGGCCCCGCGGCCGGGGCGCGTCGCATCATTGCCGCCGGGCCCGCCAGAGGTAACGCCTTGAGCAAGCGTCGCGTCGTCGTCACCGGGCTCGGCATGGTCACACCGCTCGGCAATACGGTCGCCGGCAGCTGGGCCGCCGCGCTGGCGGGCAGGAGCGGCATCGGCCCGATCACGCGCTTCGACACGACCGGCTTCCCCTGCGCGATCGCGGGCAGCATTCCCGACTTCGACGTGACGCAGTACCTGCCGGCCAAGGAAGCGCGGCGCATGGACCCGTTCCTGCAGTTCGGCGTCGCGGCCGGCGTGCAGGCCATCAAGGACTCGGGCATCGCGGTCAGCGACGCGAACCGTGCGCGCATCGGGCTGGTGTTCGGCGCCGGCATCGGCGGACTCTCGACCATCGAGGAGAACTACGCGAAGTACCTCGAGACGCGGACGCCGAAGAAGATCTCGCCGTTCTACATTCCCGCCTCCATCACCAACATGATCTCGGGGCACCTGTCGATCATGTACGGCATCACCGGGCCGAACCTCGCGGTCGTCACCGCCTGTACGACCTCGACCCACAGCATCGGCATCGGCCTGCGCACCATCCAGTACGGCGACGCAGACGTCGTCGTCGCCGGCGGCGCCGAGATGGCGCAGACCCCGACCGCGGTCGGCGGCTTCTGCCAGGCGCGGGCGGTCTCGACCCGCAACGACGAGCCCGCGCGCGCCAGCCGGCCCTGGGACCGCGACCGCGACGGCTTCGTGATGGGCGACGGGGCGGGCGCGATGGTGCTCGAGGAGTACGGCCACGCCCGGGCGCGCGGCGCGACGATCTACGCGGAACTGACCGGCTTCGGCATGAGCGGCGACGCCTTCCACATCACCGCGCCGCCCGACGACGGCGCCGGTGCGCGGCTGTCCATGGAGAACTGCCTGCGCGATGCCGGGCTGAACCCGGAGCAGGTGCAGTACGTGAATGCGCACGCGACCTCGACGCCGCTCGGCGACGTCTCGGAGACGATCGCGATCAAGAATGCCTTCGGCGCGCACGCCGCGAAGCTCGCGGTCAGTTCGACCAAGTCCATGACCGGCCACCTGCTGGGCGCCGCGGGCGTGGTCGAGGCGATTTTCAGCGTGCTGGCGATCCGCGACCAGGTGGCGCCGCCGACCATCAACCTCGAGAACCCGGGCGAAGGATGCGACCTCGACTACGTGCCGAACACGGCGCGGCAGATGAAGATCGACGCGGTCGCGAGCAACTCCTTCGGCTTCGGCGGCACCAACGGCACGCTGATCTTCCGCGCGTTGCGCTGAACGTGTCCGCGGCGCCCCGCATGCGCCCGCCGTACGCCGTCCGCGAACTGCCGGCGGCGGACGATCCGTCGGCCCTCATGCTGGCGCTGCACGCCCGGTCTCCCGCCCGCTACCCGGTGCTGCTCGACAGCGCCGCGCCCGGCACGCCGCTCGCGCGCCACAGCCTGCTGCTGGCCGCGCCGGGCGAGCGGCTGCTGCTGGACGCCGGGGGCCGCCTGTCCGGGCCCGGCACCGGCAGTCGCTTCTGCGAGCGCCTCGACGCATGGTGGCGCGCGGGCGCGCGGCCCTCGCCGCCCGCGCCCTGGCCGTTCGGTGGCGGCTGGTTCCTGTACCTGGGCTACGAACTCGCCGGCGAGGTCGAGCCGACGCTCCGCCTGCCGCCATCGCCGCTGCCGGTGGTCGCCATGGCCTGGCGCATGCGGGCGGCGCTGCTGCTCGATCACGATTCCGGGCGCCTGGCCGCGGTGGCCGAATCCGGCGCCGAGGACGAGCTGGAGCGCCTGTGCGCGGACTGGAAGTCGGCGGCGCCGCTCGCCGCATGCGCGTGGACGCCGCCCGCGGTCACCGAAGACGATCCGCAGCGTTACCTGGAAGCGTGCCGCCGGGCGCTCGAGCACATCGCCGCGGGAGACATTTACCAGGCGAATCTCGCGCGCGGCTGGCGCGCGCGACTGCCGCCGGGAGTCACGGCGCCGGCGCTGCACGCGCGTCTGCGCCGGGCCAACCCCGGAGCCTTCGCCGGCATCGCGCAGTTCGACGGCCTGGCTGTTCTCTCCAGTTCGCCCGAGCGCCTGGTGCGGGTGCGCGGCCGCCGCATCGACACGCGCCCGATCGCCGGGACGCGGCCGCGCGCGGGCGTGGATGCGGAAGCGATCGCGGCGATGACCGGCAGCGCCAAGGAGCGTGCCGAGCACGTGATGCTGATCGATCTCGCGCGCAACGACATCGGCCGCATCGCCGAGATCGGCACCGTGCGCGTCACCGACCAGCTCGCGATCGAGAAGTACTCGCACGTGATGCACATCGTCTCGAACGTCGAGGGCAAGCTCAAGCCCGGTATGGGCCCGATCGACGTGCTGCGCGCGACCTTCCCGGCGGGCACGCTGTCGGGCGCGCCGAAGATCCGCGCGATGGAGATCATCGACGAGCTCGAGCCGACGAAACGCGGCATCTACGGCGGCGCCTGTGGCTACATCTCGTTCGTCGGCGACCTCGACCTGGCGATCGCGATCCGCACGGCCGTGGTGAAGGACGGCACGCTCTACGTCGAGGCCGCCGCCGGCGTCGTGGCCGACTCGATCCCCG
>JAHCAM010000057.1 GCA_019634895.1 Steroidobacteraceae bacterium | reverse complement strand
CACCATGACCAGCGCGAGCACCCCGTAAGGACCCACCGGCAGGTCGACGAGGAACTCGACCGCCTTTTGCGTGAACTGCGTGATGGTCAGGAAGTAGCCGAACAGGTACGCCCCCAGCACGATCATCATGATCGCCGAGGACACGCGCAGCGCGTCGACCAGCGCGGCACGAATCTGCGGAATCCGCAGGCGGCCGCGCAGCACGCCGATGAGCAGCGTGCCGGTCGCGCCGATCCCGGCGGCCTCCTGCACCGTGAAGATGCCGCCGTAGATGCCGCCCAGCACGAACAGGAACAGCAGCATCACCGCCCAGAGGTCCTTCAGGCTCGCGAAGCGCTCGGCCCAGGTGTGGACCTCGCCGCGCGGCATGCTCTCCGGCGAGCGCCAGCCCATGAACTGGATGACGAGGAAGTAGAAGCCGACGGCCAGCAGCCCGGGCAGCACGCCGGCCGCGAACAGCTTCGTGATGTCGGTTTCGGTCATGATGCCGTAGAGCACGAAGATCACCGACGGCGGAATCATGATGCCGAGCGTGCCGCCGGCGGCGATCACGCCGGCCGAGAAGCCCGGTGCGTAGCCGGCCCGGCGCATCTCGGGCAGCGCCACCTGCGTCATCGTCGCGGCGGTCGCCACCGACGAGCCGTTGATCGCCGAGAAACCGCCACAGGCGGCGACGGTCGCGAGCGCGAGGCCGCCGCGCCGGTGGCCCAGCCACGCGCGGCCGGCGCCGAACAGCTCGCGGCTCATCCCGGAGTGCGACGCGAACGCGCCCATCAGGATGAACATCGGGATGACGCTGAGGTTGTAGTCGGTCAGCACCGACAGCGGGACGTTCGACAGCAGGTTCAGGCCGGTCTGCATGCTGGTCAGCGCGGCGAATCCGACGACGCCCGCGATCCCCATCGCCAGGCCGATCGGCACGCGCAGCGCCATCAGCACGAACATGCCGACGAAGCCCAACAGGGCCACCAGGTCACGATCCATCGGCGCCCCCCGCTGCCGGCGTGGCAGCCTGCGTGTCGGGTTCCTTGCCGCGCACGAGCTCGATCGCGCGCAGCACGCCGAGCAACGCGGCGACGGTCGCGCCGAGCGCCCCCAGTGGATAGAACCAGACCAGCGGAAGGCGCAGGTCGCTGGTCGCCTGCGTGCCGGTGCTGCCGACCTTGACCCAGACCATCCATGCGAGTGGCGCGAGGAAGGCGAACGTCACCAGCATCGCGAACACGTCGAGCCAGCGCCGTCCGCGCGGGCCGAGATGCTCCCAGACGATGTCGACGCAGATGTGGCCGCCGCGATAGGTCGCAATCGCGATGCCCCAGAACAGCGCGATGCTCTGCAACAGCCGCGAGCCGTCGAACCAGTCGGGCACCTGCATGCTGAAGAGGTCGCGCAGTGCGACGTTGCCGGCGGTGAGCAGCGCGATTGCGAGCAGGAAGAGGGCGGCGACGTTCTCGGTGGTCGCCAGCAGGCGTTTCATCGGGATTCCCCGTTGTCGGCAGGCACGGGTGCGTCGGGCCGGCGCCGAAACGACGCGGCGCCGGGCGAGGAGCCCGGCGCCGCGAAGCGGGCCGCGGGACCGGCGCTCAATAGAGCGCGTCCTGCTTCTTCAGTTCGCCGCGCAGCGCCTCGAGGGCGCCCTTGCCGTCCTGCCCGGCCTTGGCCGCCGCGTCGGTCCACTGTGTGTACAGCGGCTCTGCGGCGTCGCGCCAGGCCTTGCGCTGCCCGGGGGTGAGCTTGACGATCGTGTGGCCCGGAAGCTTCTCCATCTTGGCCTGGCCGGAGTCCTCGTCGTCGCCCCAGGCCTTGCCGACCTTGCCCGCCCACTCGTTGTTGCAGTGGTCGTCGATGACCTTCTTCTGGGCCGCCGAAAGCTTGTCGTACCAGCCCTTGTTCATCGTCCACGCAAACGTCGACGCGTAGAGCTTGTGGTCGTTGTGGAACTTGACGACCTTGTCGATGCCGAAGGTGATGATCGAGTGCCACGGGAACACGATCGCGTCGGCGACGCCCTTCTCGAGCGCATCGCGCGCCTCGGGCGCCGAGACCTGCACGTTGGTCGCGCCGAGCAGCGACATGAAGGCCGCCATCGTTCCGTTCGACGGCCGGATCTTCATGCCCTAGATCTGCGCCGGATCGGGCATCGCCTGCTTCGAATGCAGCGTGCCGGTGTGCACGTGCGCGAAGCAGAACTTCACGTCCTTCATCTCGGCCGCCGCGTACTTGCGGTACCAGGCGTCGAGCGCCACCGATCCGCGGCCCGCGTTGCTCATCAGCATCGGCAGCTCGCCGGCGGCAAACATCGGGAAGCGTCCGGCCTGATAGCCCGGGTTCACCCAGGTGAGGTCGGCGATGCCGTCGCGCGCCATGTCGTAGTGGTCGGGCGCCTTGCCGAGCTGCTGCGCGGGGAACAGTGCGACCTTGATCGAGCCCTTGGATGCCGCTTCGACCGATTTCGCCCACGGCTCGAAACCGAGCTTTGCCAGCGGATGCGTCGGCGGCAGCCAGTGCGCGAATCGCAGCTCCACCGGCTTGTCCTGCGCGGCGGCGGGCGCCGATGCGAGCACCAGGGCGGCCGCAGCGGCCGCGAGTGGAATCTTCAGGGTTTTCACGGGGTGTCTCCTCTTGCGGGTCGTTTAGTCGTCGGGTCGGGCGCCCGGGTCAGCGCGAAGTTACTACAGTTGAAGCGGCTCCGCGTGGCTTTTTCATCCAGACGATCGGCTTGGCGGCCGGCGCTCGCGGCACGATGCCGGCCTTCTCGAGCGAGCGTTCGAGTTCGCGGCCTTCGGGCTCGGCCAGCGCCGCCGCGATCGCCGCGTGCAGCTCCTGTGCAGCGCCGGCGGCCGGCCCGCTTTCCGAGCCGAGCGCGCGCTCGACCAGCGTGTCGAAGATCCGCTCGAAGCTGGCGCGGCCGCGACGCTGCGTGTCGCCGTAGCCCTTGAGCACCCTCGGCAGTTCGGCCAGCGCGGCGGCGAAGGCGGGCGACGCAGCGAGCATCCGTTCGAGTGCGGCGAGCCAGCGCTCGATCGACTGCTGCTCCTCGTGAAAGCGCAGCGAGCGCCGGCGCATCGGCCGCAGCCGGGCGAGCAGCCTCAGCATCAGGAAGCCGTGAATGCGGGTGCTCGGCAGGTGCATGCCGCGGTTGAGCGATTCGAGCTTGCCGTTGCGCGTGGCCCAGTCGCGCAGTCGCGCGCCGAGCGCGCGCGGCAGCACGGCGGCCACTTCGTCGACGCCCGGTTTCAGGTATTCGACGATCTCGAGGATCTCGCCCTCGCGTGCGCGCGCCTCGTCGCGGATGCGCGCGACCCGGCTGCGCCGCGACTTCAGGTCGGCCACGCGGACGACGTCCTCGTAGGTCATCCAGAGCGCCAGCAGGCGCGCCGCCTCGGCGAGCGCGCGGCCGGTCGTCGGCTGCGTCGCCGCATCGCCGGCCGCGGCGGCGAGCCGCTGCAAGCGGTCGACGTACTGGCGCGCGTAGGCGGCGTCCTGGTAGTCGAGCACGCGCACCACGCCGTGCGCCGCGTGCTCGCGCATCGGCGCGGGCAAGGTCGCGAGCAGCGGTGCCCAGACCTCGGGGCTCGATTTCGGCGCGAGGCCGGCGCCCGCGCCGGCCAGCGCTTCGCGCGCGGCGCCGGTGGCCACCGCATCGAACGCTGCGCCGAATCCTGCGAGGCTCGCCTGCACGCCGAGCCCGCCCTCGCGGATCACCCGCTCGCACACCTCGCGCGACCACGGCAGCACTCCGGCGCCGGCGAGTGCGCCGAACATCACCGCGCTGATCACCGTGCCGTGCGCAGCCGCGAGCCCCGCCATGTCGACGCTCAGGTAACGCGCCGACAGCGCGCGCGCGCCGGCGTGAATGCGCTCGTCGTCGAAGCGGCCGTCGCCCATCTGCATCTTCTCCTGCGTCGTGTAGACGCGATGCGACGCGGCGATCAGCGTCGTGCGCTTCGGGTGCACGAAGCCGCGCTCGATCATCCGGCCCGCCTCGACCAGTTCGCTGGCCAGCACGACGTCGACGCCGCCCGGCATCGGGTTGAGCGCGAACACGGGCTGCGCGCCTTCGGGCGCGGGCGTGCGCATCATCTCGATGTAGTAGCTGGTCGACCCGGTGCGCTGCGCGACGCCGGGCACCGAAGTGGCCTGCACCGGCAGGCCCTGCGCGAGCGCGCACTCGACGATCCAGTCGTTGAGAACGCCGCCGCCTTCGCCGCCCAGCGCGGCGATCAGCAGCGTGAAGGGTTTCGAGTCGCTCATGTCAGGCCGGCTGGATCGCGTGGATGAAGGCCTCGCGCACGCGGGCCTTGAAGCGGTCCCAGCGCGAGGGGTTGCTGACGATCTCGGCGCGCCAGAACGACGGGCACAGCACTGCCGCGTGCGCCACCTCGCCGCACAGCCCACACCCGACGCAGTCGTTGGTCACGTGCGCGACCGGATCGACCTTCAGCGGGTCGGTCGGCGTCTTCACCGTCAACGTGGGGCAGCCGGAGAGGCGGATGCAAGAGTGATCGCCGGTGCAGGTGTCCTCGTCGACGCCGAAGCGGGTGCGCACGACGCGCTTGCCTTCCTTCAGCATCTTCGCGCGCAGCGGCTTGATGCGGCGCTGGCGCTCGAGCTGGCACTCGCCGTCGGCGATGACGACTTTCAGGCCCTCGAACGGCGAGGTCAGCGCCTCCTCGAGCGTCCTGCGCACGTCGCCGACCTTGTAGTTGTCGACGGTGCGCAGCCACTTCACGCCCATGCCCTTCAGCGTGTTCTCGATCGTGACCTCGCTGCCGGTCGCGCTGGTGCCTTCGGCGACGCGGCGCGACTCCGAAGTGGGCGTCGAGATCGTCTCCTGGGTGCCGGTGGCCGACGTGTAGCCGTTCTTCATGATGACGAGCACGCCGTCGCCCTTGTTCAGCAGCGCAGACGAGACGCCCGAGAGCAGGCCGTTGTGCCAGAACCCGCCATCGCCCATGATCGCGACCGGCCGACGCGCCGAGAAGTTGCGCACTCCGGCGCTGCTCGCCAGGCTCATCCCGTAGCCGAGGATCGAATTGCCGAACGAGAACGGTGCGAAGGTTGCAAAAGAGTGGCAACCGATGTCGGCGGACACGTGCAGCTTGCCGATGTCCTGCTCGACCAGCTTGAGCGCGGCGAAGACCGGGCGCTCGGGACAGCCGGTGCAGAAGTTCGGCGGGCGCGCCGGGACGGGCCCGCTGAACGCCTCGGTCGCCTGCGCCTTCAGGCCGGCAATGTCGGCGAGAAGGCTCTCGGCGGCGCCGCGCGGCAGGTCGGGCGCATGCGCGGCCAGGTAGCGAACGAGGCCCGCAAGGAGCAACTCTGCCGTGTACTCGCCACCCATCGCGAGCAGGTCCTTGCCGTGCAGCTTCGTCTGCAGGTCGGCCCGGCGCAGGATCGTGTTGATCTCCTGCTCGATGAAGTCGGGCTGGCCCTCCTCGGCGATCAGCACGGCGCGCTTGCCGGCGCAGAACGCGGTGATCTGCTCGGGCACCAGCGGGTAGACGACGTTCAGGTTCAGGATCGGGATGCGCGAGCGCCCGTACGCGTCGGCCAGCCCGAGCGCCTGCAGCGCGCGGACGAGGTTGTTGTAGAGGCCGCCCTGCACGATGATGCCCAGTTCGGAGCGGTCGCCGTCGAACAGCTCGTTCAATCCTGCGTCGACGATGTACTTGCGCGCGGCCGGCATCCGCACCTCGTACTTCAGCTTCTCGTGCTGGAACGTGACTGGCGGATGCGCCAGCCGCCCGTAGTCGAACGGCGCCGGCTCCATCTGCAGTTCGCGGGTGGAGATCCTGGGCTTGACGTTGTCGCGGGCGACGAAGCTGCCGCGAACGTGGCAGGCGCGGATGCGCAGCTCGAGGATCACCGGCGCGTTCGAGGCCTCCGACAGCTCGAAGCCGTGTTCGACCATGCGCACGATCGTCGGCAGGTTCGGCCGCGGATCGAGCAGCCACATCCCGGATTTCATCGCGAACGCGTGCGTGCGCTCCTGGATGACGCTCGCGCCCTCGCCGTAGTCTTCGCCGACCACGATCATCGCGCCGCCCATCACGCCCGGCGACGCGAGGTTCGACAGCGCGTCGGAGGCGACGTTGGTGCCGACCACCGACTTCCAGGTGACCGCGCCGCGCACCGGGTACATGATCGATGCCCCCAGCATCGCGGCCGCCGACGCCTCGTTGGTGCAGGCCTCGACGTGCACGCCGAGCTCGTCCATGTAGTCGCGGGCCTGCACCATCACGTCGAGCAGGTGCGAGACCGGCGCGCCCTGGTAGCCGCCGACGTAGCTGACGCCCGACTGCAGCAGCGCTTTCGTGA
>JAHCAM010000056.1 GCA_019634895.1 Steroidobacteraceae bacterium | reverse complement strand
AGTAGACTGATAGACTTGCGCGCCTTGAAAATCCTCATCGAAAAACTGGTCAGCGACGCGCTCGCGGCGCTGCCGCCCGCGACGCGCGGCGACGCGCCCCTGCCGGTGCCAGAGATCGAGCACAGCCGCGACCCGGCGCACGGCGACTTCGCGACCTCGGTCGCGCTGCGCCTGGCCAGGGCCGCCCGCTCGAACCCGCGCGCGCTCGCCGGCGCGATCGTGGCCGCGCTGCCGCCGAACGGGCTGGTGGCGAAGACCGAGATCGCGGGACCCGGATTCATCAACTTCTTCCTGACGCCCGCCGCCTGGCAGGGCGAGATCGCGCGCGTGCACGCGGCGGGCGGGGCGTACGGGCGTGGCGACGGCGGCGGCGGCCGCGCCGCCATCGTCGAATTCGTCTCGGCGAACCCCACCGGGCCGCTGCACGTCGGCCACGGCCGGCAGGCGGCGTTCGGCTCCTCGGTCGCCAACCTGCTGGAGGCGGACGGCTGGCGCGTGCATCGCGAGTACTACGTGAACGACGCCGGCCGGCAGATGGACATCCTCGCGGCCTCGGTCTGGCTGCGTTACCTCGAGCTCTGCGGCGAGACCCTGCCGTTCCCGGCGAACGCCTACCGCGGCGACTACGTGCGTCCGATTGCGGCGGCGCTGCGCGACCGCCGTGGCGAGGCGCTGCGGCGCCCCGCGGCCGAGGTGGTCTCCGGCCTGCCGCCCGACGAACCCCAGGGCGGCGACAAGGACACATATATAGACGCCGTCATCGCGCGTGCGAAGGCACTGCTCGGCGCAGCGGACTACCAGGCCGTGCTCGACGAGGGGCTGGCGGAGATCCTGGCGGACATCCGTGAAGACCTCGCGGAGTTCGGCGTGCGCTTCGACCGCTGGTACTCCGAACGCGACCTCGGCGACGGCACCGACGGCGGTCCGATCGACCGCGCGCTGCAGCGGCTGCGTGCGCACGGCCATGCCTTCCAGCAGGACGGCGCGGTGTGGTTCCGCGCCACGGCCTTCGGCGACGAGAAGGACCGGGTCGTGGTCCGCGCCAACGGGCAGAAGACCTACTTCGCCTCCGACATCGCCTACCACCTCGACAAGCGCGAACGGGGCTTCGACCTGCTGGTGACCATCCTCGGCGCCGACCACCATGGCTACATTGCCCGCGTGCGCGCCGGCCTCGAGGCGATGGGCGAGCCCGGCGCGTCGCTGGAAGTGCCGCTGGTGCAGTTCGTCACGCTGCTCAAGGGCGGCGAGAAGGTGCCGATGGGCAAGCGCGAGGCGCAGTTCGTCACCCTGCGCGACCTGCGCCGCGAGGTCGGCAACGACGCGGCGCGCTTCATCTACGTGATGCGCTCGAACGACCAGCCGCTGGACTTCGACCTCGAGCTGGCCAAGTCGCAGAGCAACGACAACCCGGTGTTCTACGTGCAGTATGCGCACGCGCGCATCGCGAGCGTGCTCAAGCAGGCCGCCGAGCGCGGGCTGCCGTTCGACCGCGAGGCGGGACTGGGGTCGCTGGCGCTGCTCACCGACCCGCAGGAGCAGGCGCTGATGCGCGAGGTCTCGCGCTGGCCGGAGGTGCTGCGCCTGGCGGCGCAGATGCGCGCGCCGCACCAGGTCGCGCACTACCTGCGCGAGCTGGCGGCGGCCTTCCACGGCTATTACAACGGGGTGTCGTTCATCGTCGACGACGCGGCGCTGCGCAACGCGCGCCTCACGCTGGTGACCGCGGCCCGCCAGGTGCTCAGGAACGCGTTCACGCTGCTCGGCGTCTCGGCGCCGGAGTCCATGTAATGGTCGCCCGCGACTACAAGCGCTCGCGCGCGCGGCGTGAATCGTTCTCGGGCTGGACCGGGCTGCTGATCGGCCTGGTGGCCGGCCTCGGCGTCGGGCTGGCGCTCTACTACTTCGACCCGCGCACGCCGGCGCCGCCGAAGGCGGGAGCCGAAGGGCAACCGGCCTCGGCGCGCGAGGGCGCGGCGGAGGAGCCGGCGGACCGCTACGATTTCTACGAAATGCTGCCGAATTTCGAGGTCGTGGTGCCCGAGCGCGAGGCGGCGGTCCGCCCGCAGGCGCCCGCGGCGCCCGTCGAGCGCGCCGGCGCCTACGTGCTGCAGGTCGGGTCCTACCGCCGTTACGAGGAAGCCGACCGCGTGCGCGCCCAGCTCGCGCTGCAGGGCATCGAGTCGAAGGTGCAGCGCGTGTCCGTGGACAACGACACCTGGCACCGCGTGCGGGTCGGCCCCATCAGCGACCTCGCGGAGCTCAACCGCGTCCGCGACCGCCTGCGCGAGGCGGACATGGACCTGCTCGTCATCCGCGTCGGCGACTGAAGTAAAGGGGACGCGTCCAATTAAGCGAGCGACGCGACTGCGCCGAACGCGCCGCCGTTAATTGGACGCGTCCCCTTTATTCTCAGTCGTCGCTGATCTGGCGGAAGTCGACGCCGAGCGAGCGCAGCTTGCGGTAGAGGTGGGTGCGCTCCATGCCGACGCGCTTGGCGAGCAACCCGACCTTGCCGCCGCAGAGCATGAGCTGCTGCAGCAGGTAGGCGCGCTCGAACTGCTCGCGCGCCTCGCGCAGCGGCAGCGCCAGCAGGTCCTGCTTCACCAATGGCTCGTCGGGCCCCTGCTGGGTCACCAGCTGCTGCTCGATCTCGTCGAGGCCGATCTCCTCCGGGCCGCCGATGATCAGCACGCGCTGCACCAGGTTGCGCAGCTCGCGCACGTTGCCGGGCCAGGGGTAGTTGCGCAGCCGGTTCTGCGCCGCGACCGAGAAGCGCCGGAACGGCATGCCCTCCTCGTCCACCAGCCGGTCGACGTAGTGGCGCAGCAGGTCCGGCACGTCCTCCGCGTACTCGCGCAGCGGCGGGATGCGGATGGTGATGACTTCCAGGTGCGCCAGCAGGTCGCGGCGCACGCCGCCCGCCGGGCCCTCCGGGCCGGGGTTCGCGCCCGCGACCAGGCGCATCGAGAACGGCATGCGCTGGCCGCCGCCGTCGCGCACGAAACCGCCCTGCTCGAGGTCGGCGAGCAGCAGCCGCTGCGCGCCGGCGGAGAGGTCCTCGATGCTGCCGAGGAACAGCGTGCCGCCCGCGGCCTGCTCGTAGAAGCCCGGCTCCACCGCGCCGTCCGACTCGCGGCCGCGCAGCTGCACCGCGGCAGTCGCGTCGTCGAGGCTCGCACAGCTCACCGCCACGAAGGGGCCCGACGCGCGCGGCCCCAGCGAGTGCAGGTAACGGGCGAAGGCCTCGCGTCCCGTGCCCGGCTCGCCGACCAGCAGCACCGGCGCCTCGTGCGCAGCCACCTGCTGCACCTGCTCGCGCAGCTTCAGCATCAGCCTGCTCTTGCCGACCGGCGCCACCAGCGGCGGGATCAGCGTGCGCTGCGCCTGGCGGCGCTTGCGCCCGGCCTCCAGCGCGCGCTCGGCGGTGCGCAGCAGCTTGGCGATCGACAGCGGCTTCTCGACGAAGTCGAAGGCGCCGAGGCGCGTGGCCTCGACCGCGGTCTCGACGGTGCCGTGGCCCGACAGCATCACCACCGGGCAGCGCAGCGTGTGCTTCTCCGACCACTCGCGCAGCAGCGTGATGCCGTCGGTATCCGGCATCCAGATGTCGAGCAGCACCAGGTCCGGTTCCTGGCGCGCGACCGCGCGCCGCGCCGCGGCGGCATCCGCGGCGACCTCGACCTCGTAGCCCTCCTCCGCGAGGATCTCGCCGAGCAGCCCGCGGATGTCCGCCTCGTCGTCGACGACGAGAATTCTCTGCGCACTCATGCCTTTTCTCTCCTCACCTCGGCGCGACGCGCCTCGCGCGGCGCCGCCGGCAACGTGATGCGGATGCGCGCGCCGCCCTGCGGCGCGTTGTCCACCTCGACCTGGCCGCCGTGCTCTTCCACGATCCGGCGCACGATCGCGAGCCCGAGGCCCGTGCCCTTGGGCTTGGTCGTGACATAGGGATCGAAGGCCTGCTCGATCAGGCCGCCCTGGAAGCCCGGACCGTTGTCCACGACGGTCAGCACGATCTGGTCGCCCGCACGCCTGGTCTCGATCATGATGACAGGATTCTCCCGGCCGTCGAGCGCCTCGAGCGAGTTGGTCAGCAGGTTGTTCAGCAGCTGGCGGATGCGCCCGGGGTCGGCCTCCATCGTCGCGGCCTTCGGGTCCAGCGACAGTCCGAAGGCGACGCGCGGGTCCTGCGCGTGGTAGAGGTCGGAGACCTGGCGGATCAGCACTGCGAGATCGAGCTCGGAGAGGTGCAGCTCCGGGACCTTGGCGTACTCGGAGAACGCCGCCACCATCTGCTTCATCGCCTCGACCTGCTGCACGATCGTGTGCGTCCCGCGCTCGAGCAGCTCCGCCTCGCCGGGCGGCAGGCCGCGCATCAGCTTGCGCCGCATGCGCTCGGCCGAGAGCTGGATCGGCGTCAACGGGTTCCTGATCTCGTGCGCGAGGCGGCGCGCGACCTCGCCCCAGGCGGCCTGGCGCTGCGCCTGCAGCAGCTGCGTCACCTCGTCGAACACCAGCACGATCCCGCCCGCCGAGCCGCCCTCGCCCGGCAGGGTGGTCGAGGCGCACACCAGCTCGCGCCGGCCGCCATCGGTGCGCAGCGTCACCTGCTCGCGCCACTCGGTCTCGCCCGAATCCAGGTGCTGCTGCATCACCGCGTGCAGCTGGGCCAGCAGCGCGTTCCCCGCCGCGAGCTCGGCGAGCGGGCGGCCCGCGGCCTGCGCGAAGTCCACGCCGAGGACCTGTCCCGCGGCCTGGTTGGCGATGCGCACGCGAAGGTCGGGCTCCAGCGAGATGACGCCGCTGGTCAGGCGCGCGAGGATTGCCGCGAGCGCGGCGCGTTCGGCCTCGACCGCGGCGCGGCTGCGCTCGGTCTCCTCGCGCGCACGCGCGAGCCTCCGGGTCATGTCGTTGAACGAGGTGACCAGGAAGCCGATCTCGTCGTGCGAGGGGCGCTGGATCTGCGTATCGAGGTCGCCCTTGGCGACCGCACGGGTGCCGGCGATCAGGTCCTGCACCGGCTGCACCAGGCGCTGCGAGAAGAACAGGGCGCCGTACAGGGCCGCGAGCACCGCAGTCAGCAGCACCAGCGACAGCGTCAGCACGAAGGAAAGCTTGAGCGGCTCGCGCAGATACTGCAGGCGGACGTACTCCTGATTCGCGGACTGCACCTGCGCGGCGAGGTCGGCGAGGCGCTGCGGCACCGCCCAGGTCGCGATCAGCAGGCGCGGCGCCGCCGGCCCCGGCTCGGCAGGCAACTGCGTGGCCGCGATGATCCGGTAACCGCCGCCCTCCGCAGGCTCGAGGCTGACGAAGGGCCGGCCCTGGCGCAGCTGCAGCAGCAGTTCCTCCGGCGGCATGCCCGGCAGGCCGTGCAGCATGCCCGCGCGGCTGAAGCCTTCCGGCTGGCCCCCTGCCGAAGTGACGACCAGTTCCTCGGCCCCGGTGCGGCGCAGCTCGACGTCGAGCGCGGCGTACAGCGAGGCGCCCGACAGCCCGGACAGGCCGCCCGAGATCGCGCCGGTGCGGTCGAGGTACTCGCGCATGCGCAGGTCGAGCGCCGCGCGCGACAGGTTGAGCGCATCGGTCAGGCCCTGGCGCACCTCGGCGTGGAACCAGCTGTCGATGCCGCGCGTCAGGAACAGCACCGAGAACGCGAACACCAGCAGCAGCGGCGCCACGGCGAGGCCGCCGAACATGAGGATGGTGCGGCCGCGCAGCCGCGAGCCCGGCACATGGCGGCGCCAGTCGCGGATGAAATCCGACAGCCGCCCGCCGATCAGCGCGAGCAGCACCACCACGCCCGCGATGTTCACCAGCAGGATCCAGGGCTGCAGCTGCGAGTAGCGCTGCGAGCCCTCCGCGGTGACCGCGAGCAGCGCCAGCGCCGCGACCCACACCACGATGCCGGCCACCACCGCGATCGGGAGCCAGCGCCTCATGGCCGCACGCTCCAGGCATACCAGTCGGTGCTGCGCGACCAGCTCCTCCAGAACAGCAGGAACTTGATCGCCGCCGGCAGCTCGCCGATCTCGACGGTCGCGCGCACGCGCATGCCGAAGCGCGAGTCCGGCGGCAGCGTCGCCTCGTCCGCGACGCCGATGCCGGACAGGCGCGCCAACGACGCCAGCGCATCCGCCTGGGTGGCGTAGGTCTCCTGCTCGCCGTCCGACATGTCGGTCACGACGTAACGCTGCGCGATCGCGTCGTAGGCGAGCTGCCACTGGCGCGTGAGCGAGGCGACGGTCGCGCTCGGCAGGAAGCGGCGCTCGACGCTCGCATCGGCCTCCAGCTTCAGCGTCAGCGGGACACCCTCCTCGAAGGCCTGGCGCGCGGCATCCGCGAGCGCAAGGTCGAGGCGCACGTCGAGCAGCCACTCGCCGTCGACGCGC
>JAHCAM010000055.1 GCA_019634895.1 Steroidobacteraceae bacterium | reverse complement strand
CTCGAGGTGGAAGCGCAGCGACAGCGAGAACAGGTGCCGGAACACCTGCAGCGTGATCGTGCGCGACGCGTCGTGCGTGACGCGCGCGAAGATCACCTCGCGCAGCTCGGTGAACAGCGTCACGCCGACCCGCAGCAGCCCGTATGCGACCAGCAGCGCGACCGGAACGACCAATGCGGCGCGCGCGTCGCCGGACTTCACGTCGAGCGCGTCGACGATTCTCTTGAGCACCAGCGGCACGCCGACGTTGGCGAACTTCGCGGCGACGAGGCAGGTCAGGGCCAGGCCGACCCGCCAGCGGTAGGCCCACAGATACGGCAGGAGTCGCCCGATCGTGTGCCAGTCGCCGCGCACGGGGGAAGTGCCGGGCGCGGCGGGAGGGTCGAGGACGGTGGATCGGCGCATTGTGCGTTCCGCAGGCAAACCGTTATTCTGGGCCCAAGCCCGCCAACTCCGCGCCACGACCATGGAATCCACGCCGACGACGCTGCCGCCAGGGCGCATCCCCGAGCTCCGGGTGGTGCCGATGCCCGCCGACGCCAACGTCCACGGCGACGTCTTCGGCGGCTGGATCATGGCGCAGGTGGACATGGCCGGCGCGCTGCCGGCCATGCGCCGGGCCAACGGCCGCATCGCCACCATCGCGGTCAACTCGTTCCTGTTCAAGCAGCCGGTCTTCGTCGGCGACGTGCTGAGCTTCTACGCCGACGTCGTGAGCGTCGGCCGCACGTCGCTCACGGTGTTCGTCGAGGTCTATGCGCAGCGCACCCAGTTGAACGACGAGATCGTCAAGGTCACCGAGGCCACGCTGACCTATGTCGCGACCGACGAGCAGCGGCGCCCCCGCCCGCTGCCGCCGGCATGACGGTCGCGGGCGACGCTGGCTTCCCCACGCTTTCGTGGGGCTTGCGTGATCCGGCCGCACCTTGACGGTAGACTTGGGCGCCCTTCCGGACGTCGAAGTGCTCATGACCCTCTTCCTGTTCGCGGCCGGCGTGGTGGCGCTGGTCGTCGGCGCTGAAGCGCTGGTTCGCGGCGCCTCGAAACTGGCCGTCTCGTTCGGCCTGTCGCCGCTGGTCGTCGGGCTGACGATCGTCGCGCTCGGCACCAGTTCGCCCGAAATCGCCGTCTCGGTGGGCGCAGTGCTCGGCGGCAAGACCGACGTCGCAATCGGCAACGTGGTCGGCAGCAACATCTTCAACGTGCTGTTCATCCTCGGCCTGTCGGCGCTCATCACGCCGCTGGCCGTGCATTCGCAGCTGATCCGGCAGGAGGTGCCGATCATGATCGGCTGCTCGCTGCTGCTGGTGGTACTCGTCCTCGATCGCCAGCTCGGCCGACTCGACGCCGCCCTGCTGGTCGCGACGACCTTCGCCTATGTCGGCTTCCTGCTCTGGCAGTCGCGCGCGCGCGCGCAGCGGGACCCGGCGCGCGGCGGCGCCGCGCAGGCGTCGCCGCCCGACGCGCTGGTTCGGGCAGCGCGCCGCGGCTGGGACTCGCACTGGACTGCGCAGGCAGGCCTGATCGTGGCCGGGCTCGCCGGACTCGTCTTCGGTGCCCAACTGTTGGTCGACGCGGCAGTCGCGTTCGCCCGCGCGTTCGGCGTCAGCGACCTGGTGATCGGCCTTACCATCGTTGCGGCCGGCACGTCGCTGCCCGAGGTCGCAGCGTCGGTCGTCGCCGCGTGGCGCGGCGAGCGCGACATCGCCGTCGGCAACGTGGTCGGCAGCAACATCCTGAACATCGCAGCCTGCCTCGGGCTGGCCGGCGTCGTCTCGCCTGCACCGCTGTCGATCGCACCGGCGGTCATGAACTTCGACCTCTGGGTCATGCTGGCAGTCGCCGCGGCGTGCCTGCCGGTGCTGCTCACCGGTCGCGAGATCGCCCGCTGGGAAGGCGCCGTCTTCCTCGGCTACTACGCAGCCTACGCGGCATACCTGGTGCTGGCCGCCCAACAGCACGACGCGCTCGCCGGGTACTCCAGCATCATGCTGTCGTTCGTCCTGCCGATCACCATCGTGACGCTGGTCGCCATGTCGATCCGGCGTCCTTCGCCCAGGACCGCGGCACGGTGAGCCAGGCGCCAGCAGCAGCGCTGCTCCCGCTGCTCGCCGCGCTGCCGTTCGCGGCGTCGCTGCTGCTGGCGTGCTTTCCGAACCGCGCACGCAGCCTCGTCGCGTGGGCCGCCGGGCTCGCGACGCTCGGCGGCTGCGCGCTGCTGGCCGCCGCCGCCGGGCCCGTGTTCGGCGGCGAGGTGCTGCGCTGGTCGATCGAGTGGCTGCCCGGGCTCGGCCTCGAGCTCGGCTTTCGCATGGACGGACTCGCGTGGCTCTTCGCGCTGCTGATCCTCGGCATCGGCGCGCTCGTGGTGCTCTATGCGGCTTACTACCTGCACCACGAGGACCCGCCAGCGCGCTTCTTCATGTTCCTGATGCTGTTCATGGGCGCGATGCTCGGCGTCGTGCTGGCGGACAACCTGGTGCTGCTGGTGGTGTTCTGGGAACTGACCAGCCTGGCATCGTTCCTGCTGATCGGCTTCTGGTCCCACCGCAGCGACGCGCGCCAGGGCGCCCGGATGGCGCTCGCAATCACCGGCGGCGGCGGGCTGTGCCTGCTCGCCGGCGTGCTGCTGCTCGGCCACGTCGCCGGAAGCTACCGTCTCGACGACGTGCTGGCCGCAGGCGCGGTCATCCGCGAGCATCCGCTGTACGTGCCGACGCTGCTGCTGGTGCTGCT
The DNA here is from genome assembly GCA_019634895.1 of Steroidobacteraceae bacterium. Taxonomy (GTDB): domain Bacteria; phylum Pseudomonadota; class Gammaproteobacteria; order Steroidobacterales; family Steroidobacteraceae; genus SCUD01. The sequence continues at coordinate 5,002 of JAHCAM010000055.1, read as the reverse complement.
CGGAGCGTTCACCAAGTCCGCGCAGTTCCCGTTCCATTTCTGGCTGCCGCACGCGATGGCCGCGCCCACCCCGGTGTCGGCCTACCTGCATTCTGCGACGATGGTGAAAGCCGGCGTGTTCCTGCTCGCCCGCATGTATCCGGCGCTGGGCGGTACCTCCGAGTGGTTCTGGATCGTCACGCTGACCGGGCTGGCAACGCTGCTGGTCGGAGCCTACCTGGCCATTTTCGAGCACGACCTGAAAGGGCTGCTGGCGTACTCGACGATCAGCCACCTCGGCCTCGTGACGATGCTCTTCGGGCTGGACACGAAGATGGCGGTCGTCGCGGGCGTCTTCCACATCCTCAACCACGCGACCTTCAAGGCCTCGCTGTTCATGTCGGCCGGCATCATCGACCACGAAACCGGCAGCCGGGACATGCGCCGCCTGAACGGCCTGTGGAAATCGATGCCGATCACCGGCGCGCTCGGCATGGTCGCCGCCGCATCCATGGCCGGCGTGCCGCTGCTCAACGGCTTCCTGTCGAAGGAGATGTTCTTCGCCGAGACCCTGGAGCGCGGAAGCGGCTGGGCCCTCGGGATCGCGCTGCCGCTGGGAGCGACGATCGCCGGGATCTTCAGCGTTGCCTACAGCGCCCGCTTCGTCCACGACACCTTCTTCAACGGCGAACCGATCGACCTGCCGAAGACCCCGCACGAGCCGCCGCGCTTCATGCGGGTCCCGGTCGAACTGCTCGTGCTGCTATGCCTGGCGGTGGGCATCGCGCCGGCAGTCGTCGTCGGCCCGCTGCTCGCGGTCGCAGCGCAGGCGACGCTCGGATCGTCGCTGCCCGACTACAGCCTGGCGATCTGGCATGGCCTGAACCTGCCGCTGACGATGAGCGCCGTCGCGCTGGTCGGCGGGCTGTCGCTCTATTTCGGGCTGCAGCGCCGCGTCGACCTGCACCAGGTCATCCACTTCCCGCGCGGCGGACGCGAGCTGTTCGCCGCGTCCCTCGCCGGGCTGGTAGCCGGCGCCCGCAGCCTGACCCAGGCACTGCAGAACGGCAGCCTCCAGCGATACCTGGCGCTGCTCGTCGTGTTCGCGCTCGCCGCCGGGGCACTGCCGCTCCTGCCGGCTGGCCAACCGGCGCCGCAGGCAGCCGCCGCCCTCGAGGCGTCGCCGCCGGTCGACGCCGCCTCCGCGATCGTCTGGGCGATCGGCGTCATGGCCGCGATCGCGACCGCGGTCGGCTTTCGCCGGCGCCTGCTGGCGCTGGTCCCGCTGGGCGCGGTCGGCCTGATGGTGAGCCTCGCTTTCGTGCACTTCTCCGCGCCCGATCTGGCGCTCACGCAGATCCTGGTCGAGGTCGTGACGATCGTCCTGATGATGCTGGCCCTGAACTGGCTTCCGCAGGAGAGCCCGCCCGAGCGCGACAGGCTGCGCCGCTGGCGCGACGCCGCGATCGCGGCCGCCGCGGGCCTCGGCATCGCCGCGATCGCCCTTGCCGTCCTCGAACGGCCGTCGCGTTCGATCGCCCCGTACTTCCTCGAAACCAGCATTTCCGAGGGCGGCGGCTCGAACGCGGTCAACGTCATCCTGGTCGACTTTCGGGGCTTCGACACGCTCGGCGAGATCACCGTGCTCGGCATTGCCGGCATCGCGATCCACGCGCTTCTCGCGGGTTTCATGCCGGCGCCGCGCACGCGCGATGCCGGCGCAGCGCCCGAGAGCGACATCCATCCGTTGATGCTGGCCGTCGTCTCGCGGCTGATGCTGCCGCTGGCGGCACTGGTTTCCGCGTACCTGTTCCTGCGCGGCCACAACCTTCCCGGCGGCGGATTCATCGCAGGCCTGGTGCTCGCGATCGCGCTGATCCTGCAGTACGTGGCCAGCGGCCAGCGCTTCGTCGGTGCGCGCATGCGCACCGACTTCCGGCCGTGGATCGGGTGGGGACTGCTGGTCGCCGGCGCGACCGGCATCGGCAGCTGGTTCTTCGGCGCGCCCTTCCTGACCAGCAGCTACGACTATCCATTGTGGCCGGTGGTGGGAGCGGTGCCGCTCGCCAGCGCCGCCGTGTTCGACCTCGGCGTCTACCTGACCGTGGTCGGCGCGACGATGGTCGCGCTCGTTTCGATCGCGAAACTCGGCCGGGCGAGGCAGGCGCCGTGAACCTGCTGATCGCCTCCGCGCTCGGCGTCCTGACCGGTTGCGGCGTCTGGCTGATGCTGCGCGCACGCACCTTCGACGTGATCCTCGGCCTGACGCTGCTTTCGTACGCGGTCAACCTGTTCATCTTCACGATGGGTCGGTTGAGGGTCGGCGCGCCGCCGATCCTCGATCCCGCGCTCCCTCCGACGCTGCAGCAGTACGCCGATCCGCTGCCACAGGCGCTGGTCCTGACCGCGATCGTCATCGGCTTCGCAATGACCGCGCTGCTGCTGGTCATCGCGCTGCGCGCGGCGCTGCAGGTCGGATCGGATCACGTCGACGGCGACCGCGACGACCCGAATCGCGAGGAGGCGTCGCGATGACGGCTCCGGCCAGCGCACCCCCTCGCACGCCGCCGGGCAGCCGATGAACTGGCCGCACGCGATCATCCTGCCGGTGGTGCTCCCGTTGATGACGGGCGCGCTGCTGCTGCTGGCCGAGCGCCGCGCCGAGAGGCTCGTGCCGGCGATCACGATGCTGTCGGTGCTGGCGCAACTCGCCATCGCGGCCACGCTGGCCGTGCAGGCCGCGCAGGGACAGGTGCAGGCCTATCTGCTCGGCAACTGGCAGGCGCCGTACGGCATCGCGCTGGCGCTCGATCGACTGGCCGCGCTGATGCTGGTGCTCACCGCGCTGGTGGCGCTGGCCAGCCTGCTCTACGCACGCAATCGCGACGCGAACCGGGGGGCCCACTTCCACGCGCTGTTCCAGTTCCAGCTGATGGGCCTGAACGGTGCTTTCCTGACCGCCGACCTGTTCAACCTGTTCGTGTTCTTCGAAGTGCTGCTGATCGCCTCGTACGGCCTGCTGCTGCACGGCCTCGGCAGGGCGCGGCTGCGGGCGTCGATCCACTACGTGGTCTTCAACCTCGCCGGATCGTCACTGTTCCTGATCGCGGTCGCGCTGCTGTACGCGCTGACCGGCACGCTGAACATGGCCGACCTCGCGATGCGCGTGCCGCTGCTGCCCGCCGGCGACGCCCTGCTGATCCGCACCGCGGCGCTGCTGCTGCTGGTCGTCTTCTGCGTCAAGGCGGCGCTCCTGCCCCTGTACTTCTGGCTGCCCGAGACCTACGGATCCGCAACCGCCCCGGTCGCCGCGCTGTTCGCCATCATGACCAAGGTCGGCGTCTACACGATCGCGCGCGTCTACACGCTGGTGTTCGGCGACGGCGGCGGCCTGGCGGCCAACGTCGCATGGCCCTGGCTGGCCTGGCTCGCGCTGGGCACGCTCGCGCTCGGTGCAATCGGCGCGCTGGCCTCGACGCGGCTTCGCGGCCTCGTGGCGTACCTCGTCGTCGCCTCGGCGGGCACATTGCTGCTGGCGCTCGGGCTCGGGCGCGCCGAGACGGTCTCCGCCGGATTGTTCTACCTCGTGCACAGCACGCTCATGGCGGCGGCCCTGTTCCTGATCGTCGACCGCGTGACCAGCCTGCGAGGCGAGGCCGGCGACCGGCTGCAGCCGGCGCCGGTGACGACGTCGCCGGCCCTGCTCGGCGCCGCCTTCTTCTTCTGCGCCGCAGCCGCGGGCGGCCTGCCACCGCTTGCCGGCTTCCTCGGCAAGGCGCTGCTGCTCGACGCGGCGATCGGGTCTGCGCTCGCCGTGCCAACCTGGGCGGTCGTGCTGCTCGCCGGCCTGGGCACGATCGTCGCACTGTCGCGGGCCGGCAGCGTGCTGTTCTGGCGATCGCCCGCGACACCGGCCAGCGTGCCGGACGCTGCCAGATCGACACCGGGGCAGTTCGCGGCAATCGGCCTGCTCGTCGCGGCGATGGCCGCGGCCGCAGCCTGGGCCGGCCCCTTGCACGCCTACACGTCCGCTGCGTCGCGACAGCTGTTCGATCCGGCGGCCTATGTCGGAGCCGTGCTCGGCGCCCGTCCCGTTCCCGCGGCGATCGACATTCGCCGCGAGATGCGCGAGCGCGGCGGCGCCAAGGGAGACAAGCGTTGAAGCGACTGCTGCCGGCGCCGCTGCTCAGCGCAACGCTGTTCGTGTCGTGGCTGATGCTGAACCAGTCGGCATCGCCCGGCAACCTCGTGCTCGCGGCGATCTTCGCGATCGCGCTGCCGCGGATCTTCGGCGGATTCAGGGTCGAACCGCCACGCATCCGCCGGCCCGGCGTCGTGATTCGCCTGGCGCTTCGCGTGCTGGCCGACATCGTCAGGTCCAACGTCGAGGTGGCGCGCCGCATCCTGGGTCCCGAATCGCGCATTCATCCGCGCTTCGTATGGGTGCCGCTGTCGATTCGCGATCCGCACGGCGTCGCGACGCTGGCGGGCATCATCACGATGACGCCGGGAACGCTGTCGGCCGACCTCACCGACGACCGCAGGTGCCTGCTGGTGCACGCCTTCAACGTCGACGACGAGCAGGCGCTGGTCGCGTCGATCAAGGAGCGTTACGAGGCGCCGCTCAGGGAGATCTTCGAACGATGACCGCCGTCGCACTTCCGATCGCCACCGGCGCCTTCGCGCTCGCCTTGCTGCTGGCGATGTGGCGACTGCTCCGCGGCCCGTCGCTGCCGGACCGCGTGCTCGCGCTCGACACGCTCTACATCGACTCACTGGCGCTGCTGGTGCTGGCGGGCCTGCACTACGGTACGCCGCTCTACTTCGAGGTGGCGCTGATGATCAGCATGCTCGGCTTCGTCGGCACGGTGGTGCTGTCGAAGTACCTGTTGCGCGGCGACATCGCGGAGTGAACGATGCCCGGCCGCCTGAACCGGAGGTTCGAATGACCGCCTTGCCCTTCTGGCTCGACGCGCTGCTCGCGGCGCTGCTCCTGACCGGTGCGTTCTTCGCGCTCGTAGGC
>JAHCAM010000054.1 GCA_019634895.1 Steroidobacteraceae bacterium | reverse complement strand
GGTGCTCGCGACGGAGATCGCGATCTAGCGGCTCACTCCGCCTTCGGCACCTCGAGTGGCGTCACCTCCGCCTCGCCCTCGCGCTTCACGCCGAGGCGCAGCGGCCGCGGCGGGCCGTCCGGCGGCACGGTGACCTCGACCCAGAGCGTCTCGCCCGCCGGGCGGCGCGAGGGATCGACGGCATGCTCCGGGATGAAGAACGCGACCCGGTTCGCGAGCTGCCAGCAATGGTCCTCGCCGCAGCGGCGCCGCTGCACCCAGTGCCGGCCGTCCGGATCCTCGACGGCGTACAGACGATCCTGGAACACCTCGAGGTGCGCCATGAACGCATCCGGCAGCTCGCCTTCCTGCTTCGCGGGCGCGCGCGCCGTGTGCACCACGACCGAGATGCTGACGTAGCGGCCGCGGATCGGCAGGTCCGGGTCGTAGGGCGCGGTCTCGGCCCATACGCGCGGGTAGTTCGCGCGGTCGTAGACGAACTTCGCGCCCACGCTGGCGGCGAGCGCGACCTGCGCGGCGGCGATGACCAGTCCCTTCGCGAACGGGCTCATGGCGAGGCCTTGGCGATGCGCCCGAGCAGGCGCCGGCGCGCGCGCTCGAGCAGCCAGCCGCCGCCGATGAAGATGACGCCCACGCCGATCAGGCCCAGCGCACGGCCGAGCTTGTCGTAGAGGCTGGAGAAGTAGAAGCCGAGCACCGCGAACGCGATGGCCAGCACGCCGACGTTGACCGCGAGCCGCTGGCCGTCGCGGATGCCCCACAGCACCAGCAGCACCGCGCCCAGCGCGTACAGCAGCCACAGCAGGAGCTCGCCGGAATCCGGCCGCGGATTGACCCACAGCAGCGCGAGCCCCCAGGCCACCGCAACCGCGATCCACGCCGCCTCGCGCTCGCGCAGGATCCAGGCGACACCCGCCGGGATCACGATCGCCAGCGACCAGGCCATCATGCGGCCGCGGGTGCCGAGCTCGGCCCGCGCTTCATCCAGCGCCTGCAACGACGCGAAGTCCGACCAGGCGATCGCCGCGGCCGCCGGAATGATCGCAATCGCGCCCAGCCAGGTGAGCGTGCGGCGCCAGGGTTCGCGCGCCTCCGGCGCCGACGCCATCAGGTAGGCGCAGGCGAGCAGGAACAGCCCGAGCGTCATCGCATCCATGCCGCGCCAGCCCGCCATCGGCGGCTGCGCCTCGAACCACTCGCCCCAGAGCCAGGCCGGCGCCAGCACCGCGAGCCACAGCATCTGCGGCCACTGGCGCAGCAGGCCCCAGGCGAGCGCGGCGCCGATCGACCACAGCATCAGCGCACCGGGCCAGTGCTCGGCCATGTGGAAGATCTGTCCCGAGAGATAGATGCCGGCCCCCAGCGCCCCGGTGCCGGCCGCGTGCAATGTCGCCGCAAGCGCCGCGCTGCTGCGCGAAGCGACCGCGCCGCCGGCGTGGAACACCGCGATCATCGCCAGCACCAGCGCGAAGCGCGCGCCGGGCGCGAGGCTGTCCCAGTTCGCGGCGACGAACAGCAGCACGCCCGCGACCAGCAGCAGTCCGCCGAAGGCGAAAGCCAGGATGGCGAGGTGGCTGCCGCCGCGCTCGCCGCCGTGCGCCGTCTCCCAGCCGCGGATGCGATCCGCCTGCGCGGCGTCCACCAGGCCCGCCGCGGTCCAGCGTTCGAGCGCCGACTGCAGGCTGCCCTTCATGCCGCGAACTTCCGCTCCACCGCGTCGTAGTGGTCGATCACCTGGCGCACGTACTGGCGCTTGCTGAGGTAGTCGCCCGGCCAGAAGCTGCGCTTGAAACCGTAGATGACGATGGACTTCAGGTCATGCCGGTCGAGCCCGAGGTGCTTCACCGCCAGCCACAGCTCGTTGGTGACGCTGGTGTTGCTCATCAGCCGGTTGTCCGTGCACAGCGTGGTCGAGATGCGCTTCGCGCGCAGCTTGCGGAAGGTGTGGTCGTCCAGGAACCTGAGCTTCGGGTTGGTCTGCAGGTTGCTGGTCAGGCAGACCTCGAGCGTGATGCGCCGGTCGGCGATGTAGTTGCCGAGCTTGTCCACGTAGCGCTCGCGGTCCTCGATCTCCGGGTCCTGGATCTGGTCCGCCTCCAGCAGGTAGGTGCCGTGGCCGATGCGGTCCGCATGCAGGTCGGTGATCGCCTGGAAGATGGACTCCGGCCCGTAGGCCTCGCCGGCGTGAACCGTGCGCTTCAGGAAGTGCTTGTGCGCGTACTCGAAGGCGTCCCTGTGCGCGCCCGCCGGGTAGCCGGACTCCTCGCCGGCGAGGTCGAAGCCGACCACCTGCAGCCCCTCGCGGTCGCGGGCGATGATCGCCGCGCGCGCGAGGTCCACCGAGGCCATGGCGTAGAGGTTCTTCGGCCGCGTGTACGGGTGGGCGTCGAACAGCGTGGCGTAGTAGCGCGAGAACTCCGGCGTGAACATGCGCAGCGCGCAGCAGATGATGCCGTACTCGAAAGCCGGCTCGCGCCCGGCGGCGACCTCCGGCCTGCGGTTGTACGCGTCGCGCGCGCGGCGCAGGCCGCGGTCCACCGCCGCGATCACCGACACCGCATCGAGCCCGGGGCGCACGTGCAGCTGCGGCGCGAAACGAACCTCCAGGTAGCGCACGCCCTCGGCCTGGTTGTCCTCGGCGAGCTCGCAGGCGATGCGCTCGAGCGATTCCGCGTCCTGCATCACCGCGACCGTGTACTGGAAGCCCTTCAGGTAGTCGCCGAGGCTGGTGTAGCGCTCGGTGTAGACCGTCTCGCGCAGGCCGCCCTCGGTGTAGCTCGGCAGCTGCACGTGGCGCGCACGGGCGAGCTCGATGAGGGTCGGAATGCGCAGCGAACCGTCGAGGTGCACGTGCAGGTCCGTCTTCGGCAGGGCAGCGATGAATTCCCGGGTGATCTTCAGGTCCGGCACGACGGCTCCGCGGCTACGGTACGGATGCAGAGCATAACGCGCCGGCGGCGGGCTCCGGTAAACTGCCCGCGTGGGCGGCGCCGACTCGCAGGACTGGACCCGGGTGATCCGCAACTGCGCCGTCGCCAGCTGCGCAGGCAGCACGCCTTACGGCCTGATTCCGCAGGGCGCGGTGGCCGTGGCCGGCGCGCGCATCGCCTGGGCCGGCGCGGAGCGGGACCTGCCCGCGCACATTCCCGCCGGCGTCGAGGTCACGGACGCGCGCGGCGCGCTGCTGACGCCGGGATTCATCGACTGCCACACGCATCTCGTCTGGGCCGGATCCCGGCACCGCGAGTTCGAGCAGCGGCTGCAGGGCGCGAGCTACGAGGAAATCGCCCGCGCCGGCGGCGGCATCGTCTCGACCGTGGCCGCGACGCGCGCAGCGAACGAGGACGAGCTGCTGGCGCTCGCGCTGCCGCGGGCGCTCAGGCTCGCCGCCGAGGGCGTGACCTGCCTCGAGATCAAGAGCGGCTACGGGCTCGACCGCGACCACGAACTCAAGATGCTGCGCGTCGCGCGCCGGATCGGCGAGCGGCTGCCGGTCACCATCCGCACCACCCTGCTCGCCGCCCACGCCGTGCCGCCCGAGTTCCAGGGCCGCAGCGACGCCTATATAGAATGTATATGCAATGAGATCCTGCCCGCCGCGGCCGCGGCGCGACTCGCCGACGCCGTGGACGCCTTCTGCGAGAACATCGGATTCACGGCCGCGCAGGTCGAGCGGGTCTTCGCCCGCGCGCGCGCGCTCGGCTTCGCCGTCAAGCTGCACGCGGAGCAGCTCTCCAACCAGCACGGCGCGGCGCTCGCCGCCCGGTTCGAGGCGCTTTCCGCCGACCACCTGGAATACGCGGACGAGGAAGGCATCCGCGCCATGGCACTGGCCGGCACGGTCGCCGTGCTGCTGCCGGCCGCGTTCTACTTCCTGCGCGAGACGAAGCTGCCGCCGCTCGAACTCCTGCGCCGCTACCGCGTGCCGGTCGCGATCGCGAGCGACCTGAATCCCGGCAGCGCGCCGATCGCCTCGCTGCTGCTCAACCTCAACATGGCCTGCACGCTGTTCCGGCTCACGGCCGAGGAGGCACTGCTGGGTGTCACCCGTCACGCCGCGGCCGCGCTCGGACTCGCCGCCGAGCGCGGCACCATCGAGGCCGGCAAGCGCGCCGACCTCGTGATGTGGGACGCCAGCCATCCCGCCGAGCTCGCCGCGCAGTACGGCATGGCGCGGCCGACGCTGATCCTGAAGGACGGCGCTTGAGGCGCATTGCATTCCTGACGCTCGCCGAGCGCGGCGACTTCGTCATCGACGACGACCTCGCCATCGCGCCGCTGGCCGAGCGCGGCTTCGCGGTCGAGACGATTCCGTGGAATGCGCCCGACGTGGACTGGTCGCGCTACGCGCTGGTCGTGGTGCGCTCGACCTGGGACTACCAGCACCATGCGTTTGACTTTGTCGACACGCTGGAGGAGATCGAGAGCGTCACGCGCCTGTGCAACAGCGCGGCCATCGCGCGCTGGAACATGCGCAAGACCTACCTGCGCGAACTCGCGGCCAGGGGCGTGCCGACCGTACCCACGATCTGGCGCGACGGCCTCGCGCGCGGCGGCCTGCTGACGCTGTTCGACGAGCTCGGCAGCGAGGAGGCGGTGATCAAGCCGGTCATGAGCGGCAACGCCGAAGGCGCGTGGCGCCTCGACCGGCGGCGCGCCAGGGAGCTCGCCGGCGTGATCGAGGCGTATTTCCACGGCCGCCCGCTGATGATGCAGGCGTTCGAGGGCGCGATCCTCACCGAGGGCGAGTTCTCGCTGATGTACTTCGGCGGCACCTTCAGCCACGCGATCCTGAAGGTGCCGAAGGCCGGCGACTTCCGGGTGCAGGAGGAACACGGCAGCGACGTGCGCGCCGTGACGCCGGAGCCCGCGCTGCGCGCCACCGGCGATACCGCGATGGCCTGCGTCGGCGAGCGGCTGCTGTACGGACGCGCCGATCTCGTGCGCCACGGCGAGGAATTCCGGGTCATGGAGCTGGAACTGGTCGAGCCCGCACTCTACCTGCGCATGGAACCCGGGGCGCCCGCGCGATTCGCCGACGCGATCGCCGCCCTACTCGCCTGAGGCCCGGCCCGCATCCAACGGACTGCGCACACCGCGGCCGCCGCGGTTCAGCACATGCGTGTAGATCATCGTGGTCTTGACGTCCGCGTGACCGAGCAGTTCCTGCACGGTGCGGATGTCGTATCCGTCCTCGAGCAGGTGGGTCGCGAAGCAGTGGCGGAAGGTGTGGCAGCTCGCGGGCTTGTCGATGCCCGCCTTGTGCAGCGCCTCGCGCACTGCGCGCTGCACCGACTGCGGCTGCCGGTGATGGCGTACCGACTCGCCCGAGTACGGGTCGAGGCAGAAGAAGCGGGCCGGGAACACCCACTGCCAGGCCCAGGAGGTGGCCGCCTTCGGGTACTTGCGCCGCAACGCGAACGGCAGCGAGACGCCCGGCTTTCCCGTCTTTCGGTCCGTATCGAAGAGCACGCGCTCGCGGTCCAGGTGATCGCGCAGGTGCGGCAGCAGCCTTGCCGGCAGCACGGTCACCCGGTCCTTGTTGCCCTTGGCGTCGCGGATCACGATCTCGTGACGCGAGAGTTCGAGGTCCTTGACGCGAAGCTGCAGGCACTCGGTGACGCGCATGCCCGAGCCGTACAGCAGCGAGGCGATCAGCCACTCGGTGCCGGTGAGGTTGGCGAGCACGCGGCGGACTTCGTCGCGCGTCATCACGACCGGAAGGTGGACCGGCCGCTTGGCCCGCGTGACGTCCGTCAGCCAGGGCAGGTCCAGCTCCAGAACCGAGCGATACAGGAAGAGCAGCGCTGCGAGCGCCTGGTTCTGGGTCGAGGCCGAGACCCGGCGATCCACCGCCAGGGAGGTCAGAAAGGCCTCCACTTCGGGAGCGCCCAGGTCGCGCGGGTGCCGGAGCTTGTGAAAATGGATGAAACGGCGTATCCAATACAGGTACGCCTTCTCGGTCCGGTAGCTCAGATGCCGGGTTCGCATGCAGGCTCGGGCCTGATCGAGCAGACGGGGCGGCTGGGCCATCCGTGGCTTCCAAAGGGAATTGGCTACATCAACTCATGCCCGAGGTTATTCAAAGAGTTGCTTCCCCGCCGGCTGACTATCTGGCCGAAATGGGGTATTTCTGCCAGTTATTACTGACCTCTAATTGTAGTTAGACGTCAAGCATCCTCATGGACACGGCGCGGTGGGAAGACTTGGTCCGCGGCATTAATTGTCCCTACGACGCGCCACGGGCCGAGTCGAATGACTACTGGGATCTTGTTGCGGCACTGAAAGTCTCATCGCTGTACCTCATCAAGAATCAAACCTATCGTGGTCAGTGTGTGCTGATCTTTGATCGCCGGCACGCGGTTCGCCCCGAACAACTTTCGGAGCATGAATGGACGGCTTTCTGTGCCGACTTGCTAAGAGCTGAACGTGCGGTAATGGGTGCCGTGAAGCCGGATCACATGAATTTGGCCTCCCTGGGCAACATCATTCCGCATCTGCATTGGCACGTCGTACCCCGTTACACTAGCGATCCGCGTTGGGGAGCGCCCATTTGGCCAACGTCGCTGGCCGATATGCCGGATGCTCGACTCGATGTGCGTGAGCGGACCGAACTGATTGGAAGATTACGTGACGGGCTTGACGTCTAACTATGCGATGCAGCGGTCAGCGCTTGTCGTCACGCCGCTTGCAAGAACCGCAAGCAGCTCCCAAAGGCTTGACTCAGCAAGCGGCGCGCCGACTGCGCGCCGCCGCTGATCGCGGACGTTAGATCTCATGCACGGAAGCCGGCCACCCCCAGCTGTTATCGCCGATCTCTACGTATCTGAATATGCCTATGCGGATCGTTCAGTTCGATTCGAACAGCGACATACTCTCAACGTTGGGGGCAAGTGGCTGGGTCGAGTGCCATGCCTGGCCCTGTGTCAGCCGTTCGACGACTCCGGGTTCATGATTCAGCATTGCAGCAGGACTTGGAAGCCTCTTGGCATCGCGGCCGGCTACAAGTCAGCTCGGGAAGCAAAGGCGAATCTCGAACGATCATATCGTGGCATCACTTCAAGGTGGCGCAAGCAAAAGGTTGCGAAGCGCACAGCCCATGCGGCGTATAAGCGTGAGCTCCGCGAGGTGTCGTGCTCGTTCTGTGGGCGAACCCCGTTCGAAGTGCAATCCATGGTCGTAAGGAATTTGCGAATCTGCAACATATGCGTAGATAGCTTCTACCAAGCAATACACTCCAAAGGGGCATGAGATCTAACTATGCGATGCAGCGGTCGTCGCGCGTCGGCACGCCGCTTGCAGGGACAGGATCCGGCGCGGACAGGTGGCGATCAGCAAGCGGCGCGCCGAGCGCGCGCCGCCGCTGATCGCGGACGTTAGATCTTCCTGAGCCGGCCGCGCGGAATTGACACTATACGGCAACGCCGTATAATGGTCCGGTGTTCAGCTTCATCGAGACTCAGCTCTTTACGCGCCTGGTGAAGCAGTATCTTTCCGACGAGCAGTACGCGCAGTTGCAGCAGGCCCTGATCGAGAACCCGGAATTGGGGCCGGTCATTGCTGGAACTGGTGGGGTCCGAAAGCTCCGCTGGGCGGCTCCGGGTCGAGGCAAACGCGGTGGGTATCGGGTCATCTACTACGTTCGCCGACCGAAAGGCATCATTTGGATGTTAACGATGTACCCGAAGAACGTGGCTGATTCCATTCCAGCGCATGTGCTGAGAGAGATTCGGGAGGAACTTGGCGATGAGTAAGCGCAAACGCAACATTGGCCTCGAGATCCGCGACGGGCTGCGGGAGCTCAAGCGCGGCGACTATGGCCGCGTCATCAACATCCCGGATGTGGCAAAGATCCGTGAGAGTGTCGGCCTGTCGCAGTCCCGGTTCGCCACGCTGCTCGGCGTCTCCGTTCGCACGCTG
>JAHCAM010000053.1 GCA_019634895.1 Steroidobacteraceae bacterium | reverse complement strand
AGCGAGGCACGGCTGCTGTCCACCGCGGCGGCGGTCGAGAAATTCTCCGAGCACCCCCTCGCGCTGGCCATCCTGAAGCGCGCCGGCACCGGGATCGCCGAGACGGCTTCGGACTTCGCCAATATCGACGGTCAGGGCGCCCGGGCGTCGATCGGCGGCGAAGCGGTCCTGCTGGGCAACCGCAAGCTGATGGACGCCGAGGGCGTCGCCCTCGATGCGCTCGCCGCCGAGGCGGCGCGCCTGCAGGGCGGCGGGCGCACGGTCGTGCACGTGGCGCGGGCCGGTACCCTGATCGGCCTGATCGCCATCGCCGACGCGGCGCGGCCGACGTCGAGGCAGACGATTGCCAGTCTGCAGGAGCGCGGCGTCAAGGTCGCGATGCTCACCGGTGACAACCAGGCGACGGCCGAGCGCATCGGCAGGGAACTGGGCATCGACATCGTGCTGGCCGACGTGCTGCCCGGCCAGAAGGCGTCGAAGATCAGGGAGCTGCAGGGCCAGGGGCACAAGGTCGGCATGGTCGGCGACGGCATCAACGACGCGCCGGCCCTGACGCAAGCCGACGTCGGCTTCGCGATCGGTGCCGGCACCGACGTAGCGATGGAGAGCGCCCAGGTGGTGCTGATGAAGAGCGACCCGTACGACGTGGTGGGTGCGATCGAACTGTCGCGGGCGACGCTGCGCAAGATGCACCAGAACCTCTGGTGGGCCGTGGGCTACAACGTGATCGCCTTTCCGCTCGCCGCCGGTGTCTTCTACCCCTTCACGCTGTCACCCGAAGTGGCAGCGCTGTCGATGTCGGGAAGTTCGGCCATCGTCGCGATCAACGCGCTGATGCTCAAGCGCACCAAGCTGGCGGGGATCCGCCGCGCTTCGGTCGGCGAGCCCGCGCCTGTCGTGGCCGCCCAAGGTGCCTGACCCGATGACTCACTCTCCGACCGAGGGCGGCGCAGCAACGCGGAAGTGCGCGCAATGAGGGCCGACCCCCTTCCGGACCTGAGGCGTGGCCAACTTGCCTGGCTCGCCGTTGCCGTCGTCGTGGTCTCGGCTGGCTACGGCGCCCTGATGCCCCTGTTGCCTGGCTGGCTCGGGCGCCTGATGGAGGCGCACGGACAATCCGAGGTGCTTCGCCATGTCGGCCTGATCAGTGGAGCCTACGCGGCGGGCGTGCTGATCGGCGCGCCGATGTGGGGAATGGCGTCGGACCGACTCGGTCGCAGGAGCGTCCTCATCGTGGGAATGCTCGGCTACGTAGCCAGCACGCTGCTACTGCTGGCGCCCGAGCGGGCCGGGCTCGTCGGGGTCTACGCCCTGAGGGCATCGACCGGCTTTTTCGTTGCCGCCGTGGTGCCCGTAGTGTCCGCGCTCGTGGCCGAGTACACGCCGCAGATCGCCCGCGCGCAACGATTTGCCTGGCTCAGTGCGATGTCGTTGGTGGGCTTCCTTATCGGCCCGGGGGTCATGGCGATCGGCGGCAGTGTCGTCGTGGCCGCCCTCCGGACCGGCGCGGAGGCGCTCGATGCGACCCGAGCGGTCATCCTGCTGTCGGCGCTGCTTGGCGGGTTGGCGATGCTGGGCTTGGCCGTATCGCTGCGCGACATGCACGTCCCGGTGGGCGGTGCGCAGATCGAGGCCACGGGGGGCGTGGACGACGGCCGCACGATGGGACTCTGGCTGCTGAACGGCACGGTGATGTTCGTTCTCGCAGGCTTCGAACTCGGCATCGTCATGCAGGACAGGCAACATGCAGCTCTGTCACCCGCTGACGTCTCGCTGATGTTCGCCGAGTGCAGCCTGGTGATGCTTGGCGTCAACGTGGCGTTGTTCTGGACCCGCCTGCTCGAGCGTGCTGCAGGCGCGGGCGTGATCGCCGTCGGCGTCGCATTGGCCGTCAGCGGGCTGGCAGTCCTGGGGCAGCATCGCGGCATCGCGCCGATGTATCTGGGGGTCAGCCTGACGGCCGCCGGAACCGGTCTGGTGCTGCCGACAGTGGCCTACCTGGCTGCGGGCGCATCGCAGCGCCGACTGGGACGCACCATGGGAGGACTGACGGCCGCGGCGGGCCTCGGGCAGACGATCGGGTCGGCCGCTTCCGGTTGGCTGTTCGGCCTGGCCGCGCAGGTCAGCTTCACGTGGCTGGCGCTTCCGCTTCTGGCGACGCTCGTTCTCCTGCTTGCCAGACCCGACTGGTGGAGCAGGCAGGCCGACCCGCGCGGCGTATCGCGCGCCTCGTGAGCATTCTTTCGACGGAGCCGACATGCAACTTCAGTTTCTTGGCGCGACCGGTACCGTGACCGGCTCGAAGTACCTGCTTCGGCATCACGGTTCGGCACTTCTGGTCGATTGCGGTCTCTTCCAGGGCTTCAAGCAGTTGCGGCTGCGAAACTGGGCGCCGCTGCCGGTCCGCGTGACGGACATCGACGCGATCGTGCTGACGCACGCGCATATCGATCACAGCGGCTACGTGCCCCGGTTGGTCAGTCAGGGGTTCCGCGGCAAGGTGTACTGCTCGGAAGCGACCTACGATCTCTGCCGGATACTGCTACCCGACAGCGGGCATCTGCAGGAAGAAGAGGCCGACTATGCGAACCGGCACGGCTTCTCCAGGCACAAGCCCGCGCTGCCGCTGTATACCCGCGAGGACGCGGAGCGCAGCCTGCAGCAGTTCGTGCCGCAGCCGTTCGGCGCTGTCTGGGCGCCGGTACCCGGCCTGCAGGCGCGGATGGACCCTTCCGGACACATGCTCGGCTCGGCCTTCGTGCGCGTCGAAGACGGTCGGCGGGCGATCCTGTTCTCCGGAGACATCGGCCGCCCCAACGATCTCGTACTGGCGCCGCCGACGCGCGTTCCGGGCGCCGACTACGCGGTGATCGAGTCCACCTATGGCGATCGGCTGCATGATGCGACCGATCCATTGCACGCGCTCGGCGAGGTCATCAATCGCACGGCGGCGCGCGGCGGCGTGGTCGTCATCCCGGCGTTCGCGGTCGGCCGGGCGCAGAACCTCATGTACAGCATGCACCTGCTCAAGCAGCGAGGCGTCATCCAGCACATTCCGGCCTATCTCGACAGTCCCATGGCCATCGATGCGACGCGCATCTATCACGCTCACCGCGACGAGCACCGCCTGACGCGCGAGCAGTGCGAGGCAATGTGCCGGGCGGCCACGATCGTCAACAGTCCCGAGGAATCCAAGGCGCTGAGCGCCCGCCGGGGCCCGATGATCATCATCTCCGCCAGCGGGATGGCGACCGGCGGCCGGGTCGTCCATCACCTGAAGTCGTTCGCACCCGACTACCGCAACACGATCCTGTTCGCCGGTTACCAGGCGGGCGGCACGCGAGGCGCCGCGATGCTTCGCGGTGCCACCTCGGTGCGGATTCACGGCACGGAGGTTCCGGTTCGCGCCGAGGTCGCTTCGATCGACGGATATTCCGCGCATGCCGATGCCGGGGAGATCCTCGACTGGCTGCGCGGCTTCGCCGCGGCGCCGGCGACCACCTTCGTGACGCACGGCGAGCCGGCGGCAGCCGACGCGATGCGCGCGCGCATCGACCACGAACTCGGCTGGCCGTGCGAAGTGCCCGACTACCTTCAGACCGTCGACCTGACCTGACGGCGAGATCATGGACAGCCCCCGTGCCGAACTCGTCCCGAACGCCATGCGCGCCCGGCGGCTTCACGTCGACACCTACCAGGAGCCGGTGGTCTACATGCGCGAAGACTGCGCCGTGTGCCGCTCGGAAGGGTTCGCCGCCCAGGCGCGCGTGCAGATCGACTTCGCCGGGCGCCGCGTCGTGGCGACGCTCAACGTCGTGCACGGCGACTGGCTCGCGGTGGGCGACGCCGGGCTGTCCGAATCGGCATGGGGCGCGCTGCTGCCCACGGAGGGCGCGACGCTGATCGTCTCGCAGGCGCCTGCACTGGACTCGCTGAGCCACGTGCGCGCGAAGATCTACGGGCATCGGCTCGGCCCGGACGCGCTGGCTGCGGTCATTGCCGACGTCGCGTCGGGCCGATACTCCGACATCCATCTGGCCGCCTTCATCACGGCCTGTGCGGGTGATCGCCTCGACGTCGACGAGACGATCGCGCTGACGAAGGCCATGATCGGCGTCGGAGAACGTCTCGACTGGGGACGCGAACGGGTGGTCGACAAGCACTGCGTCGGTGGCCTGCCCGGCAACCGCACGACCTTGCTGGTCGTTCCGATCGTCGCGGCCTGCGGCCTCGTCATGCCCAAGACTTCATCGCGCGCGATCACGTCGCCGGCCGGGACAGCCGACACGATGGAAGTGCTGGCGCCGGTCGAACTGGCCACCCCCGCGGTGCGGCGCGTGGTCGAGCGTACCGGCGGATGCATCGTCTGGGGCGGATCGGTCGGGCTGAGCCCGGCCGACGACATCCTGATCCGCGTCGAACGGCCGCTCGACCTGGACAGCGAAGGTCAGCTGGTGGCTTCGGTGCTGTCCAAGAAGGCGGCCGCCGGTTCGACGCACGTGCTGGTCGACCTGCCGGTGGGGCCGACGGCGAAGGTCCGCAGCATCGAGGCGGGGCGGGCGCTCGGTCGTCGACTGGTGGCGGTCGGCACCGCGATCGGCCTGAAAGTGGCCCTGCGTTTCACCGACGGGCTGCAGCCGGTCGGCCGCGGGATCGGCCCTGCACTCGAGGCACGAGACGTGCTGGCGGTGCTGCGGGGGACGCCCGATGCGCCGCAAGACCTGCGCGAGCGGGCGCTGCGACTGGCCGCCGACATCCTCGAGTTCGGCGGCGCTGCGCAGTCGGGTCATGGGCCGGCGCTGGCGGAGCAGGTCCTCGCCGACGGCCGCGCGTGGACAAGGTTCCAGGCCATATGCGAGGCGCAGGGCGGGATGCGGGCGATACCCGCGGCGGCGCACCGTCACGTGATCACGGCGGCGCGTGCCGGCCAGGTCGGTGCCGTCGACAACCGACTTCTGGCACGTGCCGCGAAGCTCGCCGGCGCACCCCGGGCGCCGGCGGCCGGCGTCGAGGTGCACGTGCGCATCGGCGAGACCGTGCGGGTCGGGCAGCCACTGTTCACCCTGCACGCCCAGGCACCGGGCGAACTCGACTACGCGCAACGATTCGTCGCGTCGCGTCCGCCGATCTTCGCGATCTCGGAGGCCGCATGAATCGCATCGTGCTGCATTTTCCGGAAGACGAGCAGTTCGCCCGGCACCGGGCGCACTGGAGGCCGTGCACGCGCCACCTTCGCTGCATCGCTTCCGGACGGCGAGTCGCTGGTCCGCGTCGACGCTGAAGTCGGCGATCGCACCGTAGTGATCACCTGCAGCCTGGCTCACGCGGACGAGAAGACGCTGCCGCTGCTGTTCGCCGCGGACGCGGCGCGCGAACTGGGCGCACGCGGCGTCTACCTCGTCGCGCCGTACCTCGCCTACCTGCGACAGGATCGCCGGTTCAAGGCCGGCGAGGCGGTCACGTCGCGCAGCTACGCGCGCCTGCTGTCTGCGGCGTTCGACGGGCTGGTAACGGTCGATCCGCACCTGCACCGCTACCGCGCGCTGGAGGAGATCTACGGCATTCCGACCCGCATCGCGCATGCCGCACCCCTGATCGCGCAATGGGTCGCCGACGAGGTGCAACGTCCGCTGCTGATCGGCCCCGACGTCGAGAGCACGCAATGGGTCGCCGAGGTCGCGGCGTCCTGCGGCGCTCCGTTCACGACGCTGGAGAAGGTGCGTCGCGGCGACCGCGACGTGGAGGTGAGCCTGCCCGACGTGTCCTCCTGGCGCGACCGTCAGCCGGTGCTGATCGACGACATCGTCTCGAGTGCGCGGACGATGATCGAAACCGTGCGCGGCGTCCAGCGGGTCGGCTTGCCACCGCCGGTGTGCATCGGTGTGCACGCGCTGTTCGCGGCGCGCGCCTACGCGGACCTCGTGGCCAGCGGCGCTGCGCGGGTCGCCACCTGCGACACCGTTCCCCATGTGTCCAACCGAATCAGCGTCGTGCAGCCCGTGGCCCGCGCGCTCGACGATCTGCTCGCGGGGTGACGGAATGGCTCGCAACGGAACTTCGCTCGCTCGCCGGCTCTGGCTGCTCACCACGCAGGCGATCGCCGTCGCGGCGGGGCTCCTGATTGCCTGGCGCGCCTTCGGTCCTGCGCCGGCCGCGCCGGTGCGTCCCGATGTCGTGGCGCTTCGCGAAGCGCCGGCCGAGGCGTCGGCGCTCAGGGGTCCCGATGCCCGCCTGGAGGCGGGTTTCCGGGGCGCCGCGAGGAAGGCTGCGGCCTCGGTCGTCAACGTCTACACCCGCACGGCGCCGCCGCGGCGGCTCCCGGAATGGCTGCGTCCGTACGGCGAGCCGGATGGCGCGGCCGCCCAGGGACAGACCAGCCTCGGCTCCGGGGTGATCGTCGCCGAGCAGGGGTACATCCTGACGAACAACCACGTCGTCGAAGGTGCCGACGAGATCGCCGTCATGCTGCCGGGGGACAAGGTCGCCGAGGCGCGCATCGTC
Organism: Steroidobacteraceae bacterium; assembly: GCA_019634895.1. Lineage (GTDB taxonomy): Bacteria > Pseudomonadota > Gammaproteobacteria > Steroidobacterales > Steroidobacteraceae > SCUD01. The sequence continues at coordinate 1,458 of JAHCAM010000053.1, read as the reverse complement.
GGCACCGATCCGGAGACCGACCTCGCAGTCCTGCGCGTCGATGCCAGGGGCCTGCAGCCAATCACGTTCGCCGACCCGGACTCGGTGCAGGTCGGCGACATCGTGCTCGCGGTTGGCGATCCGTTCGGCGTCGGCCAGACGGTGACCCAAGGCATCGTCAGCGCAACGGGCCGCAACCGACTGGGGATCAATACGTTCGAGAACTTCATCCAGACCGATGCGGCGATCAACCCGGGGAATTCGGGCGGGGCACTCGTGGACACCGCGGGCCACCTGGTCGGCATCAACACGGCGATCTATTCGCGAAGCGGCGGTTCGCAGGGGATCGGATTCGCGATTCCTGTCAGCCTGGCCCGCCAGGTGATGGAGCAGATCATCGCCACGGGTCGGGTGAACCGCGGCTGGCTCGGCGTCAGTGCACGCGACGTCGTTCAGGAGTCGACCGGGGTCGCCGCAGGCGCGGCACTGGTCACGGTTCAGTCCGGCGGGCCCGCGGACAAGGCCGGCCTGCGCGCCGGCGATACCGTGGTGGCGATCAATGGCAGGGAAGTTGCCGATACCGCGGCGCTCGTCCGCGAAGCGGCGGCATTGACCCCGGGCACCCGGGCACGGTTCGACGTGCTTCGGGCCGGAGCGGGCGTCGTCGTGGATGTCGAGATCGGTCTGCGACCCGTCACGCGCCGACGGTGACGGGCGGGCATCGACCATGCCGAACGAAGACGCCATCGACAGAGCCCCGCGGCCATCGGGTACCGGCGGGCCAGCGCCCCGGACAAGGCACTCCCGCCTGCGTCGCATCTGGCAGATCGGCCTCGAGTTCTCGAAGTTCGGACTTTGGGTCGCATGGCACCGTGGGCTGATGCGTTGCGACACGCACCCGGTGGCCGAGCGCTTCGTGCAGGTACTGCAGCGCCTGGGGACGACTTTCGTCAAGCTCGGCCAGCACCTCAGCCTGCGGGCTGACCTCCTGCCCGAGGACGCACAGCACGTGTTGGCGCGCCTGCAGACTCATGCGGCGCCCTTTCCCGCGGAGGACGCGGTTCGCGAAATCGAGTCCGCGTTCGGTGGGCCCTGGCAGCGCGCGTTTGCGCGCCTCGAGATGGCGCCGCTGGCGGCCGCGTCGATCGCACAGATCCACCGCGCAACCCTTCCAGACGGCCGCGAAGTCATCGTGAAGATCCGCCGGCCGGGCGCGGCCGAGCAGGCGCAGGCGGACATGCGAATTCTCCGCGCGATCGCGCGCACGGTGAACCGGGTGGTGCCGCCGCTGCGCCGTTGGGGACTCGTCGCAGTGGTCGACGAAATCGCGGCGAATCTCGACCTGGAGATGGACCTCGCGCGCGAGTCGCGTTTCGTGCGGCGATTCGCCGACGCGTGGCGCGGGTCCGCGGAGATCGACATCCCCGACGTGGTCGACGGGCTGTGCACGCCGACGGTCATGGTGCAACGGTTCAGCTC
>JAHCAM010000052.1 GCA_019634895.1 Steroidobacteraceae bacterium | reverse complement strand
ACGTGCCGTGGAACGAGACGGTGATCTACGAGCTGAACGTTCGCGGCTTCACGATGCGCCACCCCGACGTGCCCGAGGCCCAGCGAGGCACCTATGCGGCGCTCGCGCAGCAGCCGGTGATCGACTACCTGAGGCGCCTCGGCGTGACCACCGTCGAACTGATGCCGGTGCACGCGTTCGTCGACGAGCGCCAGCTGGTCGAGCGGGGCCTGCGGAACTACTGGGGCTACAACACGCTCGGCTACTTCGCCCCCGAAGCGCGCTACAGCGCCAGCGGACGCGTCGAGGAATTCAAGTCGATGGTCAAGGCGCTGCACTCGGCCGGCATCGAGGTGGTCATCGACGTCGTCTACAACCACACCTGCGAAGGCAACCACCTCGGGCCCACGCTGAGCCTGCGCGGCATCGACAACGCCGCGTACTACCGGCTCGATCCGGCCAATCCGCGCCTCTACACCGACTTCACCGGTTGCGGCAATACGGTGAACCTGCTGCATTCGCGCACGCTCCAGCTGGTGATGGACTCGCTGCGTTACTGGGCCGAGGAGATGCACGTCGACGGCTTCCGTTTCGACCTCGCGCCGGCGCTGGCGCGCGCGGCCGGCGGCGTCGAGAGCTGGAACAGCCTGTTCGACGTGATCCGGCAGGATCCCGTCCTCAGCCGGGCCAAGCTGATCGCCGAACCCTGGGACGTCGGGGCCGGCGGCTACCGCGTCGGCAACTTCCCGGCCGGCTGGGCCGAGTGGAACGACCGCTATCGCGACGGGATGCGCACCTACTGGAAGGGCGACGGCGGCGCGATCGGCGAATTCGCGCGCCGGCTCACCGGTTCGAGCGACCTGTACGGCCGCTCGGGTCGGCTCCCGCACGCGAGCATCAACTTCGTCACCTCGCACGACGGCTTCACGCTGGCCGACCTGGTCTCGTACAACGAGCGCCACAACGAGGCCAACGGCGAAGGTGGCACCGACGGCCACAACCACAACCTGTCGTGGAACTGCGGCGTCGAGGGGCCCAGCGACGACCCCCGGGTGCGCGCGCTGCGCGCGCGACAGCAGCGCAACTTCCTCGCGACGCTGCTGCTGTCGCAGGGCGTGCCGATGCTGCTGGCGGGCGACGAGATCGGCCGCACGCAGCAGGGCAACAACAACGCCTACTGCCAGGACAACGAGGTGTCCTGGGTCGACTGGACGCTCGACGCCGAGCGCGCGTCGCTGCTCGGCTTCGTGCGCCGGTTGATCCAGTTGCGCCGCGAGCACCCTGCGTTCCGGCGCCGCGACTTCTTCCAGGGCCGGCCACTGCACGGGGGCGGCGTCAAGGACATCCTGTGGCTTCGCCCCGACGGCGGCGAGATGAGCGACCACGAATGGGAGCGCGAACACGCGCGCTGCCTGGCGGTCTATCTCGCGGGTGACGGGCTCAACGAAGTCGACCGGCGCGGCCGCTCGCTGCGCGACGACGACTTCCTGATGCTGTTCAACGCTCACCACGAGGAGATCGCTTTCGTGTTGCCGTCGCTGCCCGGCGAGCCGTGGCGATGCGTGCTCGACACCGCGTGGAGCGATGGCGCGGGCTGCCCGCCAGGCGCCAGCAGTGCCGCGGATCCCTCGCGCGCCGCGTCTCCGCCGGGCGCGAGCTACGCGCTGCAAGGACGCTCGCTCTCCCTCCTGACGCGCCCCTCCGCGCCGACATGAGCGCCGCGACGGTCCGCGAGCGCCTGCAGTGGCTGGCGTCGGCGCACGGCATCGAGCCGGGCTTCCACGACATCTGGGGGCGCCGCCACGAGCTCTCCGACGCCGGGCTGCGCGCGCTGCTGCGCGAGCTCGGCGTGGCGGCCGACTGCGACGCCGACATCGACCGCGGGCTGGCGGCGACCCACATTCGCTATTGGAACCGGCTCGCCGAGCCGGTCCTGGCCGTGGCCGCGCCGGCGACAGCGTTCGAGGTGCTGGTGCGGCTGCCTCGTCGCGGGCCCGCCGAGCGGATCGCCTGGCGGCTGGTGACCGAGTCGGGCGAGGACATGCACGGCGAGGCCGACGTCGACGCGCTCGCGCTGCGCGAACGCGCCGACGTCGAAGGTGTCCCGCACGAGTCGCGCACGCTCGGCGTCGACGCGTCGCTGCCGCCCGGCTATCACCGGCTCGAGCTTCATGCCGGCGGCGCCGTCGCGAGCGTGCTCGTCGTGGCCGCGCCGCCGACCTGCCATCGGCCGCCGCGGCTCGACGACGACGCGCGCGTCTGGGGCTGGTCGGTCCAGCTCTACGGGCTACGCTCGCCGCGCAACTGGGGCGTAGGCGATTTCGGCGACCTGCTGGCGCTGATCGACGTCGCCGCGCTGCGCGGTGCGAACGCGGTCGGGCTCAATCCGCTGCACGCGCGCTTCGCGCACGACGCCGGCCGGGTGAGCCCGTATGCGCCGTCGTCGCGCCTGTGGCTCGACGCGCTGGCGATCGACGTCGAGGCAGTCGACGACTTCGCCGAGAGCGACGCGGTGCGCGCGCGCGTCGGCTCGGACGAGTTTGGGGCGCGGCTCGCGGCGTTGCGTGCGGCGAGCCTGGTCGACTTCGACGGCGTGTCGGCGGCGAAGCACGAGGTGCTTCGCGAACTCTACGCGCACTTCCGCGACCGCCATCTCGCGCACGGCACCGTGCGCGCGCGGCAGTTCCGCACATTCCAGGCGCAAGGGGGCGCCGCACTGCGGCGCCACGCAAGCTTCGAGGCGCTGCACGAGGCGGGCGGCGCCGACCCCCCGGCGATCGAGCGGATCGAGTACCACGAGTACCTGCAGTGGCAGGCCGACCTGCAGCTCGGGCGCGCAGCCGGGCGTTGCGAAGCGCACGGCATGGCGGTCGGCCTCTACCTCGACCTCGCGGTGTCGGTCGATCGGGCGGGCTCGGACGTCTGGTCGTTCGCCGACTGCTACGCAGCCAGCGCGAGCGTCGGCGCCCCGCCCGACGACTTCAACCTGTCCGGGCAAGACTGGGGCCTGCCGCCGCTGATCCCCGAGGCGCTGCGTGCGTGCGGCCACGAGCCGTTCGTGCTGGCGCTGCGCGCGAACATGCGCCACGCGGGCGCGCTGCGCATCGACCACGTGATGGGGCTGATGCGGCTGTACTGGGTGCCGCGCGGCGCGACCGCGCGCGAGGGGGCCTACGTCCGCTATCCGCTGGAAGAACTGCTGGCGATCGTCGCGCTCGAGAGCCACCGCAATCGCTGCCTGGTCGTCGGCGAGGATCTCGGTACCGTCCCCGACGCGGTGCGCGAGGCGCTCGGGCGCAGCCGGGTGCTGTCGTACCGCCTGCTGTACTTCGAGCGCGACGGCTCGGGCGGCTTCGCGTCGCCCGCCGCCTGGCCGCGCGAGGCGCTGGTGTCGATCGGCACCCACGACCTGCCGACGCTGGCCGGCTGGTGGAATGGCCACGACCTGCAGCTGCGCGACCGGCTCGGCCTGTATCCCGACGCCGACACCCGCGAGCAGCACGAGCAGGCGCGCGAGCGCGATCGCGTTCGCCTGCTCGCGGCGCTCGCCGGCGGCGGCCGCCTGCCCGCCGACGCGGACGTCGAACGCCTGTCGCGTGGCCCGCTCACGCCGATGCTGGTCGACGCGATCCACGGCTGGCTCGCGTCGACGCCGTCGCGGCTGATGATGGTGCAGCCCGAGGACTGGATCGGCACCGTCGAGCAGTGCAACGTGCCGGGCACCATCGACGAGCACCCGAACTGGCGGCGCAAGCTGGCGCTGTCGATCGATGAACTGCGCGCCGACGCCGCTGGCGAACGGTTGGCCCACGTGCTGGCCGCCGAGCGCCCCGCGCCTGGGGCGCGCTGAATCGGGCCCCTGAGCCGGGCTGGCGGCGCCCCGACTGCCGGGTCCGGCCCATTACGGCGCCAGGCCCTCGCGCATCAGCATCGCCAGGAAGGCAGGCCCCCCGTCGCCCAACGCGACATAGTGCCGGTACGCCTTCACCGCGAAGACCGCGGGGTTCAACTGGTACAACAACATCGTGATCTCGCCGGCTTCGCCGAACGCCGCGGCGTCGTGCCGCTCGAGAATCGCGCGAAGCAGGCCCTGCGGCATCGTCGACAACTGCACGACTGCTGCGACGTACTCGCCCGCGGCTGCGCGTCGCGCAACGACGGCGGTGAAGTGCGCCGCCGCCACCGCATGGGCGACCTCGTGGCCGACGAAGCTCTGCCACAACTCCAGGCTCATCGGCAGTCCGAACGCCGGCGCGTGCGCGTGAGACGCGGAGACCGCCGCCTCGTACCGGATCAGCGAAACGACCCCGCTGCCGCCGTCGTATTGCCCGAGGGGCTGCGTAGCGTCGCCTCGCCGGCGTCGCGCCAGCGGCCGGATCTCGATCGACGCGGGCGGCGACAGCCCTGCCGCCCGCAGGAACGCGAGCGCCCGCGTCGCGGCGGCGCAGATCCGCTCGCTGTCCGGCGCGCTCCAGCCGGACGCGACGACGGGTTCTCCCGGGCAGCGCATCGCGCGGCCCGCAGCGGGTGCCGCGAACGCGGCAAGCCCCGCCAGCAAGACCGCGATCGCGATCCGCGTTGCGCGCACCGGCTCCCTTGACTGAACGCCGAGGTGCGCCGCTCAGGGCACGAGCAGGATCGCGCCGGTGCTCGCACGCGCCTCGGCCGCGCGATGCGCGGCCGGCGCCTCGTGGAGCGCGAAGCGCGCCCCGATGGCGGCCTTCACGTGGCCGGCCGCGATCGCCGCGAACACGTCGGCGGCGTTGGCGCGCAGGGTGCCCACGTCGGCGTTGTGCGGGAACACGGACGGACGCGTGAGGAACAGGCAGCCCTTCTTGTTCAGCACCTCGGGCTCGATCGCCGGCGCCGGGCCCGATGCGCCGCCATAGACGACGACGAGGCCGAACGGTGCGGCGCAGTCGAGCGACTTCATGAAGGTGCTTCGCCCCACCGAGTCGTAGACCACCCGCGCCTTCCGGCCGCCGGTCGCCTTCAGGAACGCCTGCGGCCAGTCGTCGCGCGAGTAGTCGATCGCCGCGTCGCAGCCGGCCGCGCGCGCGATCTCGCACTTGGCCGGCGAGCCGGCCGTGCCGACGACGTATGCGCCGAGCGCCTTGGCCCAGCGGGTGAGGATCTGTCCGACGCCGCCGGCCGCCGCGTGCACCAGCAGCACGTCGCCCGGCTGCACCGCGTGCGTCTTCTTCAGCAGGTACTGCGCGGTCATCGCCTTGAAGAACAGCGCCGCCGCGTCCTCGTCGGATACCGCGGCCGGCAACGCGACCAGCCGCTCGGCCGGGACGTTGCGGCGATCGGCGTAGGCGCCGATGCCGGCGTTCATGTAGACGACGCGGTCTCCGGGGCGCAGGTCGCGCACCCCGGCTCCGACCGCCTCGACCACGCCCGCGGCCTCGTGCCCGAGGCCGGTCGGCAACGGCAGCGGGTAGACGCCGCTGCGCTGGTAGACGTCGATGAAGTTGAATCCGATCGCCGTCTGGCGCACGCGCGCCTCGCCGGCGCCGGGGTCGGGCAGGTCCACCTGTTCGATCCGCATGACCTCGGGCGGGCCGAATTCGCGGAGCCTGACGGCGCGGGACATCGTCATCTCGGACTTCCTCTCGTGGCAGTGTCGGGCCATGATGATCGCACGCGCGGTGGAATAACCGGCCCCGGCCGCGCGTTCACCGTGCAGGGCCTGCATCCGGCGGGCCCGTCCACAGGAGAATCCCCATGGTCAGGCTGATCGCGGCTGCGGCAACCGCTGCACTTCTGGCAGGTTGCAGCACGATGGAGTCGATGTACGGAAGCGTGGTGCATCCGGCGCCGGCGAAGACGTACGAGGGCGCGCTGGTCGGCGCGAACGACATGACGCTCTACACCTTCGACCGCGACCCGGCCGGCACGGGCCGCAGCGTGTGCAACGGACCGTGCGCCGCGAACTGGCCGCCGCTCTATGCCGACGGCGGCGCGGCGCGGGGCGACTGGACCGTCATCCGGCGCGACGACGGCCGCATGCAGTGGGCGTACAAGGGCAAGCCGCTGTACTACTGGGTGAAGGACCAGAAGCCCGGCGACCGCACCGGCGACGGCTTCAACGGTGCATGGCGTGTCGCCCGCCCATGACGCGCTGATCGCCCTGATTCCGCGCCTGCGCCGCTACGCGCGGATGCTGTGCGCGGACGCAGCCGCGGCCGACGACCTCGTGCAGGACACCCTCGAGCGCGCCTGCGAGCGGCTCGCGCAGTGGCGGCCCGGCTCGGACCTGCGAGCCTGGGCGTTCACGATCATGCACAACCTGTTCGTGAGCGAGACGCGCCGCCCGCGTTACCGGCTCGAGGCTGCGCACGACGCCCTGCCCGGGGACACGGCCGGCAACGTCGCGCCCGACCCCGCGGCCGGTTGGGTCGAGGCCCTCGACCTCGAGCGCGCACTGCGCGCGCTGCCCCAGGCGCAGCGGCAGGTGCTGCTGCTGGTCGCGTTCGAGGACATGTCCTACGAGCAGGTGGCCAGCGTCGTCGGCGTGCCGGCGGGCACGGTGATGTCGCGACTGTCGCGGGCGCGCGCGCGGCTGCGCGAATTGCTCGAACCCGGTGCCGACGGCGCGCGGTCCGCCGGGCCACGGCTCAGGCTGATGAAGTGAAGGTACCCGGAAGCGATGACTGACGACCGAGACGACATGCACGCGTGGGCCGACGGCCGCCTCGACGGCGAGCGGCTGCGCCGTTTCGAGGCCCGCCTGGACGGCGACGAGGTCTTGCGCGCCGAAGCGCACGCCTGGCGGCGGCAGGCGCAGGCATTGAAGGCACTCGGCCGCGACACGCTGGACGAACCGGTGCCGCAGCACCTGGTCGACGCGGCGCTCGGCTCGGCACGGGCCGCCCGCCCGGCCCGCGGCGCGACCGGGCCCGGTGCCTGGCGCGCCGGCGATCAGCGGGTCTGGCTGGCCGCCGCGGCGCTGGCAGCGATGGCCTGGTCGGTCGGATGGCTCTCGCACGCGACGTTTGCGTCGCCTGCGGTGCGCGTCGCGCAGGCCGGAGCGCCCGGGTTCGTGCGCGACGCGCTGGCCGCGCACGTGGTCTATACGCCCGAGGTGCGCCATCCGGTCGAGGTCGCCGCCGCCCAGCACGAGCACCTCGTGCAGTGGCTCTCGAAGCGGCTCGGTGCGACGCTCACCGTGCCCTCGCTCGATGCGCTCGGCTGGTCGCTGGTGGGCGGCCGGCTGCTGCCCGGCGCCGACGGCGCGCGCGCGCAATTCATGTACCAGGACGCGACCGGCGCCCGGCTCACCCTCTACGTGGCCGACGCCGGCCCGCAATCGGGCGACACGGCGTTCCGGTTCGACCGCGACGGCCGCATCGCCGCCTTCTACTGGATCGACGGGCGCTTCGGCTACGCGCTGTCGGCGCAGACTGACCGCGCGACGCTGCTCGCGCTCGCCGAGGAGGTCTATCGGCAACTGTCACGCGCGTCGAGGCCACCCGCCTGAGCGACAATGCGGGCTGCGCGGGCCCGGGTACCGGACCGGTCTCGCGATCCACCAGGAGCCCCGCTTGTCCGACTTGCCGCCCAGCGAACAGGAAGCCGACGGGCCGGCGCTGCCGGCCGCGGCGTTCGCGCCGCTGGCCGATCCGGTGTTCCGCACGCTGTGGGTGGTGTGGTTCACCGCCAACGTCTGCATGTCGATGAACGACGTCGCAGCCGCCTGGCTGATGACCTCGCTCACCACCTCCCCGGTGATGGTCGCGCTGGTGCAGACGGCCGCGACGCTGCCGGTGTTCCTGCTCGGGCTGCCCAGCGGGGCACTCGCCGACATCCTCGATCGCCGGCGCTATTTCGTCGTCACGCAGTTCTGGGTGGCCGCCACGGCGCTGTTGCTGTGCCTCGCGATCGTCTCCGACGCGATCAATCCGACGCTGCTGCTGCTGCTGGTGTTCGCCAACGGCATCGGGCTCGCGATGCGCTGGCCTGTCTACTCGGCGATCGTCCCGGGGCTCGTGCCCCGCGTGCAGTTGCCGGCTGCGCTGGCGCTGAACGGGCTGGCGATGAACGCC
>JAHCAM010000051.1 GCA_019634895.1 Steroidobacteraceae bacterium | reverse complement strand
GAGCGCGACCCCGATCGGCGTGCCCAGGAACATGAACACGAACAGCATGACGAACAGCGCGGCGGTGGTCATTCGCGTCCCCCGGGCGCGCCGCCGGCATCGGTGGGCCGCAGCTTCAACGCCTCCTCGGCCTCGTCGACGAGCAGACCCGCCTGAGTGCCCCGCAGCGTGCGCACCAGCACCTGCGCGAACCGGAAGAACAGCAACGCGTAGCCTAGCGGCAGCACCAGCCGCGGCACCCACTGCGGGATGGGCATGTCCTGCGCCAGAATGCCGATGTCGTAGATCTTGCCGACGTAGATCCAGCCGCCGACGAAGACGATCGTCGAGTAGACCAGGCACAACAGGGTGGCGATCACCGCCACGATGCGCGCCGTGCCCGGCTTCAGCGTCTTGACCAGCACGTCGACGCCGATGTGCGCGCCCACGCGTACGCCGTACGAAATGCCGATGAAGATCAATCCGCCGAACAGGAAGGTGGTGAGCTCGAGCGCCCAGACGAAGCTGTAATTGAAGACGTAGCGCGCGACCACCTGCATGAAGGTGATCACCGTCATCGACGCAATGAGGAGGGCCACGAGGCCCTCCTCCATCCGCCCGACCCAGCTGGTCTTCACCTAAGGCGTCCCTGCGCGCGCCCCGGCCCTAGCCGGGCAGCGGCTACTGGTTGGACTTCAGCGCCGCCTCGATCAGGTCCTTGCCGATGTCGCCCTCGAACTTCTTCCAGACCGGCTCCATTGCCTTGCGCCAGGCAGCGACGTCGTCCTTCGACAACGGCTGGATCTTCGCCTTGCCGGCTTCCTCGATGCGCTTGCGGTCGCGCTCGTTGATCTCGTTGGCGAGCTTGTTCGCGTAGGCGGTGGCCTCGTCCATCGCCTGCTGCAGGCCCTTGCGGATGTCGGCCGGCAGCCCGTCCCACCACTTCGCGTTGGTGACCACCATGTAGTCGATGACGCCGTGGTTGGTGACCGCGATCGTCTTCTGGACCTCGTGGAACTTCTGCGAGTAGATGTTCGACCAGGTGTTCTCCTGGCCGTCGACGACGCCGGTCTGCAGCGCCTGGTAGACCTCGGCGAACGCCATCTTCTGCGGATTGGCGCCCAGCGCGCGGAACTGCGCCTCGAGCACGTCGGACGCCTGGATACGGAACTTCAGCCCCTTGACGTCGTCCGGACGCGTGAGCTTGTCCTTGTTCGTCGACAGTTCCTTCATCCCGTTGTGCCAGTAGGCCAGCCCCTGCAGGCCCCGGTTCTTCATCGAGTCGAGCAGCGCCTTGCCCGACGGGCTGTGCTGGAAGCGGTCGACCGCCGCAATGTCGTCGAACAGGAACGGCAGGTCGAAGACCTGGATCTTCTTCGTGTAGCGATCGAATTTCGACAGCGACGGTGCGATGAGCTGCACGTCGCCCAGCAGCACCGCCTCCATCTCCTTCGCGTCGCCGAACAGCTGCGAGTTCGGGAACACCTGCACCTGCACCTTGCCCGGCAGCAGCTTCTCGGCGACTTCCTTGAATTTCAGCGCGCCCTGGCCCTTCGGCGTCGCATCGGCGACCACGTGGCTGAACTTGATGACGATCGGCTGCTGCGCGAGCGCGGCACCCGACACCGTGAGCGCGACCGCGCCCGCCAGCATTGCCCGAACGAAATTCATCTGCTGCCTCCTTTGCCTTTAACCTGTCGGATGTTGGCCGTTCCCAGCGGCGCATGCCATCGGGGTTGCCCCGGATGCGCGACGGCCACGGACGGGGCGAACTATAGTCGCGCCGCGCCCCCCGGGGCAAACCGGGTACGCGCCCCGGAGTCGGCGCGGCACTCGGGCTCGAAGTCGAACACCGGTTGCACCCGCCCTCAGCGCTGCACCGCAGCACCGGTACGCCGCGCGGCGTCGCGGGCATCCGCCACCAGCAGGTCGACAAGGTCGCGCGCGTAGCCCGGCAGCGCGTCGAGGCTGCGCGCGCAGATCCGCAATTCGCGCAGCGCCCACGCATCTCGCAGGGCGACGATCCCGATCGCCATCGTCTGGGCGTGGCGCCGCGCGGCCGAGTCGGGCAGCACGCCGACGCCCACGCCCGCCTCGATCATCCGGCACGCGGTCTCGAAGCCGCCCACCTGGATGCGCAGCCTGAGCGGCCGGCCCAGCTCTTCGCAGATGCGCCGCACGAAGCCGTGAATCGCGCTCGCCTCGTGCAGTCCGACGTGGTCGAGATCGAGCGTGTCGGCGAAGTCGACCTCGGCGCGGTCCGCGAACGGGTGGCCTGCCGGCACCACGAGCGCCAGCCGGTCGTGCCGGTACGGAATCACCTCGAGGCTCTCGGTGCGCACGGTGCCGGCGACGATGCCGAGGTCGGTCTGCCCGTCGGACACCGCCCGGACGATCTCGTCGCTCAACCGCTCGCGCAGGTCGACGTTGACGTCGGGATGGCGCAGCAGGTAGGCGCGCAACACCGGCGGCAGGAATTCGCCCAGCGCGGTCGTGTTGGCGAGCACGCGCAGATGGCCCTTCACGCCCTTTGCGTATTCCTGCAGGTCGCTGCGCAGGTGCTCGATCTGCGCCAGCACCAGGCGCGCATGCTGGACGAAGGCCTGGCCCGGAGGAGTCAGCGTCACGCCCTGGCTGGTGCGATACAGCAGCTTGGCGCCGAGGCGCTCCTCGAGATGCTTGACGCGCGCGCTCGCGGCCGGCAGCGACATGTGCGCCGCCGCCGCCCCGCCGGTCAGGCTGTTGGATTCGGCGATCCGCACCATCAGGCGCAGGTCGACCAGGTCGAAGTGCATGGACATTGGGCAGGCGCGGCGCGGGCCGTCGATGCGCGGACGTCGGCCGCAGTCTACCGTGCCGCCCCTTACGCGTCGCCGAAGGCGGCCTTCCCGAAAACCGAATTGTCCTGCGCCGGCGTTTCGCGCAAGCTTCGGTTTTTCCCGAGCCGCCATGGACATCGAGCACCTGCAACAGTGGATCGGCCGTACCGAGCGGCGCACCGACCTGGTGACCGCCACGCCGGTGGCCGCGCTCGCGGCGACGCTCGACCGTGACGACCCCGAGCCGCTTCCGGGCACCGACCTGCCGCCGCTGTGGCACTGGATGTACTTCACGTCGCTGGCGCGGCAGAGCGAGATCGGCTCCGACGGGCACCCGAAGCGCGGCGGCTTCCTGCCGCCGGTGCCGCTGCCGCGGCGGATGTGGGCGGGCGGGCGGCTCGAGTTCCATCACCCGCCGCGCGTCGGCGACGAGATCACCCGCGAGTCGCGGATCGCCGACGTGCGGGGCAAGGCCGGGCGCAGCGGTTCACTGGTGTTCGTCAACGTGCGCCACGAGATCGCCGACGCGCGCGGCCTCGCGATCACCGAGGAGCACGACATCGTCTATCGCGACAACCCGACGCCCGGCGCGCCGGCGCCCGAGCCGCGCCCCGCGCCCGGCGACGCGGCGTTCTCGCGCGAGATCGTGCCCGACCCGGTGCTGCTGTTCCGCTATTCGGCGCTGACCTTCAACGGCCACCGCATCCACTACGACCGCAGCTACGTCACCGACGTCGAGGGCTATCCGGGCCTGGTCGTGCACGGACCGCTGATCGCCACGCTGCTGCTCGATCTGCTGCGCCGCGAGATGCCGCGCGCGCGCGTGCGCCGCTTCGAATTCCGCGCGGTGCGGCCGCTGTTCGACATCCATCCTTTCACCCTCTGCGGCCGCCCCGACGGCGACCGCGCCGTGCGGCTGTGGGCGCGCGATCACGAAGGCTTCCTCGCGATGGAAGCGACCGCGCAATTGCCCTGAGCCCCGGCACCGAACACCGCCAATCCGGACTTGCCGATGATCTCCACTTCCGACGACCGTTTCCAGGACATCCGCGACGGCGTGCGCGACCTGTGCCGCCAGTTTCCCGACGAATACCACCGCCAGGTCGACGCGCAGCACGCCTATCCCGAGGCCTTCGTCGACGCGCTGACGAAGGCCGGCTGGATGGCCGCGCTGATTCCGCAGGAATACGGGGGATCGGGGCTCGGCCTGACGGAAGCCTCGGTCATCATGGAGGAGATCAATCGAGCCGGCGGCAACTCGGGCGCGCTGCACGGCCAGATGTACAACATGGGCACGCTGCTGCGCCACGGCTCCGAAGAGCAGAAGCGCACCTACCTGCCGAAGATCGCCACCGGCGAGTGGCGGCTGCAGTCGATGGGCGTCACCGAACCGACGACCGGTACCGACACGACGAAGATCAAGACCACGGCGGTGAAGAGGGGCGATCGCTACGTCGTCAACGGACAGAAGGTCTGGATCTCGCGCGTGCAGCACTCGGACTGGATGATCCTGCTCGCGCGCACGACGCCGCTGGCCGAAGTGAAGAAGAAGTCGGAAGGGATGTCGATCTTCATGGTCGATCTGCGCCAGGCGGAGAAGGCGGGGCTGACCGTGCGCCCGATCCCCAACATGGTCAACCACGAGACCAACGAGCTGTTCTTCGAGAACCTCGAGATCCCGGCCGAGAACCTGATCGGCGAGGAAGGCAAGGGGTTCCGCTACATCCTCGACGGACTGAACGCCGAGCGCACGCTGATCGCCGCCGAGTGCATCGGCGACGGCTACTGGTTCGTCGACCGGGTCACGAAGTACGCGAACGAGCGCATCGTCTTCGGCCGGCCGATCGGCCAGAACCAGGGCGTGCAGTTCCCGATCGCCGAGTCGTTCATCGAGGTCGAGGCGGCCAACCTGATGCGCTGGGAGGCGTGCCGGCGCTTCGACGCGCACGAGCCCTGCGGCGCGCAGGCCAACATGGCCAAGTACCTGGCGGCGAAGGCCTCGTGGGAAGCGGCCAACGCCTGCATCCAGTTCCACGGCGGCTTCGGCTTTGCCAACGAGTACGACGTCGAGCGCAAGTTCCGCGAGACGCGCCTGTACCAGGTCGCCCCGATCTCGACGAACCTGATCCTCTCCTACGTCGCCGAGCACGTGCTCGGCCTGCCGAGGTCGTTCTGATGGGCGCGCTCGACGGCATCACGGTGGTCACGCTCGAGCACGCGATCGCCGCGCCGTTCTGCACGCGCCAGCTCGCCGACCACGGCGCTCGCGTCGTCAAGATCGAGCGCCCCGGCGTCGGCGACTTCGCGCGCGCCTACGACGCCCGCGTCGCCGGCCTTGCGTCGCACTTCGTCTGGACCAACCGCTCGAAGGAGAGCCTGACGCTCGACCTGAAGCACGCGCAGGCGCCGCAGGTGCTCGCGCGACTGCTCGACCGCGCCGACGTGCTGGTGCAGAACCTGGCCCCGGGGGCCGCCGCACGGCTGGGGCTGTCGTACGAGGCACTCGCGCCCAGGCACCCCGGGCTCATCGTCTGCGACATCTCGGGCTACGGCTCCGACGGGCCGTATCGCGACAAGAAGGCGTACGACCTCCTGATCCAGAGCGAGTCGGGCTTCCTTTCTGTCACCGGCACCCCAGGCGAGATGGCCAAGGCCGGCTGCTCGATCGCCGACATCGCCGCGGGCATGTACGCGTACAGCAACATCCTCGCGGCACTGATCGAGCGTGGTCGCACCGGGCGCGGCAAGCGCATCGACGTCTCGATGCTCGAGAGCATGGTCGAGTGGATGGGCTTCCCGATGTACTACGCGTTCGATGGCGCGGCGCCGCCGCCGCGCGCCGGCGCCGCGCACGCGACGATCTACCCGTACGGCCCGTTCCCGACCGGCGACGGCAAGACGGTGATGCTCGGGCTGCAGAACGAGCGCGAGTGGCAGGTGTTCTGCGCGAAGGTGCTCGGCCGGCCCGACCTGGCGAACGACGACCGGTTCTCGGCCAACCCTCTGCGCGTCGAGCACCGCGACGCGCTTCGCGCGATCATCGTCGAGCGCTTCGCGACGCTCGATGCCGCGCAACTGGTGGCGCTGCTCGAAGACGCGCAGATCGCAAACGCGCAGGTCAACGGCATGGCCGAGGTCTGGGCGCATCCGCAACTGAAGGCGCGCGGCCGCTGGACCGAGGTGGCGACACCCGCCGGCGCGGTACCGGCGCTGCTGCCGCCCGGCCTGACCGAAGCGCGAATGGCACCGATCCCGGCGCTCGGCGAGCACAGCGAGGCCGTGCTCGCCGAACTGGGCTACGACGCCGCGCAGATCGCGCAATTGCGCCACGACGGCGTGATCTGACCCGAACGACGGAACGACGATGAGCGAGTCCCACCCGAGCCGCACCCTGGCCGACTTCGCGGCCACGCTGAACTATGAATCGATCCCGGCGCCGGTCGTGCGTCGCGCCGAAGACCTGTTCCTCGACTGGTTCGCCTCCGCGCTGGCGGGCAAGGGCGCACGCCCGGTCGAGTCGATCGCGCGCTTCGCCGAGGCCATGGGGCCGGCCGACGGGCCGAGCGAGATCCTGATCCACCGCCGCGGCAGCAGCCCGATGGCGGCGGCGGTGGCCAACGCCGCGGCGTCGCACTTCGCCGAACAGGACGACGTGCACAACGGTTCGGTGTTCCATCCGGCCGCGGTGGTGTTCCCCCCGGCGCTGGCGGTCGCGCAGGCACTCGGGCGCTCCGGCCGCGACCTGCTGCTGGCCAGCGTGGCCGGCTACGAGGTCGGCATCCGCGTCGGTGAATTCCTCGGACGCTCGCACTACCGGATCTTCCACACCACCGGCACGGCCGGCACCCTGGCCGCCGCGGCAGCGGTCGGCAGCCTGCTGCGCCTCTCCCCGGAGCAGATGCTGCACGCCTTCGGATCGGCCGGCACTCAGAGCGCCGGCCTGTGGGAGTTCCTGCGCGATGCGGCCGACTCGAAGCAACTGCACACGGCGCATGCGGCCGGCGCCGGACTCACCGCGGCGTACCTCGCGCGTGACGGCTTCACCGGCGCACGGCACATCCTCGAGGGCGTGCAGGGCATGGCCGCGGGCATGTCGACCGACGCCGACCCGGCGCGGCTCACCGATCGGTTGGGCACGCGCTGGGCGCTCGGCGAGACCTCGTTCAAGTTCCACGCCTCGTGCCGGCACACGCATCCGGCGGCCGACGCCCTGCAGCAGCTGATGCGCGCTCACCACCTCGCCGCCGACGCGGTCGATCGCGTGACCGCGCAGGTGCACCAGGGCGCGATCGACGTGCTCGGCCCGGTGACCGATCCGCAGACCGTGCACCAGGCGAAGTTCTCGATGGGCACGGTGCTCGGCCTCGTGGCGGTCGAGGGCCGGGCGGGCCTCACCGAGTTCGACGCCGACTACAAGGATCCTGCCGTGGTCGCGTTCCGCGACAAGGTGCGGATGGTGCTCGACCCGGAGGTCGACCGGGCGTACCCGGCCCGCTGGATCGGCAAGGTCCGGGTGCAGACGACCGACGGACGCACGCTCGAAGCGCGCGTCGACGAACCCAAGGGCGACCCCGGCAACACGCTGAGCCGCGCCGAGCTCGAGGACAAGGCACTGCGCCTCGCGCAATACCGCGGCGGCGCCGACGAAGCCGAGATGCGGGCGGTGATCGCGCGCATCTGGTCGCTGGCCGACGCGCCTGTGGTGGGCAAGTTCCTGACCGATGGGCGCTGACATGTCGCGCATCGCCCGCTCGCTGCTCTTCGTGCCGGGTTCGCGCCCGGACCGGTTCGACAAGGCGCTGGCCGCAGGCGCCGACGCGGTGGTGGTCGATCTCGAGGACGCGGTCGCGCCTGGCGACAAGGATCGCGCGCGCGATGCGCTCGCCGCCTGGCTCGCCCCCGATCGCAGCGTGATCGTGCGGATCAACGGTGCCGACACCGCTTGGTTCCGCGGCGACCTCGTGCTCTGCGGCCGCCCCGGCGTCGCGGCCGTGATGCTGCCGAAGGCCGAGCGCGCCGAGGACGTCGCCGCCGTGCGCCGCGCCGGCGCGCCGGCGGTGCTGCCGCTTGTCGAGAGCGCGGCCGGGTTCGCCGCGCTGCCGGCGATCGCCGGCTCTGCCGGCGTTCAGCGGCTCGCGTTCGGTTCGATCGACTTCCAGGTCGACCTCGGCATGCGCGACGCGCTCGAGGACGAATTGCTGTTCTTCCGCTCGCAGCTGGTGCTCGCGTCGCGGCTCGCCGAGCTGCAACCGCCGGTCGACGGCGTGAGCACCGCGATCGACGACGCGCACCGACTGCGCGAAGACGTGCTGCGCGCCCGGCGTCTCGGCTTCGGCGGCAAGCTGTGCATCCATCCTCGCCAGGTCGAAGGCGTCAACCGGCACTTCGCGCCCAGCGAAGCTGAGCGGGCATGGGCGCAGCGCGTACTCGACGCCGCGGCAGCCTCGGGCGGCGCCGCGGTCGCGGTCGACGGCAAGATGGTCGACA